>NZ_JBVIKX010000006.1:145291-433432 GCF_055580685.1 Streptomyces sp. NPDC031554 | reverse complement strand
GCCCGGTCACATTCCGAACCCGGAAGCTAAGCCTTACAGCGCCGATGGTACTGCAGGGGGGACCCTGTGGGAGAGTAGGACGCCGCCGAACAATCTTTGGAAGGACCCCTGGTCCCAGCGTTCAGCTGGGGACCAGGGGTCCTTTTGTTTTTCCAGGAAGCGCCGGGTACCCGGCTGCGTGAGAATGACTTGCGGTACCGAAGACAGGAGTCACCCATGTCCACCAACTCTCCCGATGAGCGACCGGAGCGCGACCAGCGGCGACGGGACAGTGGGGACCGCGGAGACCGTGGCGAGCGCGGCGGCTTCCGCGGCGACCGCGGAGACCGTGGTGGCTTCCGTCGCGACAACGACCGTCCCGGCGCCGGCCGGCGTGACGACAACCGCGGCGGTGGAAGCAGCGGTGGCGGTTACGGGCGTCGTGACGACAACCGCGGGGACCGTGGTGGCTTCCGTCGGGACGACCGGCGCGACGACAACCGTGGTGGTTACGGGCGTCGGGATGACCGCCGGGACGACCGCCGTGATGACCGTCGTGAGGGCGATCGGGGTTCTCGTCCGGCGTTCCAGCGTGACGACCGTGACCGTGGGCCGCGTCGTGACGACCGCGGTGACCGTCCCGCTTTCCGCCGCGACGACCGGGGCGAGCGGCCCCCCTTCCGCCGTGACGACCGTGGTGACCGTCCCTCCTTCCGCCGTGACGACCGCCCCGGTGACCGACGAGACGACCGCGGTGACCGCCCCGCTTTCCGCCGCGACGACCGCGGCGGTTTCCGGCAGCGCGACGACAACCGTGGCGGCGACCGCGGAGGCTTCGTCCGTCGTGACGACAACCGCGGGGACCGTGGTGGCTTCCGTCGGGACGACCGGCGCGACGACCGTCGTGATGACCACCGCGGTGGTCACGGTGATCGTGACCGTGGTGGTTACGGGCGTCGGGACGACCGCCGTGATGACCGTCGTGAGGGCGATCGGGGTTCTCGTCCGGCGTTCCAGCGTGACGACCGTGACCGTGGGCCGCGTCGTGACGACCGCGGTGACCGTCCCGCTTTCCGCCGCGACGACCGGGGCGAGCGGCCCCCCTTCCGCCGTGACGACCGTGGTGACCGTCCCTCCTTCCGCCGTGACGACCGCCCCGGTGACCGACGAGACGACCGCGGTGACCGCCCCGCTTTCCGCCGCGACGACCGCGACGACCGCGGCGGTTTCCGGCAGCGCGACGACAACCGTGGCGGCGACCGCGGAGGCGACCGCGGCGGGTTCCGCGGCCGTGACGACCGGGGTGGGCGGCCCGCCGGCGGCGGCTTCCAGGGGCGTGACGACCGCGGTGGTCGTTCCGGTGGCTTCCGGGGGCGTGACGACCGGGGCGGGCGCGACGACCGGCGTGGCGGCGAGCGCGGTGGGTTCCGCGGCCGTGACGACCGGGACCGCGACCGCGAGCCGATCAAGCGGCTGCCGATCCCCGAGGACGTCACCGGCGACGAGATCGACAAGGACGTACGGCAGGAGCTGCAGAGCCTGCCCAAGGGGCTCGCTGAGGACGTCGCCAAGAACCTGGTGATGGTCGCGCGGCTCATCGACGAGGAGCCCGAGCGTGCCTACGGGTACTCGAAGGTGGCTCTGCGGCTGGCGTCGCGCGTCGCCGCCGTACGGGAGGCGGCCGGATTCGCGGCGTACGCCACCCAGAAGTACAGCGAGGCGCTGGCCGAGTTCCGTGCCGCCCGGCGGATGACCGGGACCGTGGAACTGTGGCCCGTCATGGCCGACTGCGAGCGCGGGCTCGGACGGCCGGAGAAGGCGCTGGAGATGGCCGGCGCGCCCGAGGTGCACAAGCTCGACAAGGCCGGACAGGTCGAGATGCGGCTCGTCGCGGCCGGTGCCCGGCGTGACATGGACCAGCTGGACGCGGCCATCGTGACGCTCCAGAGCCCCGAGCTGGCCTCGAACTCGGTGCAGCCGTGGACCGCGCGACTGCGGTACGCGTACGCCGACGCGCTGCTCGCCGCCGGCCGCAGGAGCGAGGCGCGCGAGTGGTTCGCGAAGGCCGTCGAGGCCGACCGGGACAGCAGCACCGACGCCTCCGACCGGCTCGCCGAGCTGGACGGTGTGGAGTTCGTCGACGCGCTGGACGAGGACGAGGACGACGTCGTCGTCGTCGTCGAGGACGAGCGACCGGTCGAGGGCAAGGCCGACGACCAGGACTGACGTGGGTGAGGGAAAGGGGGCTCGGCTCCGGTACGCACCGGAGCCGAGCCCCCTTTCCCGTTTCCCGGTCAGAGATCCAGCGCGCGCAGGACCAGGCCCGAGGCCGGTTTCGGGCCGAACGACGTCGACTTGCGGGGCATCATGACGCCCTGCCGGGCGAGGTCGCGGACGACCTCCTCGCGGACCGGGTGCAGCAGCACGGCCGTACCGGCGTCGCGTTCCGCCTTCTCGACCGTCGCGGCGGTGTCGTGGATGTAGGCGATGCGCGCGGGGTCGTCCTCGGGGACGTGCCACACGTGGTCGAGGAGCGTGGCGTGCAGGACCGTCGCGTCGAGGGTGCGCCAGGCCTGCGGGCGGTCGGCGGGGACCGTACGGGCCAGGAGGGCCGGATCCGGCCGGTCCAGGAGATGGAAGGCGCCGTCGCCGGCCAGCAGGAAGGCGTTGCCCGCGGCGGTCGCCTCCGCGAGGGCGTCGAGGGCCCCGGACAGCGGCACGTCCAGACGCCGGACGCGGAACAGGCCCTCCACCGCGGCCAGGGCCCCGGCGACCGGCAGGCCGTGCAGGAGACGGTGGATGGCGCGGACGCGCAGGGGGTAGCGGGCCGTGTCCACCAGGAGGACCAGACCGTCGTCCCAGGGGCCGGGAGAGGCGTGCTCCGCGCGTAGACGCAGGTACGTCGCCCAGCGGTGGTGGCCGTCGGCGATCAGGGCCTGGTGGTGGGCGAGGCCGGCCTGGACGCGGGCCACCTCGGCGGGGTCAGTGATCGACCACAGACGGTGGCCGAAGCCGTCCTCCGTGGTCGTCGACAGGAGCGGGGGCCGCTCCGCGGTCCGTTCGACGACCCCGGCCGCCGTGCCGTCGCCGCGGTACGTCAGGAGCAGGGGCTCGAGGTTGGCCCGGGTGGCGCGCATCAGGGCCGCGCGGTCGGCGACGACGTGCGGCATCACGTCCTCGTGGGGGAGGACGACGCCGGCCGAGGGCTCGGAGACCCGCAGGGTGCCGATGAGGCCGCGCTGGAGCATGCCGTCGGCGTGCCGTTGCTCGTAGACGTACAGGGCGGGTACGGCGTCGGCCGTCAGGACGCCCTCGGCGAGCCAGCGGCGGAGGGTGTCCGCGGCCTGTTCGTTGCGGGCGCCGGGGGTGGTGGCCTGGGGGAGGATCAGCCGGACGATGTTGTGGGGGTCCGCGTCCTGAAGGTGGTGCAGGCCGTCGGGGCGGACCACGACGTCGTACGGCGGGGAGGTGACGGCGGCGAGACTGCCGACCCGGTCGGGGTCGTAGCGCAGGCCTCGGAACGGGGTGAGTTCCAGGCCTCGGGGCACCGTCGCTTCCGAGTGACCTGCTGAGTTCATCCCGGCATCGTACGTGTGTCGGTGGCATGCGGGATGATCGGGGAAAGCGATCGAACGAGGAGCGATGCGGAATGAGCCGGAGCGTCAGGACGAGGCCCGAGGGCAGTGGGCAGGCCCTGAGCGAGGCGTACGACACGGCGCTGCTCGACCTGGACGGGGTGGTGTACGCGGGCGGGAACGCGATCGTGCACGCCGTCGAGTCGCTGGCCACCGCGCGTGACGGCGGGATGCGGCTGGCATACGTCACCAACAACGCGCTGCGCACGCCTGACGCCGTGGCGGACCACCTCACCGAGCTGGGCATACCCGCCGGGGCGGACGACGTCATCACCTCGGCGCAGGCGGTCGCCCGGCTGATCGCCGACCAGGTGCCGGCGGGGGCGCGGGTCCTGGTGATCGGTGGGGAGGGCCTGCGGGTCGCGCTGCGCGAGCGCGGGCTCGAACCCGTCGAATCGGCGGAGGACGACCCCGCGGCCGTGGTGCAGGGGTTCGGCGGGCCCGACCTGCCGTGGGGGCGGTTCGCCGAGGCATCGTACGCCGTCGCGCGCGGTGTGCCGTGGTTCGCCTCCAACACCGACCTGACGATTCCCAGCGGACGGGGCATCGCGCCGGGGAACGGCGCGGCGGTGGAGGTCGTGCGGATCGCGACCGGAGCCGAGCCGCAGGTCGCGGGCAAGCCGCTGCCCCCCATGCACCGCGAGACGATCCTGCGCACCGGCGCCGAGCGGCCGTTGGTGGTCGGGGACCGGCTGGACACCGACATCGAGGGCGCGTTCAACGGCGAGGTCGACTCGCTGCTCGTGCTGACCGGCGTGACCGACGGCGCGCAGCTCCTCGCGGCACCGCCGCGGCACCGGCCGACGTACGTGGACGCCGATCTGCGCGGTCTGCTGACCGGGCAGCCGGAGGTCGCCGAGGAGGGGGCCGGCTTCCGGTGCGGGGGGTGGACCGCGTCGGCCGGGGCGGAGAAGCTCGAACTCGACGGTGAGGGCGCGGCCCTGGACGGGTTGCGGGCGCTGTGCGCGGCGGCCTGGACCGCCGCGGGCGACGGGGCGTGCGGGCTGGACGGGGGGAAGGCGCTCGCCCGGCTGGGCCTGTGAGGCCGGCGGCGCGCCCGCCGCGGTGGACCGGAGCGGTGGACCGTGCGGTGCCGGAGCGGTGAACCGCGCGGTGGGGCGGGCCTGTTGCGGCCGTGGCTTTCGGGCGGCGGCCGTGGCCGGTCGGCGGATAAAAGTGGCAGGGTAGGCTAACCTAACCGCGTGTTGGTCGACAGTGTTCCCGAACAGCGCGCGGAGAGCGCCCCCGCGCCCCCGACCCGCCGGGCCCTGCGGTCCCTCGGACTGCTCGTGTCCGTCGCCGTCCTGCTGCTGGTGGCGGTGGCGAGCGTCGCCATCGGCGCCAAGGAGCTCTCCCTCGACCAGGTGTGGCACGGCCTGTTCCAGGACACGGGGACGTACGGCGACGTCGTCGTGGGGGAGCGGGTGTCGCGGACCGTGCTCGGTCTGCTGGTCGGCGCCGCGCTGGGACTGTCCGGGACGGTGCTCCAGGCCCTGACCCGCAATCCGCTGGCCGACCCCGGACTGCTCGGCATCAACGCGGGCGCCTCGGCCGCCGTGGTCACCGCCATCACCTACTTCGGCGTGACCAGCGTCAGCGGTTACGTGTGGTTCGCCTTCCTCGGCGCGGCGACCGTCGGCGCGCTGGTCTGGTTCCTCGGCGGCAGCCGGGGCGCCACGCCCGTGCGGCTCGCGCTCGCCGGCACCGCGCTCAGCGCCGCGCTCTTCGGGTACGTCCAGGCCGTGATGATCATGGACAAGGTGGCGCTCGCCCGGATGCGCTTCTGGACGGTCGGCTCGCTGACCTCGGCGACGAACGACACGATCTGGCGTGTGCTGCCCTTCCTGGCGGTCGGCACGCTGCTCGCCTTCGCCCTCGCCCGGCCGCTGAACGCCATGGCCATGGGCGACGACACCGCCAGGGCCCTCGGCGCCCACCTCAACCGCACCCGGGCGCTGTCCATGCTCGCCGCCACCGTGCTGTGCGGGGCCGCGACCGCCGCCTGCGGGCCGATCGTGTTCGTCGGGCTGATGGTCCCGCACGTGGTGCGCTCCTTCACCGGGCCCGACCTGCGCTGGATCATGCCGTACGCGGCGGTCCTGTCACCCGTGCTGCTGCTCGGCTCCGACGTGATCGGCCGGGTCGTCGCCCGCCCCTCGGAGGTCCAGGTGGGCATCGTCACCGCGCTCATCGGCGGCCCGGTCTTCATCCATCTCGTACGACGGCGGAGGACGGCCCAGCTGTGAAGACCGCACCCCAGTCCGGACCCCCGTCCGAACCCCGGTCCGACTCCCAGTCCGGACCCCGGTCCGATCCGCGGCGGACCACGCGGGCCGGGCGAACCGCGAAGGCCGCGGAGGCCGGAGGCCGGGACGCCGGCGCGATCCGGGCCCTGCGCACCCCCGGCGGGCTGTCCCTCCGGGTGCACCCGCGCACCGTGATCGTCGTGCTCGCGCTGGCGCTGGCCGCCTTCGCCGCGAGCGTGGTGCTCATCGGCACCGGTGACTTCCCCATCTCCACCGGCGACGTGCTGAGGACCCTCGCCGGCAACGGCACCGAGGGCCAGGAGTTCATCGTCAACGAACTGCGGCTGCCGCGGGTCGTCGTGGGGCTGCTGGTGGGTGCCGCGCTGGGGCTGGGCGGCGCCGTCTTCCAGGCCGTCTCCCGCAACCCGCTGGGCAGTCCGGACGTCCTCGGGCTCGGACAGGGGGCGACGGCCGGCGCGCTCGTGGTGATCGTGCTGATGTCCGGCTCCGCCAACCAGGTCGCCGTCGGTGCCCTCGTCGGCGGGCTGGTCACCGGTGCCGCCATCTACCTGCTCGCCTGGAAGCGGGGGGTGCACGGCTACCGGCTGGTCCTCGTCGGCATCGGTGTGTCGGCGATCGCGGCCGCGGTCAACGGCTACCTGATCACCAAGGCCGACCTCGTCGACGCGGCCCGCGCGATCGTGTGGATGACCGGATCGCTCGACGGCCGGGACTGGAAGCAGGTCTGGCCGCTGCTCACGCTGTGCTGCGTGCTCGTCCCGCTCGTCCTCGCCAACGCGCGCGGGCTGCGGATGATGGAGATGGGCGACGACGTCTCCCACGCCCTCGGGGTGCGCGTGGAGCGGGTACGGCTGGTGCTCATGGTGTGCGCCGTCCTGCTCACCGCCTCCGCCACCGCCGCCGCGGGACCCGTGGCCTTCGTGGCGCTCACCGCGCCCCAGCTGGCCCGGCGCCTGACCCGCGCGCCCGGACCGAACCTCGTGCCCGCCCTGTTCATGGGCGCCGCCCTCCTGGTCACCGCCGACTGGGCCGCGCAGCGGCTGTTCGGGGACGGACAGCTGCCCGTGGGGGTGGTCACCGGCGTGCTCGGCGGCGTCTACCTGCTGTGGCTGCTGGTCACCGAGCGCCGGGCGGGCCGGATATGAGCAGCGCCACCACCCGTGCCGGCCGCGGGCCGAACGACCGAAGGAGCACCGTGAACCGCCTGTCCGCCGAGAACGTCACCCTCGCCTACGACCAGCGGGTCATCGCCGAGCAGCTGTCGGTGGAGATCCCCGACAACTCGTTCACCGTGATCGTCGGCCCCAACGCCTGCGGCAAGTCGACGCTCCTGCGCGCGCTGTCGCGAATGCTCAAGCCGAGCCAGGGCCGGGTGCTCCTCGACGGGCAGGTCATCCAGTCGATGCCCGCGAAGAAGGTCGCCAGGACCCTCGGGCTGCTGCCGCAGTCCTCGATCGCGCCCGACGGCATCACGGTCGCCGACCTGGTGGGCCGCGGCCGTTATCCGCACCAGGGCATCCTGCGCCAGTGGTCGGCCGAGGACGAGCGGGTCGTCCGGGAGTCCATGGCCCGGACCGGGGTCGGCGAGCTCGCCGAGCGGTACGTCGACGAGCTGTCCGGCGGTCAGCGCCAGCGGGTGTGGATCGCGATGGCCCTCGCCCAGCAGACCCCGCTGCTGCTCCTCGACGAGCCGACCACCTACCTGGACATCCAGCACCAGATCGACGTCCTCGACCTGTGCGCCGAGCTCCACGAGGAGCAGGGCCGCACCCTGGTCGCCGTCCTGCACGACCTCAACCACGCCGCCCGGTACGCCACCCACCTCGTCGCGCTGAAGGGCGGCACGGTCGTCGCGCAGGGCGCGCCCGGCGACGTCGTCACGGCGCCCCTGGTGGAGGAGGTCTTCGGGCTGCGCTGCCAGGTCATCGACGACCCGGAGACGGGGACGCCGCTGGTGGTGCCGGCCGCGCGCAAGGCACGCGCGCGCGTGCCGGTGACGGAAGCCTCCTGACGGTCACGGGGAGCGGCGGGGACGGCCACGGAAAGGCGTGCGGGCGGTCACGGGGAGCAGCGGGGGCGGTCACGGGGAGCCGTGCGGGCCGAAGGGCCACCGCCCGGGGCCACGGGAGTCTCCGGGATCACAGGAGCTTCCTGAGCCGGAGCAGGTCCCTCAGGCTCGCCTCCAGCCGCACCCGGCCCGCACCCCACGCCCTCGCGAAGTCCAGTTCCCCGTCGACCAGCGCGACCAGGTCGTCGCCGGTCATCCGCAGCCTGATCCCGGCCTTCTCCGGAGGCGGACCCTGAACGGTCTCCCGCACGACGATCAGGCCGTCCGCCATCCGGCCGAGGAACGTGACGTCCAGGTCGGTGATCCAGCAGCTCACCGAGCGGTCGAGGGCGGCGGCCGCGCGGGCGTCCCCCTCGGCGCGGCCCAGGCTCCGCGAGAACTTCTCGAGTGCGACGCGGCACTCCTCGATCGTGGCCATCGCGCTCGACGGTACCCCAGCGGTTCGCGGTAGCGTCGGGGCATGAGCGACACAGTTCCGGAGACGGCGGCCACGCCCCGGGAACCGGAGCCGGAGCCGGAGTACGACCCCGCCGCCCCGGCCCCGCTCCAGGTGCCCCGGGCCCCCACCGGCGACCCCGGGGTGGACGCCCACCTGGACCGGCTGGCCGACGCCGACCACCTCGCCACGGACGGACACCTCCCGGTGTACGAGGATGTACACCGGGGGCTGCGCGACGCGCTCACCGCGCTCGACGCCCGCCCGGGACCTCCGGTGCCCCCGCCGACACACGGCAGTAGGAGCTGAACCGAACGTGGCAGGAGTCGCACGTCGTCGTCTGGACGCGGAGCTGGTGCGCCGCAAGCTCGCACGCTCGCGCGAGCACGCCGGTCAGCTGATCGCCGCGGGGCGGGTCTCGGTCGGGAAGACCGTCGCCACCAAACCCGCCACACAGGTGGAGACGGCGGCCGCGATCGTCGTCTCCGTCGACGACAGCGACCCCGACTACGTGTCGCGGGGCGGGCACAAACTCGCCGGTGCCCTGGAGGTGTTCGTGCCGCAGGGCCTCCTCGTCGGGGGACGGCGGGCGCTGGACGCCGGCGCGTCCACCGGCGGCTTCACCGATGTGCTGCTGCGGGCGGGGGCCGCGCACGTCGTCGCGGTCGACGTCGGCTACGGCCAACTCGCCTGGTCTCTTCAGAGCGATGAACGCGTCACCGTCAAGGACCGTACGAACGTACGCGAGTTGACGCTCGAAGCGATCGATGGGGAGCCAGTGGATCTTGTCGTGGGGGACTTGTCCTTCATCCCGCTGGGGCTGGTGCTGCCGGCCCTGGCGCGGTGTGCCGCGCCGGACGCGGACCTGGTGATGATGGTCAAGCCACAGTTCGAGGTGGGCAAGGAACGGCTGGGCAGCGGGGGCGTCGTACGCAGCCCGCAGCTGCGGGCCGAGGCGGTGCGGGGCGTGGCCCGCAAGGCGTGGGAGCTGGGACTCGGTGTGAACGGCGTCACCGCCAGCCCGCTGCCCGGGCCCTCCGGCAACGTCGAGTACTTTCTGTGGCTCCGGGCCGGGGCGCCCGCCCTGGACCCGGCCGATGTCGACCGTGCAGTTGCGGAGGGGCCGCGTTGACCCAGAACCGAGCTCGTACTGTTTTCCTGCTGGCCCACACCGGGCGGCCCGCCGCGATCCGCAGCGCGGAACTGGTGGTGAAGGGGCTGCTGCGCGAGGGCATCGGGGTGCGCGTCCTGGAGTACGAGGCCGCCGACCTGCCCCTGCCGGACGAGGTGGAGCTGGTCTGCGAGGCCACCCCGCAGTGCCTGGAGGGCTGCGAGCTGCTCATCGTCCTCGGCGGGGACGGGACGCTGCTGCGCGGCGCCGAGTTCGCGCGGGCGTCCGGGGTGCCGATGCTCGGCGTCAACCTCGGCAGTGTCGGCTTCCTGGCGGAGGCCGAGCGGGACGACCTCGACAAGGTCGTCGACCGGGTGGTCACGAAGTCGTACGAGGTCGAGGAGCGGATGACCGTCGACGTCGTCGTGCACCGCAACGGGGACATCGTGCACACCGACTGGGCGCTGAACGAGGCGGCCGTGCAGAAGGCCGGCGCGGAGAAGCTGCTCGAGGTGGTGCTGGAGATCGACGGGCGGCCGGTCACCGGGTTCGGCTGCGACGGGATCGTGCTGTCGACGCCGACCGGTTCCACCGCCTACGCCTTCTCGGCCGGCGGGCCCGTGGTGTGGCCCGAGGTCGAGGCGTTGCTGATGGTGCCGATCAGCGCCCACGCCCTGTTCGCCAAGCCGCTGGTGACCTCGCCGAACTCGGTGCTCGCGGTGGAGCTGCTGCCCCACATTCCGCCGGGCGTCCTGTGGTGCGACGGGCGGCGGACCTTCGAGCTGCCGCCGGGGGCCCGGGTCGAGGTGCGGCGCGGAGCCGTGCCGGTGCGCCTGGCCCGCCTGCACCACGCGTCCTTCACGGACCGGCTGGTGGCCAAGTTCGCGCTGCCCGTCTCCGGGTGGCGCGGGGCACGGCACTAGGGTCTGTCCGCGCGGTCCCGTCGTCCGCCCGCAGGGCGGTCCGGCGGGCCGGGCGTCGCGGGGCCGGGGGCACCTCCTCGGGGGGAGAGGCTTCGCGGACCCGGCCCGGGAAACGCCCGGCACCCCGGTACGGCCGGGCGCCGGGCGGTCCCCGCGCCGGCGGGGAGCGCCGCTTCCGCGACTCGTCCGGGACGGACACGACCGGATGGCCCCCGCCCGGTACGGCCGGGCACCGGACCGTCCCCGCGCCGACGTGGACCTGTCAGGTCAACGACGATCGGCTGACAAAAACAACGCCCGACCGTCGTTGCGGGGGGCGGCGTCGCACGACGCCGGCAAAACCTCGTATGGTCGGGGACGTGTTGGAGGAGATGCGGATACGGTCGCTCGGAGTCATCGACGACGCGGTCGTGGAGCTGTCGCCAGGCTTCACCGCGGTCACGGGTGAGACGGGCGCGGGCAAGACCATGGTGGTCACCAGCCTCGGGCTGCTGCTGGGCGGGCGCGCCGACGCCGCGCTCGTGCGGCTCGGTGCCGACAGAGCGGTCGTGGAGGGGCGGATCACCGTGCCCGCGGACGCTCCGGTGGCCGTACGGGCCGAGGAGGCCGGGGCCGAGCTCGACGACGGGGCGTTGCTGATCAGCCGCAGTGTGTCCGCGGAGGGGCGGTCGCGGGCGCACGTCGGCGGCCGGAGCGTGCCCCTCGGGGTGCTCTCCGAACTCGCGGACGAGCTGGTGGCCGTGCACGGACAGACCGATCAGCAGGGACTGCTGAAGCTGTCCCGGCAGCGGCAGGCGCTCGACCGGTACGCCGGTGACGCCGTCGCCGTGCCGCTCGTCAAGTACACGGAGGCCTACCGCCGGCTGCGGGCCGTCTCCGGCGAGCTCGACGAGATCACCACCCGCGCGCGTGAACGGGCCCAGGAGGCCGACATGCTGCGCTACGGCCTCGACGAGATCGCCGGCGTCGAGCCGCGCGCGGGTGAGGACGCGGAACTGGCGGAGGAGGCGGAGCGGCTCGGCCACGCGGAGGCGCTGTCCGCGGCGGCCACGTCCGCCCACGGCGCCCTCGCGGGCGATCCCGAGGACCCCGAGGGCATCGACGCGACCACGCTCGTCGCGGGCGCCCAGCGGGCCCTGGAGGCCGTACGGTCGCACGATCCGGCGCTGGCCGCGCTCGCCGACCGCATCGGGGAGATCGGGATCCTGCTGGGCGACGTGGCGGGGGAGCTGGCCGGGTACGCGGACGACCTCGACGCCGATCCGCTGCGGCTGGCGGCCGTCGAGGAGCGGCGGGCCGCGCTGACCGCGCTGACCCGGAAGTACGGCGAGGACGTCGACGCGGTCCTCGACTGGGCCGAGCGCGGTGCCGCCCGGCTCGGCGAACTCGACGGCGACGACGAGCGGATCGACGAGCTGACGGCCGAACGCGACGCGCTGCGGGTCGAGCTGGGCGGGCTGGCCCAGGCCCTGACCGACGCGCGGACGGAGGCCGCCGAGCGGTTCGCCGCCGCCGTCACCGCCGAGCTGGCCTCGCTGGCGATGCCGCACGCGCGCGTGTCGTTCGACATCCGGCAGACCGAGGACCCCGAGGGCGTGGAGGTCGACGGCCGCCCCGTCGCCTGCGGGCCGTCCGGCGCCGACGAGGTGGAGCTGCTGCTCGCCCCGCATCCGGGGGCGCCGCCGCGTCCCATCGCCAAGGGCGCGTCCGGCGGTGAGCTGTCCCGCGTGATGCTGGCCGTCGAGGTCGTGTTCGCGGGGACGGACCCCGTGCCGACGTACCTCTTCGACGAGGTCGACGCGGGCGTGGGCGGCAAGGCGGCCGTGGAGATCGGGCGGCGCCTGGCGCGGCTCGCGAAGACCGCGCAGGTCGTCGTCGTCACCCACCTGCCGCAGGTGGCGGCCTTCGCCGACCGGCAGTTGCTGGTCGAGAAGACCCACGACGGGTCCGTGACCCGGTCCGGTGTGAAGGTGCTGGAGGGCGAGGAGCGGATCCGGGAGCTGTCCCGGATGCTCGCGGGCCAGGAGGACTCGGAGACGGCACGCGCGCACGCGGAGGAACTGCTGGAGACGGCACGCGCGGACGCGTAGCCGCTCGGGCGGAGGGCGGGACGGCGCACCACGGGCCGGTCCCGCCCTCCGGCTTCTCCAGGACCGGCTTCTCCAGGACCGGCTCACCCGGCGAACGGGACTTCGCCCTCATTCACTCGTGCGGGTGACATGTGGAGGCGTGTTGCCGGGGCTGCGGGTGCTCGACGGCACGGAACACCCGTACGCCCTGGCATCCTTGGGCGCAGGACGTGGGGGAGCACGAGCGGTCCACCCCGCGCCCGAGTGCCTTCTGTACGTTCCTTCGTGACCGACCGATGCCGAACCAGGAGCCCCGGCCACGTGAGCAGCCACTCACCGCACGGCCAGTCGCCGCTGCGCACCGTGCAGGTGCTGGGCGGGGGCAACGCCGGCAGCAGCGCCCATGTGCGCTCCCTGGCCGCGGGGCTCGTCGCGCGGGGCGTGCGGGTGACGGTGTGCGCCCCCGCCGACTCCGATCACCTGCACGACTTCACCGGCGCCGGAGCCGACCACGTGCCCGTGCCCCGCAGCAGCGATCCCGCGTCCGTGGCGGCGCTGCGGGCGGCCTGCGCGGACGCCGACCTCGTCCACGCGCACGGCCTGCACGCCTCCTTCCGGGCCGTGCTCGCGCTCAGCGGGCGGAGCACCCCGCTCGTGGTCACCTGGCACGGCAGGGCCCACGCCGAGGGAGCCCGCGCCCATCTGCTGCGCCTGCTGGAGCGGCGGGTCGCCAGGACGGCCGCCGTGGTGCTCGGCACCACCTCCGACCTCGTGGACCGGGCGCGCCGCACCGGCGCCCGGGACGCCCGGCTCGCCGCGGTGGGAATCTCCGGGCCCCGCCGCACCGAGGAGGACCCGGAACGGCCGCGGGCCAAGGTGCGGGCCGAACTCGGTGCGATCGGACGCCCGTTGCTGATGGCCGCCGGCTCCCTGGACCGGCCCCGCGGCTACGGCGTCCTGCTCGACGCCGCGCGCGCGTGGGGCCGGCTGGACCCCGTGCCGCTGGTCGTGGTCGCGGGGGAGGGGCCGCTGCGGGCGGAACTCCAGCACCGCATCGAGGACGAGGGACTGCCCGTCCGGCTCCTCGGGCGCCGGGACGACGTGGGCGAGCTGCTGGCCGCCGCCGACCTCGCCCTGCTGCCCGGCGCCGGGGAGTCGCGTTCGGTCCTGGCACAGCAGGCCCTCCACGCGCGCGTGCCGCTCGTCGCGGCGCTGACCGGCGGTGTGCGCGAACTCGTCGGCGACGCCGCCGAACTCGTCCCGCCCGGCGACGCGGAGGCCTTCGCCGACGCCGTCGTACGCCTGCTCGCCGCGCCCGAACGCCGCGAGCGGCTCCGGGAGTCGGGCACCCGACAGGCGGCCACCTGGCCGAGCGAGGACGACACCGTCGCCCAGATCCTCAGCGTCTACGACGAGTTGACGCAACCGCTGCCGATGATCTGACGCGCACCCCGGCGCCCCACGCCCCCCGCCCGCGCCCCTCGGTCCGGGGCCCCGCCCGGCGCCGGATCAGGGCACCAGCCGCCGGGCCCGCAGCGCCAGGCTCAACGCCAGCACCGTCTGCGGGTCGTCGAGGTCGGTGCCCAGCAACTCGCCGATGCGCGCGAGCCGGTTGTACAGCGTCTGCCGGTTGAGGTGCAGCTCGCGGGCGGTCTCCGCCTTGCGGCCCGCGTGCGCCAGATAGGTCTCCAGGGTGGGCAGCAGGGGCGGCCTGGAACGGTGGTCGTGGTCGCGGACCGGACCGATCGCGCGGTCCACGAAGGCCGCCAGGCCGGGATGGTCGCGCAACCGCCACAGCAACAGGTCGATGTCGAGGCGGCGGGCGTCGTACCAGGGCCGGTCCGGCAGGCCCTGCGCCGCCGTCGCCGTCTCCGCCGCGTGCCCGAGACCCGCCGAGGCCGCCGCCCAGCCCCCCGCGGCGCCGACGACCACGACCGGCGGCCGGGCGCCCGGCCGCTGGATCCCTGCCCGTTCCACCCCGGCGCGCAGCGCCGTCGCGACCCGGTCCGCCACCGTCGACCGCTCCGGCTCGGAGCGCAGGCCCAGCAGCAGCGGCACGCGGCCCTCCACCGGCCGCACGCCCAGCAGGACCGGCACCCCCACCGACGCCAGCTCCTCCGCCACCGCCCGCGCCAGCACCGCCCAGCCGCCGCCCGGGGACAGCGTGTCGCCCAGGCGCATCACGACCGGCAGCAGCGGACCGTCGCCGGGCTTGAAGCCGAGGACACGCGCCTGGGCCGGGGCGTCCTCCGCCGCGATGCGCCCCTCGGCGAGATCGGTCAGGAAGTCGCCCCGGCCGCGGGCGGCCAGCTCCTCCTCCTGCCGCGCCTGCATCAGCACCACGGCCAGGATGCCGGCGGCCCGCTCGGCGGCGATCCGGTGCACCGGAGCGAGCGGGGCGCGCACCGGCAGCAGCGCCAGCCGGGCCCGCACCGCGCCCGTCCCCGGCCCGCCGCCGGGGACGTCCACCAGCACCGAACCGGCCGGCGCGTCCTTGTGCGGGCCGCGCAGTCCCTCCCACACCTGGAGCGGATCCGCCCCCTCCGGCCCGGCCCCGGCGGCGTACAGCAGCTGTCCGTCGGTGGTCTCCAGGAAGACCGGGTTGCCGCTGAAGTCGGCGAGGATGCCGAGCACCTGGGGGATCCCCCCGCCGTCCAGCAACGCCCTGGTGCAGCGGCGGTGCACCTCCTCGGCCCGCTGGAGCAGGGCGTAGTGGCCGTTGACGATCTCGGTGTGGATCTCCTCGGTGACCGTGACGAACGGCACCTCGCGGTGCAGCTGCACCAGCGGCAGACCGGTCGTGCGGGCCGTCTCCACCAGCGCCGGGGGCAGCCGGGCGAAGCGCGGGCCCAGCTCGATCACCAGGGCCGCGATGCCCCGTTCGGCCAGGGTGCGCACGAACGCCCGCTGCTCAGCCGGACGGGTGCCGAGGCCGTAACCGGTGGTGAGCAGCAGCTCGCCGCCCTTGAGCAGGGAGGCGATGTTCGGGACCTCCCCGGCGTGCACCCAGCGCACCGTGCGGCCCAGCCGCTCCGCGCCCGCCAGGATCTCGGGCAGCCCGCTGCGCAGTCCGGGCAGCTCCAGCGCCCGCTGTACGGTGACGCCGGCGCCCCGGCCGTCGAATCGGTGGTCCGCGTGGCTGTCCATGCAGCGGACGCTACCCGCGGACCCCGCCCGGTCACATCTCCCGCCCGGCCGCGAGAACGCCCCGCGGCCGGGGAGGACCCGCCGGATCAGCCGCCGTACGCCCCCGAGGCGGTCAGGCGCAGGGCCGTGTCGATCAGGGGGACGTGGCTGAAGGCCTGGGGGAAGTTGCCCACCTGGCGCTGCAGGCGCGGGTCCCACTCCTCGGCGAGCAGTCCCAGGTCGTTGCGCAGCGACAGGAGCTTCTCGAACAGCTTGCGGGCCTCGTCCACGCGGCCGATCATCGCCAGGTCGTCCGCCATCCAGAACGAGCACGCCAGGAAGGCGCCCTCGTCGCCGGGCAGGCCGTCGACGCCCTCGCTCTCGCCCTCGGTCGGGTAGCGCAGGATGAAGCCGTCCTCCGTGGACAGCTCGCGCTGGATCGCCTCGATGGTGCCGATCACGCGCTTGTCGTCCGGGGGCAGGAAGCCCATCTGCGGGATCAGCAGCAGCGACGCGTCCAGCTCCTTCGAGCCGTAGGACTGCGTGAAGGTGTTGCGCTCCTTGTCGTAGCCCTTCTCGCACACGTCCCGGTGGATCTCGTCGCGCAGCTCGCGCCAGCGCTCCAGCGGGCCGTCCGCGTCACCGGACTCGATCAGCTTGATCGTGCGGTCCACGGCCACCCAGGCCATCACCTTGGAGTGCACGAAGTGGCGGCGCGGGCCGCGCACCTCCCAGATGCCCTCGTCCGGCTCCTGCCAGTGCTTCTCCAGGTAGCGGATCAGCTTCAGCTGGAGCAGCGAGGCGTAGTCGTTGCGGGCCAGCCCGGTCATGTGGCCCAGGTGCAGCGCCTCGGTGACCTCGCCGTACACGTCCAGCTGGAGCTGGTGCGCCGCGCCGTTGCCGACCCGGACCGGGGCGGAGCCCTCGTAGCCGGGCAGCCAGTCCAGCTCCGCCTCGCCCAGCTCGCGCTCGCCGGCGATGCCGTACATGATCTGCAGGTTCTCCGGGTCGCCCGCGACCGCGCGCAGCAGCCATTCGCGCCAGGCCCGGGCCTCCTCGCGGTAGCCGGTGCGCAGCAGCGAGGACAGGGTGATGGCCGCGTCGCGCAGCCAGGTGTAGCGGTAGTCCCAGTTGCGGACCCCGCCGATGTCCTCGGGCAGGGAGGTGGTGGGGGCCGCCACGATGCCGCCGGTGGGGGCGTACGTCAGCGCCTTCAGCGTGATCAGCGAACGGATCACCGCCTCGCGGTAGGGCCCGTGGTACGTACAGTGCTCGACCCACTCGCGCCAGAAGTCCTCCGTGGCCCGGAGCGACTGCTCCGGCTCCGGCAGCGCCGGCGGCTCCTTGTGCGAGGGCTCCCACGAGATGGTGAACGCGATCCGGTCACCGGGGGCGACCGTGAAGTCGGAGTACGTCGTCAGCGACTTGCCGTAGGTCTCGGCCTCCGTGTCGAACCACACCGAGTCGGGGCCGGCGACGGCGACCGTGCGGCCCTCGTGCTTGTGCACCCACGGCACGACGCGGCCGTAGGAGAAGCGCATGCGCAGGGTCGAGCGCATGGGGACGCGGCCCGAGACGCCCTCGACGATCCGGATGAGCTGCGGGGCGCCGTCGCGCGGGGGCATGAAGTCGATCACCCGGACCGTGCCGCGCGGGGTGTCCCACTCGGACTCCAGGATCAGCGAGTCACCGCGGTAGCCGCGCCGGGCCGCCCGCGGCGGTTCGGCGTCGGGGGCGTGCGCCGGGCCGAGCCGCCAGAAGCCGTGCTCCTCGGTGCCCAGCAGCCCGGCGAAGATCGCGTGGGAGTCGAAGCGGGGCAGGCAGAGCCAGTCCACCGTCCCGTCGCGGCAGACCAGCGCGGCGGTCTGCATGTCTCCGATGAGTGCGTAGTCTTCGATGCGCCCGGCCACGTGCAACTCCAGTCGAACGGCCACGTAGCCCCCATCAGACGGGGGCAGTCGCTTGGTGCGGTCAAGGGGAAAATTGTCCTGCGTCGTTGAGCGGTGAAGCAAAGCAGTCGCTCAGTCGTCTTGGCAAAGGCCAATCCTTGCTCAACGAACTGACGAGCTCTCATTGTTCCGGTGAGTACGGGCTGGGGTGTGCCGTCTTGCCGGCCGGGCTCGGCAGCGAGTGTCCGAGCAGGATACGACGCACGTAGATGATCTGTGTGCCGCTCCGGACAACGTGAGTGGGCCGAACGGGTGAGCAGTGGGTGAGGCCCCGGTGCGCCGGTGCCCCGGGGTGCCGGACCGTGCGCGGAGCGTGGCCGGAAGCCGTCCCCCCGAGGCGCTGATACCCTGGTAGCCCGTGGACCGGTGGGCACGAAACCCCCGAACCGCAGCGACGGCACCCCCGGAGATCTCCGGCACGAACCGCCGGCGAAAGCCTCCGGGAGCCGCACCGCACCCCCAGATCGCGACCACGGGAGCCCCCTCTTGGCCATGCCGCCCGCTGCTTTCCGAAACAGCTCCGCCACGACGACCAAGCACATCTTCGTCACCGGGGGTGTCGCCTCCTCCCTCGGCAAGGGGCTGACCGCCTCCAGCCTCGGCATGCTGCTCAAGGCGCGGGGCCTGCGCGTCGTGATGCAGAAGCTCGACCCCTATCTCAACGTCGACCCCGGCACGATGAACCCCTTCCAGCACGGTGAGGTGTTCGTCACCAACGACGGCGCCGAGACCGACCTGGACATCGGCCACTACGAGCGCTTCCTCGACCGCGACCTCGACGGCTCCGCCAACGTCACCACCGGTCAGGTCTACAACACGGTGATCGCCAAGGAGCGCCGCGGCGAGTACCTGGGCGACACCGTGCAGGTCATCCCGCACATCACCAACGAGATCAAGCACCGTATCCGCCGGATGGCGACGGACGAGGTGGACGTGGTGATCACGGAGGTCGGCGGCACGGTCGGCGACATCGAGTCGCTGCCGTTCCTGGAGACCGTCCGCCAGGTCCGCCACGAGGTCGGCCGGGACAACGTCTTCGTCGTCCACATCTCGCTCCTGCCCTACATCGGTCCCTCGGGCGAGCTGAAGACCAAGCCCACCCAGCACTCCGTGGCCGCCCTGCGCAACATCGGCATCCAGCCGGACGCGATCGTGCTGCGCTGCGACCGCGAGGTCCCCACCGCGATCAAGCGGAAGATCTCGCTGATGTGCGACGTCGACGAGGCCGCCGTGGTCGCCTGTCCCGACGCCAAGTCGATCTACGACATCCCCAAGACCGTGCACGGCGAGGGCCTGGACGCCTACGTCGTCCGCAAGCTGGACCTGCCGTTCCGGGACGTGGACTGGACGACCTGGGACGACCTGCTCGACCGCGTCCACCACCCCGACCACGAGATCACCCTCGCCCTGGTCGGCAAGTACATCGACCTGCCCGACGCCTACCTCTCGGTCACCGAGGCGCTGCGCGCCGGCGGCTTCGCCAACAAGGCCCGCGTCAAGATCAAGTGGGTCACCTCGGACGACTGCAAGACCCCGGCGGGCGCCCAGGCGCAGCTCGCCGACGTCGACGGCGTCTGCATCCCCGGCGGCTTCGGCGACCGCGGCGTGCTCGGCAAGGTCGGCGCGATCCGCTACGCCCGCGAGAACAGGATCCCGCTGCTCGGCCTGTGCCTGGGCCTGCAGTGCATCGTGATCGAGGCGGCCCGCAACCTCGCCGACATCGGCGACGCCAACTCCACCGAGTTCGACCCGGCCACGGGCCACCCGGTCATCTCCACGATGGCCGAGCAGCTCGACATCGTCGCCGGCGAGGGCGACATGGGCGGCACCATGCGACTGGGCATGTACCCGGCGAAGCTGGCCGAGGGCTCGATCGTGCGCGAGGTCTACGACGGCAAGGAGTACGTCGAGGAGCGGCACCGTCACCGCTACGAGGTCAACAACGCCTACCGCGCGGAGCTGGAGAAGAAGGCGGGCATCCTGTTCTCCGGCACCTCGCCGGACGGCAAGCTCGTCGAGTACGTGGAGTACCCGCGCGACGTCCACCCCTACCTGGTCGCCACGCAGGCCCACCCGGAGCTGCGCTCGCGGCCGACGCGTCCGCACCCGCTGTTCGCCGGGCTGGTGAAGGCCGCGGTCGAGCGGAAGACCTCGAAGTAACACACCAGTTGTACGGTGGCCGGGGTGCGTCCCTTCACAGGTGAGCACCCCGGCCGCTTTCTTCTGGTTTCCCGGTTCGGCACGGCCGGCTCTCCCGCGGCCGTATTCCTTTTGTACGTGTGGAAGGACAGGGCATGACGATCAAGGACACCGCGCAGGCGTGGGAGGTCCGCGCGACGGAGACCCCCTTCGTGGGAAAGAAGACCTCCGTCCGCACCGACGAGGTGGTCATGCCGGACGGCTCCGCCGTCCACCGTGACTACCAGGTCCACCCCGGCTCCGTGGCCGTCCTGGCCCTCGACGACGAGGACCGCGTCCTGCTGATCAAGCAGTACCGCCACCCCGTGCGGCAGAAGCTGTGGGAGATCCCGGCCGGCCTGCTCGACGTGCCCGGCGAGAACCCGCTGCGCGCCGCCCAGCGGGAGTTGTACGAGGAGGCCCACGTCAAGGCCGAGGACTGGCGGGTGCTGACCGACGTCTACACCACCCCCGGCGGCTGCGACGAGGCGGTGCGCGTCTTCCTGGCCCGCGGCCTGTCCGAGGCCGAGGGGGAGCGCTTCGCGGTCGAGGACGAGGAGGCCGACATGGAGCACGCGCGGGTGCCGGTCGACGAACTCGTGCGGGGAGTGCTCGCCGGCGAGCTGCACAACAACTGCCTCGTCGTGGGCGTCCTGTCGCTGGTCGCCGCGCGCGGCGGCGACGGGCTCGACGCGCTGCGCCCGGCGCAGGCCCCGTGGCCGGCCCGCCCCTTCGAGGCGTGATCCCGTCCCGGGTCCTCCGGTCGGCCCCTGCGGTGTGACGATCTGCTGATCCGATCGGGGGACGTCGCCGCCGCGCTCCTCACGGAACGTCGCAGAGCGTGAACTAGGCTCGGGAACCGCCCGGTCCGGAGTTCCGGCGGGCTCGCACGTGCGGTGGGACGGGAGTGTGGCCCGTGACGGATCAGGCAGTGGACACAGACGGCGCGCAGCTGTCCGGACACGCTGCGACGGAGGGCCATTTCCTGGGGCGCACCCGGGAGTTGAAGGAACTGCGCGCCGACATCGAACGCGCGGGGCTGGACACCCTCTCCGGGAAGAAGGCCCCTCGCGCGCGCGTGCTCCTCATCGCCGGACGGCCCGGCTCCGGCCGTACCGCGCTGGCCGAGGAGTTCGTCCGGCAGGTCGCGGGGCGCTACCGGGACGGTGTGCTGCGCGTCCGGCTCGGCGAACCCGACGGCACGCCCGTGCCCGTCGAACGGGCCGCCCGCGACCTGCTCACCGCGCTCGGCCGGCCGGTCCCGCCGGGCGCCGGCGAGGACGACCTCTCGGCCGTCCTGCGCGAGGCCCTCACCGGACGGCGCGCGCTGCTCCTGCTCGACGACGCGGCCGGCGCCGACCAGGTCGACGCGCTCCTTCCGGACACCCCCGAATGCCTGGTCGTGGCCGTCTCGGCGGGGCCGCTCACCGGGATCTCCGACGTACGGCCCTGCACCCTGGGCGGCCTCGACACCAAGTCCGCCCTCGAACTGCTCACCCGGCACACCGGCTCGGTCCGCGTCACCGTCGACCCGCGTGCCGCCGAGGGACTCGTCGAGGCCTGCCAGGGGCATCCCGCCGCGCTGATCCTGGCGGGCGGCTGGCTCGCCGCGCGGCCCAAGTCGGCGATCGCCGACCTCGCCAAGCAGCTGCACGCCGAGGGTGACGACGGGACCCCCCTGAGCCGGATCTTCCGGCTCGTGCACGCCACCCTGCCCCCGGTCGCCGCCCGGACGCTGCGGCTGCTCTGCCTCGCCCCGGCCGGTCTGGCCGATCCGCACACCGCCTCCGCGCTCGCCGGCTGCTCGGTCGACGCCGCCCGCGCCACCCTGGACGACTTCGTCGCCCTGGGCCTGCTGCGGGCCCTGCCGTCGCCGGTTTCCGTGTACGAGGTCCCCGGCTGCCTCCAGCCGCTGCTGCGGGAGGCGGCCGAGACCCACGAGCGTCCGGCCGAGCTCCAGCTGGCCCGCGCCCGCATGCTGGAGCGCACGGTACGGCTGCTCCAGTCCTGCCGGGCGATCACCGAGACGGACAACCCGCAGGCCCGGGAGAAGCTCCAGGGGACGCCCCGCGCCCTGCGGTTCGCCACCCCGCGCGCGGCCGCCGACTGGCTGCGCGCCCGCCGGCCCGCGCTGCTGGCCTGCGCCCGGCTCGCGGTCGCCGACGGCGAGCTGGACACCCTGGCCAGGCGCCTGATGTCCCAGCTGGTCAGGGCGATGGTCGCGCACTTCGGCACCCAGGGGGCCGCGCCCGACCTGTACGGCGTCCACCAGCTCGTCCTGGACGTGGCCGAGCGCCGCGGCCTGCCCCGGGAGAAGGCCGCCGCCCTGCTGAACCTGGCCGACGTGGACGCCCGCACCGGGCGCACGGCACAGGCCCTGGTGCGCTACCGGGCCGCGCTGGACGCCGGACGGGAGGCGAACGACCCGTACGCGACCGGCCGCGCGATGGAATCCGTGGGCGGCGCGCACCTGGAACTGGGGGACTACGACCGGGCCGCCGACTGGTTCGGCCGGGCCCTCGCCCAGCGGCTGGCCCGCGACGAGCGCGCGGACGCCGCCCGGCTGTACGGCCGCATCGCCACCGCCCACACCTATGCCGGACGGTACGGCGAGGCGCAGCGGGGCTGGCGGGCCGCGGCCGCCGGGCACCGCAAGGCCGGCGATGTGGCCGCGTCCGCACGGGCGTTGAGCGAGCTGGCCCGGGTCCAGGAGTACGCGGGCCGGCCGGAGGAATCGCTGCGCACCTGCCAGGAGGCGGCGGAGTGGGCCCGGCGGGCCGACGACGCCCGTCTGCAGGCCGCCCTCCAGCTCAGGCTGGCCGACACCCTGGAGCACCTCGGCGACCCCGAGGCCGCCCGCCTGCACCGCGGCGCGGCCGAGCGCATCCTGGGAGAGGAGCCCGGAGACGGTGATCCGGAGCCGGAACACGGCGATAACGCCTGCGAAATCCGCAGTACACCCGCTGAAGATTGATGCAATGGAAGGCTAGACAGCGGGAACACCTTCATTAAACTGGCTCTGCCGCACGTTCTCCTGCGGTGCATCCCGGTGCGTCCGCTACCTCCGGGTATGTGTTGCTGTTTCCCCACACCCTCTGAGCCAAGGACCGTGATCGACGTGAAGGTCGGCATCCCCCGCGAGGTCAAGAACAACGAGTTCCGGGTGGCCATCACCCCCGCCGGCGTGCACGAGCTGGTGCGCAACGGCCACCAGGTCGTCATCGAGCGCAACGCCGGTGTCGGATCCTCGATCACGGACGACGAGTACGTCGCCGCCGGCGCGCGGATCCTGGAGACCGCCGACGAGGTGTGGGCCGCGGCCGACCTGCTGCTCAAGGTCAAGGAGCCCGTCGCCGAGGAGTACCACCGCCTCCGCAAGGACCAGACCCTCTTCACCTACCTGCACCTGGCCGCCTCCAGGGAGTGCACCGACGCCCTCGTCGCGTCCGGCACCACCGCGATCGCCTACGAGACCGTCGAGCTGCCGAACCGCGCGCTGCCGCTGCTCGCCCCGATGTCCGAGGTCGCGGGCCGGCTGGCCCCGCAGGTCGGCGCCTACCACCTGATGCGGGCCAACGGCGGCCGCGGCGTCCTGCCCGGCGGCGTCCCCGGCGTCACCCCGGCCAAGGCCGTCGTCATCGGCGGCGGGGTCTCGGGCTGGAACGCCACCCAGATCGCCGTCGGCATGGGCTTCGACGTGACCCTGCTGGACCGCGACATCAACAAGCTGCGTGAGGCCGACAAGATCTTCGGCACCAGGGTCAAGGCCGTCATGTCCAACTCCTTCGAGCTGGAGAAGGCCGTCCTCGACGCCGACCTCGTCATCGGAGCCGTGCTCATCCCGGGCGCCAAGGCCCCGAAGCTGGTCACCAACGAGATGGTGTCCCGGATGAAGCCCGGCAGTGTCCTTGTCGACATCGCGATCGACCAGGGCGGCTGCTTCGAGGACTCCCGTCCCACCACCCACGCCGAGCCGACCTTCCCGGTGCACGGCTCGGTCTTCTACTGCGTGGCGAACATGCCGGGCGCGGTGCCCAACACCTCCACCAACGCCCTCACCAACGCCACGCTGCCGTACATCGTCTCGCTCGCCAACAACGGCTGGGCCGAGGCGCTGCGCCGCGACGCCGCGCTGGCCAAGGGTCTCAACACCCATGACGGCCAGGTCGTTTACCGCGAGGTCGCCGAGGCGCACGGCCTGGCGCACGTGGAGCTCGACACGCTCCTGGGCTGACACGCCCGGGCAAGTCGCCTTTCCGTGAAGGCGATACGTCAACAGGGCGCGTCAATCACGCATCAGCGGCCGGACCTTGCCCGACAAGGTCCGGCCGGATGTGTGTATGGTCACTTTGCGGCTCTCGGTCAACTCGCCTCGAACGTGACCCTTCGACCGATTCGCACACCGGTGAAACCTGCGGTGCGACGGCCGTACGCCCTTGACAGCGGGATGTTTCATTGTCGACACATCGAGTCGGGTCCGGCGGATTGTGTTGCTGCGAACACCCGACACGCCATAGAGTCGCCAACCGTCGGCATGGTGCCACGCTGACCTTGTCTAGAAGTTTCCTGGTCACCAAGGAGGTAAGACGACTTGTGAATGAGTCGACATTTTCTCCCGGAGGTGGGCAACCAGGAATGCCTACGCGGAGCCAGGGCTCCACGGGGCGCGAGGCTGTCGGCTCCGTCGCTGTCCGAACCTTCGCAGCCCATCAGAGCCCGTCGAGTCCCCGCACGGCTCTGTCAGCACCCCAGAGCATGGATGGCCATCACGTGAACGCCATGTCCGGCGACGGAAGTGGCGCGCCCCGCAACCACTTCGCCGATTACGACGAACTGCCCGAAGGGCACTTCTACGACCCCGACGCCGAGTACGAGCCCGACCCCGAGTACGCGGCCACCCTCGCGCCCGACGCCGCCCGCCAGCGTCGCGAGCGCATCGGCCCGACCGGTCGCCCGCTGCCGTACTTCCCGATCCCGGGACCGCTGACCCACCACGGTCCCGCGACGATCATCGCGATGTGCAACCAGAAGGGCGGCGTCGGCAAGACCACGTCGACCATCAACCTGGGTGCCGCGCTCGCGGAGTACGGCCGCCGGGTGCTGCTCGTGGACTTCGACCCGCAGGGCGCGCTGTCGGTCGGTCTGGGCGTCAACCCCATGGAGCTCGACCTCACGGTCTACAACCTGCTCATGGAGCGGGGCATGTCGGCCGACGAGGTGCTCCTGAAGACGGCGGTCCCCAACATGGACCTGCTGCCCAGCAACATCGACCTGTCCGCCGCCGAGGTCCAACTGGTCTCCGAGGTCGCGCGCGAGTCGACGCTGCAGCGGGCGCTGAAGCCGCTGATGGACGACTACGACTACATCGTGATCGACTGCCAGCCCTCGCTCGGCCTGCTCACCGTCAACGCGCTCACCGCCGCCCACAAGGTGATCGTGCCGCTGGAGTGCGAGTTCTTCGCGCTGCGCGGTGTCGCCCTGCTGACGGAGACCATCGAGAAGGTCCAGGAACGGCTCAACCCGGAGCTGGAGCTCGACGGGATCCTGGCGACCATGTACGACTCGCGCACGGTGCACAGCCGTGAGGTGCTGGCGCGGGTGGTCGAGGCCTTCGACGACCACGTCTACCACACGGTCATCGGGCGCACGGTCCGCTTCCCGGAGACCACGGTCGCCGGTGAGCCGATCACCACCTACGCCTCCAACTCCGTCGGCGCCGCCGCCTACCGCCAGCTCGCCAGGGAGGTGCTCGCCCGGTGTCACGCCGAGTGAGTCTGCCGGGGGCCGACGAACTCTTCCGCACGACAGGGGGAACGGCGCTCCAGCCGTCCGCACCCCGGCGCCCCGCGGGCGGCGAGGCCCGGGTGCCCGCTCCGGCGGGGGAGGGCGGCGGGGCGGCCGGTTCCGCCGAGGACGCGCCGAACGCCGTACCCGCACAGGGCGGGGACGGCGAGGGAACCGAACACGCGGCGGCCGGCGCCGAGCAGGGCGGCACCCGCGGCACCGGGGAGCGCTCCGGTCCGCGGCAGGGCGCGCAGGAAGGTTCTGCCGGCCAGGACGACGCCCCGTCGCGCAAGCGCGGACGGGCCTCCGCCCGCCGGCCCAGCGGCCGTGAACGGCACGACGAGAAGATCACCGTGTACGTGTCCGCCGAGGAACTGATGGACCTCGAGCACGCCCGTCTGGTGCTCCGCGGCGAACACGGGCTCGCGGTCGACCGCGGCCGCATCGTCCGCGAGGCGGTCGCCGTGGTCCTCGCCGACCTGGAGAGCCGCGGGGACGCCAGCATCCTCGTACGGCGGCTCCGCGGACGGTAGCGGTAGCCTGCGGAGGCCATGACCTCGAACGATCCCGCCTCCGGCCCCGGCGCACCCGCCGGCCGTCGCCGTGCGCTGGGGCGGGGGCCGGGAGCGGCGCCCGCGGTACCGGTGCGCGAGCCGGCGCCGGCACCCCTCGCGCCCCCGGCGCACGAACGCGAACCGGCCCCGGTACGGGAGCCGACCCCGGAGCCGGTACGGGAGCGGACGTCGGCGCAGGAGCCCGCACCGGCCGCCGAGCCCGTCGGCGGCCCCGGGAGGGACGCTCAGGGCGACGCGGGGGATTCCCCCGACGGCGTCTTCAAGGTCCGGCTCGCCAACTTCGAGGGCCCCTTCGACCTGCTGCTCCAGCTGATCTCCCGGCACAAGCTGGACGTCACCGAGATCGCGCTGTCGAAGGTGACCGACGAGTTCATGGCGTACATCCGGGCGATGGGCCCGGGCGGGGACCTGGACCGGACGACCGAGTTCCTCGTCGTCGCCGCGACACTGCTCGATCTGAAGGCGGCCCGCCTGCTGCCCGCCGCCGAGGTCGAGGACGAGGCGGACCTGGCCCTCTTCGAGGCCCGTGACCTGCTGTTCGCCCGGCTGCTGCAGTACCGCGCGTACAAACGGATCGCCGACATCTTCCGGGACCGGCTGGACGAGGAGGCCCGCCGCCGTCCGCGGACCGTCGGTCTCGAACCGCACCACGCCGAGCTGCTGCCCGAGGTCGTCATCGGCATCGGCGCGGAGGGCTTCGCGAAACTCGCCGTCAAGGCGATGCAGCCCCGGCCCGAGCCGCAGGTGTACGTCGACCACATCCACGCCCCGCTGGTCAGCGTGCAGGAGCAGGCCGGGATCGTGGTCGCACGGCTGCGGCTGCTCGGCGAGGCCGACTTCCGCACGCTCGTCGAGGACACCGACGACACCCTCACCGTCGTGGCGAGGTTCCTGGCCCTGCTGGAGCTGTACCGGGAGAAGGCCGTCGCCCTCGACCAGGAGGCCGCGCTCGGGGCGCTGCTGGTGCGCTGGACCGGCGGGGACGGCGACGACCGGCCCAGGGTGACCGACGAGTTCGACCGGCCGCCGCAGAAGACCGAGGAGGAGCGCAGACCGTGAGCGAGGAGACCGGGCAGACCCCGCAGGACCGGGCCGGACCGCGCACCGTCGCCGACCTCGACCTCAAGCCCGCCCTGGAGGCCGTGCTGATGGTCGTGGACGAGCCCGCCACCGAGGAGCACCTGGCGAGGATCGTGGAGCGTCCGCGCCACCGGGTCGCGGACGCGCTGCGGGAGCTGGCCGACGAGTACACCGCACAGGGGCGCGGCTTCGAGCTGCGGTTCGTCGCGGGCGGCTGGCGGTTCTCCACCCGGGCCGACCACGCCGCGGCCGTCGAACGGTACGTCCTGGACGGTCAGCAGGCCCGGCTGACCCAGGCGGCGCTGGAGACGCTCGCCGTGGTCGCGTACCGCCAGCCGGTCAGCCGCAGCCGGGTCTCCGCGGTGCGCGGAGTGAACTGCGACGGCGTGATGCGCACGCTCCTGCAGCGCGGTCTGGTCGAGGAGGCGGGCGCGGAACCCGAAACAGGTGCGATCCTGTACAGGACGACGAACTACTTCCTGGAGCGGATGGGCCTGCGCGGTCTGGACGAGCTCCCGGAGCTCGCGCCCTTCCTCCCGGAGGCGGAGGCGATCGAGGCCGAGACCCAGGAAGCCGTACCGTCGTTCGATCCGGACGCCCCGGACGCGGACGACGGTCCCACGACGGACACGACGACGACGGAAATCTGATGCGAAGCAGTGGCAGCGGTAGCGGCAGGAGCGGCGGGCGCGGTAACCCCCGCGGCGCCGGCGACAACAGGGGCCAGAAGCAGGGCCAGGGCCGGGGGCAGGCCCAGGGCCGGGGCCAGGGGCAGGCCCAGGGCCGTCCCAGCAAGCCCCGCCCCGAGGAGCGCCGCTACGACGTGGGCCCCGGCGCCTCCCACGAGGGCCCGAAGGCGGGACGCGGGGGCGCGGCCCGCGGCGGCGCCAAGGGCGGTCCGAAGAAGCCCCAGCAGCGCGGGCCGTCGGCCCCGGCCACCTCGCGCGAGTACGAGACGCGGGCCGAGGAGCGCAACCGCGAGCGGTACGCGAACAAGAAGGACGTCAAGCTGCCCAAGACCTTCCCGGGCGCCGAGCAGGAGGGCGAGCGGCTCCAGAAGATCCTCGCGCGCGCGGGCTACGGCTCCCGGCGGGCCTGCGAGGAGCTGATCGAGCAGGCGCGGGTCGAGGTCAACGGCGAGATCGTCCTGGAGCAGGGCAAGCGGGTCGACCCGGAGAAGGACGAGGTCAAGGTCGACGGACTGACCGTGGCCACGCAGTCCTACCAGTTCTTCTCGCTGAACAAGCCCGCCGGCGTGGTCTCGACGATGGAGGACAACGAGGGCCGGCAGTGCCTCGGCGACTACGTCACCAACCGTGAGACCCGCCTCTTCCACGTCGGGCGGCTCGACACCGAGACCGAGGGCGTCATCCTGCTCACCAACCACGGTGAGCTGGCGCACCGCCTGACGCACCCGAAGTACGGCGTGAAGAAGGTCTACCTCGCGCACATCGTGGGCCCGATCCCGCGCGACCTGGGCAAGCGGCTCAAGGACGGCATCCAGCTGGAGGACGGGTACGCGAAGGCGGACCACTTCCGGGTCGTCGAGCAGACCGGCAAGAACTACCTCGTCGAGGTCACCCTCCACGAGGGCCGCAAGCACATCGTGCGCCGGATGCTCGCGGAGGCCGGGTTCCCGGTCGACAAGCTGGTCCGCGTCGCCTTCGGCCCGATCACCCTGGGTGACCAGAAGTCGGGCTGGCTGCGCCGGCTGTCCAACACCGAGGTCGGCATGCTGATGAAGGAAGTCGACCTGTAGAGCGGTCCCCCCGAGCGGCCGGCCCCGGACCCCGGGGACCGGCCGCTTCCTTGTGCCCGGACACCGGACGGGTTTATGGTCGGTACGACCATAAAGAGGGGGTGGGTGGATGCGGGGCTACGACAGGCACGCCTTCGAACCCTTCGCCGTCACCGTGGACCTCGCCGTCCTCACCCTGCGCGCGGGCGCCCTGCACGTGCTGCTCGTCGAGCGCGGGCAGGAGCCGTACCTCGGCCGCTGGGCGCTGCCCGGCGGGTTCGTGCTGCCGGACGAGTCCGCCGAGACCGCCGCCCGGCGCGAACTCGCCGAGGAGACCGGCCTCGCCGACGTCTCCGGCCTCCACCTGGAACAGCTGCGCACCTACAGCGAACCCGGCCGCGACCCCCGGATGCGGGTCGTCTCCGTCGCCTTCGCCGCCCTGCTGCCCGACGCCCCCGAGCCGCGCGGCGGCGGCGACGCGGCCCAGGCCCGCTGGCGGCCGTACGACGACGTCGCACCGCTCGCCTTCGACCACGACCGGATCCTGGCCGACGCCCACGACCGGGTCGGCGCCAAGCTCGAGTACACCTGCCTGGCGACCGCCTTCTGCCCGCCCGAGTTCACCCTCGGCGAGCTCCAGCAGGTCTACGAGAGCGTCTGGGGCACCGGCCTGGACCGCCCCAACTTCCGCCGCAAGGTCCTCGCCACCCCCGGCTTCGTCGAACCCGTCCCCGGCGGTCCCGCACGGCTGACCGGCGGCCGCGGCAAACCGGCCGCCCTCTACCGCGCGGGCACCGCCACCGCCCTCCACCCGCCCCTGCTGCGACCGCCCCGGGAAGGACGTCCCGCATGACCACCACCACCGTCAGGAAGCGCGCCGCGACGGGGGCCCTGCTGGGCCTCGCGCTGGGGGACGCGCTCGGGTTCCCGACCGAGTTCGACGACGTCCCCTCGATCCTCGCCACGTGCGGGCCGTGGCGGGAGATGGAGTTGCCGGGGCGGGCGTTCGTCTCCGACGACACGCAGATGACGCTGGCCGTCGGCCGGGCCCTGCGCACCGCCGCGGACCACGGGCCGCTCACGCCGGACCGGCTGGAGCGGCCGCTGCGCGAGGAGTTCGTGCGCTGGTACCGCTCGCCCGAGAACAACCGCGCCCCCGGCCGGACCTGCCTGACCGCCTGCGGCCTGCTGGAGGACGACGCGCGCCCGTGGCAGGACGCCGCCCGGATCGGCTCCAAGGGCTGCGGCGCCAACATGCGCGTCGCACCCCTGGGCCTCGTCCCCGGCCTCAGCGCCGAACAGCGCGCCGGCGCCGCCCAGCTCCAGTCCGGCCTCACCCACGGCCACCCCACCGCGCTCGCCGCCTCCGACCTCACCGCCCACGCCGTACGGCTGCTCGCGGACGGCGCCGAACCGACGGGCCTCGTCGGACTGCTGCGGTCCTACGCCCTCGACAACCGCACCCGCTACCACCACCGCTGGCTCGGCGACCTGTGGACCCGCTCCCAGGACCCGACCCCGGAGCACTTCATCGCGCGCGGCTGGGACGACTGCCTGGGCGTCCTGGAGCGGCTGCGGGAGGCCCTGCGCAGCCCCTCGCCGGAGACCGACCCGTGCCTGGCCACCGGGGAGGGCTGGATCGCCGAGGAGGCGCTGGCGACCGGCCTGCTGTGCTTCCTGCTCTTCCCCGACGCGCCGGTCACCGCGCTGCGCCGGGCCGCCTGCTCCGCCGGCGACTCCGACTCCGTCGCCTGCCTGGCCGGCGCCTTCGCGGGCGCCCACGCCGGGGCCGACGCCTGGCCGGCCCCGTGGGCGGACCGCGTCGAGCACCGGAGCGAGCTGGTCGCCCTCGGGGCCCTGTGGGACCACTGACCGCCGGCCGGCGGGCGACGACCGCCGGTCCCGCCCGCCTCACGCCAGCGTGATGGACCCGCCCTTCACCGCGATCTTCGCCGCGGGCAGCGGCTCGGTCGCCGGGCCGCCCGTCACCGCGCCGTCGTCGATGGCGAAACTGCTCTTGTGGCAGGCGCAGTTGATGGTGCCGTCGGCGACGGTCGCCACGATGCAGCCCTGATGGGTGCAGACCGCGGAGAACGCCTTGAAGTCGCCCTGCGCCGGCTGCGTGACCACGACCTTCGCGTCCTTGAAGATCCTGCCGCCGCCGACCGGGATGTCGGCCGTCCCGGCCAGCTCCTGACCGGCGGTGGGGGACGTGCGGGGCTCGCTGCCGGTGTTCCCGCCGTCGTTCCGGTCACCACAGCCGACGGCGAGCGCCGCCGTGCCCGTCGCGAGGAGAACCGACCGGCGGGAGGCGGGGAGGGTCATGTGGTGACTCCGGAGGTGCGGGAGGTGCGGGGGACGGTGGATCCGGGGGACAGCGTGGCACAGAAGGCGCGGCCGGGCCGCGAGGGCCGGGCGCGCGCCCGGGACGCGTCTCAGCGGGCGGGCGCCGTCCCCGGGGCCGGCCCGCGCTGACTACGCTGGGCGGCGAAGAGCCGTGACCTACGTGAGCGAGGAGCAGCGCCGTGGCGGTACGAGCGGTCCGGGGGGCCGTCCAGCTGGACAGGGACGAGGCCGGACACATGGACGAGAGGGTCGGGGCCCTGCTCACCGCCGTCGTGGAGCGGAACTCCCTCGCCGCCGACGACCTGATCAGCATCCGGTTCACGGCCACCCCCGACCTGCACAGCGACTTCCCGGCCGCCGCCGCGCGCAAGCCGGGCATCGCCGACGTACCGCTGATCCGCGCCCAGGAGCTCGACGTCCGAGGCGCCATGCCCAGGGCCGTCCGCGTCCTCGCGCACATCGAGTCGGACCGGCCCCGCTCCGGCATCGACCACGTCCACCTCGGCGCCGCGGCCGCCCTGCGCAAGGACATCGCCCGGTGAGGACCGCGCTCGTCATCGGAACCGGCCTCATCGGCACCTCCGCGGCCCTCGCCCTCGCCCGGCGCGGCGTCGTCGTCCACCTGGAGGACCACGACCCCGAGCAGGCCCGTACGGCGGCGGCGCTCGGCGCCGGCACCGACGACCCGCCCCGGGGCCCGGTCGACGTCGCCGTCGTCGCCGCCCCGCCCGCCCACGTGGCCGCCGTGCTCGCCGACGCCATGCGCCGGGGCGTGGCCCGCGGCTACCTCGACGTGGCCAGCGTCAAGGGCGGGCCGCGCCGGGAACTGGAGGCGCTCGGCCTCGACCTGTCGTCCTACCTCGGCACCCACCCCATGTCCGGCCGCGAGAAGTCCGGCCCGCTGGCCGCGACCGCCGACCTCTTCGAGGGCCGCCCCTGGGTGCTGACGCCGACCCGCGACACCGACACCGAGGTGCTCAACCTCGCCCTGGAGCTGGTCTCGCACTGCCGGGCCGTCCCCGTGGTGATGGACGCCGACGCCCACGACCGGGCCGTGGCGCTCGTCTCCCACATGCCCCACCTGGTCTCCAGCATGGTCGCCGCCCGCCTGCAGAACGCCGAGGAGGCCGCCGTACGGCTGTGCGGGCAGGGCATCCGCGACGTGACCCGGATCGCCGCCTCCGACCCCCGGATGTGGATCGACATCCTCTCCGCGAACCCCGGGCCGGTCGCCGACCTGCTCGGCGACGTCGCCGCCGACCTCGACGAGACGGTCCGGGCGCTGCGCGCCCTGCAGTCCTCCGACGACGACAAGCGGCGCACCGGCGCCGACGGCATCGAGGACGTCCTGCGGCGGGGCAACGCCGGCCAGGTCCGGGTCCCCGGCAAACACGGGTCCGCCCCGCGGGCGTACGAGGTCGTCGCGGTGCTCATCGACGACCAGCCGGGACAGCTGGCCCGCATCTTCGCCGACGCCGGCCGGGCCGGGGTCAACGTCGAGGACGTGCGCATCGAGCACGCGACGGGACAGCAGGCCGGCCTGGTGCAGCTGATGGTGGAGCCGAAGGCGGCGGCCGTGCTGAGCGCCGCGCTGCGGGAGCGGGGATGGGCGCTGCGGCAGTAGGCGCCCGGGCGTCCGGGACCCGGCCCCGGCCGGAGAACCACGCCGGGCGACCCCGCCGGACGGGCTCCCGCGCGGCCGTCGGCCGGACGAGTGACCCGCAGCCAGTAACCTTGTGCGGGGCACATCGTCGTCCCGCAGCCCACCGCCTCGCACCAGGAAGGTGTCCTCCCGTGGAAAACGGCGCCGCCCAGCCCGTGATTGTCGCCATCGACGGCCCCTCCGGCACGGGCAAGTCGAGCACGTCCAAGGCCGTGGCCGCCCAGCTCGGGCTGAGCTACCTGGACACCGGTGCCCAGTACCGGGCGATCACGTGGTGGATGGTCAGCAACGGGATCGATATCGAGGACCCCACGGCGATCGCCGCCGTCGCCGGCAAGCCCGAGATCGTCTCCGGCACCGACCCGGCCGACCCGACGATCACGGTCGACGGCGTCGACGTGGCCGGCCCGATCCGCACCCAGGAGGTCACCTCCAAGGTCAGCGCGGTGAGCGCCGTGCCCGAGGTGCGGTCGAGGATCACCGAGCTGCAGCGGTCGCTGGCGGCCTCCGCCGAACGGGGCATCGTCGTCGAGGGACGGGACATCGGGACGACCGTGCTGCCCGACGCCGACCTGAAGATCTTCCTCACCGCCTCGCCGGAGGCCCGCGCCGCCCGCCGCAGCGGCGAGCTGAAGGGCGCGGACGTGCACAGCACCCGCGAGGCGCTGATCAAGCGGGACGCGGCCGACTCCTCCCGCAAGACCTCCCCGCTCGCCAAGGCGGACGACGCCGTCGAGGTGGACACCACCGAGCTGACGCTGGCCCAGGTCATCGAGTGCGTGGTCACCCTCGTCGGGGAGAAGCGGGCGGAGAGGTGAGCGAGCTGCCCTCGGAGAGAGGGGCGGAGGTCGGGCGGCGCATCGGCGTCGGCCTGATGTTCGGGCTGTGGAAGCCGCGCGTGCTGGGCGCCTGGAAGGTTCCGGCGACCGGCCCCGTGATCTTCGCCGTCAACCACTCCCACAACATCGACGGGCCGATGGTCATGGGCGTGGCCCCCCGGCCGACGCACTTCCTGATCAAGAAGGAAGCGTTCATCGGCCCCCTCGACCCGTTCCTGACCGGCATCGGTCAGCTCAAGGTCGACCGGGACACCACCGACCGCAAGGCCATCACCCGCGCGCTGGGCGTGCTGGAGGCCGGCGGCGTCCTCGGGATCTTCCCGGAGGGCACGCGGGGCGAGGGCGACTTCGCCTCCCTGCGCGCGGGGCTCGCCTACTTCGCGGTGCGCAGCGGGGCGGCGATCGTCCCCGTGGCCGTCCTGGGAAGCACCGAGCGGCGCGGACGGTTGTTCAGGGCGCTGCCCCCGCTGCGGTCCCGCGTCGACGTCGTCTTCGGCGACCCGTTCGAGGCGGGCGACGGCAGCGGGCGGCGCACCCGCAAGGCGCTGGACGAGGCCACCGAACGCATCCAGAAGCAACTGGCCGCCCACCTGGAACACGCCAGACGGCTCACCGGCCGCGCGGCGGACGACGGGCGGCCGCGCGACGCGTAGCGGCGCGAGGGTAGGAAAACGCCGGGCGTCCGGGCGGGCGCTGGGCGACACTGAGTAGTGGATCAAACCGCCGAAAACGGGTGCTCCACCGATCACCACGAATGAACGCAGAGGTACGGACTTCATGAACGACCACATCCAGCCCGACGGCTCGGACTCCTTCGAGCACGACCACGGGGCGCTCGGCGACGCCGAGTACGCGGAGTTCATGGAGCTCGCCGCGGTCGAGGGCTTCGACGTCGAGGACGTCGAGGGGGCGATCGAGGCCGCCGGGCACGGGCCGCTGCCCGTCCTCGCGGTCGTCGGCCGCCCGAACGTCGGCAAGTCGACCCTCGTCAACCGGATCATCGGGCGGCGCGAGGCGGTCGTCGAGGACAAGCCGGGCGTCACCCGCGACCGGGTCACCTACGAGGCCGAGTGGGCGGGCCGCCGCTTCAAGGTCGTCGACACCGGCGGCTGGGAGCAGGACGTCCTCGGCATCGACGCCTCCGTGGCCGCGCAGGCCGAGTACGCGATCGAGGCGGCCGACGCCGTCGTGTTCGTCGTCGACGCCAAGGTCGGCGCCACCGACACCGACGAGGCGGTCGTACGGCTGCTGCGCAAGGCGGGCAAGCCCGTCGTGCTCGCCGCCAACAAGGTGGACGGCCAGAGCGGTGAGGCGGACGCCGCCTACCTGTGGTCCCTGGGCCTCGGCGAACCGCACCCCGTCTCCGCGCTGCACGGCCGCGGCACCGGCGACATGCTGGACGCGGTCCTGGAGGCACTGCCGGAGGCGCCCGCGCAGACCTTCGGCACGGCGGTCGGCGGCCCGCGCCGCATCGCCCTCATCGGCCGCCCGAACGTCGGCAAGTCCTCGCTGCTGAACAAGGTGGCCGGCGAGGAGCGCGTCGTCGTCAACGAGCTGGCCGGCACCACCCGCGACCCGGTCGACGAGCTGATCGAACTGGGCGGCGTCACCTGGAAGTTCGTCGACACGGCCGGTATCCGCAAGCGGGTCCACCTCCAGCAGGGCGCCGACTACTACGCCTCGCTGCGCACGGCGGCCGCGGTGGAGAAGGCCGAGGTGGCGGTCATCCTGATCGACGCCTCCGAGTCGATCTCCGTGCAGGACCAGCGGATCGTCACCATGGCGGTGGAGGCGGGCCGCGCCGTCGTCCTCGCCTACAACAAGTGGGACACCCTCGAGGAGGAGCGCCGCTACTACCTGGAGCGGGAGATCGAGACCGAGCTGGCCCAGGTGGCGTGGGCGCCGCGGGTGAACGTCTCGGCGCGCACCGGACGGCACATGGAGAAGCTGGTCCCGGCGATCGAGACCGCCCTCGCGGGCTGGGAGACGCGCGTCCCGACCGGCCGGCTGAACGCCTTCCTCGGTGAGCTGGTCGCCGCTCACCCGCACCCGATCCGGGGCGGCAAGCAGCCGCGCATCCTCTTCGGCACCCAGGCGGGCACCAAGCCGCCGCGGTTCGTGCTGTTCGCCTCCGGTTTCATCGAGGCGGGCTACCGGCGCTTCGTCGAGCGCCGGCTGCGCGAGGAGTTCGGCTTCGAGGGCACGCCGATCCACATCTCGGTGCGGGTGCGCGAGAAGCGCGGCAAGAAGAAGTGACCTGATCCGACGGCACGGCCGGAGGGCGGCACCCGAGGTGGGTGCCGCCCTCCGGCCGTACCGCGCCCGTCGCGTGCCTCAGGCGCCCCGCCGGGGTGCCGGGGGCAGGGCCGCCGGGACGTGGTGCGTCGCGCCGTGCGGACGGCCGGTCTGCCCGAGCGGGCCGACCCGCTGCCACTGCGGCGGCCGCGACGGCTCCTGCTCCCGCTCCTGTTCCTGCGCCGGGTACGGGGCCCGTGACGGCTGCCCGAGCCGTGCGCTCTGCGCGCCCGCGCTGTAGGAGCTGTAGGAACTGCTGAACGACCCCGGCCGCGGTACCGCGTACGTCCCCGTGCCGTGCGGCATGTTCCCGAAGGCCGTGAACCCCAGGTCCTCCTCACCGCTGCGGTCACCCGGCAGCGAGCGGAACGACTTGACGTACTCGGCGTAGAGCGCGTCGTAGATCGGCGTGGCCGAGGGGCCGCCCTGGGGATCCCGGGAGTCCTGGGCCGTTCGCGCGGACGGGATCGGGTAGGGCTGGCGGCGGGGAACGTCGTAGGTGTGCACGTATGTCCAAACGACGTGTGAGGTCGGGGGATGCGGCCGGTGACCGGCCTTCGGGAGCGCGGGGTGCGGCCCGCGTTCCCGCCCTGCGGGCGCGGGCCCCGGGGACCCGCGCCCGCAGGGCTCAGGTTCCGGCGAGGGGGAGTGCCGCCCCGACCAGCTGGCCGTTGGCCGCGGCCTTGTCCAGCGCGTCCCGCAGCAGGTCCTCCCGGGGCTGGCGGCCGATCGATCCCACCGGTGCCGCGAACATCAGCACCTGCTGGTGCTTGTTGGCGGCGGTCCGCCAGCCTTCCGTCACCTGCAGCGGCTGGTGGGCCTGCCACCAGGCCACCGGCTGCCCGCCGTTGACCGAGGGCTGGAGCACCGCGTGCAGCTGCCCCATCGCGAGCAGCACGGACCAGCCGTGCCGCACGGGCGGCGCCTCGGACAGCTCGGACAGCGGCATGAAGCCCTGCTCGATGAGGAGCGGCAGGAAGTCGTCGCCGATGTCGGTGGCCCCGGGCCGCACGATGGGCGCGGTCGGCTCGACGACCAGGGCCGGGTGCAGCTCCCCGGCGATCAGGACGAGTCCGCTGGTCACGCCGAGCACGGCCTGCTCGGGCACGACCTTGCCGGGGGCCGGGGCGACGGGGTCGCCGCCGATGGAGCGGACGGCGCCCCGGAGCTGCTCCTCGGTGACCTGGATGATCTGCGACGGCAGGCAGGTGGCGTGGGCGAAGGCGAGGACGGCGGTCTCCTCCCCGATGAACAGGACGGTGCTGGTGCGCTCGTACTCGGAGTCGCCCGGGGTGCGGCAGGACGTGCAGTCGTAACTGCCCGGGGCGTTCTCTCCGGCGATCAGTCGGTCGGCTTCTTCGGCGCCGATCTCGGCACGTACCTCGTCGCTGACGTCGAGCATGCGCGGCACGGGTGACTCCCTCGGATGCGGTGCGTGGGCGGGCCGGGTGCTCCCCGGCTCATGCAGAGACAACGGGCGAGTTGTGGCGGGGGTCACGCTGCGGGGCGAAGGGAATCGAACCGGCCCGCGCGCACGGTCACGATTCGTGCGAAATCGGCCACTCACCGTCAAGTAACGAGAGTGTCACGGAAGTTGAGTGCGTGAGGTGGAACACAGACGGGGTGTGGCACCGGTCGACAAATCAGGAAATCAGGTAATGAAGTGGGTGTCCTGATTTCGCTGATACCAGCGGTAACAGTCAACTGGCCTGCGATGACGGCGGGTTGATTGATGACAGGCCGTCGGAGTCCCTAGATTCCTCGGCCGTGTGCAGCGAGCACCGCCCGGGTACGTCCGCCGGCCGCGCAGAACCAGACGGCGCGCAGCACCACCGCCGACGGACGGGGCGGAGCACGACGACCGCGTTCCCGCGCGGACGGCGCGCTCCGCCCGGGGGAAGGCCCGGGTTCGTGGAAAGGGATCCTCATGTCCGAATGTGCCGATGACACCCGCGTCGACGCCCGTGCCGCCAAGGCGCGTACGGCGGCGGTCCTCGCCGGGGCCGCGCTCCTCGCGCCCCTGGGACTGCTGGCCGCCGGCGGCGACGCCGCCGCGGCGGACGCCGGAGTGTGGGACCGCATCGCCCGGTGCGAGAGCGGCGGCGACTGGCACATCGACACCGGCAACGGCTACTACGGCGGGCTCCAGTTCTCCGCCTCCACCTGGCGCGCCTACGGCGGCACGGCCTACGCGCCGACCGCGGACCGGGCCACCAGGGAGCAGCAGATCGACATCGCCGCCAGGGTCCAGCGCTCCCAGGGCTGGGGTGCGTGGCCGACCTGCTCCACGCGCGCCGGGGCCTTCGGCGGCGCGCCCACGGCCGCGGGCGGCCGGGACGGGAGCGGTTCGGCCGGCAGCGGTGCCGCACGGGGCGGCTCGTCCGCCGGCGGGCCGGCGAAGAACGGTCCGGCGAAGAACGGTCCGGCCGCGGCCGGCTCCTCGAGGACGGCCGCCGAGCGTACTCCCGGCCACGGCTCCCGCGACACGTCCTCCCGCGGCGACGGCGACTACACCGTCCGCGCGGGCGACACGCTCAGCACGATCGCCGCGCGCCACGGCAGCACCTGGCAGCGGCTCTACGCCGCGAACAAGGCGGCCGTCGGCGGGAATCCCGACCTGATCGTGCCCGGTCTGCGGCTGAACTTCTGACGGCGTCCGGCCCCGTGGTGCCGGCGTGCACACCGGCCGGCACCACGGGGCCACGTCCACGAGCCCGTGCGCTCACGAGCGCGCCTGGTGCTTCTCCGGCTCCGGTTGCGGGATCTCCGCCGCGTGCTCGGGGTGGCGCAGGTCGAACGCCGGGGACTCCGAGCGGATCCGGGGCAGCGCGGTGAAGTTGTGCCGGGGCGGCGGGCAGGAGGTCGCCCACTCCAGGGAACGGCCGAAGCCCCAGGGGTCGTCGACCTCGACCCTGCGGCCGTACCTGGTGGTCCTCCAGACGTTGAGGAGGAACGGCAGGGTCGACAGGCCGAGGAGGAACGCGCCGATCGTGGAGAGCGTGTTGAGAGCGGTGAAGCCGTCCGCGGCCAGGTAGTCCGGGTAGCGGCGCGGCATGCCCTCGGCGCCCAGCCAGTGCTGGACCAGGAACGTGGTGTGGAAGCCGACGAACAGCGTCCAGAACTGGATCTTGCCGAGCCGTTCGTCGAGCAGCTTGCCGGTGAACTTCGGCCACCAGAAGAAGAACCCGGCGAAGACCGCGAAGACCACCGTGCCGAAGACGACGTAGTGGAAGTGCGCCACCACGAAGTAGGAGTCGGTGACGTGGAAGTCCAGTGGCGGCGAGGCCAGGATCACCCCGGTCAGACCGCCGAACAGGAACGTCACCAGGAAGCCGGTCGCCCACAGCATCGGCGTCTCGAACGAGATCGAGCCCTTCAGCATGGTCCCGGTCCAGTTGAAGAACTTCACGCCCGTCGGCACCGCGATCAGGAACGACAGCAACGAGAAGAACGGCAGCAGCACCGCGCCGGTGGCGAACATGTGGTGGGCCCAGACGACCACCGACAGCCCGGTGATCGCCATCGTCGCGCCGACCAGGGTCAGGTAGCCGAAGATCGGCTTGCGGCTGAAGACCGGGATGATCTCGGTGATGATCCCGAAGAACGGCAGCGCGATGATGTACACCTCGGGATGTCCGAAGAACCAGAAGAGGTGCTGCCACAGCAGCGCCCCGCCGTTGGCCGCGTCGAAGACCTGCGAGCCGAACCGCCGGTCCGCCTCCAGCACCAGCAGGGCCGCCGCCAGCACCGGGAACGCCAGCAGGACCAGGATCGACGTGAAGAGGGTGTTCCAGGTGAAGATCGGCATCCGGAACATGGTCATGCCGGGCGCGCGCATCCCGATGATGGTGGTGATGAAGTTGACCGCGCCGAGGATCGTGCCGAAGCCGGCCAGCGCCAGCCCCATGATCCACAGGTCGGGGCCGAGGCCGGGGGAGTGCGTGGCGTCGTTGAGCGGCGCGTAGGCGAACCAGCCGAAGGCGGCCGGCCCCTCCGGCACCAGCAGCGAGCCGAGCACGATCAGCCCGCCGAACAGGAACAGCCAGTACGACAGCATGTTCAGCCGGGGGAAGGCGACGTCCGGGGCGCCGATCTGGAGCGGCATCAGCTCGTTGGCGAAGCCCGCGAAGGACGGGGTCGCGAACAGCAGCAGCATGATCGTGCCGTGCAGGGTGAACAACTGATTGAACTGCTGGTTGTTCACGATCTGCAGACCCGGGCGGGCCAGTTCGGCCCGCATGATCAGCGCCATGGCGCCGCCGATCAGGAAGAACGCGAACGCCGTGATCAGGTAGAGGTGCCCGATCTTCTTGTGGTCGGTGGTGGTCAGCCAGTCGACGACCACCCGGCCCCGCCTCCCGCCCGTGGTGCGCGCCGTCCCCGGTACGGTCTCCGTCCCCATCGCTCGCTCGCCCCTTCGCTCGTCGCGTCCCCGGTCCCGCCCCGCCCGCGCCGCACGGGTGCCCGCGAGCCGTCGTCATGGCGCTCGCGGCGCCGCGCGCCCGGCAGAGGGCATAGGGGGGACGTGTGGGGGAGCCGTGTATTTCCTATGGGGATCCGGCCCCGCGCGGGCCCGCGGAATCGAAAGAGGACGGGGGACGGGGAACGGTTCTCCGGGAACTTTCCGTCGGCTGGGAGAAGGAGTCGGCGCGACACGCGGAAAAGCCGATCGAATAGGCGCGGAAGGCTTACGGAATCGCCCGTTCGGGTGATTCGGTCGCTCGGAAACCCATGTCGTGATCCTGTGACAGAAGTGTGACCGTAGTGATCCACATCTCCTGTTCGGGGTTCCCGGAACGGCTGTCCCGGCCTAGCGTGACGGGTATGGCACCGATTCCCACTCCGCCAGCGGAGCCCCAGGACAGTCCGGACGGGTACCTCGGCCTCGAGAGCGGCCGGGCCGAGCGGCTCGCCCGCGAGCGAGGGTGGTCGACGGTGCGCTCGCTGGCGCCCGGAACGATCATCACCATGGAGTACCGCGTGGGCCGGATGAATTTCGAGGTGCGCGAAGGGCGCGTGACGCGCGCCTGGAAGGGCTGAGGCGCGCCGGGGACCGGTGCGTACGGAGGACCCGGGGTGCGGGGAGGGCCGGGACGCGCGGGGCCCGGTGTGTGCGCACCGATGGGCCCCGCGTGCCTCAGCCGCCGCTCACGGGGCGGGGGGCCGGGTTGGCCGAACCGTGCGGAAGCCGGTCCGCGTGCGGCGGGCGGCGACTGCCGGCCGGGGTGACCGGGGCGCGCTCCGCGCGGGCCACGTGCGGGCCGGGGGCGAGGTAGACCGGCGTCCTGGGCGGACGGGCGGCCGCCTCGCGGGCCGCGGTGGTCTCGTCCGTCCGGCCGGCCGGGGCGCGCTGCGTGAGCGGCACGGGCACCGGCACCGGCACCGGCGCAGGGACGGGCGCCGTCCTCGCGCGGCGGTCGCGCAGGCGGTCACGCAGGGTGAAGATCCAGGTCTCGGTGCGGGCGATCAGCGGCTCGAACGCGGGCAGCGCCAGCAGGATCAGCAGGCCGGCGGCCCAGCCGAGGACCACGTCGCTCAACCAGTGCGTACCGAGGTAGACCGTGGCCAGGCCGACGCCGAGCGAGGTCACCGCGGAGAGCGCGGACAGCCAGCGGCGGGCTCGTGGGGTGGAGGCCAGATAGGCCAGGATTCCCCAGGTCACGACCGCGTTGGCGGTGTGACCGCTGGGAAATATGTCGCCGCCCAGACCCATCTCGTTCGAGCCGATGGCGGTGGCGTAGTGCGGGCCGAGGCGGCCCATGCCGATCTTGGCGGCACCGACGGTGAGGTTCAGCAGCAGCAGCGACGTGCCGAGCGTGAGCAGGGGCCGCAGGGTGTGCTGGCGCCAGGATCTCCAGCCGAGCCAGGCGCAGACCATGACGGCGGTGGGGCCGCGCTGGCCGAGGACCACGTAGTAGTCCACGAACCAGTGGATCTCCGACCACTGCTGGTACGGCCGGAAGAACATGACCTGCCAGTCGAGGCGGACCAGCCACGAGGTGATCACCACGAGCCACACGATGGCCAGGTAGAAGGCCAGGGTCGCCGAGAACAGCGCGACCCGGTGCCTGCTCATCTGCGGCACGTCGAGGTGGGCCGGTCGTTCCGGCTCACGGTCGAGCCTTGCGAACACCCGGTCCAGACGGGTGAGGTTTCGTTCGGTACGCACCCAATCGACGTTACAGCGGGTGAGTGCAGTTCCCCGCCGAATCCACGGCTTTGTGATGACGATGTGATGTGGGATTGCTCTCAGGGGGGCGGATATTCGACGGGAATCCGCAATCTCCGAAGTGTGTTCCCCGCAATTCTTTTGATCATTTCGAGGGGTGGTTTTGGATTACTTATGAATGCGTTCACCGAATGCACGGCCGCCATTCCCCGTCCGCTCATCCGCCCGCCGGGGCGGCTCAGGGCGGACCGGAGCCGTTCAGCCACCACGCGCCGTACACGGCCGAGGCCGCCGCGGCGCTGCCGACGACCAGGGCCGATCGCCAGGGCCGCAGCCGCGCGAGGGCCGTGGCGAGGGGGAACAGCAGGGGGAAGGCGGGCAGCAGCAGGCGCGGTTTCGAGCCGAAGTAGCTGGAGGCGCACAGGGCGAGCGCCAGCACGGTCCCCGTGTGGACCAGCAGGGGGAGGGGCTGGCGGCCGCGCACGCCGGCGACGTGGAGCAGGATCAGCAGGACGACGCCGACGACCAGGGCGAGACCGGCGAAGGCCGAGGGGGGCGACGTGAACTTGTCCATGACGAACCCGGCGAAGGCGCGGCCGCCGTCGAACCCGTTGCGCCAGCCCGCCTGGACGTCGAGATAGCCGAGCGGCCCCTTCCCGGTGCGGTGGCCGACCCAGAGGACGTAGCCGGCGGCGCCCAGGGGAGCGAGGAGAAGACCCAGGGCGCGCGGGGCGACGCGCGCGCCCGGCGCGTCCGCCGCACTCCGCTCTCGCACGAACGAGACCACGCCCGCCGTCCACACCGCCGCCACCACGGCGATCCCCACCGGACGGGTCAGCCCGGCGAGCGACGCCAGCAGACCCGCGGTCACCCAGCGGCCGGTGAGCACCGCGTACAGCGACCAGGCGGCCAGCGCGGTGAACAGGGACTCGCTGTACGCCATCGACTGCACGATCCCGACCGGCAGCACCGCCCACAGCAGCACCGCGCACACCCCGGCCCGGCGCCCGTACAGACGGTCGGCGATCGCGAAGATCCCCCAGGCCGCGGCGAGCGAGGCGCTCAGGGAGACGGCGAAACCGGCGTCGGCGTACGACAGCGGCGTCAGCTCCCGGAGCAGGCGCTCCAGCCACGGCAGCAGCGGGAAGAAGGCGAGGTTGGAGTGGACGTCGCCGTTCGGCAGCCGCACCTCGTAGCCGTATCCCAGCTCGGCGACCCGGGTGTACCACAAGGAGTCCCAGCGGGCCGTCAGCAGGGTGTAGGCGCTCTTGTCCCGCGCCGCGCTCCACACGGCCAGGGCGAGCAGCCCCAGCGCGCGCACGGCCGCGTACCCCAGGAGAGCGGGGGCCGCCCGGCGCAGCGTCGGGGAGCCGGGCGGGGCCACCCGGGTGTCGAGATCGGTCACCGGGCGATTATCGGCGGCACCCGGGAACGGAGGGTGCGCCGGGGTGCGACGGGCGGTGAGGGGAGTGGCGTACGCCACATGTTCGGCGGGGAGCTGTGAGAGGTCCGCCACGTGACCGGCGCGCGAACTCGCGTACGCTGCGTGTCACTCGTCGTTCGTCGCGCGGGCCGGGGACCACCGCTTCCTCTCCGGCCGAGCCCCGGGGAGTCCCCACCCCGCGAGCCCGCCGAACCGGGGAAACTCTGGGAGGTACGTTCATGTCCGGGACGACCACGGCCGCCGTTCGGTGGCGCCGTCGGGCGGCCGGGGCCGGTGCCAACCGCTGGGTCGTCCTGGTGGTGCTGTGCGTCAGTCTGCTCCTGGTCGCCGTGGACGCGACCGTGCTGCACGTGGCGGTGCCCGCCGTCACCGAGGACCTGCGGCCCGGCGCGATGGAACTGCTCTGGATCGTCGACACCTACCCCCTGGTCTGCGCCTCGCTGCTGATCCTGTTCGGCACGCTCGGCGACAGGGTCGGCCGCAGGAAGGTGCTGCTGCTCGGTTACACGCTGTTCGGCGTGGCCTCCGCGCTCGCGGCGTTCGCCGGGAGCGGCGAGGTGCTCGTCCTCGCGCGGGCGCTGCTCGGCGTCGGCGGCGCGATGATCATGCCCGCGACGCTGTCCATCCTGCGCCAGGTCTTCCCCGACCGGCGCGAGCGGGCGCTCGCCATCGGCATCTGGAGCGCCGTGGCCGCGGTCGGCGCGGCGGTCGGGCCACTGCTCGGCGGCTTCCTGCTGGAGCACTTCTGGTGGGGTTCGGTCTTCCTCGTCAACATCCCCCTGATGCTGGTCGGCCTGCCGGTGGGCCGGCTGCTGCTGCCCGAGTCCAAGGGCACCGGGGAGGGGCCGTGGGACGTCGTGGGCGCGCTGACGGCCGCCGCCGGACTGTTCGGCGCCGTCCTGGGCGTGAAGCGGCTGGGCAGCGGTGAACTGGGTCCGCTCACCCTGGTGCCGCTGGCCGCGGGCGCGCTGCTGATCGTGCTGTTCGTACGGCGTCAGCGGCGGCGCGCGCACCCGCTGGTGGACCTGCGGATGTTCGCGCGGCCCGCGTTCGGTACGGCGGTGGGGTGCATCGTGCTGGCGATGCTGGCGCTGGTGGGCCTGGAACTGATCGCGGCGCAGTACCTCCAGCTGGTGCTGGACCTCTCCCCCCTGGAGACGGGGCTGCGACTGCTGCCGCTGACCTTCGCGGCGATGGCCGCGGGGCTCGCCGGGGCGCGGCTGCTGCGGCGGTTCGGGCCGCGGCGGACGGTGTGCGCCGGCTTCTGCCTCACCGCCGCCGCGGTCGTCGCCCTGACCCCGATGGGCGGGGCGGACAACCCCGCGCTGCTGCTGGCCGGCTTCCTGCTGCTCGGGTTCGGGCTGGAGACGACGCTCTTCGGGGCGTACGAGTCGATGCTGAGCGAGGCGCCGCCGGAGCAGGCGGGCGGGGCGGCGGCGATCGGCGAGACGTCGTACCAGCTGGGGGCCGGGATCGGGATCGCGCTGCTGGGCAGCGTGATGAACGCGGCCTACGCGCCGGGGCTGTCGTCGGTGCCGGGGGTGCCGGCCGAGGCGTCGGCCGCGGCCGGCAACTCGCTGGGCGAGGCGTACGAGGTCGCCGGGCGGCTCGGCGGGCCCGCCGGGGAGGTCCTGCGGCAGACGGCACGGGACTGTTTCGTGCACGGCCTGCACGTGACGCTGCTGGTGAGCGCGGGACTGCTGCTGCTGGGCGCGGTGATGGCGCTGCGGCTGCCGCGGGTGATGCAGTGCGAGGCCCCCGCGGTGCGGGTGCCCTCGCCCCGGGAGGCCGGGCAGCCGCGGGTCTCGGCCTGACGGCCGGCCTCCCCGCCGCGCGCCGCCCGCGGCGATCACCGGCGGGGCGCGCGGGGCGGGGGCTGGACGGGGTCCGCGGGGCGTCGTAACGTCGGGGGAGTCGCGTGACTAGCGGTGCTAGTTTTCAGGTTTCGGAGGGAATCATGTCGGCGTCCTCGGCGTCCTCGGCGTCCTCGGAGTACGTGTCGTCCTCGGCGCCCGTGCCGCCTCCTTTCGACCCGTCCGACCCCCTCGGGATCGACGACCTCCTGGACGACGAGGACCTCGCCGTACGGGACACCGTGCGCTCCTGGGCCGGCGACCGGGTCCTGCCGTACGTCGCCGAGTGGTACGAGAAGGGCGAGCTGCCCGGGATCAGGGAACTGGCGAGGGAGCTGGGCGGGATCGGGGCCCTCGGCATGTCCCTCACGGGCTACGGGTGCGCCGGTGCCACCCATGTGCAGTACGGGCTGGCCTGCCTGGAGCTGGAGGCCGCCGACTCCGGGATCCGCTCGCTCGTCTCCGTCCAGGGCTCCCTCGCCATGTACGCCGTCCACCGGTTCGGCAGCGAGGAGCAGAAGCGGGCCTGGCTGCCGCGCATGGCCGCCGGCGAGGTCATCGGCTGCTTCGGGCTGACCGAGCCCGACCACGGCTCGGACCCCGCCGGCATGCGGACGCACGCCGAGCGGGACGGCTCCGACTGGGTCCTGAACGGGCGCAAGATGTGGATCACCAACGGGTCGGTCGCGGGCGTCGCCGTGGTGTGGGCGCAGACCGAGGAGGGCATCCGCGGCTTCGTCGTGCCCACCGACACCCCCGGGTTCTCCGCGCCCGAGATCACCCGCAAGTGGTCCCTGCGGGCCAGCGTCACCAGCGAACTCGTGCTGGACGACGTACGGCTGCCCGCCGACGCCGTCCTGCCGGAGGTCGTCGGGCTCAAGGGGCCGCTGAGCTGTCTGTCCCACGCCCGGTACGGGATCGTCTGGGGTGCCATGGGGGCGGCACGGGCCTGCTTCGAGACCGCCGTCGACTACGCGAAGTCGCGGGAGCAGTTCGGGCGGCCGATCGGCGGGTTCCAGCTCACCCAGGCCAAACTCGCCGACATGGCGGTCGAACTGCACAAGGGGATCCTGCTCGCCCACCACCTGGGGCGGCGGATGGACGCCGGCCGCCTGCGTCCCGAGCAGGTCAGCTTCGGCAAGCTCAACAACGTGCGGGAGGCGATCGAGATCTGCCGTACGGCGCGGACGATCCTCGGGGCCAACGGGATCTCCCTCGAGTACCCCGTCATGCGGCACGCGACCAACCTCGAGTCGGTGCTGACCTACGAGGGCACCGTCGAGATGCACCAGCTCGTGCTGGGCAAGGCGCTCACCGGACTCGACGCCTTCCGCTGACCCCGGGAGGGGGAGCGGGGCCGGCGAGCGGCCCCGCCTCAGCTCTGGTTGAAGAAGCCGTCCGCGCGGCGCGCGGCCGGGTCGCCGCTCACGATCTCGGTGTTGGAGGGGCTCAGCAGGAACACCCGGGTCGACACCCGCTCGATCGAACCGCGCAGGCCGAAGATCAGCCCGGCCGCGAAGTCGACCACGCGCTTGGCGTCGGCGGCCTCCATGGCCGTGAGGTTCATGATGACCGGGACACCCTCGCGGAACAGCTCGCCGATCGCCCGCGCGTCCCGGAAGCTGTCCGGGGTCACGGTGCCGATCCGGCGGCCCTTCTCCTGGGCCGTGTCGGTGGCGACCTTCACCCGCGGGTCGGTGACCCAGGCGTCTCCGGGGTCGGTCCCCTCGGAGTAGTCGTCGTCGTAGTAACGCTCGTCATCGTTGTCGTCGACGAGGCCAAGCCAGGCACTCGCCTTGCGTACCGATCCCATGGACGCCTCCTCTCATGCAGCGGTCGTTCTTGCTATCCGCATTCCCCATGGTCGTCCATGATGCGGATGTCGCGCCAAGTGGATAGACGCCGCGCGGGGGGTTTGTGACGCTACTGGTGCACAGCCGATCCGTCGAGAGTCCAAGTGCCCCAAGGGTCGCGACCCACACGGCTGCTGACTGTGAGTGAAATATGATTCTTCGCGGCGGACGGGTGACCGGTCGGGCGGACGGGTGAACCGGGCGCGCCGTTCCCGCGTGAGCGGCGGTCGATACGATGCGGCGGTCCCCACGACCGCTCGACGTCGCGGGGACCGACACACATCACGGGGGATCGACATGTTCGGGATCGTCAGGCCGTGCCGGCACCGGCTCGGTGAGGGGCTCAAGACCCAGTGGATGGCGCACCTGTGCGGGCTCTGCCTCGCCCTGCGGCGCGATCACGGACAGTTCGCGCGGATCGTCACCAACTACGACGGCCTGCTCGTCTCCGTCCTGACGGAGGCTCAGGCCGAACGGCCCGAGGGCGCGCGGCGCACGGCCGGACCCTGTCCGCTGCGCGGCATGCGCTCCGCCTCCGTCGCCCAGGGTGAGGGGGCCCGGCTCGCGGCGGCGGTCTCGCTGGTGCTGGCCGCCGCCAAGGTGCGCGACCACGTCGCCGACGGGGACGGGCTGCTGGCGCGCCGCCCGGTCGCCCTGGCCGCGCGCCGGGTGGCCACGAGCTGGGGGCGGGCCGGTGCGCGCGGCGGCTCCGCCGTCGGCTTCGACACGGCCGTCCTGGTGGACGCCGTGGACCGGCAGGTCGGCATCGAGGCGCTCGCCGGGCCCGGAACACCGTTGCTGACCGTCACCGAGCCGACCGAGACGGCCACCGCCGCGGCCTTCGCCCACACCGCGGTCCTGGCGGGCCGGCCCGGCAACGCCGTGCCGCTCGCCGAGGCCGGCCGCCTCTTCGGCCGGCTCGCGCACCTGCTGGACGCCGTGGAGGACCGGGAGGCCGACGCCGCGTCCGGCGCCTGGAACCCGCTCACGGCCACCGGAACCTCCCTCGCGGAGGCCCGCCGGCTCGCGGACGACGCCGTGCACGGGATCCGGCTGGCGCTGCGCGACGCCGAGTTCACGGACGCCCGCCTCGCCCACGTGCTGCTCGTGCACGAGCTGCGCACCTCCGTGGACCGGGCCTTCGGCACCGCCTCGTGCGGACACGCGCCCGCGCCGGAGCAGTACGGGCCGCCGCCGGGCAACCCCTACGCCCCCTCCGGTCCCGGCGGCCCGCCGCCCCCGCGGCCGCCGCACCGCGACCGGCGCGGCCTGCTCGCCGGGTGCCTGGTGTGGGCGGGCCTCGCCTGCACCTGCCAGATGTGCTGCGGCGAGTACGAGGACCCGTGGACCCGGGAGCCGAAGGAGGGGCTGTGCCACCGCTGCGACTGCGACAACTGCTCGGACTGCTGCGACTGCTGTGACTGCTGCGGGAAGTGCGGTGACGGCTGCTGCTGCGACGGCTGCGGCTGCGACTGCTGAACCGCGGTCGCCCGCGGGCGCGCCCCGCAGCCCTTCGGTCCTTCGGTCCCTCAGCCCTCCGGTCCCTCAGGCCCTCGGTCCGGGCGGGGAGATCCGCGACTTCCCGATCGCCGAGCCCGTCGTGCCCCACTTGTCGAGGACCCCGGCGCAGGGGCCGTCGGCGATGAGCCGGTCGACGGCCGCCCGGAAGGCGGGGCCGGCTTCGTGCCCTTCTCGAAGGCGACGCCGACGTCGGGGCGCTGGAACTCGTCGAGGAACTTCACGCCGTCCTGGTGGGCGACGGCGTGACGCAGGCCGTTGACGGTGGACGTCACGACATCGGCGCGGCCCTGCCGGACCGACGACCGGATCGCGCCCTGTCAGCCGCATGTCCGCACCTGGTACGGCTTCTTCCCGACGTCGGCGCAGACGTGCGCGCCGTCCCCCGGCGTGGCCGCGAAGACGGTGCCCGCTCCGGAGCCGCAGGCGGTGAGCCGCAGGGACGCCGAGGTGATCAGGAGGAACGGGGTGAAGACGTTCCGGTGGGAGCGCGTGGACGTACGCATCGTGCGCGGTCTCCAGAGCAACGGAAAGGAACAGCGGAAAGGGACGACGGGAAGGAAGGGAGAAGAGCGCGGGCCGAGGGGAGGGGCGCGGGTGAAGGCACAGCAGGGGGAGGAAGAACGCGAAAGGGGCGCCCGGGAACCGGGGCGCGCAGGGGGTCAGCTCAACAGGAGGAGGACCACACTCGACCGAAGTCGATGTGGGAGCGCGTGACCAGCCACTGCTGCGGATGCATGGGCCAAGTGGAACAGGCATCCGCAGGCGCGTCAACCGACCTGAGACGTACGGCTCACAGTGTGGACACCCTTGACAGCGAGGGGAAACGCCGCCGTACTCTCGGTGGACGGCTCTGCTGAGGGGCTCGGCCGTACGGCGCCGCGCGGCGCACCGGTGTGAAGGCACCCACCCGTGTTCGACACGACGTCACGGAGCCTTCGCATGTCTTCCGTCACCCTCGCCACCACCTCCGCCGTCCCGGACCCGCCGGAGCACGCGGACGTCCCGCAGGTTCTTCCGCACCGCCGGACCGGCCGGTGGGCGGCCGCCGTCGCCGCCCAGCACCACGTGGAGAATCACCACGCGCGCGGTGCGGAGCGCACCCGATGAGACACTCCCTGGTCATCGTCGGGGCCGGACCGCGGGGGACCGGCCTCATCGAGCGGATCGCCGCCAACGCCCCCGAGCTGTACGACGGTCCGGGCCTCGACATCCATCTCGTCGACCCGCATCCACCGGGCGCCGGCCGCATCTGGCGGACCGCGCAGTCACCGCTGCTGTGGATGAACTCGCACGCCGAGGACGTCACCGTGTTCACCGACGACACGGTGCGGATGGCCGGACCCGTCCGCGAGGGGCCCACCCTGCACGAGTGGGCGGGCATCGACGGCCGTACCTTCGCCGACCGGCAGCTCCAGGGCGGCTACCTGCGCTGGGCGCACGAGCGGGCGGTGGCCGCACTGCCCCCGTCCGTCGCCGTCCACCACCACCCGCGCCGTGCCCTGCGCGTCGACGGGCCGCGCACGGGCCGCCAGCAGGTGTGGCTGCAGGACCGCCCCCGGCCGCTCCTCGCCGACCTCGTCGTCCTCGCCCTCGGTCATCTGGACGCCGAACCCGACGACGAGCAGCGGGCCCTGACGGCGTACGCGGACGAACACGGGCTGGTCCACCTCCCGCCGGACTTCACCGCCGACAGCGACCTGTCCGCGCTGCGGCCCGGCGAACCGGTCCTCGTCCGCGGCTTCGGCCTCGCCTTCGTCGACCTGATGGTGCTGCTCACCGAGGGACGCGGCGGCCGGTACGAGGGCGACGCCTACGTCCCCTCGGGGCGGGAGCCGGTGCTGTACGTCGGCTCGCGAAGCGGAGTGCCGTACCAGCCGAAGATCGGGTACGACTGGAGCGGGGAGCGGCCGCCGCTGCCGCGGTTCTTCGGGCCCGCCGAGACGGAGGAACTGCTCGCCCGGCCGCAGGGGTTCGACTTCCGGCGGGACGTGTGGCCGCTGGTGGAGAAGGAGCTGGGGTTCGCCCACTACCACCGGCTCTTCACGGCCCACCCCGAGCGCACGGCGGTCGCCTGGACCGACTTCGAGGAGAAGTACGCCGCCGCCGGGGACGCCGCCGAGCGGGAGACCCTCGTGGCGTCCGCCGTGCCCGACCCGCGCGACCGGCTCGACCTGGCCGCGCTCGACCGGCCCCTGGACGGGGTGCGGTACGCCTCCTCCGAGGAGTTCCAGGAGGCGCTGCGGGAGCACGTCGAGGCCGGCCTGGAGCGTCGGCACGACCCCTCGTACAGCCCCGACCTCGCCGTCTTCTTCGGACTGCTCTCCGTGTACGGGCAGTTGCTCGGGCTCGGGAACATCGGACCCTGGTGGCACGGTTTCTTCAGCCGGCTGGCCTCCGGGCCGCCCGGACCCCGGCTGCGGCAACTGCTCGCGCTGTCCCGGGCGGGAGTGCTGCGCTTCGTCGGCGCCGGCATGTCCGTGGCCGCCGAGGACGGGGTGTTCCGGGCGTCCAGTCCGACCGTGCCGGGGTTCTCCGTCGAGGCGCGGGCCCTGGTCGAGGCCCGGCTGCCCGAACCGACGGTCCGGCGCGCCCGCGACCCGCTGCTGCGCGGACTGCACCGGGAGGGCGCCGCCGAGACCCCCGACGGGCTGCTGCGGGTGGACCGCCTCGACGGACGGATCCTGGACCGCGACGGCGAGCCGCACCCCCGGCGCTTCGCGCTCGGGCCGCACACCGACAGCCGGACACCGGGCGCGTTCACCCGGCCGCGCACCGGCGGGCCCGCCTTCCGGCAGAACGACGCCACGGCGCGGGCCGTCCTGGTCTTCCTGCGCGACCTGGGCCTCCCCGCCGTCGGCTGACCCGCACCCGCCCACCCCGCATTCCCACACGAAGGAACCCCCACATGAGCGTCATGGTCGACATCAGGTCGGTCCACAGGGGCTTCGGCCCGCTGGAGGTCCTCAAGGACGTCGCCCTGTCGGTGCGCACCGACGAGGTCACCGTCGTGTTCATGGACGACGGCCGGATCGTCGAGCAGGGGCCGCCGGCGGAGGTGCCGGGACGGCCCGAGCAGGAGCGGACTCGGCTGTTCCTCTCCGAGGTCCTGTGAGTCGGGGTGCTGTGAACCGGGTTGCTGTGAGTCGGGGTGTTGTGAACCGGATTTCTGGGGGTCGAGGTTCTGTGCGGTGCGGTGCGGTGGGGCGGGGTTCCGTGATCAGGGGTTCTCGGGTGAAGGCCCTTCGCGGGGGAGTGCGCCGATGACGCCGCGCTCCGGGCGGGGGCTGCCGCATCTGGCCGCCGCCGTCGACCAGCCGGGGGTGCACGACACCGGCGCCTGCGTCGAGCTGGTCCGGCTCGCCGAGCGCGGCGGGCTCGACTTCGTCACCCTGGGCGACACCTTCGCCGGGTCCCGGACCGGGTCCGGGCCCGGCGCGGCACCCGGACCCGCGCCGGACGCGGCGGCCGTGCTGTCGCGGGCGGCGCCCGCCACGCACCGCGTCGGCCTGGTGCCCGCGGTCACCGTCGCGCGCACCGGGTCCCCCCGCGTCGCGTCCCCGGGGATCGAGCCCGCGCACGGCGCGCTTCCGCACGGCGAGTTCCTCGACGGCGAGCCCTCGCACGGCGATCTCCTGCGCGGCGATCTCCTGCGCGGCGAGGCCGCCCTCGCCGCGCTGGACCGGGCCGGTCGGGGCCGGACCGGCCGGTGGCTCGACCTGTCCGCCGACGAGGAGCCGGGGCACGCCGGCCCCTTCCCGCCGGGAGGCCCGGTGCGCGTGGCCGACGCCGGCGACGGTCCCGCCCGCCGCACCGTCGCCCGGCACGCCGATGTCGTCCTGGCGCGGGTGACGAGCCGGGCGCAGGCCCGGTCGGTACGCGAGCGACTGCGTTCGGAGGCGGCGGAGTCCGGCCGGGAGCCGGATTCCCTGCGGGTCCTGGCGGCGCTGCTGATCGACCTCGGCGACGGCGAGCACGCCGCGGAGCCCGGCCACGGCGGGGGCGGTCCCCGGCAGAGCGCGCGGGGTCCGCTCTACCGGGGCGGCCCCGTGGGCCTCGCCGACCTGATCGCCTCCTGGCACCGCGACGGTGCCGTCGACGGCTTCCACCTCACCCCCGTCGAACCGCGCCGCGACCTGGAACGGCTGGTCAACGGCACGGTGGCGCTGCTCCAGCACCGGGGCCTGTTCCGCACCTTCTACCCGGGGAGCACCCTGCGGGAGCACCTGGGTCTGGCCCGACCGGTCGGCCAGTACGCGGCAGAACGCGCGTGACGCTCCGGAGGGGCTGCTTCCGGACATCTTGTGGTGCGGGTGGCCGAAGACGCCGGAGCGGTGCCCACGGCGTCGGTACCGGCGCGCCGACACCCGTGCGGACGAACCGAGTTGCTCCTCACCGGGGTGCTCCGTCCCGTACGGCGGGAGGCGTCCCGGGCGGTCCGCCGGGGCCCGGCATGCCCGGGTGATGCACAGAGCGGCGGCCGAAAGGCGCCCTTGCGCCGACCGTCCGTTCGGCCGAATACTCCCCCACAGCGCTTGTCAGGAGCATGGTCGGTTCGGAATCCGGACACCCTGCGGTCCCTGACTGCGCCTCACGGGCCCCGACCCCACGCGGGCCCCCGATTTCCCCTAGGAGGGAACGAAACGTGAGGATCAAGCGCACCACCCCCACCAACGGCATCACGAGACGGACCCGGCTGATCGCCGTCACCACCGGTCTCGTGGCCGCCGCCGCGGTCGCCATCCCCCACGCGAGCGCCGCGGACAGCACCCCCTTCAGCGCCGCCGAGCTCAAGAGCGCCGGCAGCGCGGTGCTCAAGGCCGACGTCCCGGGCACCGCCTGGGCGGTCGACAGCAAGACCAACCGGCTCGTGGTCACCGTCGACAGCACGGTCTCCCAGGCCGAGATCGCGAAGATCAAGCAGCAGGCGGGCGGCAACGCCGACGCCCTGACGATCAAGCGGACCGATGGCAAGTTCCAGAAGTACATCCAGGGCGGCGACGCCATCTATGCGAGTAGCTGGCGCTGCTCCCTCGGCTTCAACGTCCGTGACAGCGCGGGCAACTACTACTTCCTGACCGCCGGTCACTGCACCGACGGCGCCGGTACGTGGTGGTCCAACTCGGGGCACACCACGACGCTCGGCACCACGTCGGGCTCGAGCTTCCCGACGAACGACTACGGCATCGTCCGGTACACCAACACCTCCGTCGCCAAGGCGGGCACGGCCGGCGGCGTGGACATCACCCGCGCGGCCAACCCGACCGTGGGCACCACCGTCTACCGCGACGGCTCGACCACCGGCACCCACAGCGGACGGGTCACCGCGCTCAACGCGACCGTCAACTACGGCAGCGGCGACGTCGTCTACGGCATGATCCAGACCAACGTCTGCGCCGAGGGCGGCGACTCCGGCGGCTCGCTCTACGGCAGCAACGGCGTGGCCTACGGCCTGACCTCCGGCGGCAGCGGCAACTGCACCTCCGGCGGCACGACGTTCTTCCAGCCCGTGGTGGAGGCGCTGAACGCGTACGGCGTCAGCGTCTTCTGATCCGGACGCACGGCCTTCGGCCGGCAGCAGGGGAGCCCCCGCACGCGATGGGCGTGCGGGGGCTCCCGCACGCCCATCGCGTGTCCGCGGGGCCGGTGACATCCGCCATCCGAACCGCCCTTTCCGAAGCCCGAGCCGGCCGCCGGATCGGCCTGCGGGGTGGTGAAGGCGCGAGGGGCGCGCGGTGCCACCCCGTGCGCGTCCTCGGTTCGACCTTGTGTGCTCCCTGTGCGGTTCGGAAGAGTGGGCGCCCGCCGCCCCGGCCTTCCGGGCCGGACGGCCCCACCGCCGTCCGGTCCTTTCCCCCTGCGGAAGGACCTGAGTCGAAGCACCGACGCGTACCCGGACGACGGGTCGTCGTGACCGGAGCGGCCGTCGTCTTCGCGGGCACCAGCGCGATCGGCCTCACCTCCGGCGGCAGCGGCGACCGCACCTCGGGCGGGGAGACGTTCTTCCAGCCGGTCACGGAGGCGCTGTCGGCCACGGGCACCCGGATCGGCTGACGCCTTCGGACCCCGGGCCTTCGTCCGGACCCCTGGCCCGGGTCCCGGCGAGCGCGCGTCCCGCCCCGTGCGGACGGCAGGGGCGGGACGTCCGCGTCGTAGCGACGCCTCAGGGGCCGGCCCGCCGGGTGCGCAGGGCCGTCGCCAGCAGGGTGATCGCGGTTCCGGCGACCGCCCATGCCGACAGGACCAGCAGCGCGGACGTGACGGCGTTGCCCTCGAAGTACGCGATCGAGCGTGCGGCCCAGGTGCCCGCGCCCGGCGGCAGGGCCGGGCCGATCGCCTTCCAGAAGGGCGGCAGCAGCGGGGGCGGGAGGGCGCCGCCCGCGCTCGGGTTGCCCAGGATCACCACGATCAGGATGGCCAGACCGATGCCGGCGAGCCCGAAGAGGGCCTGACAGGCGAGGGTGGCCGCGCCGACCGCGAAGACGACCAGGGTGCCGAGCCCCCACAGGGCCGGGAAGCCGCCGGGCAGCGCGCCCAGGACCGGCCCGGCGATCAGGGCGCCGCCGAGTCCGCCGAGGAGCGCGACGACGGCCATGGCGGCGAGCCGGATCGCCGCCCGTCGTGGCGTGGAACGGGCGGCGCCCGCGCTGATCGTCATGATCGACGCACAGAGGTAGCCGCCCACGCACCAGCCCACGGTCACGTAGAACGACGAGAGCCCATTGGCGTCGCCGGTGTCGGCCGGGGCCACGTCGACGGTCCGTACCGTGCGGCCCTCGGACTTCTCCGCGCGGGCGGTGAGCGTCTCCAGGGTGGTGGCCAGCACCCGGCCGCCTCCGGTGGCGACCAGGAGGGTGTCGGTGGTGCGGGCCGGGTCGACGATCAGCGCGCCGTCGATCCTCCGGTCCAGGATCTGCTGCCGGGCCGTCGTCCGGTCGGCCACCGCTCGCGGGTCCAGCGGCCCGCCCGGCAGCCCCGCCAGCCGGGCCACCGTCCGCTCGGCCACGGCCCGGGGCGCGACGACCCCGAGGGGCACGTCCCTGGGGCGCGGGTCGTGCAGGGCGCCCACGTAGGAGGCGATGAAGAGCAGGTGCAGGGCGAGCACGCCGACGACCAGCAGGGTGGCGCGCGGGGTGACCGCGTCCTTCACCTCGGCGAGGAAGGAGTGGTCGGGAGGGGGTGGGCCGGCGGCCTGTGACATGTCCCCACCGTCCGGCTTCGAGGGCGGGCGCGCAGGCGATGGGGAGCCGAACGGATGCCGTGCGCGTGTTCGAGACGCGGCGGATGCGAGGAGCCCCGTACCGGGGGACCGCACGCGGCGGACGCGAAGAACTCCCGTACCGGGGGATCGCACGCGGCGGGCGCGAAGGACTCCCGTACCGGGGGACCGGCGTGACGCGCGGGCCGCGGCCGGGTGGGGCGTCCGCCGGAGCCGGTCCGCTCCGAGGCGTCCTTCGCCGGGTCAGTTCGCCCACGGGGGAGTGAGCAGGGTTCCGTCGGCCAGTTCCGCCGTCAGGCCGACGGAGGTGGTGACCCAGGTGAGCGCGGTGTGATCCGTGGGGTTCTCCACGCTCAGGGTCGCGCCGGCGTTGACGATCACGGTGTCGCCCGCGCCGACCCGTTCGGTGCGGCCGTCGAGCGTGAGGGACAGCTCGCCGACGAGGACGTGCAGGATCTCCTCCCGGCCGACGGTGTGCGCGGGGGCCTTCGTCCCCGGCGGGATCTCGCCCCGCCAGGCGGCCAGCTCCTTGCTGCCGGTGCCGGGACGCGCGTACGAGACGAAGCGGGCGCCGTGGATCTCGTGCGTCACGGCGTCGGAGGAGCGGACGAACGGCATGGGTGCCTCCCGGCAAATGGTCAAGTTGCTTGACTGAATGGGCCGACCTCATGGTCAAGCAAATTGACCATCGGGTCAAGGGTGTTTGAATGCGGGCGTGCAGAACTCCGAAGCCCTCGCCCTGACCGCCGCCCTGCTCGCCGCGGCCGGCGATCTCACGCACCGCATCAACGACGGCGTGGAGGCGCGCGGCTTCGAGGTGCGGCCCGCCCACGGCTTCGCCTTCGCACGGCTCGCGCCGGACGGGGCGACCGTCACCGAACTGGCCGCACACCTCGGGGTGACCAAGCAGGCCGCCAGTCAGCTCGTCGACGAACTGGTCCGCAAGGGGTACGTCGAGCGGCGGCCGCACCCCGCGGACGCGCGGGCCCGGCTGGTCGTCCTCACCGAACGCGGCTGGGACTGCACCCGCGCCGCGGAGGAGGCCGCCGCCGACGCCGTACGGGCCTGGGCCGAGGTCATCGGGGAGGGTGAAGTGCGCGTGTTGCGCGACCGTCTGGCGCGCATCGCCCCCTACGGTCCCCTCAGGCCCACCTGGTGACCTCGCGTCAGGCGCCCCCACCGTCGTCGACCGGCGCCGGAAGTTTTGCCGACGCGCAACTTCACACTTCACTTACTCGCCCGTAACTTGACGGGTGAACAGCATCCTCGTGATCCGGATCACCAGGCGTAAGGCCGCCGAACCTCCCTTGAGCCGCAAGGAGATCACGCGATGCTGCCCTGGAAACGCCTGCTCGGACCGCTCACCGCCCTGCTGCTGGCGACCGCGGCCACCGCGGTCCCCGCCGCGACCACCGCCCACGCCGCCCCCGCCGCCGCCTCCTCGCACCGGGGAGGCTGGAACGACTACGACTGCGAGCCCTCCGCCGCCCACCCCCGCCCCGTCGTCCTCGTCCACGGCACCTTCGGCAACTCCGTCGACAACTGGCTCGGCCTCGCGCCGTACCTCGAGCACCGCGGGTACTGCGTCTTCTCCCTCGACTACGGCCGGTTGCCCGGCGTCCCCCTCCTCCACGGCCTCGGCCCCATCGACAGGTCGGCGGAACAACTGGCCGCCCACGTCGACGGGGTGCTCGCCGCGACCGGCGCCGCCGAGGCCGACCTCGTCGGCCACTCGCAGGGCGGCATGATGCCCCGCTACTACCTCAAGTTCCTCGGTGGAGCCGCCGAGGTGAACGCCCTCGTCGGCATCGCCCCCAACAGCCACGGCACGACCCTGAGCGGGCTGACCCACCTGCTGCCCTTCTTCCCCGGCGCCGAGGACCTCCTCACCACCGCCACCCCGGCCCTCGCCCAGCAGATCGCCGGCTCCGACTTCCTGAGGAGACTCAACGAGGGCGGCGACACCGTCCCCGGTGTCCGCTACACCGTCATCGCGACCCGGTACGACCAGGTGGTGACCCCGTACCGGACGCAGTTCCTGAGCGGGCCGAACGTCAGGAACGTCCTCGTCCAGGATCTCTGCCCGCTCGACCTGTCCGAGCACGCGCTGCTCGGACTGACCGACCGGATCGCCTTCCACGAGGTGGCCAACGCGCTCGACCCGGCCCACGCCACCCCCACCACCTGCGCGTCCGCCCTCGGCTGACGGAGGTGGTCCCACCGGGGCCTGTCCGGCCTGAGCCGCCGGTCAGGCCCCGGAGTTCCCACAGGTCAGCGGCCGCCCCGGCCGCCGCCCACCGCACGCCGCCGCACCGACGCGAACAGCACGCCCGCCCCCAGTGCCAGGACGGCCGCCCCGCCGACCGCGAGGTACGGCGTGCTGCCGTCGCCGCCGGTCTCGGCGAGACCGCCGCCGGTCCCGGCCGCCCTCGGTTCGTTCGCCCCGGGGGCGGAGGTCACGGGGGTCGGGTCCGTCGTGGTGGCGGGGTCGTCGTCACCGTGACCGCCGTGCTCGACCGTCGACCTGCCGGCCCCCTCCTCGATCTGCTCCTCGGACGGCGCGGACGCGACCGGCACCGGGGTGGAGTCATCGGCCGACCCGTCGGCCGGACCGCCGGCGGACCCGGCCGGGGGAGCGGCGGCGGACCCGTCCCCCGGACCGTTCTCCGTGCCACCACCCGCGCCACCCTCCGAGCCGTTCCCGGAGCCGCTCCGCGACCCGCCGAAGGTGACGTCCGAACAGGAGTAGAACGCCTCCGGGCTGTCCGAGCGCTGCCACACCGCGTACAGCACGTGCCGTCCCGACCGCTCGGGCAGGGTGCCGGAGAACGTGGCGAAACCGTCTGCGGCGACCGGGTCGACGGCCGTCGCCACCGGATGCTCCAGGTCCAGGTCGGACCAGGCCAGCGGCTGCTCCGGGTCGTAACCCGGCTCGGTGACGTACACCGTGAAGGTGCCCTTGTGCGGGGCGGTCACCCGGTACCTGAAGGTGGCGGACCCGCCGCGCACGCTCGTCGCCGGCCAGTCCGCGCGGGCCAGGTCCAGGCCCTTGAACTCGGCGTTGTCCGCGCTGCACAGCTTGCCGTCCGGGATCAGCTCCCGGTGCCGGCCGGCGGCGTCGCCGATGCGGATGCCGTTCCAGTCGTACAGCGCCTGCGTCCCGCCCGCCGCGACCGCCGCCCTGCAGGCGTCCGACCGCGGACTCTCGGGACCCTCCGCGTAACACTGCGCGACGCGGCTGACCGGGTCGCCCATCGAGCCGTGCGCGGCCGCGGGACTCGCGACCAGCACGGACAGCGCGGTCAGGGCCGGCGTGGTCAGGCCCAGGGCGGTGACGGCGGCGGCCTTGCGGCGTGCGGGCATGGGAGATCTCCTCGGAACCGGTGCTGATGTGTACCGGAACCAAGAAACCCCGGAATCGCCCGGCGGGGACCTCCGCCGACGATCTTTAGGGTTCCCTTAAGGACCTGCTGAGGCGGGGATCAGGCAGAGGGCGCGCACGGCCGCGGCCGACGGCCGGACCCGGCCCGCGGCACAGGCCGACGCGCCGGTCCTCACGGCCGTGACCGGGGCCGCGGGCGGGCCTCACCCGTCCGGCCACCAGGTGCGCGCGATGTCCTTGCGCACCTCGGGACGTCCCGCGGGACGCTCCTCGGTCTCCTCACGGACCCTGCGGGACTCCGTCTTCTTCAGGGGCTTCTGCACGGTCGTACGGCGCATGGCTGCCTCCTTCAGGGGCCACCGGGTTCCGCGCCCTCACGGAGGCGGACCCGTCCCGGGAGAGTTCCTCATCGCCGCCCGTTCTGTCAGTGGCGGCCGTCACGATTCGCATGTCAGTGGTGGCTGCCACTCTTGGGCCCATGGCAAACCAGAGTGACGGGACGACTTCGGCACGTGTCGACTGGGACGCGCAGGCCGCCGCCTTCGACGAGGAACCGGACCACGGGCTGCGCGACCCCGCGGTGCGCGCCGCGTGGGCGGGCCGGCTGGACGGCTGGCTCCCGGACCGACCCGGCGATCTCCTCGACCTCGGCTGCGGCACCGGCAGCCTGTCGCTCCTGGCCGCCGAGCGCGGACACCGCGTCACCGGCGTCGACCTCTCCCCGGCCATGATCGACCGGGCCCGCGCCAAACTCGCCGGGCGTGACGCCGTGTTCCTGATCGGTGACGCGGCGGCGCCCCCGGTCGGGGAGGAGCGCTTCGACACCGTCCTCGTACGGCATGTGCTGTGGACCCTGCCCGACCCCGGCCGTGCCCTGCGGCACTGGTGCGGCCTGCTGCGCCCCGCGGGCCGGCTCGTGCTGGTCGAAGGCGTGTGGGGCACCGTCGCCCCCGTCGGCATACCGGCGGACCGGCTCACCGCCCTGCTGGCCCCGCTCACCGGCCCCGCGCGCGTGGAGCGGCTCTCGGACGACCCGCGGCTGTGGGGGAGGGCGGTGGAGGACGAGCGGTACGCGGTGGTGGCGACCACGCCGTTCTGACCGCGCCGTTCCGACGGGAGGGGGCCTTCCCGACGGGGCCGTTCCGGCCGTCGCCCGCCCTAACCGGTCAGCTCCCCGAAGCGGTCCCCGCGGGCCAGTGCCTCCAGTTCGTCGAGCGCCCGCACCGCGGCGGCCGCCGCCCGCGGGTCCCGTCCGGCCAGCCCGCTCTCCGCGAACTCGTCCTCGTCCAGCCGTCGTACGTCAGCGCCGTCGGCGGAACGCCACAGGTCCAGGTCGAGGTCCTCCACGACCAGTTCGGTGCCGGTGAGGGCCGCAGGGCGGGTGACGTCGCAGTACCAGCCCTTCAGCGCGCCGGACGCGCCGCGGACCTCCTTCACGGAGTACCAGCGGTCCCGCCAGTAGTGCTCGGTGAAGACGTCACCCGGTTCGAACCGCACGAAGCCGAAGTCCCGTACGCCCTCACCCGCCCAGGGGGCCCGGACGGTGATCCTGGTGCCGTCGTCGGAGAGCAGCTCGGCGGGGTAACGGATCTTCGTCCGGCCCCCCTTGACCAGGACGACGTCCACGAGCCGGGCGGGATCAGCCGAGTTCACGGACATGGCGCACCTCCGTCGCGCAGATCTCGTAGCCGAACCACTTGTTGACGGCGAGCATCGGGCCGTTGCCGGTGTCGTTGCCGGTGAACGCCTCCCGGTGTCCCGCGGCGCGGGCACGGTGCAGGGAGGTGTTCTTGACGAGCCTGGCCAGGCCCCGGCCGCGGTGGGCGCGAGCCGTGCCGGTCATGCCCGTGGCGTAGCGGGTCGCGCCGTCCGTGCGGGCCGCGGTGAACGCGACGGGACGGCTCCCGACGACGGCGACCGTGGTCAGGTCGAGGTCGAGCAGCGGATGCCGCCAGGTCTCCTCCAGCCAGGCCGCGTAGTCGGTGAGCTCGGCGTCGACGTCGCCCGGTTCGTCCGCGGTCGCCTCGGCGTCCAGCTCGAACAGCGGGCGGGGGTCGTCCGCGAAGTCGGCGGCGGTGCGCAGCGCGACACCGGCCGGAGGGTCCTGGAGCGGGGGCAGCGCGCCGTTCGCCAGGTCCAGACGGAGGAAGTGCGCGGAGCGGCTCGCCCGGTAGCCGCGCCGCTCGGCGAAGCCGCGGTCGTCCGGCTCGTCCAGGACCCAGGCGAACACCCGCGCCGCCCCGTGCGCCGCCAGGTGCTCCTCGCCCGCCCGCGTCAGCTCCGACCCCGCTCCGCGGCCCCGGCGGCCGGGGTGCACGTACACGTTGAGGGAGCCCTGGCCGGGTTCCGGGCTGTCGTGGGCCAGGCCCACCTGGGCGGTGCCGACGATCTCGCCGCCCGACTCGGCGACGAGCCGGCGGACACGGGCCTCGGGAGGGGTGCGGGTGAGGTCGTGGATCACGGAGTCCGGGGTGGACACCATGAACGGCAGGGCGGCCCGCCGCACCCGGACGAAGCCCTCCACGTCCGCCGGCACCCCGGGACGCAGATCGCGCACGATGACGGTCATGCGCCGCACGCTATGCGTCCGGCCTGCCGGGATGCCTCCCATTTTCCGGCGGGTGCGGGACAATCGAGCCGTGACCTTGAAGATCGACATCGTGGAAGGCGTCGCGCCCTACGAACAGGTGAGGGCGCAGATCGCCGAGCAGGCCCGGTCGGGGGCGCTGCCCGTGGGCCATCGGCTGCCCACCGTGCGGGGCCTGGCCGAGTCGCTGGGCCTGGCGGCGAACACGGTCGCCAAGGCCTACCGGGCGCTGGAGACGGACGGCGTGATCGAGACCCGCGGGCGCAACGGCACGTTCGTCGCCGCCGTGGGCCCGGCGGCGGAGCGGGAACTCGCCGCGGCCGCGCGGATCTACGCGGAGCGGGCGCGCCGGCTGGGCCTGGGTGAGGAGGAGGCCCTGGCGGCGGTCCGGGACGCGCTGCGAGCCGTCGACGGCTGAGAGGCGCGGGGGCGGACCTCACGGGTCGCCGCCCCGGACGCCGTCCGTTCGCGCTCCCTCGCGCTCCCTCGCTCTTCCTCCCTCGCTCTCCCGCTCTTCCCCGCTCTCCGGCTCTTCCCCGCTCTCCCTCCGCCCGTCCTCCCGACCCGGTCGGCAGGGCGGGCGGCCGCGTGTGTCCCGGCCGGCCGGGCAGGGAACGTCCTCCCCGTCCTCCCCGTCCTTGTGCCGTCGGCCCGGCGCGCCGGCGAACGGGGGCACGCGGCCGTCGGAGCACTACAGGTACAGCCCGGCGTCGGCCCCGCCGCGGGGCTCCGGCAGCGACGTCGGGGAGATGCCCCGGCGCAGCGCGTACAACTCGGCGAGGGTGGCGCCCTCGCGGCCGACGCCCTCCTCGGTGCCGAGCCAGTCCACCGCCTCCCGGCGGGTCAGCGGCCCGACCTCGATCCGGGCCAGGCAGCGGCCCGGCCGCACGACCGCCGGGTGCAGCCGCTCCAGGTCCTCGTTGGTGGTCACCCCGACCAGGACGTTGCGTCCCTGGCCGAGCAGGCCGTCGGTGAGGTTGAGCAGCCGGGAGAGGGCCTGGCCCGCGGTGTGCTTGGCCTCGCCGCGGATCAGCTCGTCGCAGTCCTCCAGCAGGAGCAGCCGCCAGCGGCCCTTGCCGGGGCCGTCCTCCTCGCCGATCGCGATGTCCATCAGGTAGCCGACGTCGGAGAACAGGCGCTCGGGGTCCAGGACGCAGTCGACCTGGCACCAGTCCCGCCAGGAACGGGCGAGGGTGCGCAGCGCGGAGGTCTTGCCGGTGCCGGGCGGGCCGTGCAGCAGGAGCAGCCGGCCGGCGATGTCGTCGGGGGTCGTCCCCATCAGGCGGTCCATCGCCCCGGCGACGGGGGCCGTGTAGTTGGGGCGGATCTCGTCCCAGGTGCCCGCGGCGATCTGGCGGGTGGTGCGGTGCGGGCCGCGCCGCGGGGAGACGTACCAGAAGCCCATGGTGACGTTCTCCGGCTGGGGTTCGGGCTCGTCCGCCGCGCCGTCGGTCGCCTCGTCGAGCACCTTCGCGGCGAGTTCGGCGCTGGTGGCGGTGACGGTGACGTCCGCGCCGCGGTTCCAGCGGGACACCAGCAGCGTCCAGCCGTCGCCCTCGGCGAGCGTGGCGCTGCGGTCGTCGTCGCGGGCGACGCGCAGCACGCGCGCGTGGGGCGGGACCAGGGTGGCGCCGGAGCGGACGCGGTCGATGTTCACCGCGTGGGAGTACGGCTGCTCGCCCGTCGCGAAGCGGCCGAGGAACAGCGCGTCGACGACGTCGGACGGGGAGTCGGAGTCGTCGACGTTGAGCCGCATCGGCAGGGCGTCGTGTGGGTGCGCGGACATGCTCGCCATGATCCGGCACCGGCGGTCCGTGTGCACCCGGTTTCCCTACTGCGCGCCGATGTGTCGGATCTGTCCGGTGCGCGGCACGACTTCGTCCGTCGCGCCGTCGCGCGACGGGCCGGCCGTGCCGGGACGGACCTTGGTGATCAGGTACCTGACACAAATGTTCCCCGGAGGCGGGGTGCGCCTCCGGGGAACGGAGAGGGGGCCGGTCGCCGTCTCAGCGGCGCCGGATCACGGGACGATCTTCAGCAGGCGGTTCGGCGAGCCGGTGCCCGCGCTGGTGACCTTGCCGGTGGTCGCGCCGTTGATCAGCGCCGTGGCGACCTGGGCCGGGGTGGCCGAGGTGTGGCCCGCCAGGTAGACCGCCGCCGCGCCCGCGACGTGCGGGGTCGCCATCGACGTGCCGGAGATGGTGTTCGTGGCGGTGTCGCTGGTGTACCAGCCCGCCGTGATGGAGGAGCCGGGGGCGAAGATGTCCAGGGCCGAGCCGTAGTTGGAGTAGCTGGCCTTGGCGTCGGTGCTGGTGGTGGCGCCGACCGTGATGGCCTCGCTCACCCGGGCCGGGGACGACGAGGAGGCGGTGGTGCTGCTGTTGCCCGCCGCGACGGCGTAGGTGACGCCGCTGGCTATGGAGCGGCGCACGGCCGCGTCCAGGGTGGTGGAGACGCCGCCGCCCAGGGACATGTTGGCGACCGAGGGACCGGAGTGGTTCGCGGTCACCCAGTCGATGCCCGCGATCACACCGGCCGTGGTGCCGGAGCCGGAGTTGTTCAGCACCCGGACGGCCACGATCTTCGCCTTCTTGGCGACGCCGTAGGTGGTGCCCGCGATCGTGGTGGCGACGTGGGTGCCGTGGCCGTTGCCGTCCTGGGCGACGTTGTCGCCGTCGACGGCGTCGTAGCCGTTCACGGCCCGGCCGCTGATCTGCGAGTGCGTGATGCGTACGCCGGTGTCGATGACGTAGGCCGTCACGCCGCCGCCGGCGGAGTCCGGGTAGGTGTAGGTGCCGGACAGCGGGAGCGAGGTCTGGTCGATGCGGTCCAGGCCCCAGGGGGCGCTGGACTGCGTGGCGTCCACGTGGACGGTCTGGTCCTGCTCCACGGCGGCGACCGCGGGGTCGGCGGCCAGTCTTCTCGCCTCGGCGGCGGAGAGGGTCGCGGTGTAGCCGTTCAGCGCGGCGCCGAATGTCCTCTTCACCGAGCCGCCGTAGCTCTTGACGAGGTCCTTGCCGGTCGCCGAGGACGCCTTGAAGCCGGCGTCCTGCTTGAGGGTGACGATGTAGCTGTCCTTGACGGCGGTGGGGGATCCCGCCGCGAGGACCCTGCCCTCGGCCGGGGCGGCCTGTGCGGGGAGCGCGGTCAGTCCGCCGACGAGGGCGGCGGCTGCCACGGTGGCGGCGGCGGAGACGCGGACCTTGTTGCTGCGAAGGTGTGCCATTACGAGGGAGTCCTCCTCTAGGCGGCGCGCGCCGGGGTGGGGAGCGCGTCTGTGGGGGGTGCGCGCGGAGTTCGCGCACACGACCTCGAGCGTCGCGGCGTGCCGCTCTCGGCCGGGGTAAAGACTCCGTCATCTACCGCCGTAGAACAAGGGTGTTGAAAGACAGTCAACAAATTTGACGTGCACGCGTAACAAATGAAGGGCGCTCGACCGCTTCCCGGCCGAGAAGTTTTGGCATGAACACTTCCTGTCAACGCGCGTAGCTGGTACCAAGGTTGCGGCAGAGATCCTGCTAAGGGAGGTTCCATGAGACGTTCCCGGATTGCCGTACTCGTCAGCTCGCTCCTCCTCGCCGCCGGCGCCGCCCTCACCGGGGCCGCGTCGGCACAGGGAGCCCAACTCGCCGCGACCGGGGGCTATGTGGCCCTCGGTGACTCCTACTCCTCAGGTGTCGGAGCCGGCAGCTACATCAGCTCCAGCGGCGACTGCAAGCGCAGCACGAAGGCGTTCCCGTACCTGTGGAACGCCGCGCACGCCCCCGCCTCGTTCTCGTTCACCGCCTGCTCGGGTGCTCGAACGGGTGATGTCCTCTCCGGACAGCTCGGCCCGCTCAACTCCTCGACCGGTCTCGTCTCCATCAGCATCGGAGGCAACGACGCCGGCTTCGCCGACGTCATGACCACCTGTGTCACCAGCTCCGACAGCACCTGCATCAACCGCATCAACACCGCGCGCGTCTACGTCGGTTCCACGCTCCCCGGCCAGCTCGACAACGTCTACTCGGCGATCCGCTCCAAGGCGCCCGCCGCCCGCGTCGTCGTCATCGGCTACCCCCGCTTCTACCAGCTCGGCACGACCTGCCTGGGCCTGTCCGAGACCAAGCGCAGCGCCATCAACAACGCCTCCGACCTCCTCAACAGCGTCACCGCCCAGCGCGCCGCCGCCCACGGCTTCGTCTTCGGAGACGTCCGCACCACCTTCACCGGCCACGAGATCTGCTCCGGCAGCTCCTGGCTGCACAGCGTCAACTGGCTCAACATCGGTGAGTCCTACCACCCGACCGCGTCCGGTCAGTCGGGTGGCTATCTGCCGGTCCTCGACAACGCCGCCTGAGCCGTCGGCGCCGCCCGAGCCGTCATCCCGAGGGTGACGCGGAGGGGGAGGCCCCGCCCGACGGGGTCTCCGCCTCGCACGTGACCGAGAACGGCACCGGGTCCGAGGTGACGCGATCCGGCTCGCGCACCTCGACACCGATCGCGTTGCGGTACGTCCCGCTCTCGGCGTGCGTGGTCACGACCACCTTGTCCTGCCCCGACCTCCCGCCGCCCGCCGGAAGGTCCAGGGTCCGCCAGCCCGCGTCCACGAGTTCGCCCTCCCGCGACACCCACCGGTAGGACACCTGCGCGGGCAGCCGGCCCACCGTGATGGTCACCGTGAACGTGGGCGCCTGCGCGTCCGGCGGCGGGCAGGGCCCCGAGTAGTCCGTGTGCGAGCCGGTGACCGTGACCGCCACGGACTGCGGCGGAGCCTCGCTCGTGGCGCTCCCGCTCCCGCTCGCGCTCGTGCTCGCCTCCGGCGAGGACCCCCCGCCGTCCGAGGTGTCGCTCTCCCGCGGCGCCGCGGACGGACTCACGCCCTGCGAACGGCTGTTGGCGACGTCCCCGCCGCCCCCGTTCCCGCCGCCCCCGTCCTCCCGGCTCAGCAGCGCGTACGTCAGTCCGCCGACCGCGAGGGCCAGCGCCGCCACCCCGGCGATCAGTACCCCCGCGGTACGCCGGTCACGGCCGGGCCCGGTCCGGGTGGGGTCCCCCTCCGCGTCGGTCCACGGCGACGACGGTGCCGGCGGCGTCGGCGGCGGCTCGGTGCGCGACGTCGCCGAGGGCCCGGCGGACGTCGGCGGGTACGGCGTCGTCGCCCCGAACGTGCCGGGCCGGGCGGTGCCGCCCGCGGCGACGACCCGCAGATCGGCCTCGGCCACGTCGGCCGGCACCCGCTCGGCCGGGTCCTTGCGCAACAGCCCCTCGATGACGGGGGCCAGCGCGCCCGCCCGGCGCGGCCGCGGCAGCTCCTCGTCGACGATCGCGCGCAGGGTGCTCAACGGCGTGTCGTGCCGGAAGGGGGAGTGGCCCTCGACCGCCGCGTACAGCAGCACGCCCAGCGACCACAGGTCCGACCCGGGGCCGGGTGTGCGGCCCAGCGCCCGCTCCGGCGCGAGGAACTCGGGCGAGCCGATGACCTCGCCCGTCATGGTGAGCGCCGAGGTCCCCTCGACGGAGGCGATGCCGAAGTCGGTGAGCACCACCCGGCCGTCGTTGGACATCAGCACGTTGGCGGGTTTCACGTCCCGGTGCAGTACGCCCGCCTCGTGCGCCGCCCGCAGCGCGGCCAGCACCTCGGCCCCGATGCGCGCGGCCCGCACGGGCTCCAACGGGCCCTCCGCGTCCAGCAGTTCGGCGAGGGAGATGCCGCGCACCAGCTCCATGACGATCCACGGCCGGCCGTCCTGCAGGGCCACGTCGTACACGGTCACCACGTTGCGGTTCGCCACCCGGGCGGCGGCCCAGGCCTCACGCTCCAGCCGGGCGTACAGCCGTTCGACGTCCGAGGCCGGCAGTCCGGCCGGGGCACGGACCTCCTTGACGGCGACCTCACGGTGCAGCACCTCGTCCCGGGCCCGCCACACCGTGCCCATGCCGCCCTCGCCGAGCGGGGACAACAGACGGTAGCGGCCCGCGATCAGACGCTCACTGCCGGGCTCCTCGGTCACCGCGCACCCCATTCCCCCTTCGCATCCTGGTGAATACCTCCCCAACGTAGCTCAGACCAGTACGGATGCGACCCCTTTGAGCACCAGCCCGGCCCCGAGGGCCACGACCACCAGCGCCGACCACAGGGGGAGGTTCCGGCGCACCAGCGCCACGGCCGGGTGACCGGTCCGGCGCGGGCCGCGGTCCAGCAGCCGGGCCGCCCCCGCGCCCAGCCGGACGACGGCGAACCCGGCGGCCGTCAGGGTCAGGGCCAGCCCGGCCCCGTACGCGACGACGAGCAGCAGCCCGAACCAGGCGTGGCCCAGCGCCGCGGCGCCGACCAGCACGACGACGGCGGAGGGACTGGGGACCAGCCCTCCGGCGAAGCCGAGCAGGATCGTGCCGCGCAGGGTCGGGGCGGTGGGGTGGCTGTGGGTCACACCGCCGTGGGTGTGGGTGTGGGTGTGCCCGTCATGGTGCTCGTGCTCGCCGTCGTGACGGTGCTCGCCGTCGTGCTCGTGCCCGCCGTCGTGGTGGTGATGACGGTCGTGGTCGTGGTGGTGATGACGGTCGTGATCGTGGTCGTGGGTGTGGCCGTGATGCGTGGGGCCGTGGTGGGGGTGAGGTTGGCCGTGGTCGTGTCCGAGGTCGCGCGGGTGCTCGTGGGCGGTCATCCGGCCGGGGTGTCCCGCGGACGCGCCGACGAGTGCCGGCCGGCGGGCGGGCGGCTTCGCCGGCCGGTGCGGACGCGGGTGCGGCCGGGGATGCCGGTGTCCGGCGCCGTGCCCCCGGTGGCGCCAGGCCCGGCGGACGAGGGTCGCGCCCGCCGCCAGGACGAGGCCGCCGCTGGCCAGGCCCAGCCAGGCGACCACCGAGGGCGCGGCGGCCGAGCCGGCGGTGACCAGGAGCCCGAGGGCGACCACGCCGAGGGTGTGGGTGACGGTGACGGACGCGGCCAGGGGCAGGACGTCCTTGAAGCGGGCCCGGTCGCCGCGGGCGGCCGCCGTCGCGGCCATGAGCGTCTTGCCGTGCCCCGGCGCGAGGGCGTGCATCGCACCGAGGACGACCGCGAGGACCAACGCCAGCGCGGCGAAGCCGAGGGTGAGGTGCTGTCGGGCGACCAGGCCGTCCAGGGCCCGCGTCCAGCGGTCCGCGCCCCGGGGCAGCACGGACGCGGCGGGCGCGTCGTCCGCCTCCTCGGCGAGAGCCGCGCCGCCGGGCCGCACCCGCAGGGAAGCGGTCGCGGTGTCGGCCGGCGAGGACAGCAACTCGTCCGGATAGCGCGTCAGTTCCTCCGACACCGACTCCCAGGGTACGTCCGTTCCGGTGAGCGTCATCCGGTCGCCGCGCGCGGTGATCTCGCGCCAGCCGGGCCCGGAGGAGGCGCCCGCGCTCCGGAAGACCAGGGACACCGACGCGGCCTCGGGCAGCGGAGCGGTCAGTCGGCACCGCACGCGCAGGGTGCCGAGCCCGGCCTGTCCCGGCCGCGGCTCCGCCTTCGCGGCGCCGGCCGTGAGGGCGACCGTACGGCCGTCGACGGTGAGGCGGCTGTCCGCGGCCGCGGTGGCGCACCGCTGCCGGGCCCACGCGGCCGTACCGAGCCGTTCGACGTCCGGCTTGGCCTGGGTCGCCGGGATCTCCGCGAGGTCCTCCACGTGGTCGACGCGCAGCTGACCGGGGGCGGCCACGAGGCCGTCGTAACGGTTGACGGTGAAGTTGCCCAGGGGGTGCGCGCTCGCACCGGCGGAAGGGAGCAGGGCGAGCGCGCACCCGGCCGTCAGGACGGCCGCGCAGGAGGCGAACGTGCGACGGGGCGTCACTCGGCCGCCTCCAGCGCCTTCAGGGCGGCACGGGCCTCGCGGGCCCCGAGGGCCGAGAAGCCCGGGTTCAGCTCCAGGGCCGCGGCGAGGTGGGCGCGGGCGTCGGCCGGGTGGCCCGTGGCCCGTTCGATCACGCCCCGGTGGTAGAGGAAGGCGGCGTCGCGGTAACCGGTGGCCGTGGCCCGCCGGGCGTAGGGGAGCGCCTCGGCGTCCTCGCCGTTGACGTGCAGGGCCCAGGCGAGGGCGTCCGCGGTGTGCACGGTCCGGCGGCGGTCCCATTCGGCGCGGGCCGCGCGCAGCGCCGCCGCCCGATCGCCGTGGTCGGCGGCGGCGAGCGCGGTGTCCAGGTCGGCGTTGACGCCGCCCGCGCGGGCGAGCGCCGTCCAGGCGTCGACGAGCCGGTACCGGTCCCGCGCCTTGGCCGCGTCGCCCTCGCCGCCGCGCACCTCGTACAGCTCGCCCAACTCGATCAGCGGGCCGGGGAGCGGGAAGCGCGCGACCACGTCCTCCAGCCCCTCGATCGCCTCCGCCGGCCGGCCGCTCGCCGCCTGGGCGCGGGCACGGCCCTCCAGCGCCGGGAGGTATTCCTCGTCGGCGGCGAGGGCGCGGGCGTAGTGGGTGAGGGCGGTGGCGTCGTCGCCCTGGCTCCAGGCGAGCCGGCCGAGCTGGGTGGCCACGTAGGCGATGTCGCCCGGCGTGGTCGAGGCGGCGAGCGCCCGGTCCAGGACCCGGCGGGCGGTGGCGGTGTCGCCGCGCAGCTCCTGGACGTACGCGTAGCGGGTGAACACCGGTACGCCGGGCCGCCGTTCGTCGGCAGTGCGGGCCGCCCGCGCCGCCTCGTCGTACCGGCCCAGCTCGACGAGCGCGTCGATGCGGGAGCACAGGGCGCGTTCGTTGTAGGGGTTCAGCTCCAGGGCCCGGTCGGCGTGGGTGAGCGCGTCGGCGAACTCGTGGCGGGCCGCGGCCAGCGCGGCCCGGCCGGCCAGGGCCTGGTCGTTGTCCGGCCGCAGGGCGAGGGAGCGCTTCAGCGCCTGCTCGGCCTGCGGGTAGCGGGAGGGGTCGCCCTGGGTGCGGGCCTGTTCGACGTAGGCGAGGCCGAGGGTGGCCCAGCCGCCGAAGTCCCGCGGCTGGTCGCGGAGATGGGCCTGGAGCGAGGCGATGTCGGTGCCGAGGTCGGCGGCCGCGAGGAGACCGGGGGAGACCGCGGCGGCCGTCGTCACCGGCACGTCCCCGCCGTCCCGTGCCGCACCGAACGCGATCGCCCCCGTGGTGAGGCCGACGGCCAGCATGGCGGCGCAGGCCCCGAGCTGCACGGACCGCCAACGGCGCCCCGCGGCGGCGACCCGCCGGACGGCGGCGACCCGTTCGTCGGCGGGCCGGGCCGCTTCGGGCCCCTCGGCGGGAGGGGCGGCCTCGGCGACTCCCGTGGTCCCGGTCGCTTCGGGCGTCCCGCGAGCCGGGGCGGCCTCGGCGGGAGGGGCGGTCCCGAGGGTCTCGGCGGGTCCGGCGGGGCCGGCGGGTCGGGCGGGTCCGGCGGGGCCGACGGGGTCGGAAGCCGGGGCGGTCCGGGTGCCGCGGGTCTCCACGGTCTCGCGGGGCGCGCCGGTGCTCTCAGCCGCCCGGAGTCCACCGGTCGGCCCGGCCGCACCGGGGCTCTCCGTGGTCTCCGGCCGTGCCGTCGGCGTGCCCGCCGCTCGCCCGGACACCGTCTCCCCGGACACTGCCTTCTCGGACACCGCCTTCTCGGACGCCGTCTCCTCCACCGGGGCGGTGGCACCGGGCCCGGGGGCCGGCCGCTCGCGCTCCGGTCCGCCGTCGTTCGTACGCGGGGGCATGCCCTCTCCTCGGTCGCCTGGGGTGAATCGTCCTGCGCAAGTGCGTGGGGGTGGCGCGGCCCGCGCCGTGGGGGATGAGTACGCGGGCCGCGCCCGTCGGTGGGGCGGGCCGGGGGAGTGCAGGATTCTCCCCCGGCCCGCCCGGACGAGGGGTCCGCTCACGGACCCGTGGGGTGGGGCGTTCAGCCCCGGTACGCCCGTCGGCCGTGGCCGCCGCTCGTGCGGCGCCACCACATCAGCCCGCCGCCGATGAGCAGGATCCCGGCCGCGCCGGCGCCGGCCGAGGCGGCGATGACGGCGGTGTCCGTCCCGGACGTGGTGCCCGCGGGCCGCAGCGCGTCGCCGAGCTGGTTGCGGACGTCGTTGCCCGTGCTGACACCCTTGGCGACCGGGCCGCGTGAGCCCTCGGTCGGCAGCGCGACGTAGGGGAAGGCCTTCTCGAAGTGCTTGTCGTTCTTGTCGACCGCGTCACCGAGGTCGTTCTTGGCGCCCAGCAGTTCGCCCTCGACGACCTGGAGCGCGGCGTCGATCACGTCGTCGGTGAGCCGGCGCCCGTTCGGGAAGCCCGCGTTGTCGCCGTCCAGCACACCGAGCCGCTTGGGGGAGGCGGTCGGCTTGATGGAGGTGTTCAGACGCAGCTGCTCCGAAGGCGTCACGTGCGGCGGCTGGTTGAGCCCCTTCACGCCCTTGAGGAACACGTCCACCAGGTCGTTGCGCGGCTCGGCGGGGGCCTTGATCTTGTAGATCGCCTCGATGAGCTTCGGCAGCTCGGGGTTGGTGACGTTCTTCAGGAACCTGCCGTCGTCCTTCGGCTCGGACGCGTTGAACACGTCCTTGTCCTTGATGGGGTTGACGACCTCGTTGACCAGCGGGTTGCCCAGCCGGGACACCTGGGACCAGTAACCCTGCGCGTTACGGCGCTGGGTGGTCGACCAGATGCCCACGACCGGCTGGTGCTCGGACTCGGCGATCAGGTCCGTCGGCACCTGGAGGGCGATCGAGTTGACGTTGTAGCCCTTGAGCGTGTCGTTGCCGACCTCGGAGAGGTTCCCGCCGTACAGCAGGTCGAAGACGCGCAGGTCGAGGAAGAACGGGTCGTCGGCCTGGCCGGCGAAGGTCTGCGCGCCGTTGGAGAGTTTGTAGACCGCCTGACCGCGCAGCTTGGCGTAGTCCGGCATCGAGGCCTTGCCGACGTTCGAGGGTGCCACCGGCACGTCGTCCGCGAGCTTCGTCGTGTGGACGGCCTTCCCCTTCCTCAGCTTGACCAGTTCGAGGTCGTACGTCTGCGTCACGTTCAGGTCGGGGTCGTCCAGGCTCTCGACCGCCCCGGTGTTGTACAGGAACGTCTTCTTGTTCTTGACGTGCGTCCTGAAGGTGTAGCGGAAGAGCAGATCGCCCTGCGCGTCACCGTTGTTGTCGACGTGGAGGTCGTACTGGGCGTCCTCCGCGAACGGGAAGAAGTTCGGGCCGCCGGCCGGCTCCTCGAACGGGATCCAGTTCGCGACGATCGTCGTGGTGTCCGGCTTGTCCGGGCTGACGAAGGCGTACACGTCGGTGTTGTCGTACTGCGGGGTGCCCGAGATGAGCGGGGCCTCCCGGTGGCTGGAGGCGGCCGCCTCCCCGGGTTCGAGCGTGGCGACGCCGGCGGCCGCGAGCCCCCCGGCGGCCAGTGCCCCGCATATGAGGGTCACGACGCCCCTGCGTCCGGATCCGCTCCTGGAGATAGCTGTCATGCCGTCCGTCCTCAGTCCCAACTTGCCTGACGGACAGTGATACGGACCGGGGGCGGCGGCCGGATTGGTCGGAACCCGAAAACTTTTTCTTTCCTGCTCACCCGCGTTTTCGCCCTTTCGATCCGTACCACTGCCGGAGGTGTGTGCGTTGCGAACGCCTGGTATGACGGGACGGCCGGGGTGCGGCCGCGGGGAGGGGGACCGGATGGAGGCGGACGAGCTGCTGGTGCTCGTCGCGGGAGGCGACCAGAACGCATTCGAACGGCTCTACGCGATCGTGTCCGGGCCGGTGTTCGGGCTCGTGCGGCGCGTGGTGCGGGACCCGGCGCAGTCGGAGGAGGTCTCCCAGGAGGTGCTGCTCGAACTCTGGCGCTCCGCCGCCAGGTTCGACCCCCGGCGCGGCAGCGCGCTGTCGTGGATCCTCACCCTCGCCCACCGCCGCGCCGTCGACCGGGTGCGCAGCGCCCGCGCGGCCGGGGAGCGCGAGCAGCGCGAGGCCCAGCGCGCCCACCACCCCGCCTTCGACCAGGTGACGGAGGAGGTGGAGGCCGGCCTGGAGCGCGAGTGGGTGCGCCGCTGCCTGGACCGGCTGACGGTCCTGCAGCGCCAGTCCGTCACCCTCGCCTACTACGACGGCTACACCTACCGCGAAGTCGCCGAGCGGCTCTCGCTGCCGCTGGGCACGGTCAAGACCCGGATGCGCGACGGACTCACCCGGCTGCGCCACTGCCTGGGAGGTGCCGCGTGAACGTCCTCGGACTCCTCCGCCGCGAGGACCCGCACTCGCTGGCGGCGCCCTACGCCCTCGACGCCCTCGAACCCGGCGAGCGGCGCCGCTTCGAGAAACACCTGGACGGCTGCGACCGCTGCACCGCCGAGGTGCGCGCCCTGTCCGAGGACGCCGTCCGGCTGGCCTGGTCGACGGCCGCGCCGCCCCCGGCCGCGATGCGGGACCGGGTCCTGGCCGCCGTACGGACGACGCCGCAGGAGCCCGCGCGTGAACCGGTGGGGGAGCGCGCACCCCAACTGCCGCCGCACGTCCGGGGCGTGCGGCCGCCGCCCGGACGCTCCCGTACGCCCCGGGCGCGCCGCCCGCTGTTCGTGCCGTTCGCCACGGCGACGGCCGCCGCCGCGCTCGTCGTGGCCTCGCTCTTCGCGGTCCAGGCCGGCCGCACCCAGGACCGGCTCGACGCCGAGCAGGCCCGGGCACGTGAGATCGCCCACGTTCTCGCGGCTCCGGACGCCCGCGCGAGCACCGCGAAGGACGCGGGGGGCGGCACGATCGGAGTGATCGCCTCCGCTTCGGTGGGGGAGGCGGTCGTCACGTGGGGCGGGCGGGAGGAGCCGCCCGGCGGGCGGGTGCACCAGCTCTGGGTCATGCGCCCCGGCGCGCAACCGCGCTCCCTCGGCCTCTTCGAGGGTGACGCGCCCTTGGTCGCCACCGGACTCGAGCCCTCGTCGACGTCACTCGCCGTGACCGTCGAGCCCGACGGGGGATCACCGCAGCCCACTGCCGAGCCGGTTGTCCAACTCACCCTGAAATCGGTCGGATTCGGAGAGTGATGGCGCAGGGGTCGTCAACCCCCTTACGGGGAAGGTGATTCCTGTGACCGCGATACACGTGTGCCTCGCCGGGGCGATAGGGTTACCCTGCCCGGGCCGGGTGGACTCGTACGGGTGGGGAGTGACATGGAACAGATAACGATGCGCAGCAGGGCGAGGGTCCCTGCCATCACGTGCGGGAGCAGCGCGACCAGTTCGCGTCTCGACCGCCACCTCTCGGTACTGGGGGGCCCCGCCATACCGCAGCGGGAGACGGTCGAGGCGACCTCGCTGATGCGCGAACTGACGTCGCGCGCGCCCGCTCACCGCAGTCCGCGGGGCGCCCGGGTCAGCCGGGTCTCGCTGTTCGCGCCACTGCGCCGACTGCGCCGTTCGCTGTTCGGCAACAGCAAGCACTGAGGCCCGCGCTCAGGAGGCCACACCGTCCCGGCGCAGCGCTGCGATCTCCTCGTCCGTCATCCTCACGGCACGCAGCAAGGCTTCGGTGTGCTCCCCGAGCGCGGGCACGGCTCCCCTCCGCGCCTCCGCCCCGCCCGGCAGTGTGATCGGAGGCAGCGGCGCCCGCAACGGCCCGACCGGCGAGTCCACCTCCCGCCACCGTCACCCCCGGCCGCCGGTCGCCGACGCCCGGCCACCTCGTGCAGGTCCCACGGCCCCGCACACGCGACGCCCGCGGCCTCCTCGGGAGCCAGGTCGCCACCGGGGCCTGTCCGCGGATGGTCGCGGCCTTCTCCGAGGACCCCGGGCCGATCGACCTGGAGGCCGTCTTCGGGTTCGCGATGGAGCGGGTGCTGGACGCCTTCGCGCCCGGGCGGTGAAGCCCCGGCCCGGGCCGTGGAGTCCCCGGTCCGGGGCGTGGAGCGTCCGGTCCGGGCCGTGAGGCGTCCTAGAGGAGTGCCAGCTGGCCCTCCGGGCCCTCCTCGTCCAGGGTCAGGACCGAGGCGGGGCGCCGGGCCCGGTGCGGTACCGGCAGTACGCCCGCCGCGCGCAGGTCCGACGTCGTGACGCCGTCCGTCACCTGCAACTCCGCACGCTGGGGCAGGAGTTCCGTCAGCAGGGTCAACACCGTGATGAGTTCCAGCAGTTCCGAGGTCCAGGACGGGAGCCAGGTGCGCGGACGGAGGGCGGAGAGGGTGCCGGCCTCGCCGGGTGCCGTGCGCACCGCGAACCACCGCTCCAGGACCCGGACGCCACCCGCCTCGAACTCCCAGGCCCGCGGAGCGACCGGGGAGACGCGTCCCCCGTCGAGGTGGAGGGCCTCCTCGGCGGGGTCGTGGCGGACGGTCACCGGCAGGGCGGGCAGCGGGGCGCGGACGTAGGGCCGGCGGCCTCCGGGCAGCCTGGGGCGCTCGCCGTCGCGGCGCAGCAGCCGCAGCAGGCGGTGGCCCAGCGCGACGCCGCGGGACCACAGCCCGGGGTCCCGGGGGAGCGGGACCGTGAGGTCGGGACGGACGGCGGCGAGGGTCCAGGCGAGGAAGTCCAGCGGGTCGAGGGAGTGGCCGAGGTGCTCCAGCAGGCCGGGCGCGAGGTTGGGTTCCCCACCGCCGGGGCGGCGGTACAGCGGGCGGATCCTCCCGGCGCGGAGCGTCGGGAGGAGGGAGGTCGCCAGCAGGTGCGGGGCCTCGGCCGACTCCACCACGAAGACCTGGTGCGCGTCCGCCACCCGCCACAGCTCGGGGCGGGCCGCGTCGATCAGCCGGTGGTCGGGGATGAGCCACCGCTCGTCGAAGGGGGCGGCCAGTACCCGGACCGGCTCGGGGCAGGGGCCGGTGGCGCGGGCCAGTCTCCCGGTGCCGGCGGGGCTGCCGGGCAGCCGCGCGACCGCGGTGTGCGCGGTGCGCGAGCGGGTCGGCTGGAGGAGTGCCTCGCGGTCGGCTCCCTCCGCCTTCAGGAGACGGTCCCAACGGGCCCGCAGGGAAGCTGGATCGGGGGCCGTCGGCCACTCCCGGCCGAGCCGCGGCGGTGCGACCGACCACGGCATGAGGTCCGCCAGCGCCGGAGCTTCGTCGCGCGTCACGCGGGGCATCCTACGACGTGCTCAGTGCGCGTCGAGGGTGACCGTGAAGGAGAAGCGGTCGCCGCGGTAGTGGATGACGGCCACGTCCAGCGGGCGGCCGCCGGTGTCGTAGGTGACGCCCGTGTAGTGCAGGATCGGGCTGAGCAGCGGCACCCGGAGCAGCCGGGCGGTCTCCGGGTCGGCCAGGCGGGCCTCGACCGTGTCGGTGATCCGGCCGATGTCCGCGCCCACCACGTCCCGCAGCACCTTCGTCATCGGCCAGCGCACCAGGTCCTGCGGGTCGATCACCGCGGCCAGTTCCGGACGGACGTAGTTGCGTGCGTGGTTGGTCGGCTCGCCCGTCTTCTCGTCGCCGCGCAACCGGTGGTACGCCGCCGCCTCCGCCAGGTCCGGGAAGTACTCGGCGACGTCCGCCGGGACCGGCGCCGGGCCGTGCGAGAGCAGTTCCGTCACCATGCCCGACTGCTGGGCCACGATCGCGTCGACCGAGCCCAGCAGCCGCACCGGGGCGCTCCGCCGGGCCGTCGGCTCGATGAACGTGCCGCGGCGGCGGTGCCGGGTGATCAGCCCCTCCTCCTCCAGCTCCTTGAGCGCCTGCCGCATGGTCAGCACGCTCACCCCGTAGTGCCCGGCCAACTGCTCCTCGGTGGGCAGCCGCAGGGGGTCCGCGGCCGAGCGGCCGAGTATCGAGGCGCGCAGCGACTGCGACACCTGGTACCAGAGCGGCAGCTTGCGGTTCAGGACGATCGAGTCCGGCGCGAAGGAGGTCACGGGGCCATCCGTACCTGGCGGGAATCCTCAGTGCAAGGGGCGGAAGTGGCGCTCGAGACCCGACCACACGTCGTCGTAGCCCCGCTGCAGGTGGTCCGCGCCGGCCGCCTGCGGGGTGAGGGCGAGCGGCCACCGCGTCTCGAACATGAACGCCAGACCGTCGTCGACCCGGTGCGGCACCAGGTCGGCCGTACTGGCCCGGTCGAACGTCTCCCGGTCCGGGCCGTGCGCCGACATCATGTTGTGCAGCGAGCCGCCGCCCGGCACGAAGCCCCCCGGACCCGCGGTCTTGGCGTCGTAGGCCCCCTCGATCAGCCCCATGTACTCGCTCATCACGTTCCGGTGGAAGTACGGCGGCCTGAAGGTGTCCTCGCCCACCAGCCAGCGCGGCGCGAAGACCACGAAGTCCACGCCCGCCAGACCGGGGGTGTCGGACGGGGACGTCAGCACCGTGAAGACCGACGGGTCCGGATGGTCGTACGAGATCGTGCCGATGACGTTGAAGCGGCGCAGGTCGTAGACGTACGGAACGTGGGTGCCGTGCCAGGCGACGACGTCGAGGGGCGAGTGGTCGTAGGTGGCCGTCCAGAGGTTGCCGCAGTACTTGTTGACGACCTCCACCGGACCCTCGACGTCCTCGTACGCGGCGACGGGCGCGCGGAAGTCGCGCGGGTTCGCCAGGCCGTTGGCGCCGATGGGGCCGAGGTCGGGCAGGCGGAAGGGGGCGCCATAGTTCTCGCACACGTAACCGCGGGCCGTCCCGTCGAGCGGTTCCACCCGGAAGCGGACCCCGCGCGGGATCAGCGCCACGTGCCCCGGCTCGGCGTGCAGCAGGCCGAACTCGGTGCGCAGCAGCAGGCCGCCGCGCTCCGGCACGATCAGCAGCTCGCCGTCGGCGTCGCTGAACACCCGCTCCATCGCGGTGTCGGCGTGGTAGAGGTGCACGGCCATGCCGGCGCGCTGCGCGGCGTCGCCGTTGCCGCCCAGGGTCCACAGGCCCGCGAGGAAGTCCGTTCCCGGCGCGGGGTCGGGCAGGGGGTTCCAGCGCAGCCGGTTCGGGTCCGGGACGGTGTCCGTGAAGGGGGCGGTGCGCAGAGCGCCGTTGTCCGCGCGGGTGAACGCCGGGTGCGCGGCCGAGGGGCGGATCCGGTACAGCCACGAGCGGCGGTTGTCGGCGCGCGGTTCGGTGAAGGCGGAGCCGCTGAGCTGTTCCGCGTACAGGCCCAGGGGCGCGCGCTGCGGCGAGTTGCGGCCCTCGGGCAGGGCGCCGGGCACGGCCTCGGAGGCGTGCTCGTTGCCGAATCCCGTCAGGTACGTCAGTCCCTCTGCCGTTTTGCGTGCGTCCCTGCTGTTCATGCGTGCTCCCTCGACCGCCGATTCCTCTGCATCACCGTAGGATTGCGGTTTCCCGGACGCAAGAGGTGCGCGGGTCCTCCTCCCGCAGGACGATCACGGATGGCGAGAACCAGACCCCTGGGGGATCCCCGTGTCGCACCCGTGTTCTACGCTCCCGGGCATGTCGTGGACGCGTGGAACCCTGCCCGCGCTCGCGGTCTGTGTCCTGATGGTGACCGGATCGGCGGGCTGCGGCACCAGTGGCGCGCCCGCGCCGTCCGGCCGGGAGAGCACGCTCTCGCCCTCGCCCGTCGGCAAGGTGCTCGACGACACCGACGACGACGGGCGGCACTACCGCGAGATCGGCGGAAAGGGCGCCCCCCGGGTCGGTCTCGAGGTGGAGCCCGACGCCGGGGGCGGCTGGGACGTACGCCTGAACCTGCGCGGCTTCCGCCTCTCGCCGTCCGGCGCGCAGGAGGCGGTCTCCGGCCGCGGCATCGCCCGGCTCTTCGTGGACGGCCAGCCCTTCGCCGACCTGCGCGACCCCTCCTACCGCATCCCCGAGGGCTACCTCGCGCACGGCACCCACCAGGTCACCGCACGGCTGTACGCCGACGACGGCACGGTGTGGGCGGTCGACGGGAAGCCGGTGGAGAGCACGGCGGACATCACGGCCTCGGAGCCGGAGCCGGAGCCGGAGCGGGAGTCGGAGTCGGAGCCGGAGCGGGCGCCGGAGACACGGCCGGACGCGGAGCCGGGGACGAAGGCCCCGACGGGCTCCCCGGGCGGCGGGGGCACGTCGTCCCCCGCCGCGTTGAGTGCACCGGGCACCTTTCTCCGTACCCAGGGGCGAGGTTCACCCGACCACGGCGGAAAGGCATCATGAAGCCCGTGCCCCACGCGACATCGCTCCGTCGCGCGCCCGTGCAGCGGCGCAGCGCCGAACGGCTGACCAGAATCCTCGACGCCTGCGCCGACCTCCTGGACGAGGTCGGCTACGACGCGCTGAGCACCCGGGCCGTCGCCCAGCGGGCCGGCGTCCCCATCGGGTCGGTCTACCGCTTCTTCGGCAACAAGAAGCAGATGGCCGACGCGCTCGCCCAGCGCAACCTGGAGCGGTACGCCGAGCGCGTCACCGAGCGGCTGCGGGGCGCCCGGCGGGGGGACTGGCGGGCCGCGACGGACGCCGTCCTCGACGAGTACCTGGCCATGAAGCGCACCGCCCCGGGCTTCTCGCTCGTGGACTTCGGCAACCAGATCCCCGTCGGCTCGCGCGCCGAGCCCAACCACCGCGTCGCCGACCGCCTCATCGACCTGCTCGCCGAGTACCTCGGCCGCACCCCCGACGAGGACCTGCGCCGCACCTTCCTGATCGCCGTGGAGACCGCCGACACCCTCGTGCACCTGGCCTTCCGGGTGGCGCCCGAGGGCGACCCGAAGGTCATCGAGGAGACGCGGGAACTGCTGCGGGCGTACCTGGGGCGCGTGCTGGACTGACGCGTCCGCCGGATCCCGTGGACCGGCCCCTCCCCAGCATGCATACCGGTCGATATGCTCGGCGGACGAGAGCGCCACAGCCGCCGCCTTCCCGGGAGGACCCGTGTCCCGCACCGCCCTGCGAATCTGTCCCCTGTGCGAGGCCACCTGCGGGCTGACCCTGACCGTCGAGGGGACCCGGGTGACCGGCGCCCGCGGCGACCGCGACGACGTCTTCAGCCACGGGTTCGTCTGTCCCAAGGGCGCCTCCTTCGGCGCCGTCGACGGCGACCCCGACCGGCTGCGCACGCCCCTCGTCCGCCGGGACGGCGAACTGCGCGAGGCCACCTGGGCGGAGGCCTTCGACGCCGTCGCCGCCGGCATCCGCCCGGTCGTCGAGCGCCACGGCCCGCACGCGGTCGGCGTCGTCCTCGGCAACCCCAACGTGCACACCGTGGCCGGCGCGCTCTACCCCTCCGTGCTGCTCTCCGGACTGGGCACCCGCAGCCTCTTCACCGCCTCCACGGTCGACCAGATGCCCAAGCACGTCTCCAGCGGGCTCCTCTTCGGCGACGCGGGCGCCATCCCGGTGCCCGACCTGGACCACACCGACCACCTGCTCCTGATCGGGGCCAACCCCCTGGAGTCCAACGGGAGTCTGTGCACCGCCCCCGACTTCCCCGGCAAGCTCAAGGCGCTCAGGGCCCGCGGCGGCACCCTCACCGTCGTCGACCCCCGCCGCACCCGCACCGCGCGGCTCGCCGACCGGCACGTCGCGATCCGGCCCGGCGCCGACGCCCTGCTGCTCGCGGCGATGGCGCACGTGCTGTTCGAGGAAGGCCTCGTGCGACTGGGCGGGTTGAGCGCGTACGTGCAGGGCGTCGACGAACTCCGTGAAGCCGTGGGCGACTTCACCCCGGAGGCGGTGGCGGCCGCCTGCGACGTGGACGCCGCGCTCGTGCGTACCCTCGCCCGCGAACTCGCCGCCGCCCCCACCGCCGCCGTCTACGGCCGCATCGGCAGCTGCACCGTCCCGTACGGCACCCTCGCGAGCTGGCTCGTCGACATCCTCAACATCCTCACCGGCAACCTCGACCGGCCCGGCGGCGCCCTCTTCCCGCAGGCCGCCACGGACCGCACCCCCCGGCCCGCCGGCCCCGGCCGGGGCTTCGCGCTCGGACGCTGGCACTCCCGCGTGAGCCGGCACCCCGAGGCCAAGGGCGAACTGCCGCTCTCCGCGCTCGCCGAGGAGATCGACACCGCGACGGACGAGGGCACCCCGGTGCGGGCGCTGATCGCGGTGGCCGCCAACCCGGTGCTCTCCGCGCCCGACGGCGACCGGCTCGACAAGGCGCTGGACTCGCTCGACTTCATGGTCAGCGTGGACCCGTACCTCAACGAGACCTCGCGCCACGCCGACGTGGTCCTGCCGCCGCCCCCGCCGTCCCAGAGCCCCCACCACGACTTCGCCTTCAACGCCCTCGCCGTCCGCAACCAGGTCCGCTACACCCGCCCCGCCGTCCCGCTGGAGCCGGGCAGGATGGCCGAGGCCGAGATCCTCGCCCGGCTGACCCTGGCCGTCACCGGGATGCACGGCGCCGACCCCCGCGCCGTCGACGACCTGGTCATCGGCCGGACCCTGGGCAAGGCGGTCGAGGACCCCCACTCGCCCGTGCACGGCCGCGACCCCGAGGACCTCGCGGCACTCCTCGCCGGCGACGACGGCCCCGAACGCCGGCTCGACATGATGCTGCGCCTCGGCCCCTACGGCGACGGCTTCGGTGCCCGTCCCGACGGGCTGGGCCTGGAACGGCTGCTCGCGCATCCGCACGGCATCGACCTCGGGCCGCTGCGGCCGCGGCTGCCGCAGCCGTTGAAGACCCGCAGCGGGAGGATCGAGCTGCTGCCCGGGCCGATCGCCGGCGATCTCCCGCGGCTGCGGCGGGCGGCGGACGAGCGGCCCGCCGGCCTCGTCCTCGTCGGACGCCGCCACCTGAGGTCCAACAACAGCTGGATGCACAACGTCCCCGCCCTCACCGGCGGCAGCAACCGCTGCACCGTCCAGGTCCATCCCGAGGACGCCGAGCGGCTCGGGCTGCGCGACGGGGAGCCGGTGCGGGTCAAGGGCGCCGGGGGAGAGGTGACCGTGCCGGCCGAGGTGACCGACGGGGTGCGCCGGGGCGTCGTCAGCATCCCGCACGGCTGGGGCCACGACCGTCCGGGCACCCGGCTCGGCCACGCCTCCGCCGACCCCGGGGTCAACGTCAACCAGCTCCTCGACGGCAGCCTGCTCGACCCGCTGTCCGGCAACGCCGTCCTCAACGGCGTGCCCGTCGACCTCGCCCCCATCGGCTGACCTGGAGTTCTGCGCTTATTGCTCGCACGTCAACGTCTTGTTAACACCGTTTGAACGGTCCTAACGTCGACGCACCGCCGACCCCCAGGTGGGATGTTCAAGGGCGAACGTTAGGTATCCATTCATGCTGACCATCCTCGGCTTCGCCATGATCGCGACCTTCCTGGTCCTGATCATGCTGAAGAAGATGTCGCCGATCGCGGCGCTCGTCTTGATCCCGGCACTGTTCTGCGTCTTCGTCGGGAAGGGCGCCGAACTCGGTGACTACGTCATCGAGGGCGTCTCCAGCCTCGCCCCCACCGCGGCGATGCTCATGTTCGCGATCGTCTACTTCGGTGTGATGATCGACGTCGGTCTCTTCGACCCGATCGTGCGGGCCATCCTGAAGTTCTGCAAGGCCGACCCGCTGCGCATCGTCGTCGGCACGGCGGTCCTCGCCGCCATCGTCTCGCTCGACGGCGACGGCTCCACCACCTTCATGATCACCGTCTCGGCGATGTACCCGCTGTACAAGCGGCTGAAGATGAGCCTGGTCGTGATGACCGGTGTCGCCGCGATGGCCAACGGCGTGATGAACACGCTGCCCTGGGGCGGCCCGACCGCCCGCGCCGCCACCGCCCTCAAGCTCGACGCCAGCGACATCTTCGTCCCGATGATCCCGGCCCTGGCCGTCGGCCTGCTGGGCGTCGTCGTCCTCGCGTACGTCCTCGGCCACCGCGAGCGCAAGCGGCTCGGCGTGCTGACGCTGGACGACGTCCTGGTGGAGGAGACCGAGACCGAGACGGTGCTCGTGGGCGCCGGGACCGGCGCCGGCGCCGAAAGCGCCAGGAAGGCCGTCCCCGCGGGCGGTTCGGGGGCGGGCGCCGATGCCGGCTCCGGCACGGCTGCCGGAGCCGACGCGGGTGCCGGAACCGACGCGGGTGCCGGAACCGACGCGGGTGCCGACGAGCCCGAGGAGGACGGGCGTCTCGCCGGCCTCGACCCGGACCGCGCCACCCTGCGACCCAAGCTGTACTGGTTCAACGCGCTCCTGACGGTCACGCTGCTCACCGCCATGATCATGGAGTGGCTGCCGATCCCGGTGCTGTTCCTGCTCGGCGCCGCGCTCGCGCTCACCGTCAACTTCCCGCACATGCCCGACCAGAAGGCCCGCCTCGGCGCACACGCCGAGAACGTCCTCAACGTCGCCGGCATGGTCTTCGCCGCCGCCGTCTTCACCGGTGTCCTCACCGGCACCGGCATGGTCGACCACATGGCCACCTGGCTGGTGGACAACATCCCCGACGGCATGGGCCCGCACATGGCCTTCGTCACCGGCGTCCTGAGCATCCCGCTCACCTACTTCATGTCGAACGACGGCTTCTACTTCGGTGTCCTGCCCGTCCTCGCCGAGGCCGGCCAGGCCCACGGGGTCTCCTCGCTGGAGATCGCCCGCGCCTCCCTGGTGGGCCAGCCCCTGCACATGTCGAGCCCGCTCGTCCCGGCCGTCTACGTCCTCGTCGGCATGGCCAAGGTCGAGTTCGGCGACCACACGCGGTTCGTCGTGAAGTGGGCGGCCCTGACCAGCCTGGTGATCCTCGCGGCGGCAATGCTGTTCGGGATCGTCTGACCCGCTGACCCGCTGACCCGCTGACCCGCTGACCCGCTGACCCGCTGACCCGGGGCGTCCGGGGCGCCCGGGGCGCCCGGTCCGATCCCCCCGGGTCCCGCCGTTCCGATCCGCTCTGTTCCGGTCCGTCGCGTTCCGCGCCCGTTCCGACTCCGCTTCGACCTCGACTCCGACCGTCAGTGAGGAAACGACCATGGGGCCCGGTGGGAACCGCGGCTGGCTGCTCCGCCTCGTCATCGCCTTCGGCTTCGCGCAGGGGGCGGTGTCGATGGCCCGGCCCGCCGTCTCCTACCGGGCCCTCGCGCTGGGCGCGGACGAACGGGCGGTCGGCGTCATCGCCGGGGTGTACGCCCTGCTTCCGCTCTTCGCCGCCGTCCCGCTGGGGCGCCGTACCGACCACGGCCGGTGCGCGCCCCTGCTGCCCCTCGGCGTGGTGCTGATAGCCGGCGGCTGCGCCTTGAGCGGTGCCGCCGGCTCCCTGGGGGCGATGGCCCTGTGGAGCGGCGTCATGGGACTCGGCCACCTCTGCTTCGTCATCGGCGCCCAGTCGCTCGTCGCCCGTCAGTCCGCGCCGCACGAACAGGACCGCAACTTCGGCCACTTCACGATCGGCGCCTCGCTCGGCCAGCTGGTCGGCCCGATCGCCGCGGGCGCCCTGATCGGCGGCTCCGACATGGCCGGCACCAGTGCGCTGGCCCTCCTCGTCGCCGGGGCCGGTGCCGCGGTCGCGTTCACCTCGCTGTGGCGCATCGAACACCCGGACACCTCCGCCGCGTCGCGCGCGCCGAAGGGCGACCGTGCCCCCGTCGTACCCGTGGTCCGCATCCTGCGCACCCGGGGCGTGCCCGCGGGCATCCTCGTCAGCCTCTCGGTGCTGTCCGCGACCGACATCCTCACCGCCTACCTGCCGGTGGTCGGCGAACACCGGGGCATCGCACCGTCGGTGATCGGCCTGCTGCTCAGCCTGCGGGCCGCCGCCACCATCGCCTGCCGCCTGGTGCTCACGCCCCTGCTGCGGCTGCTGGGGCGGACCGCGCTGCTCACCGTCACCTGCCTGCTGGCGGCCCTGTTGTGCGCCGGGACCGCGCTGCCGGTGCCGGTGTGGGCGCTGGCCGTGATGCTCGCGGCCCTCGGCTTCTGCCTCGGGGTCGGGCAGCCCCTGTCCATGACGACCGTCGTCCAGGCCGCGCCCGACGGAGCCCGCTCCACTGCCCTCGCGCTCCGGCTGACCGGCAACCGCCTCGGCCAGGTCGCCGCGCCCGCCACCGCGGGTCTGATCGCCGGAGTCGCGGGCGCGGCCGCGCCGTTCGTGATGCTCGGCGGGCTGTTGCTGCTGTCGTCGGGGGTGGCGGCACGGTCCCCGGGGGGTCCGCGCGGGGACGCGGGAACGGGGACCGCCGCGCCCCGGCGCCGGACCGGGGCGGGGTTGCGCCGGTCGAGCGATGCCTGACGGTGCGTCGGGCGGAGCTCCCACAGTTGCGGGCGCCGATGTGAAAGAGAGTCAGGTGCGAGAACGATTTGTATGAAAATCGTCCCGACTCGGAGGAACGTTCATGTCCAGTTCGACGCTCCCGCCCGCCCTCGGCTCCCGCCTCGGCGCCACGGCCCTCGCGGTGCTCGCCGCGGCCGGGTTCACCTGCCTCTCGGCGCCGTCCGCCACGGCCGTGGGGGAGGCCGGCGACATCAGGATCCACCGCGAGCAGGTGCCCCCGGGCGTCTCCAAGGACGACCCGGTGGCCTGCCGGTTCTACCTCGACGCCGTCAACTTCGGTGAACTGCCCACCGTCGCCTACACCATCAGGGCGCGGCCCCCGGCCCCCGACACCGCCACCGTCACCGGCAACATCACCCTGACCGGTGGTGCCGGGCACACCGACACCCTGGGGCTGGCCGAGGGTTCGTACACGCTGGAGTGGACCATCGCCGCCACGGGCGTCCCCGCGGTCCCCTCGCCCAGGGTGAAGGTCTTCAAGATCAACTGCCGTGAGGGCCGGCTGGACGGGAACGAGGGACCGAACCGGCCGATCACGGACGACGGCCGTGAGTCCGCGGCGTCGAACGGCCAGGGCGGCAACGGCCAGGGCGGCAGCGGTCAGGGCGGTTCCACCTGGAGCGGCGAGAAGGGCAGCCCGGAGGGCGGCGTGCACGCGGGCGGCGGCGGCCTCGTCGACACCTCGCAGGCCTTCACCCCGCTGGCCGGAGCCGCGGCCGTCGGACTGGCGGCGGTCGGTGGACTCGCCTACTTCCGACTGGTCCGCCGGCGCGCCCATGGTGCCGCGTAGGCGCGTACGCAGGCCCTGGCACCGGACCCGCGCCTACCGCCTCACCAGGACGACCGTGCTCGCGGTCGTCCTGGTGGCGGCCGGAGCCCGGTGCGGAGGGCACGACGGGCCGGCCGCGGCGGCCCGGACCGGGGCGGCGCACGGCGGGGCGGAAGGGGAGAAGGCGTCCGCGAGCCCTCAGCCCCCTCCCCGCCCGCTGCCCCGGTCCCCGGCGACCGTCCTGCGCGTGCCCTCGCTGGGCATCGACGCGAGGATCGTTCCGCTCCGGCTCGGCCCGGACCGGCGCCTCGGGACACCCCCGCTCGACCGGCCCGGGCTGGTCGGCTGGTACGCGGGCGGCCCCACCCCGGGAGAGCGCGGCACGGCCGTCGCGGTCGGCCACCGCGACACCAGGACCGGCCCGGCGGTCTTCGCCGGTCTCGCGCAGGTGGCCGAGGGCGCCCGGATCGAGGCCCGGCGGGCCGACGGCCGCACCGCCGTCTACACCGTGGACCGGGTGCGCGTCTTCGACAAGGACACCTTCCCCGACAAGGAGGTGTACGGCCCGTCCCGCCGCCCCGAACTGCGCGTCCTCACCTGCGGAGGCCTCTTCCGGCACGCGACGGGATACACCAGCAACGTCGTCGTCTTCGCCCATCTGACGGCGACCCGCTGACCCGCCGCCGGTTCCCCGTCCGCCGGGGCAGCGTCCGCCGGGGCCGCGTCCGCAGGTCGTGCGTCCGCCGGGGCCGCGCCTTTCGGTTCCCCGTCCGCCGGTTCCCGTCCGCCCTCCACGGCCCCGCGGCGACACCCGCTGAACCGGGCGGTCCGGTTTCTCGCCCGTCGGACGGGGGCGTCCGATCCTGTCCCGTCCCTTCCCCGCGCGGGCACGTTCCGTCGGCTTCCGTGACCCACGGCCTCGTCCGGCCTTCCGGAGGCCGCCGAGCACACGTGCCCGGGGCCCGCCCGGCCTCCGCCCCGGCGACCTGGTCGTGCGCACCACGCCCGGCCTCGGCCTGCGGTACGGCATGCGGGTCCCGCTCCTCGTCGACCTCGCCCACCTGTTCGTCTTCGACCGGCACGGCGAGCGGATCTGCCCGGCCCCGGACCGGCTGCCGGACCTCGACGAGCGACGCCCCCGGCGGCCCTCCTCCCCGTGCGGGGCACCGTACGGCGGACGCCCCTGGTGCCGGAAAACTATCGGCGCTAGTTTAGGGCGCGGACGACGAAGACCGCCCGGAGGGAACGCGATGAAGGCACACGACGGCATCTACCTCGACGGCGCCTGGCGCCCCGCCGTCGGGCAGGACGTGATCGAGGTCGTCAACCCGGTGGACGAGCAGGTCATCGGCCGGGTCCCGGCCGCCGGGCCCGAGGACGTCGACGCGGCCGTACGGGCGGCCCGTGCCGCCCTCCCCGCCTGGGCGGCGACGGCGCCCGCCGAGCGGGCCGCGCGCCTGGGCGCCCTCCGGGACGCGCTGGCGGCCCGCAAGGACGAGATCGCCGAGACCGTCACCGCCGAACTCGGCTCCCCGCCGGCCTTCTCCCAGGCGGTCCACGCCGCCGTCCCGATCGCGGTCGCCGGCTCCTACGCCGAACTGGCCGCCACCCACTCCTTCGAGGAGAGGGTCGGCAACTCGACCGTGTACCAGGAGCCGGTCGGCGTGGTCGGCGCCGTCACACCCTGGAACTACCCGCTCCACCAGATCGTCGCCAAGGTCGCCCCGGCCCTCGCCGCCGGCTGCACGGTCGTCCTGAAGCCCGCCGAGGACACCCCGCTCGTCGCGCAGCTCTTCGCCGAGGCGGTCCACGAGGCCGGAGTGCCGGCCGGTGTCTTCAACCTCGTCACGGGCCTCGGCCCGGTCGCCGGGCAGGCCCTCGTCGGACACCCCGGTGTCGACCTCGTCTCCTTCACCGGTTCCACCGCCGTGGGCAGGCTGATCGCCGCGACGGCCGGTGCCGCGATCAAGAAGGTGGCCCTCGAACTCGGCGGCAAGTCCGCCAACGTCATCCTCCCTGGCGCCGACCTCGCCCGCGCCGTCAACGTCGGCGTCGCCAACGTGATGTCCAACTCAGGTCAGACGTGCAGCGCCTGGACCCGGATGCTGGTCCACCGCGACCACTACGACGAGGCCGTCGAACTGGCCGCGACCGCCGCCGCGAAGTACGGCGACCGCATCGGCCCCCTCGTCAGCGCCGAACAGCGGGCCAGGGTGCGCGGTTACATCGACAAGGGCGTCGCCGAGGGCGCGCGCCTGGTCGCGGGAGGCGCCGAAACCCCCCGCGAGCGCGGCTGGTTCGTCAGCCCCACCGTGTTCGCCGACGTCACCCCCGAGATGACGATCGCCCAGGAGGAGATCTTCGGCCCCGTCCTGTCGATCCTGCGCTACGAGGACGAGGAGGACGCCCTGCGGATCGCCAACGGCACGGTTTACGGCCTGGCCGGCGCCGTCTGGGCCGGCGAGGAGGCGGAGGCGGTCGCCTTCGCCCGCCGGATGGACACCGGGCAGGTCGACATCAACGGCGGCCGCTTCAACCCGCTCGCCCCCTTCGGCGGCTACAAGCAGTCGGGCGTCGGCCGGGAACTCGGCGCGCACGGCCTCACCGAGTACCTCCAGACCAAGTCCCTCCAGTTCTGAGGAGTCCCCCGTGGTTCGTGCCGCCGTCCTTCCCGCCGTGGGCGCCCCGCTGGAGATCACCGGGATCGAGCTGCCCGAGCCCGGACCGGGCCAGGTCCGCGTCCGGCTCGCCGCCGCCGGCGTCTGCCACTCCGACCTGTCCCTGTCCGACGGGACCATGCGGGTGCCGGTCCCGGCCGTCCTCGGACACGAGGGCGCGGGCACGGTCGTCTCCGTCGGCGAGGGCGTCACCGGCCTCGTCCCCGGCGACGGCGTGGTCCTCAACTGGGCCCCGTCCTGCGGAAACTGCCACGCCTGCTCGCTCGGCGAGGTCTGGCTGTGCGCCGACGCGCTCAGCGGCTCCGCCACCGTGTACGCCAGAACCGCCGACGGCACCGACCTCCACCCCGGTCTGAACGTCGCCGCGTTCGCCGAGGAGACCGTCGTCCCCGTCTCCTGCGTCCTGCCCCTGCCCGACGGCATCCCGCTCACCGACGCGGCCCTCCTCGGCTGCGCGGTCCTCACCGGCTACGGCGCCGTCCACCACTGCGCCCAGGTCCGTCCCGGCGAGACGGTGGCCGTGTTCGGCGTCGGCGGGGTCGGCCTCGCGGCCCTGCAGGCGGCCCGGATCGCGGGCGCCCCGACGATCGTCGCCGTCGACGTCTCCCCGGAGAAGGAGGAGCTGGCCCGCGCGGCGGGTGCCACCGAGTACGTCGTCGCCTCCGACGCCACCGCCCGGGAGATCCGCGCCCTCACCGGGAAGCAGGGCGTCGACGTCGCCGTGGAGTGCGTCGGCCGCGCGGTCACCATCCGCACGGCCTGGGAGTCCACCCGCCGCGGCGGCCGCACCGTGGTCGTCGGCATCGGCGGCAAGGACCAGCAGGTCACCTTCAACGCCCTGGAACTCTTCCACTGGGGCCGCACCCTCACCGGCTGCGTCTACGGCAACTCCGACCCGGCCCGCGACCTGCCGGTCCTGGCCGGACACGTCCGCGCAGGCCGTCTGGACCTCGGCTCCCTCGTCACCGAACGCATCGCCCTGGAGGGCATCCCGGGAGCCTTCGAGAACATGCTCGCGGGCAAGGGCGGCAGGGCCCTGATCGTCTTCTGACACCCGCCGAGGCACCCCGCGACCCGGACGGCACCCCGACGCGACCGTGACCACGACCGCCACCGTGACCGCCACCGCGACGACACGGCCGTCCCGGGCCACGACGCCGTCATTCCGGCCGGCCCGGGGCCGCGTGCCGGTCCCCGCGGAGGCCGCGGCGCGGTGTTCCGGCCTCCTGGGCTGCGCCCCCTGCCGCCCGGTAGCGCGCGGCACCCGCGACCCGGACGGCACCCCGACGCGACCGCGACGGCACGGCCCTCCCGGCCACGACGCCGTCACCGCGGCCCCGGCCCGGCCCGGGGCCGCGGTCGCGTGCCGGTACCCCAGGAGGCCGCGGTCCGGCGTCCTGGCCTCCTGGGAGTTGCGGCCCTGTCGGCCCGGTCGCGCTCCAGCCCGGTCGGGCCGTCACTCCGGCGTGCCGCCCCGGCGGCCGGGTGGCGCCGGGGCGGCCGGTGGAGCGGGCGGTGGCCCCCACAGTGCCGGGGCCGCACGTCCGCCTCGTCGCGGCCGTGGATCCGGTCCCGTCCCTTCGGCCTCGCCGGACGCGGGCGGCGTCGTCCCGGGGCGGCCTGCCGGATCCCGGCGCCCTCGTCCCGGGCCGGCACACCCGGTCCCGGAGCCGTCGGCCCGCAGCCGTCAGCTCGGCGCCTCGACCTCGGCCTCGCCGGGCCGCGCCTGCGGCCGCGGCTGCGGTCGGACCCGGGGCGCCGCGGCCGGTCCGGTCGGCCCTCCCGACCGGGACACCGCCACCCCCGCCAGGCACAGCGCCCCGCCCGCCAGGGTGAGGAGCCCCGGCACCTCGCCCAGGAACAGCCACGACATCAGCACCACCAGCGAGGGCACGGCGTACGTCGTCGCGCCCATCCGCCCGGCCGTGGTGCGGGCCAGCGCGTACGCCCAGGTGGTGAAGGCGAGCGCGGTCGGGAACACGCCCAGGTAGACCATGTTGAGCGTGGCCGACAGCGGCGCGTCGGCGACCTCACCGGCCAGCTGCCCGGCGAAGGGCAGGCAGGTCACCGCACCCGTCAGGCACCCGAACGTCGTCACCTGCAGGGCGCCGGCCCGCCCCAGCGCCGGCTTCTGCGCCACGACCCCGCCGGCGTACGCGACGGCGGCCAGCAGGCACAGCACCACCCCGAACAGCGAGGAACCGCCCCCGCCCGACATCGACAGCCCGACCGTCACCGCGCCCGCGAACGACACCGCCATCCCGGCCAGCAGCCGCGGCGGCAGCCGGTCGCCGAGGAACCGCGCGCCGAGCAGGGCGATGAGCAGCGGGCCGATGTTCACGACCAGGGCCGCCGTCCCCGCGTCCACCTCCTGCTCGCCCCAGTTCAGCGCCACCATGTAGAAGCCGAACCACAGCACCCCCGACACCGCGATCCCGCGCCAGGCGGACCGCGGCGGCAGCCCCACCCGTCGTACGAGACAGATCGCGCCCAGGGTCAGGGCGCCGGCCAGCAGGCGGCCGAGGGCCAGCGCGCCGGGGGAGTAGGCGGTTCCGGCGCTGCGGATCGACACGAAGGCGGAGGCCCACAGCACGACGGTGACCGAGGCCGCGCCCGCGGCGAGCAGCCGGGTGCGGCGTTGCGGGTGGTGGACGGTGTTCATCGTGCTCCTGAAGGTGGAGGGCCCGGGAACGCCCGGGCTCGCGGACATCGGAGGGGGAACGGACGGCGGGGCCCCGGTCACCGCAGTGCCGCCCCGTCGACGCCGAGCAGCTCGCCCAGCGCCCGCCGGCCGGCGGCGGTGACGCGCACCGCCCGCCCGGAGCCGACGCGCTCGCACCAGCCCGTGTCGAGGACGTGCCGGCACAGGGCCGCGCCCGCGACCCCGGCGAGGTGCGGCCGGCGCTCGGTCCAGTCGAGGCAGGCGCGCGCCAGCGGGCGGCGGCCCCCGCGCTCCAGGGCGATGCCGGTGTCCGCGAACCACCCGAGCCCGGCGTCCGTCAGCGCGAAGCCGGTGTCCTGGACGAGGAGCCCGCGCGCGGTCAGGGCGTCGGTGACGGCGATGCCGAGCCGCCCGGCGAGATGGTCGTAGCAGGTCCGGCCGCGTGCCATGGCCGCCCCCGCGCTCGACTCGCGCAGCGTCCGGGGCCCCGCGGTGTCGGCGGGGGCGATCCGGGCGGCCAGGTCCTCCACGAGCTGGGCGACGCGCGCGTCGGCGAGCCGGACGTACCGGTGGCGGCCCTGCCGTTCCTCGCCGAGCATCCCCCCGGCGACGAGCTTGCCGAGGTGCTCGCTCAGGGTCGAGGGGGCGACGCCCGCGTGCCGGGCCAGCTCGCCCGCGGTCCACGCCCGGCCGTCGAGCAGCGCCAGCAGGCACGCGGCACGCGTCTCGTCGGCGATCAGGCCGGCCAGTCGGGCCAGCGACGGTGCACGGGGATCCCTGGTGGTCATGGCTCCCAGCATGGGACACGGACGGTTCGGCGGACGCCGAAGTACCGGCGCCCCGGGATCACGCGGGGCGCCGCTGCCGCTCGTACTGCTGCGCCAGTCCCTCCAGCAACGCCGCGAGGCCCGTCTCGAAGGCGCGCTCGTCGACCTTCTCCTGCTGCTCGGCCAGCAGGTGGGCCTGACCGAGGTGCGGGTAGTCGGCCGGGTCGTAGGCGCTGGCGTCGTCCACGAAGCCGCCGGCGAAGGAGCCGAGCGCGGACCCCATGATGAAGTACCGCATCAGCGCGCCGATCGAGGTGGCCTGCGCGGGCGGCCAGCCCGCCTCGACCATCGCGCCGTAGACCGCGTCCGCGAGCCGCAGTCCGGCCGGCCGGCGGCCGGGGCCGCGGGCGAGGACCGGGACGATGTTCGGATGGTCGCGCAGGGCGGCCCGGTAGGAGACCGCCCAGTCGTGCAGCGCGGTCCGCCACGGCCGGCCGTCCTCGAACATCGACAGGTCGACCTGGGCGCTGACCGAGTCGGCGACCGCCTCGAGGATCTCGTCCTTCGTCCGGAAGTGGTTGTAGAGCGAGGGACCGCTCACCCCGAGTTCGGCGGCGAGCCGACGGGTGGAGAGCGCCGCGAGGCCCTCCGCGTCCACGAGCGCGCGGGCCGTCTCGACGATGCGGTCGGTGCTCAGCAAGGGCTTGCGCGGTCGGGCCATGGCGCACATAGTAGGGCTGCGGCCAAGAAACTAGCACTGCTAATTTAATGGTCCCGCGGACCGGGGCCCGGCCCTCGGCCCGCCCGTTTTGCCGTCCGTCGGTTCTCTGTGGGGTGACGCGTCATGCATCTGGGGCTCAGCGAGGAGCAGGAGGCCGTACGGCGGCTCGCCCGGGACTTCGTGGAGCGCGAGGTCACTCCGCACGCCGTGGCCTGGGACCGCGCCGAGGAGATCGACCGTTCCCTCGTGAAGAAGCTCGGCGAGGTCGGCTTCCTGGGCCTGACGATCGACGAGGAGTACGGCGGCTCCGGCGGCGACCACCTCGCGTACTGCCTGGTCACCGAGGAGCTGGGGCGCGGCGACTCCTCCGTGCGCGGCATCGTCTCCGTCTCCCTCGGCCTGGTCGCCAAGACCGTCGCGGCCTGGGGGGACGAGGAGCAGAAGCGACGCTGGCTGCCGGGGCTGACCTCCGGCGCGTACGTCGGCTGCTTCGGCCTCACCGAACCCGGCACCGGCTCCGACGCCGGGAACCTCACCACCCGCGCGGTCCGCGACGGCGGGGACTACGTCATCAACGGCACCAAGATGTTCATCACCAACGGCACCTGGGCCGACGTCGTGCTCCTCTTCGCCCGCTCCACGGACGCCCCCGGCCACCGGGGTGTCTCCGCCTTCCTGGTCCCCGCGGACACCCCGGGACTGACCCGCCGCGCCCTGCACGGCAAACTCGGCCTGCGCGGCCAGGCCACCGCGGAACTGGTCCTCGAGGACGTGCGGGTGCCCGCGTCCGCGCTGCTCGGCGCGGAGGGCAAGGGGTTCTCCGTCGCGATGTCGGCCCTGGCCAAGGGCCGGATGTCGGTCGCGGCGGGCTGCGTCGGCATAGCCCAGGCCGCGCTGGACGCGGCCGTGCGGTACGCGGGGGAGCGCGAGCAGTTCGGCAGGACCATCGCCCACCACCAGCTCGTCCAGGAACTGATCAGCGACATCGCGGTCGACGTGGACGCCGCCCGCCTGCTGACCTGGCGGGTCGCGGACCTCGTCGACCGCGGGCTGCCCTTCGCCGTCGAGTCCTCCAAGGCCAAGCTCTTCGCCTCGGAGGCGGCCGTCCGCGCCGCCAACAACGCCCTCCAGGTCTACGGCGGCTACGGCTACATCGACGAGTACCCGGCGGGCAAGCTGCTGCGCGACGCCCGCGTCATGACCCTCTACGAGGGCACGAGCCAGATCCAGAAACTGGTCATCGGGCGGGCGCTGACGGGGGTCTCGGCGTTCTGAGTACCTTGTCTGAGTAGTCCGGCCGATGTGCTGCGGGCCTCGCCCGCCGATGCTCGTCCCATGAGTGACACACCCGTCAAGCAGCAGAGCACGGCCGCCTTCTACGGCCAGGCCGTCGCCTCGTTCGCGGTCGCCATGGCGGCCACGGCCACCGGCATCCTCCGGCTGGACGCCGACGCCTGGGTCCGCGGTTTCCTCGGCATCGCCGTCCTCTACCTGGTCACGTCCGCCTTCACGCTCGCCAAGGTGATCCGGGACCGTCAGGAGGCCGGGCAGATCGTCAGCCGGGTCGACCAGGCCCGCCTGGAGAAGCTGCTCGCCGAGCACGACCCCTTCGAGAAGATCTGAGCCCGCCACCCGCACCGGCAGCCGCGCTAAGCGGGCGCTCACCTTCGGCGGTATGGTGGAGCTCCGGTACCGAGAGGGGCGAACGAGCGATGAGTACGGCGGAGGAGACGACCGGCGGCGAGGTCGAGCCGTGGGAAGAGGTCACCCCTGACGCGGCCCGGCGACTGCTCGTCGCCGCCGTGGAGGCCTTCGCCGAGCGCGGCTACCACGCGACGACGACCCGTGACATCGCGAGCCGCGCCGGAATGAGCCCGGCCGCGCTCTACATCCACTACAAGACCAAGGAGGAGCTGCTCCACCGCATCAGCCGGATCGGCCACGACCGCGCGCTCGACATCCTGCGCACGGCCTCGCGCGGCGAGGGCAGTGCGACGGACCGGCTCGCGGAGGCCGTCAGCTCCTTCGTCCGCTGGCACGCGGGCCGGCGCACCACCGCCCGGGTCGTGCAGTACGAACTGGACGCCCTCGGCCCGGACGCCCGCGCCGAGATCCTCGCGCTGCGCCGGCAGGTCGACGGCGAGGTGCGCCGGATCATCGAGGAGGGCGTGGCGAGCGGCGAGTTCGACGTCATCGACCTGCACGGGACCACCCTCGCGGTGCTGTCCCTGTGCATCGACGTGGCCCGCTGGTTCAAGGTGGGCGGCCCGCGCACCCCCGACGAGGTCGGCGCGCTGTACGCGGACCTCGTGCTGCGGATGGTGGGGGCGGCGAAGTAGCGGCGGGGGCGGGCCGCCGCGCGGCGGCCCGCCGCCCGGGGAGGACGGCCCGCCGCCCGCGTGGACGGGATCAGAGGTAGTAGCGCGACACCGACTCGGCCACGCACACCGGCTTGTCGCCGCCCTCGCGCTCCACCGTGAAGGCGACGGTGACCTGGACGCCGCCGGTGACGTCGTCGACGGCGGAGATCGTCGCGGTGGCGCGCAGGCGCGAGCCCACCGGGACGGGCGCGGGGAAACGGACCTTGTTCGTCCCGTAGTTGACCCCCATCTTCACGCCCTCGACCGCGATCAGCTGGGGGCCGAACAGCGGCAGCAGGGACAGGGTCAGGTACCCGTGCGCGATGGTGGTCCCGAACGGGCCCGAGGCCGCGCGCTCGGGGTCGACGTGGATCCACTGGTGGTCACCGGTGGCCTCCGCGAACAGGTCGATCCGCTTCTGGTCGACCTCCAGCCAGTCGGTGTACCCCAGCTGCTCGCCCACCGCCGCCCTCAGCTCGTCGGGGGACGTGAAGATCCTCGGCTCTGCCATGTCTGCGGCCTCTCTCGCACTCACGGAATGTCTAAGCAACTGCTTAGCATGGTGGCCGTGGGGGGTCATGTCAACGGACCGGGCGTCCGGCGGGATGAGTAGGCTCCGAGGGGTGCCGAAGATTCCAGAGACGATCCACGAACTCACGGTCGGCCAGGTCGCCGCCCGCAGCGGCGCCGCCGTCTCCGCCCTGCACTTCTACGAGTCCAAGGGGCTGATCAGCAGTCGGCGCACCCCCGGCAACCAGCGCCGCTACACCCGTGACACGCTCCGCCGGGTCGCCTTCGTCCGCGCCGCCCAGCGCGTCGGCATCCCGCTCGCCACGATCCGGGACGCCCTCGCCGAACTCCCCGAGGAACGCACCCCCACCCGCGAGGACTGGGCCCGCCTCTCGCGGAACTGGCGGGCCGAACTCGACGAACGCATCAGGCAGCTCAACCGCCTGCGCGACCACCTCACCGACTGCATCGGCTGCGGCTGTCTCTCGCTCGACTCCTGCGTCCTGTCCAACCCCGACGACGCCTTCGGCGACCGCGGCGCGGGCTCCCGCCTCCTCCCCGAACGCGAGGCCCCGGCTCCCGGAGCTCCCCGGGCCACCCCGTCCCGGGGCGAGGACCGCTGCGCCTGACGGCGCGCCGGCCCCGCCCCACCGCCCGCACGGAGGCCCCCGTCTGCCGTCCGGTCCGCGGTCGCCGTTCCCGGGTTCACCGCCGTGCGCGGGCCCGTGCTTCCTGCCCGGTCCGCGGTCGCCCGCCGCGGGTTCGCCGCCGTGTGCGGACCCGCGCCTGCCGCCTGGTCCGCGGTCGCCGTTCCCGGGTTCACTGCTGTGTGCGGGCCCGGAGGCGTCGGCCGCTCACTCGTACTCCGTCCCTCCCTTCCGCGTCAGGTACGCCGCGCTCACCGCCTTGGCGATGGCCCGGCCCCCGGTCACCGGGCTGTACCGCTCCACGGCCGGCCGTATCACCACGCCCTCCCGCAGGTGCAGTTCCCGCCCCGAGACCGTCTCCCGCCCGCCGGCCAGCCCCAGCACCCGCGCGCTGTCGTAAGGGCCCTCGAACAGCCTCGGCACCAGGGGCAGTTCACCCTCCAGGAGGGCCGCCGCGTCCAGCCACCGCACCGTTCCGTCGATCTCCGCCGACACGTCGAACACCGCGTACCCGAGCGTGTCCCGCCGCCCGTCGGCGCCGTACGCCAGGTCCTGCACGCCCGCACCGTAGACCTCGCCGAAGACGCCGACCCGGCGTGCGCCCAGCCGCTCGGCGAGCCGGGCCGCCGCCTCGGCGACCCCGTGGCCGCGCACGGCCCGCCAGTACAGGTTCCGCGGATCCTCCCTCAGCGCCAGCGACCTGGCCCCGAAACCCTTCGAGGAGACGTACACCCGGCCCTCGTCGGCGACGTACGTCAGCAGGCACGCCGACCCGTGCAGCTTCTCGGTGAGGACCACCCGCTCGCCGGCCGTGAAGATGTCCGGACACCGCTGGATGTTCTCGATGTCCACCCAGGGCAGCAGCTCCGGCGCCGGCTCCACCTCCCCGTCCATCGTGGGAGGGACCGGCGGCACCCACTTGACGATGCCGAGCCGTTCCGCGAAGTCGGTGCCCTCCTCGGCCGCCCGCGCGAGGTCGACGTCCGCCAGCGCGTCCGGCCGGCACACGATCCCCTGCGACAGTTCGCCCCGCAGCCGTACCGCCCTGACCCGGTCCGCCCCGCTTCCCGCCAGCCGCCCGGTGAGCCCCAGTTCCTCGATCAGCCCGGCCGGGAGCACCGACTGCTCGGGGATGTACACGGCCGTGTCCCCCGTCCGGTAGGCGCCCTTGGCGACGACGGCCCGGTACAGGCCGACCTGGGCCAGTTCGAGGGCGTCGGCGTTCGGGTGCTCGTGGACGGTCAGGACTTCGGCGGTGACGCGCAGCGTCGACATGCGGGGCTCCTCCAGGACGTCAGGGGTGTCTCATCACCCCCCACTCTCCCCACGGCAAAGAGGTGGAGCGACCCGATTAACCGCTGGTACCGTCACCCTCCCCGCCCGGCGTCCTCGGATGCACGTGGACATCCGTGGTCCCGGCCGCGACCGCTTCCGCGGCGGACCCGGCCGGCGCCTCGGGGGACAGCGGCACCGCCGCACCGTCGGCGGCACCCCGCGTTCCGTTCGGACAGACCTGCACCGTGCCTCGAGGGTGTCACCCGCCCCTGACATCGGCCCTGTTGCAGGGCAGCGGAAGAGCGGGCGGGAGGACGGGGGGTGCGGCATCCCCGGCGCACCCGCGCCGTCCTCCCCGTCTCCCGGCGGCCCGCCGGCGGCCTCCCGGGACCTCACGTCCCGGAGCGCGAGGTCAGGCCGACATGAGTAGCCGCCGTCCGCGCCTGGCGTACGCCAGGGCCTCGGGCGTGAGCACGGGGCGCGGGACGAGTATCCCGCAGTCCGCGCAGACCGGACCGGACGACGGTTCGTGGTCCAGGTCGTACCTCCACACGAGCTGCTCGCCGCCGCACACCGGGCAGTCGGAGCCGGGCTCGCGCTCCAGCGCGGCGATCAGCCGGCGCAGCACCTCGGCCAGCGGTTCACGGGGGTGGACCCGCGGGTCGTCGCACCAGGCCACACCGAAGCCGCCCCAGGTCATCCGGTGCCAGTCGTCCACACTGCCGGGCCGGCGCAGCCCGTCGTGCTTCTCCTTCCTGCGGCGGTCGGCGAACTCGGCCTCGTAGGCCAGCCACACCGCGCGTGCCTCCTCCAGCTCGTCCAGCGCGGCCACGAGCCGCACCGGATCGGGGGAACGGTCCTCGGGACCGAACCCGGCACGCGAGCACAGATGGTCCCAGGTGGCCCTGTGCCCGTAAGGGGCGAACCGCTCAAGGCACTTGCGGAGCGAGTAGCGCCGCAGTGCCAGATCGCACCGCGGGTCGCGCACCTGTCTCGCCAGACTCCGGAAACCGGCCATCGCCTTGCACCTCCGTCACATTCGCACCTGCACTTCGGTCACTTCGGCGTCGTCGCACGGACGTCGCCGAATAGACGTGTCGCCACCCGGTTCGGCTCCCTTCCCGTCCGTCCTTTTTCCGATGCCCTCCACGAGCCGGATGAGGCGACTCCAAAAAGTGACGCATGTTCATCTTCAACTCCGGGGATACCGGCGGTAACTTCTCCGCCACCCCCGTCGCTAGGAGTTGCCGATGCCCCGGCGAACCTCCCGCACCGCACTGGACAGACTGAGAACTCCCGGCAGAATCCCCGGGTTCCTGAAGACCGCATCCGTATGCGCCCTGATTGCCGGACTTTTGTCGCCTCTTTCCCAGGCGGCGGCAGCGGCCGAGGTCACGGCGGCGAACGATCACTGCGGAAACCAGTGTTCCGACATCCTGCCGCCCGGCCAGAACGGCAACGCCACGCTGGCCCAGATCCTGCTCAACCAGGCCTTCGGCATCCAGCCCGCGCACGCCGAGGACCAGCTCGGCCCCTACGCCAACCTCGCCAAGGGTCATCCGACGCTCACCAACTCCACGATCAACACGTTCTTCAACGACGCGTCCTTCGGTGTCCCCGCCGATCAAGTCGCCTCCACCGTCAAGCCCGCGGGCCGCGGCGACGTCACGATCGTCCGCGACAAGAAGACGGGCGTACCGCACATCACCGGCACCACCAGATACGGCACCGAGTTCGGCGCCGGTTACGCGGCCGCGGAGGACCGGCTGTGGCTCATGGACGTCTTCCGGCACGTCGGCCGGGGCCGGCTCACCTCCTTCGCGGGCGGAGATCCCTCCAACCAGGGACTGGAACAGCAGTTCTGGCGGCACGCCCCCTATTCCGAGGCGGACCTCCAGGCCCAGATCGACAACGCGGTCGCCACCAACGGCACCCGCGGCCGGCAGGCCCTGGACGACGCCAACGCCTACCTCGCCGGCATCAACGCCTACATCGACGCCTCCGACAGCGGCCGTTACTTCCCCGGTGAATACGTCCTGACGGGCCACAAGGACTCAATCACCAACGCGGGCACCATCGAACACTTCAAGATCACCGACCTGGTGGCGCTCGCCTCGGTCATCGGCGCCCTCTTCGGCTCCGGGGGCGGCGGCGAGGTCGACAACGCGATCTCGCTGCTCGCCGCCCAGGAGAGGTACGGCGTCGAACAGGGCACCGCGGTCTGGGAGTCCTTCCGCGAGCGCAACGACCCCGAGGCCGTCATGACCCTGCACGACGGCAAGAGCTTCCCCTACGCCGTCCGGCCCGAGGACCCGCAGGGCGAGGCCCTGCCCGACCCCGGCTCGGTGGTCGAGGAACCGCTGGTGTACGACCGCACGGGCAGCGCGTCCGGCACCGCCGCCGCCGAGGCCTCCGGCACGGCCGCCGCGGCCGCCACCGCCTCCGCCCGGCGCGGCATGTCCAACGCCCTCGTGGTCAGCGGCGACCACACCGCGAGCGGCCACCCGGTCGCCGTCTTCGGCCCGCAGACCGGCTACTTCGCCCCGCAGCTCCTGCTGCTCCAGGAGATCCAGGGTCCCGGCATCAGCGCCCGCGGCGCCTCCTTCGCGGGCCTGAGCATGTACGTCGAGCTGGGCCGCGGCCAGGACTACGCCTGGAGCGCCACCACCTCCGGCCAGGACATCATCGACACCTACGCCGTCGAGCTGTGCCAGGACGACCACCACTACCTGTACCGCGGCACCTGCACGGCGATGGAGAAGATCGAGCAGAAGAACGCCTGGAAGCCGACCACCGCCGACGGCACCGCGGCCGGTTCGTACACGATGCGCGTCTGGCGCACCGCCTACGGTCCCGTCGAGCACCGGGCGACCGTCGGCGGCAAGAAGGTCGCCTACACCACCCTGCGCTCGTCGTTCCTGCACGAGGTCGACTCCATCATCGGCTTCCAGATGCTGAACGACCCGTCCCACGTCACCGGACCGCAGTCCTTCCAGAGCGCGGTGCAGCACATCAACTTCACCTTCAACTGGTTCTACGCCGACTCCGAGCACACCGCCTACTACAACAGCGGCGACAACCCGGTCCGGGCGGGCGGCGTCGACGCCGAGTTCCCGGTCTGGGCGCGGCCGGCGTACGAGTGGCGCGACTGGCAGCCGACGGCCAACACGGCGGCGTACACCCCCGCGTCGGCGCACCCCAACTCCGTCGACCAGGACTACTACATCTCCTGGAACAACAAGCAGGCGAAGGACTACGCGACCGCGCCCTGGGGCAACGGCTCGGTGCACCGCGGCAACCTGCTGGAGGACCGGGTGAAGAAGCTGGTGCGGGCCGGCGGCGTCACGCGGGCGTCGCTGACGAAGGCGATGGCGGACGCGGCACTGGCCGATCTGCGCGCCGAGGACGTGCTGCCCGACCTGCTGAAGGTGATCGACACCTCCCCGGTCACCGACACCACGGCCTCGGCCGCGGTCGCCAGACTCCGGACCTGGCTGGCGGCCGGGGGCCGGCGCACGGAGACCACGGCCGGTTCGAGGACGTACGCCGACGCGGACGCCGTCCGCATCCTCGACGCCTGGTGGCCGCTGCTGGTGAAGGCCGAGTTCGAACCCGGCCTCGGCACCGCGCTCTACACCGCCATGACGGACAACCTGCCCGTCGACGAGAGCCCCTCGGCCGCCCACGGCCCGACCGGCGCGCACGCCGGCAGCGCCTTCCAGTACGGCTGGTGGAGCTATGTCGACAAGGACATCCGGGCGGTGCTCGGTGAGCCGGTGCAGGGCGCGCTCGGCCGCGCCTACTGCGGCGGCGGCGACCTCGGCGCCTGCCGCGACGTCCTGCTCTCCACCCTGAAACAGGCGGCCGGCCGCACCGCGGCCCAGGTCTACCCCGGCGACACGCTGTGCGCCGCGGGCAACCAGTGGTGCGCCGACTCGATCGTCCAGCGCACCCTCGGCGGCATCAAGCACGGCAACATCAGCTGGCAGAACCGTCCCACCTACCAGCAGGTCGTGGAGTTCACCTCCCACCGCTGACCACCCCGGCCGGTCCGGGGCGCACGACGTCGCCGTGCGCCCCGCCCACCGGTACGGCAGCTGCTCCCGGCGCATCCGCCGGAAGGCGGCCGGCCCCTCCCGCCGGGCCGCCGCCGCCTCGTCCGGCCCCGGCTGCCCGTCTCGATCGCCGTGCGCACCCGCGCGGAGCCCGTGAGCTCGTCGATCCGCCCGCCGTCGCGCCGGGCGAAGCCGCTCCAGGCCCTCTTCGCGATCACGAGCGGGGTGCTGCCGGTGCGGGCCGGGCCGAGGACGTCCCGCTCGTGCACGGGGTCCGCACTCCGCCCGCCGTCCTCCCCGGAACGCGGGGAGGCGGGCGCGAAGCACGCCTCCCCGCGCCGCGGAGCCGGGCGGTGGCCGCGCCCCCACGCCCCTCACCCGTGCTGCGCCGACCCTTTCCCGAAACATACCGACCGGTTAGTCTGGCGGCCGGAAGTCAGGCCGGAGCCGGGTCGAAGGAGATCGATGGTGGAAGCCGTTCGAGGTGCTGGAGTCGTCGTCACCGGGGCGGGAGGCGGCATCGGGGCCGCGCTCGCCCGGCGTTTCGCCGCCGAGGGGGCGCGGGTCGTCGTCAACGACCTCGACGCGGACCGGGCGAAGGCCGTGGCCGAGGAGATCGGCGGCACCGCCGTGCCGGGCGACGCCTCCGCGATCCTCACCGACGCCCGCGAGGCGCTCGGCGGCACCGTCGACGTCTACTGCGCCAACGCCGGTGTCGGCTCGGGCGGCTCCGAGGCGGCCGACGAGTCGGTGTGGGCGCTGGCCTGGGACGTCAACGTGATGGCCCACGTCCGCGCGGCACACGCCCTGATCCCCGACTGGCTGGAGCGCGGCTCGGGCCGGTTCGTCTCCACCGTCTCCGCCGCCGGACTGCTCACGATGATCGGCGCCGCGCCCTACAGCGTGACCAAGCACGGCGCGTACGCCTTCGCCGAGTGGCTGTCGCTGACCTACCGCCACCGCGGCATCAAGGTCCACGCCATCTGTCCCCAGGGCGTGCGCACCGACATGCTCGACGCCACCGGCAGCGCGGGCGACCTGGTGCTCCGGCCGACCGCGATCGAGCCGCGGGACGTCGCCGACGCCCTCTTCGCGGGGATGGCCGAGGACCGCTTCCTGATCCTGCCGCACCCCGAGGTCGCCGGGTACTACCGGGCGCGGGCCGGTGACCCCGACCGCTGGCTGGCCACCATGAACCACATCCAGCAGAAGTGGGAGGCCGCCGGATGACCGCCTCCCGGTACGCCGCCAAGCCCTGGCTGGACCTCCTCGACGAGGCCCAGCGCGGCCCCGTCGACCCGGCCGACTCCCTGGTGCACGCCCTGCGCCGGGCCGCCGCCGAGGCGCCGGAACGCCCCTTCCTCACCTACTTCGACGGCCGTCTCACCTATCGCGAGGCGGACGAGCTGAGCGACTCCGTCGCCGGACACCTGGCGGCCCGCGGCCTGGAGCGGGGCGACCGGGTCGCCGTCCTGCTCCAGAACTCCCCGCACTTCGTGCTCGCCGTGCTGGGCGCGTGGAAGGCCGGCGCGATCGTCGTCCCCGTCAACCCCATGTACAAGTCGGGCGAGGTCGCCCACGTCCTGCGGGACGCCGAGGCGGCCGCGCTGATCTGCGCCGACCGCGCCTGGGAGGCGTACCTGCGCGAGACCGCCGCCGGCTCGTCGGTGCGGATCGTGCTGACGGCCTGCGAACTGGACTTCCAGACCCGCGGCGACACGCGCGTGCTCGGCTTCGAACGGCTGCCGCGGGCCGCTGACGCCGACGACCTCACCGCCGTCGCCCGCGCCGGACACCCGGCGCCCGCCGACCGCGACCCGGCCGCCGCCGACACCGCCCTGATCAGCTACACCTCGGGCACCAGCGGCGCACCGAAGGGCGCCACCAACACGCACGCCAACATCATGTACAACGCCGAACGGCAGCGCACCGGCCTGCACCTGCCCGAGGCGCCCGTCTACCACGCGCTCGCGCCCCTGTTCCACATCACCGGCATGGTCTGCCAGCTCGGCGCCTGCCTCGACAGCGCCGGCACGCTCGTCCTGACGTACCGGTTCGAGGCGGGCGTCGTCCTGGAGGCGTTCGCCGAGCACCGCCCGCACTACACGGTCGGCCCGTCCACCGCCTTCATGGCGCTGGCCGCCCACCCGGCCGTCACGCGCGACCACTTCGCCTCCTTCGTGAACATCTCCTCCGGCGGCGCCCCGCTGCCGCCGGCCCTGGTGGAGAAGTTCCGGGCGGGCTTCGGGCCGTACATCCGCAACGGCTACGGCCTCACCGAGTGCACCGCCCCCTGCGCCTCCGTCCCGCCCCACCGGGAGGCGCCCGTCGACCCGGCCTCCGGAACCCTCGCGGTCGGCGTGCCGGGCCCCGACACGGTCGTGCGGATCGTCGACGACCGGGGCGAGGAGGTGCCCTTCGGCGAACAGGGCGAGATCGTCGTGCGCGGTCCCCAGGTGGTTCCCGGCTACTGGCGCCGCCCCGACGCCACCGCCGAGACCTTCCCCGGCGGCGAGCTGCGCACCGGCGACATCGGCTTCATGGACGAACAGGGCTGGCTGTACGTCGTCGACCGCAAGAAGGACATGATCAACGCGTCCGGCTTCAAGGTCTGGCCGCGCGAGGTCGAGGACGTGCTGTACACCCACCCGGCGGTGCGCGAGGCGGCCGTCGTCGGGGTGCCCGACGGGTACCGCGGGGAGACCGTGAAGGCCTACATCAGCCTGCGTCCCGGCGCCGGCACGGACCCCGGGGAGCTCGCCGCGTACTGCGAGGAGAGACTGGCCGCCTACAAGTACCCGCGGCAGGTGGAGATCCTGCCCGACCTGCCGAAGACGGCGAGTGGGAAGATCCTCCGGCGGGAACTGCGCTCCCGCCCGCAGAGCGGTCGGTAAGGCGAACGGAAGGCAGGTGGCGGCAGTGCCCAGGACGACGGACGGCGACGGGACCCCCGTGCCGCAGCGGCTGCTCGCCGCCGCCACCCGGCTCTTCGCGGAGCGGGGCTACGACCGCACCTCGGTCCAGGAGATCGTCGAGGCGGCGGGCGTCACCAAGGGGGCGCTCTACCACTACTTCGGCTCCAAGGACGACCTCCTGCACGAGGTGTACGCGCGCGTGCTGCGCGTCCAGCAGGAACGCCTGGACGCCTTCGCGAACGCCGACGAGCCGATCGAGAAGCGGCTGCGGGGTGCCGCGGCCGACGTGGTCGTCACGACGATCGAGAACCTCGACGACGCGTCGATCTTCTTCCGCTCGATGCACCACCTCGGTCCCGAGAAGAACAAGCAGGTCCGCGCCGAGCGCCGCCGCTACCACGAGCGGTTCCGCGCCCTCATCGAGGAGGGCCAGCGCAGCGGTGTCTTCTCGACGGCGACTCCGGCCGACCTGATCGTGGACTACCACTTCGGGTCCGTGCACCACCTGTCGACCTGGTACCGGCCGGACGGCCCCCTGAGCCCCCAGGAGGTCGCCGACCACCTGGCCGACCTGCTGCTGCGGGCGCTGCGCCCCTAGGGCCTCTCGTTTGGATCAGGCCGGGCTCGCGGGCCCCGGTGCCGCACCTCGCCGCGTTGTCGTCGGTCGCCAGGGCTCCGCCCTGACTCCCTCCTCCGCCTTGCGAGCCACGGCACCGGACCCCGCTCCCTGATCCGGCCTGATCCAAACGAAAGACCCTGGCCAGGTGGGGGGCGGCCGCTCACGGCGGCCGCCCCCCACCCGTCGCCTCACCGGTACTTCTTCAGCTCCCGCCGCGCCAGCGACCGCTGGTGCACCTCGTCCGGGCCGTCGGCGATCATCAGCGTCCGCGCCCCGGCGTACAGCTCGGCCAGCGGGAAGTCCTGGCTGACGCCGCCCGCGCCGTGCAGCTGGATCGCCCGGTCGATGATGTCCACGACCGCCCGCGGCGTCGCGATCTTGATCGCCTGGATCTCCGTGTGCGCCCCCCGGTTGCCCACCGTGTCCATCATCCAGGCCGTCTTGAGGACCAGCAGCCGCAGCTGTTCGACGGTCACGCGCGCGTCGGCGATCCAGTTGTGCACCACGCCCTGCTGTCCCAGCGCCTTGCCGAACGCCTCGCGCGAGACGGCCCGGCGGCACATCAGCTCGATCGCCCGCTCCGCCATGCCGATCAGCCGCATGCAGTGGTGGATCCGGCCCGGACCGAGCCGCGCCTGGGCGATGGCGAAACCGCCGCCCTCCTCCCCGATCAGGTTCGTCACCGGCACGCGCGCGTGGTCGAAGACCACCTCGGCGTGACCGCCGTGGTAGTGGTCCTCGTAACCGAAGACCTTCATCGCGCGCTCGACGGTCACCCCCGGGGTGTCGCGGGGCACCAGCACCATGGACTGCTGGCGGCGGATGTCGGGACCGTCGGGGTCCGTCTTTCCCATCACGATGAAGATCTTGCAGTCCGGGTTCATCGCCCCGGAGATGTACCACTTGCGGCCGGTGACGACGTACTCGTCGCCCTCCCGCTCGATGAGCGTGGTGATGTTCGTGGCGTCTGAGGAGGCCACCTCCGGCTCGGTCATCGCGAACGCCGAGCGGATCTCACCCGCCAGCAGCGGCTCCAGCCACTGCTTGCGCTGCCGCTCGTCGCCGAACTGCGAGAGCACCTCCATGTTGCCGGTGTCCGGCGCGGCGCAGTTCAGCGCGGTCGGCGCCAGCTGCGGGGAGCGGCCGGTGATCTCGGCCAGCGGCGCGTACTGGAGGTTCGTGAGGCCGGCGCCGTACTCGGTGTCCGGCAGGAAGAGGTTCCACAGCCCCTGGCGGCGGGCCTCGGCCTTCAGCTCCTCCACCACCGCCGGGGTCTCCCACGGCGAGGCGAGCAGGGCCCGCTGCTCCTCGGCGACCGCCTCGGCCGGGTACACGTGCTCGTCCATGAAGGCGAGCAGCTTGGCGCGCAGTTCCTCGGTGCGCGCGTCGAACGCGAAGTCCATGGCGTCAGCCTTCCTGGAGGGTGGTCAGACCGTGGTGGATGAAGACGGGGACCAGCTCGCCGATGCGGTCGAAGCCGCGGCCCACCGTCCGGCCCAGCGTGTAGCGGTAGTGGATGCCCTCCAGGATCACGGCGAGCTTGAACCAGGCGAACGCCGTGTACCAGGAGACGGCCGACACGTCGCGCCCCGAGCGCGCGGCGTACCGCTCGATCAGCTCGGCCGGGGACGGGTGCCCGGGGGCCGAGGCGGTGGTGGAGACGGGGGAGTGCGGGACCTCCAGCGGCACGCTGTACATCACCAGCAGGCCCAGGTCGGTCAGCGGGTCGCCGAGCGTCGACATCTCCCAGTCGAGGATCGCCCGGATCGTGTCGTCCTCGCCGATCAGGACGTTGTCGAGCCGGTAGTCGCCGTGCACGACCGCGGGGGCGGGGGAGGAGGGCAGCGACCGGCCGAGCGCGGCGTGCAGCTCGTCGATGCCGGCCAGGTCGCGGCTGCGGGAGGCGTCCAGCTGCTTGCCCCAGCGGCGCAGCTGCCGGTCGAGGAAGCCCTCGGGGCGGCCGAAGTCGGCGAGGCCCACCGCGGCCGGGTCCACCGCGTGCAGTGCCACCAGGGTGTCCACGAGCGACAGCACCGCGCCGCGGGTGCGCTCCGGGCCGAGCGGGAGCAGCTGGTCGGCCGTGCGGTACGGGGTGCCCTCGACGAACTCCATCACGTAGAAGGGAGCTCCCAGCACCTCCTCGTCCTCGCACAGCAGCACCGGACGCGGCACCGGCACGCTGGTCGGGTGCAGGGCTGCGATCACCCGGTGCTCGCGCCGCATGTCGTGCGCGGTGGCCAGCACGTGGCCGAGCGGGGGCCGCCGGACGACCCACCGGGAACCGCCGTCGGTGACCGCGTAGGTCAGGTTCGACCGTCCGCCCTCGATCAGCCGGCCGGTGAGGGGCCCGTCGACCAGGCCGGGACGCTCACGGTCGAGCAGGACGCGCAGCCGGTCGAGGTCGAGTCCGGGCGGGTGGTCGGAGGTCATACATCGCTCCTACGGGCGGGGGACGGGAACCCGCCCCATGATGCCGACCGGTCGGTATGTACGTCCAGAGGGAGCACCCGAAGTGATCGGGGCCACGACAGGGCGACAGCCCTCCCCGGCGGCCCCCGGGGAGCCCCCGGGGAGCCCCCGGGGAGCCCCCGGGGAGCCCCCGGGGAACGGTCGCCGGACCGGGCGGAGACCGCCGGCCGGGGGAGGACGCCGTCGGGACGCGCGGGTGGCCGACGTGGTCGCAGCGACGCACGCCCGGACACCCGGCTTGCGCGGCGTGCGGACACCCCGGAGGGTCGGTGCCATGAAGGGCATCAGCTACAGCCGGTACGGCGGTCCCGAGGTCCTCGAGTACGGGGAGGTCCGCGACCCCAAGGTCGGCCCCGACACCGTGCTGGTCAAGGTGCGGGCGGCCGCCGTCAACCCCGTCGACTGGAAGTGCCGGGAGGGCCACCTCGACGGCGTCCTGGACGCGGTCTTCCCCGTGATCCCCGGATGGGACGTCTCCGGCGTCGTCGTCCGGCCGGGCGCGGCGGTCACCGAGTTCTCGGTCGGCGACGAGGTGATCGGCTACGTCCGCGAGGACTTCCTCTCCCGCGGCACCTTCGCCGAGTACGTCGCCGCCCCGGTACGCACCCTCGCCCGCAAGCCGCGCAACCTCACCTGGGAGGAAGCCGCGGGCCTGCCGCTGGCCGGCCTCACCGCCTACCAGGTCCTGCACAAGGCCCTGCGGGTCAGGCGCGGCGAGACCGTCCTGATCCACGCGGCGGCCGGCGGTGTCGGCTCCGTCGCCGTGCAGCTCGCCCGCCATCTGGGCGCCCGCGCGATCGGCACGGCGAGCGAGGCCAACCACGACCACGTGCGCTCCCTGGGCGGTGAGCCCGTGGCCTACGGCGAGGGCCTGGCCGAACGGGTGCGGGGCCTCGCCCCGGAGGGCGTGGACGCGGTCTTCGACACGGTCGGCGGGGACACCCTGAAGACCTCCGCGAACCTGCTGGCCCCCGAGGGCCGGCTGGTGTCGATCGCCGACGGCGACGTCGTCGAGTACGGCGGCCGCTACTCCTTCGTGCGCCCCGACGCCGAGGACCTCACCCGTCTGGCGGAACTGGCCGAACAGGGCGTGGTGTCGGTCCACGTGTCGGAGACGTTCCCCCTGGAACGGGCGGCGGAGGCCTACCGCCGCAACGAGGAGGGCCGCACCCGCGGAAAGATCGCGGTGACGGTGCCATGGCCGGACGAGACGCAGGACTGAGCCCCGGCCCAGGGCGTGTTGCGAAGGTCCCTCCCCCGGAGGGGGCGCCCCCGGTCCGGCGACGCCACTTTCGAAACACGCCCCCGAGGTCCTCGCCCCGCGGTTTCGGCTGCGCGGCCCCGGCCGCCCCGCGGCTCACACCACCAGTGCCACCGCGCACACCGCCAGCGCCACCGTGCACAGCGCCGCCGCGGCGGCGTGCCGGGGGTCAAGGGCCGGGGGCGCCGCCGCCGACGCGAGCACGCGGATGCGGCGGTGGGCCAGGACGAGGAGAACCAGCCAGAGCAGGCAGCACGCCGCGCACCCGGCGACCGCGGGCACCGACGCGCCGCCCTGCAGCGCCACCTTCGCCCCGAGCACGGCGGCCACGGTGACCGACAGCGTCGTACGCCGCCAGGCGAGCCGGGTCCGCTCCGGCTGGAGCCCCGGATCGCGGTCGCCGGTCACCCCTCCCACCCGGTCATCCCTCCCACCCGAGCAGCACGACGACGACCATCGCCACGGCCACCACGGCGACGACGACGCCGAGCAGCGCGGGGAAGCGCGACACCGGCAGGTCCTCGCCCCGCCGCATGGCCCGCTCACAGCGCACCCAGTGGTTCACCGCCCGCAGGGCGCACAGCACGCCCGCCGCCAGCAGCGCCAGGGCCAGCCCCACCCGCCAGCCCCAGCGCAGGTCCGGCAGGAACTGGTCCACCGCGAACCCGCCGCCGATCAGCGCCAGCGCGGTCCGCAGCCAGGCCAGGAAGGTGCGCTCGTTGGCCAGCGAGAACCGGTAGTCGGGCGTCACCCCCTCCTGCCGGACCCCTTCGGGCGCGAACCACAGCCGGACGTTCCGCACGAACTCGCTCACCCGGCGGACCCTACCCGGCGTCCGTCCGCGTGCCCGCCGCGCCTCGGTCCGCCGCCCGCGACGCCCTGAGCCGTTCGTACGCGGCGAGACCGTCCGGCACCCACTCCCAGTCGCGCAGCCGGCGCTCGACCTCCTCCTCGGTGAGGAAGGCGTGCCAGGCGACCTCCTCCGCCTGGGGGTTCACCGGCAGGTCGCAGCGCACCTCGTACACGGCCGACCACCAGCTCCCGCGGGCGCCGCCGTCGTAGAGGAACTTGAAGAGGAACTCCGGACGCGGCAGGCCGTTCACGCCGAGTTCCTCCTCGGCCTCGCGCAGGGCCGCGTCGTCGTAGCTCTCGCCCGCGCCGACCACCCCGCCGACGAACATGTCGTGGAGCGAGGGGAAGACCAGCTTGGTGGGGGTGCGGCGGTGGACGAAGAGGCGGCCCTCGGCGTCCCGGGCCCGGACGAAGACGCACCGGTGGCGCAGGCCCCGGGCGTACACCTGCCCGCGCGGCAGGCGGTCCACCACCCGGTCGTGCTCGTCGACGACGTCGAGGATCTCGTCAGAAGCGCTCATCCGCCCATCCAAGCAGGGACGGGCGCGAAGGCGGGCGGGTGGACCGGCCGCAAGAGCGGACGGCGGTCCGGCCGGCGAGGCGGAGCCGCCGGAGGCCGGAACCGCCAGGGAGCGCAGCGGCCGGGGGCCGCAGCGGCTGGAGGGCGGAGCAGCCGGGGGTCAGAGCGGCTGGAGGTCGGGCACCCGCTCGCGCGGGGCCGCGCCCTGCGGCATCGCCGGGTGCAGCCCGAGCAGCATGATGCCGACGACGACCGCCGCGAGCCCCGCCGCCTCCCAGGCCAGCGCACCCGCGTCGGTGCGCAGCCGGTCCCCGAGGAAACCCACCCCGCAGATGATCCCGGCCAGCGGCTGGGCGGCGGTCAGCGCGGGCAGCGACATCCGCAGCGGCGCCGCCTCGAACGCGCTCTGCACCAGCACCAGCCCGGTCACCCCGAGCGCCAGCACGGCGTACGGCTCCCAGCCGGTGAGCAGTCCGACGAGGCCGCCCTCGGAGAAGCGTTCCCCGCTGATGCGGGTCAGGGCGTCCTGGACGCCGTAGAGCAGTCCGGCCGCGAGGGCCAGCAGCACCGGGGCGGCGGACAGCCGGGAGCGCTTGGCGCAGGCGGTGAGCGTCAGGGCCAGTCCGGCCATCACGCCGATGATCAGCCATTGCCGCAGCGGGTCGGAGAGTGCCGTGCCGCCGCGCGGTTCGCCCGCCACGATGAACGCGCTCACCCCGCCCGCGAGCAGCAGCAGGCCCGCCCAGCCCTGTCGGCCCAGCGGCTGTCTGGTCTGGTGGCGGGACAGGGCCAGGGCGAACAGCAGGTTCGTCGCGAGGAGCGGCTCGACCAGGGACAGCTCGCCCTGCCCGAGGGCGGCGGCGCCGAGCGCCATGCCGGCCACCATCAGCCCGATGCCGCCGAGCCAGCGCGGCACGCGCATCAGGTCGAGCAGCAGCCGGGGCGAGAGGAAGTCGCCGAGGGGCGCCTCCCGGGCCACGTTCTGCTGGAGGACGAATCCGAAGCCCAGGCAGCAGGCGGCGCTCACGGCGAGAACCAGAACCAGAACCGACACGCTGTGTACCTCGATCATCGGGTCGGGCCACGGGGTGTGTAGTGACCGACTGTAGCCTCCTGGCGCTCCCGGCGCCCCGGAGTGCCCGGGAATGTGTACCTCGGCGAGTGCCCGCTCACGGGGCGCCCCACGCGGTCGCGGCACCGGGGGCGGCGCGGAGCGACCGTACCGCCATGCTGCGGGACCGGAGCGGGCCGCGCCATGGCGTACGCCACATCCGTCGCCGCGGCCCCGCCGTGACCAGCCGCGAGACCGGCCAAGTTCCCTGTCGGTGACAGGAGTTGACGTCCGTCATGTGACTGCGGCGCTTGACGGTGGGCGCCGACCGGGGGTTTGCTGTGGGTGATCGGTCGATTGCGGGCCGATGACGGGCCCGCCGCCCCCGGACGTGTGCGGCCGCCTGCCCGGCCCGTCACCGAGGAGGATGAGGAAGTCCCGCGGTGCCCCGACCCCCGTTGTCCCCGGCCCGGAGCCGGCAGCGTCCGGCCACGACCGCCGGCGCGGCGCTCGACGACGCCGCGACGGCCCGCGCCGCGTTCGGCGCCGCCGCGCTCGACGAGGCCGCGTTCGACCGTGTCGAGCCCGGTCACGCCAAGCCCGGTCACGCGGCGCCCGGTCACGCGGCGCCCGGTCACGCCGAGCCCGGTCACGCGGCGCTCGACGACGCCGAGCTGGCCTCCGCCCGCGCCGTGCCGGCCCGGGGCCGCCGGCAGGCCGTCCGCTCGCTGCTCGCCCGCACCGGCGACGACTGGGACCGGCGCGGACACCGCGTCACCGTCCTCGCCCTCGAACCGCACGCCGCCGCCTCGGCCCAGGAGTGGCTGGCGGCCGAGCCCGGCTCCGCCGACGCCTCGGTGCTGCTCGCCCTGGCCCTGGTCGCGCGCGCCCTGCGCGGCGGGGAGACCCCGGCCGCCGCCCGCGCGGCCTGCCGGGCCGCCGCCGCGGCGGCGCCCGCCGACCCCACGCCCTGGCTCGGCCTGCTGATGCTGGAACGCGAGGGCACCGCTGACGCCGTCCGGTTCTTCGAGGAGATCCGGGCCCGTCACCGCGACCACCACCACGCCCACCACCTGATGGTCGCCCTGCTGGCCGAGCGTCGCGCCGACGCGGGCCCGGACCCGCTGCACGAGGTGTACGACTTCGCCGCCTGGGCGGCCGAGCAGGCACCCGCCGACTCCCCGCTGGCCATCCTCCCGATCGTCGCGCACGCCGAGCGCTACCGGGCCCTGGCCGTCCGCGGCCACGCCCCCGCCGACCCGACGACCGCCCTGCACTGGCGCGACCACCGGGCCGCCGACGTGATGAAGGCGGCTTTCGACTGGTGGCTGGAGTGGGAGCACGACGACCACCCCCGCCGTCTGGTCGACCTGAACTTCCTCGCCCACGCCAAGTTCTGCGAGGGCCTGCCCGCCGAGGCCGCCGCCCTCTTCCGCCGTATCGGCGACCACGTCACCCCCGCCCCCTGGTCCTACCCCGACCGCGACCCGTACGCCGCCTTCCGCGCGGCCCGGACGGCGGCGCTGGGCCAGGAACGGCCGCGAAGATGACATGAGGTGAGGAAGCGGGACGCCCCCGGCACGCCGGAAACCCGGGAACCCGGAAACCCGGAAACCCCGAGAACGATGACGGAATCCTGACGGCCGACCCGCCTCCCTGGCCCCGCCCGGCCCCCAGGTGCTCGAATGGAGGAGTGAATTCCGAACCGCCCGAGGAGCGCGGCACCCCCGTCGGCCGCCGCGTCTTCCTCGGCATGCTCGGCCTGGGCGCCCTCGGCGTCGTCGCCGCCCCCGACCTCCAGCGCGGCCTGGAGGACTTCCTGGGCCGCGCCGCCGACAAGGACCCCACCGGCCTCACCGACCTGCTCCCCAACGGGGGCGGCTTCCGCTACTACTCGGTGGCCTCCTCCGTACCGCACCGGAACGCCGGGAACTACCGCCTGACCGTCGACGGCCTGGTCGACCGGCCCGCCGTCCACACCCTGGCCGGCCTGAGGGCGCTGCCGCAGACCCGCGTGGTCAGGGACGTCCAGTGCGTCACCGGCTGGCGGGTGCCCGAGACGCCCTTCGAGGGCGTACGGCTGTCGGTCCTGCTCGACGCGGCCGGAGTGCGCGCACGCGCCGGCGCCGTCCGCTTCACCTGCTTCGACGGCACCTACACCGAGAGCCTCACCCTCGCCCAGGCCCGCCGCCCCGACGTCCTGGTCGCCCTGCGCATGCGGGACGAGGACCTCGGCCACGAGCACGGCGGCCCGGTCCGCCTGTACGTGGCACCCATGTACTTCTACAAGTCCGCCAAGTGGCTCTCGGGCATCACCGTCACCGAGAAGGTGGAGACCGGCTACTGGGAGAGGCGCGGCTACGACGTCGACGCCTGGGTGGGCCGTTCGAACGGGCGGGACGATGAGCCCACGAACTGACGCGCCGCCCGCCCCGGCCCGGATCCGCCGCTTCAGCCCGGCCGAACGCCTCGTGCACCGCGCGACCGCCCTGCTCATGGCCGTGTGCGTGCTGACGGCGGCCTTCCTCTACGTCCCCCAGCTCGCGCAGCTCGTCGGGCGCCGCGAGCTGGTCGTCCGGGTCCACGAGTGGACCGGCCTCGCCCTGCCCGCCCCCGTCCTGGCCGGCCTCGTCTCCCGCGCGTTCCGCGCCGACCTCGGCCGCCTCAACCGCTTCGGCCCGCACGACCGCCGCTGGCTGCGCGCGGCCCTGCGCCGCGACCGGCGGCGGGAGTCCAGGCCGGCGGGCAAGTTCAACGCGGGCCAGAAGGTCTACGCCGCGTGGATCGCCGGGGCCGCGGTGGTGATGCTCGGCACCGGGCTGCTCATGTGGTTCACCCACCTGACCCCGCTCGTGTGGCGGACCAGTGCGACCTTCGTGCACGACTGGCTGGCCCTGGCCGTCGGCGTCGTCCTGGCCGGCCACATCGGCATGGCCCTCGGCGATCCGGAGGCCCGCCGCGGCATGCGCACCGGATCGGTGAACCCGGACTGGGCCGAGCGGGAGCACCCGCTGTGGCACCGCTGACCGACTACGAACCGCACGGTCGCCGCCGCCGAGGCCGAGGCCGACAGCGGGTGAACCGGTCCCGCGGGCCCGCAGGACCCCGGTCCCGCGGCCCTGTACGACCTCGGTCCCGCGGCCCTGGGGACCGCGGGACCGGGCGGCCGTGTGACCGCGGGACCGTACGACCGGTCTATATGACCAGGGAGAGCAGCAGGACCAGGCCGCCGGCGACCACCGAGATGATGGTCTCCATGATCGACCAGGTCTTGATGTTCTGGCCGACGCTCAGGCCGAAGTACTCCTTCACCAGCCAGAAGCCGGCGTCGTTGACGTGGCTGAAGAACAGCGAGCCGGCGCCGATCGCCAGGACCAGCAGGGCGGTGTGCGCGGTCGACATGTCGGCGGCGAGCGGCGCGACCAGGCCGGCCGCCGAGATCGTCGCCACGGTCGCCGAGCCGGTCGCCAGTCGGATCGCCACCGCGATCAGCCAGGCCAGCAGCAGGGCCGGGATCGACCAGTCCTCGGAGATCTCCAGGACCATCCGGCCCACGCCGGAGTCGATCAGCGTCTGCTTGAAGCCACCGCCCGCGCCGACGATCAGCAGGACGCCGGCGATGGGCGCGAGGGACTTCTCGACCGTGGAGGAGATCCGGTCCTTGGTGAAGCCGGCCGCCCGGCCGAGGGTGAACATGCCGACGACGACGGCGGTGAGCAGGGCGATCAGCGGGGAGCCGACCACGTCGAACACGCGCTGCACGGTGTTCCCGGGGTCGTCCACGACGATGTCGACGAGCGCCTTGGCCAGCATCATCACGACCGGCAGCAGGATCGTCACCAGGGTGATCCCGAAGCCCGGACGCTTCTCCAGGTCCTCCGAGGGCCGCTGCGGGATCATCCGGTCCGGGGCCTGGACGTCCACCCAGCGGGCGGCGTACCGGGAGAACACCGGACCGGCGATGATCACCGTCGGGACGGCGACCAGCACGCCCAGCGCGAGCGTCACGCCCAGGTTGGCGTCCACGGCGTCGATCGCGACCAGCGGGCCGGGGTGCGGCGGGACCAGGCCGTGCATCACGGACAGACCGGCCAGCGCCGGGATGCCGATGCGCATCAGCGAGTAGTTGCCGCGCTTGGCGACCATCAGCACGACGGGGATCAGCAGGACGACGCCGACCTCGAAGAACAGGGGCAGCCCGATCACCGAGGCGATCAGCACCATCGCCCACGGCATCGACCGGCCGCCCGCCTTGGCGAGGATCGTGTCGACGATTCTGTCGGCGCCCCCGGAGTCGGCGAGCAGCCGGCCGAGGATCGCGCCGAGCGCGATGAGCACGCCCACACCGGCGACCGTGGCGCCGAGACCGGTGGTGAAACTGGCGATCGCCTTGTCGAGCGGCGCCCCGGCGAACGCGCCGAGCGCGAGCGAGCCGATGGTCAGCGCCAGGAAGGCGTGCAGCTTGAACTTGGTGATGAGCAGGACGATGACGGCGATGCCCGCCAGCACGGCGATGCCCAGCTGGGCATGACCGGCCGAGGTGATCGGCTCGACACTGTCCGCCGCCAGCATCTCGACGCTGAGTCTGGTCACGGGGGGTCCCTTACGCGTTACGGGGATTACGGGGATGGGAGAGAGGGGTGTTGCGGGTACTGCTGCCGCGGTGGCCGCCCGGGGGAGCGGGCCGGCTACCGCCGGGTGCCGGGAAGCCCGTCGAGCGCCCGGGCGGCGCGTTCGGTGATCTCCTCGGGCGTCCCGGTCACATCGACCGCGACCCCCGCCTCGTCCGCTTCGAGCGGCTGGAGCGTGGCGAACTGGGAGTCCAGCAGCGCGGTCGGCATGAAGTGTCCCTGCCGGTGCGCCATCCGGTCCTCGATCAGCGCCCGGTCACCGGCGAGGTGCACGAACACGATCCCGGGGGCTGCGGTCCTGAGCCGGTCGCGGTACGACCGCTTCAGCGCCGAGCAGCTGACGACCCCGCCCAGCCCGGCCCGCCCGTGCGCCCAGTCGCCGATGGCGTCGAGCCACGGACCCCGGTCGTCGTCGTCGAGCGGGGTGCCGGCCGACATCTTGGCGATGTTGGCCGGCGGGTGGAAGTCGTCGCCCTCGGCGTAGGGAACGCCCAGCCGGGCGGCGAGCAGCGGACCGATGGTGGTCTTGCCCGTGCCGGCGACGCCCATCACCACGACGACGTGGGGGGTACGCATCTCTGCCTCGCTGTCTTCCTCGACACCTGATGTCGACGACACTGAAACCCATTAGGTACGACGAATTCAAGAGCCTGTGACAAATAAGTCTGACTTTTCGACTCCGTGACGTGGCACGTACGCTGAGTGCATGACCATTCCGGGCCGGGGTCTGCACGGCCGCGTACTCGACACCCTCGGCCCCGCCATCACCGCGGGTGAGTACCCTCCGGGCAGCGTCCTGCGCACCGACGAACTGGCCCAGCGTTTCGACGTCTCACGCTCCGTGATGCGTGAGGCGGTCCGCGTCCTGGAGTCGATGCACCTGGTCGAGTCGCGGCGCCGGGTGGGCGTGACCGTACGCCCGAAGGCCGAGTGGAACGTCTACGACCCGCAGGTCATCCGCTGGCGGCTGGCCGGCGCCGACCGCCCCCACCAGCTGCGCTCCCTCACCGTCCTGCGTTCGGCGATCGAACCGGTCGCGGCGGGCCTGGCGGCGCGCAACGCCACGGCGGAGCAGTGCGCCGAACTCACCGAGTGCGCGCTCGGCATGGTGGCCAACTCGCGCGGCCACCGGCTGGAGGGCTACCTCCTCCACGACGTGGCCTTCCACCGCGTGATCCTCACGGCCTCCGGCAACGAGATGTTCGCCCGCCTCGGGGACGTCGTCGCGGAGGTCCTCTCGGGCCGCACCCAGCACGAGGTCATGTTCGAGGACCCCGACCCGGCCGCCGTCACCCTGCACGTACGGGTCGCGGAGGCGGTCCGCGAACGCGACGCGGACCGCGCGGAGAGGCTGACGCGCGAGATCACCGTCGGCGCGCTCCAGGAACTCGACATCCTGGCGCCGTGACGCACCCCGCGACCCGCCCCGCGTCCCGGGCGGCGCGGCCCTACCCCTCCGGGAACTCCCCGTCCACGTACACCCAGGCGCCCGCCACCCGCTCGAAGCGGCTGCGCTCCCGCAGCGCCCCGCCCCGGTAGGAGGCCCGGAACTCCACGACCCCCGTGGCGTGGAACGCGGAACCGTCGACCGTGTCGAGGATCTCCAGCCCCGTCCACCGCGTCCCCGGATCGAGGTCCAGCCGCCCCGGCCGGGTCCGCGGGTGCCAGGTCCGCAGCAGGTACCCCGCGTCGCCCTTCACGAAGGCGCTGTAGCGCGACCGCATCAACGCCTCGGCGGTCGGCGCGGCGGCGCCCGAGTGGAAGCGGCCGCAGCACTCCGCATAGGTCCCGGACAGCCCGCAGGGGCAGTTACGCGTGCTCATGACGGCCATTGTGCGGGAAACACGCCCCGGGGTGCGTCCGACCGTTCCCGCCGGGCGCGCGACGCGAAGGGCCGGACATGCCCTAGTGACCCGAGTCGGAAGTTCTTCGTCAGATGGGCGGTCGTCAACCGGATGCGGTGCGGCCGCCAGGTCCGCCCCGGCCTGCTGGAGTCCGGCCTCCGGCACGCCGAGCAGCCCGCTAGAACTACCCGAAAACCTTCGACTCAGGTCACTGGACGGCCGCCCGCGTGCCGGCCCGCGGCAGCGGCGGCAGCGCCGTCGCGTACAGCCACGCGTCGAACAGGTCGTCCAGCGGCTCGTCCGCGAACCGTGCCGCGTGCGCCGTGAAGGCCGCCGTCGTCACCGCGCCGCCGCGGTGCAGACCGAGCCAGGCGCGCAGCATCCGGAAGAACGCCTCGTCGCCCAGTGCGCAGCGCAGCGCGTGCACGGTCAGCCCGCCCCGCTCGTAGAGCCGGTCGTCGAACATCGACTTGCGGCCGGGGTCGGCCAGCCTCAGGTCCTGCGGCAGGGCGGAGAGCGACCGGTGCGCGGCGAGGGCCAGTTGCTGCGCCGTACGCCCGCCCGAGCGCTCCGACCACAGCCACTCCGCGTACTTGGCGAAGCCCTCGTTCAGCCAGATGTGCCGCCAGTCGGCGATGGACACGCTGTTGCCGAACCACTGGTGCGCCAGCTCGTGCGCCACCAGCCGCTCCGAACCCCGCGCCCCGTCCACGTGGTTGGCGCCGAACAACGACAACCCCTGTGCCTCGACGGGCACGTCGAGTTCCTCCTCGGTCACCACGACCGCGTACTCGTCGAACGGGTAGGGCCCGAAAAGCTGCTGGAAGAGGTGCATCATGCCCGGCTGGCGCGCGAAGTCCCGCGAGAACTCCGGCAGCAGGTCCGCCGGGATGTGCCCGTGCTGCGGCACCCCGCCCAGCCCCGGGTCGCCCAGCAGCACGGTCTGGTACTTGCCGATCGACAGCCCGACCAGATAGCTCGACGTCGGCGCCGACTGCTCGTACACCCAGGTCGTCGTGGACGCCTTCGTCGTCCGGGTCAGCAGCCGGCCACCCGCCACCACCGCGTACGCCGACGGCGTCGTCACCGAGATCTGGTACGACGCCTTGTCGGCGGGCCGGTCGTTGCACGGGTACCAGGACGGCGCCCCGACGGGCTGGCTCGCCACCAGCGCCCCGTCGCCCAGCTCCTCCCAGCCGATCCCGCCCCAAGGGCTGTTGACCGGCTTGGGGTTGCCCGCCCAGTGCACCTCCACGGTGAACGCGGCCCCCGACCGCAGCGCCTTGGCGGGCCGGACGCGCAGCCTGCCGCCGCGGTGCGTGTAGTGCGCCGGCCGGCCGTCCACCCGCACCCGGCCGATCTTGAAGTCGGCGAGGTTGAGCTGGAACTCGGGGAGCGGCGAACGGCCGGCTATCGCGTTGATCCGGGCCGTGCCCGCGAGCCGGTTCGGCCCGGGCCGGTAGTCCAGCGTGAGCTCGTAGCGATGCACCCGGTACCGGGAATCACCGTTGGCCGGGAAGTACGGGTCCGCCCCGCCTGCCTGCTGAACTGCCACTGCCGCGTCCGCTCCCTGCGCCGTGCCGCCACTCCCCGCCGGTGTCCCGTCGTCCGGTTCCGAGCGGCCGGCGTTCAGGGACGCCACGCCTCGATCGGGTTGCCGAGCCAGCGGGTGTCGTCCGGGACGGACTCCGCGGCCATCACGAGCGACGCGGGGCCCAGGGTCGTACGGGCCCCGACCGTGCTGCCGGGCAGCACGATCCCGCCAGGGCCCAGCGTGGCACCCTCACGGAGGACCACAGTATCCGTCCGCAAGATCCGGTCGTGGAAGAGGTGAGTCTGGAGCACGCAGCCCCGGTTGACCGTGGCCGCGTCCCCCAGCGTCACCAGGTCCGCCTCCGGCAGCCAGTAGCTCTCCACCCACACGCCCCGGCCGATGTGCGCGCCGAGCCCGCGCAGCCACGCCGACAGCACCGGCGTGCCCGCCACCGGACCGGCCAGCCACGGCACCGCCACCACCTCGACGAAGGTGTCCGCCAGCTCGTTGCGCCACACGAAACCGCTCCACAGCGGGTGCTCCCCGCGGCGGTGCCGCCCCACCAGCAGCCACTTCGCGACGATCGACAGCAGGGCCGCCGCCCCGCCCGCCCCGAGCAGCACCGGCCCGGACAGCAGGGGGGCCCACGCCCCCAGCGCGCACAGCGCGGCCACGGTCAGCACCGCGAGACCCGCCGAGCAGAACACCGGCACGATCCGGCACAGCTCCACCAGCGCGCGCGCCCACAGCAGCCGCGCCGGCGGCTCGTAGGTGCGGCTCCGGTCGCCGTCGGCCGTCGCCCGCGGCAGCTTCACCGGCGGCAGCCCCAGGTAGGAGCTGCCCTTCTTCGCCTTCTTCGGCGTCGCCGACAGCACCCCGACGAGCCCGCCGTCCGGCACGCTCCGCCCCGGCGCGGTCATCCCCGAGTTCCCGAGGAACGCCCGCCGCCCGATCTCCGCGCGCCCGATCCGCACCCAGCCGCCCCCCAGCTCGTACGGCGCGGTCAGCGTGTCGTCGGCCAGGAACGCGCCCTCGCCGACCGTGGTCAGGCTGGGCAGCGCCAGGACGGTCGACACCTCGGCGCCCTTGCCGATCCGCATCCCGAGCAGCCGCAGCCACACCGGCGTCGCCAGCCCGGCGTACAGCGGGAAGAGCGTCTCGCGCGAGCGGTCCATCAGCTGGGTGACCGTCCAGGCCTGCCAGCCGATCCGGCCGTGCGTCGGATGCGTGCCCTCCCGCAGCCCCACGCTCAGCAGCCGCACGGCGACCAGGAGCAGCAGCGCGTACGCCAGCCCGTAGGCGAGCGTGGCCGGGACCAGCGCCAGGGCGGCACCCCGCAACGGGGCGTCCGGCGGGACGAGGGGGTACGCCACGAGCAGCGCGGCACCGGCAGCCGACACCGGCAGCAGCGTCAGCCCCGCCCCCGAGACCCCGTACAGGGCCCGCCACAGCCGGCTCCGCGCCGGCCGTTCCTTCGGCCAGTTGCGCTTGGCCTTGCCGACCTTGACCGCGGGCGCACCCGCCCAGCGCTGCCCGGTCGGGATCCGGCCGGTGACGGCCGAACCCGGCGCCACCTCGGCCCGCTTGCCGACCCGGGCCCCCGGGAAGAGGATGCTGCGCGTGCCGACGACGGCGTGCGCGCCGACCCTGACCGGGCCGATCTCCAGCCGGTCGCCGTCCAGCCACCAGCCGGAGAGGTCCACCTCGGACTCGACGGCCGCGCCCCGGCCCAGCCGGAGCATCCCGGTGACCGGCGGCAGCGCGTGCAGGTCCACGTCCGGACCGATCCTCGCCCCGAGGGCGCGGGCGTACCGCTGCAGCCAGGAGCCGGTCAGCGAGGTCGCCCCGCTGAACTCGACGAGCCGCTCGGCGGCCCACAGCCGCAGGTGGACCCCGCCGCCCCGCGGGTGACGGCCCGGCGTCACCCCCCGCAGCAGCAGCCGCGCCCCGCCCGCGCCGAGCGCGAGCCGGCCGGGCGGGCTGAAGAACAGCAGCGCGCCCGCGACCACCAGCCACCAGGGCGCGGTCGGCAGCCATCCGTACGCGGGCAGGACGTTGCCCGCGGCGGCCAGGACCAGCGTCCAGCGCAGCCCCAGCAGCGTGAACAGCGGCAGGAGCAGCAGCACCTGCGCCAGCTGCGCACGACGCGGCATCGGGGCTACGGTGCGCCGGGAACCGTCGCCGCGCGCGGACTCCTCCAGGTACCGGGCCAGCTTGCGCAGCGTCGGCCGCTGGTAGACGTCGAGCACGGCGGCGCTCGGGTACCGGGTCCGCAGTCGCGTCGTCAGCTGCGCGGCGGTCAGACTGCCGCCGCCGATCGCGAAGAAGTCGTCACGGGCACTGCCGACCGGGACGCCGAGGACCGCCGTCCACTGCTCGGCGAGCCAGGCCTCGGTGCCGTGGAGCCGCTCGGCCGGCCCGCCCGTCTCCAGGCCCTCCAGCGGCCACGGCAGCGCGGCCCGGTCGACCTTGCCCGACGTCCGGGTCGGCAGGTCCGCCACCGGCGCGAGCAGCGGCACGAGCGCGGCGGGCAGCGCCGCACGGAGCCGGTCCACGGCCGCGGCCCGGTCCCAGCCGTCCGCCGCGACCACGTACCCGACGAGGAGCTGGTTGCCGCCGCGCGCGGTGCGCACGGCGGCGGCCGCGCCCGCGACCCCGGGCAGCGCCTGGAGCGCCGCGTCGACCTCGCCCAGCTCGATCCGCCGCCCGCCGAGCTTGACCTGCTCGTCGGCCCGCCCGAGGAAGACCAGCCCCTCCGGCTCCGCCCGCACGAGGTCACCGCTGCGGTACGCCCGCTCCCAGCCCAGCGACTCCAGCGGCGCGTACTTCTCCGCGTCCTTCCCGGCGTCGAGGTACCGGGCGAGTCCGACACCGCCGATCACCAGCTGCCCGCTGCCGCCCATCGGCACCGGCTCACCGGCCTCGTCCACGACGGCCAGCTCCCAGCCACGCAGCGGCAGCCCGATGCGGACCGGCTCCGCTCCGCCCATCAGCGCCGCACAGGCCACCACGGTCGCCTCGGTCGGCCCGTACGTGTTCCAGACCTCGCGCCCCTCGGTCACCAGCCGCTGCACCAGGTCGGGCGGACAGGCCTCACCGCCGAAGATCAGCAGACGGACGTCGTCGAGGGTCTCGGGCTCCCAGAGCGCGGCGAGCGTGGGCACCGTCGAGACGACGGTGATCTCCTGCTCCACCAGCCAGGGACCGAGGTCGGCACCGCTCCTGACCTGCGCCCGCGGCACCGGCACCAGACAGGCGCCGTACCGCCAGGCCAGCCACATCTCCTCGCAGGAGGCGTCGAAGGCGACGGACAGCCCCGCCATCACCCGGTCGCCCGGCCCGATCGGCTCGTCGGTGAGGAACAGCGCGGCCTCGGCGTCCACGAACGCGGCGGCGCCGCGGTGGCTGACGGCGACGCCCTTGGGCTTCCCGGTGGAGCCGGAGGTGAAGATGATCCACGCGTCGTGTCCGGCCCCGGGCCGCGCGGCCGGCGCCCCGGAGCGGCCGTGCACGGTCAGCTCGTGCCCGGCACCGACGACGGCCCCGACCCCGGCCTCCCCGAACACCAGCTCGGCCCGCTCGTCGGGGTCCTCGGCGTCCACGGGGACGTAGGCCGCCCCGGCGGCGAGCACGGCGAGGATCGCCACGTACAGCTCGTTCGTCCCCGACGGCACCCGGACCCCCACCCGGTCGCCGAGACCGACCCCGGCACCGGCCAGCCGGCGGCGCAGCCGCTCGACCTCGACGGCCAGCTCGCGGTAGGTCAGCGCCGTGGTGCCGTCGTCCAGGGCGGGCTCGTCGGGGTACGAGCGCACCGACGCGTCGAGGATGTCCACGAGGGTGCGCGGGGAGGCGGCGGGGCCGCCCGAGAAACGCGCCGTGTCGCCGAACCGTCCGCGGATCTCTTCGTCGAGCAGGCCGAGAGCGCTGCTCTCGTCTGTGGCTGCCATCGGGACCTCGCGTCTCGTTCCCGGAGCCCTCCGGGGCGCTGGCGGGCCCGCAGGTCTGCCTGGGGTTGTCCGACTCCAGCCCGTAACAAGCCGGAAATTTTAGTACGACGCTAGGCTCGCCCCCCTTGTGCCGGCCAGCCGGGACCGCCGAACGGGGCGCGCCGGGGGCGGCGGGACCGCCGTGACCTGGCGATCTTCGAACCAGGGAGAGATGCCCCACAGCAACGGGTGAGGGCCCCGACCTGACGGTCGGGGCCCTCACCCATCTCGCGTGTCCGAGGGGGGACTTGAACCCCCACGCCCGATAAAGGGCACTAGCACCTCAAGCTAGCGCGTCTGCCATTCCGCCACCCGGACAAGGTGTCTTTCGCGCGGGTTTCCCCCGCGGTGACGTCGTAAACATTACCAGGCTTTCCGGGGTGCCCGATCACGGCCCGCCCGCCGCCCGCCGCCCGCCGCCCGCCGCATCCGGCGTGAACGGCGTGAACGGCGTGTGACGGGCCGGGACCGGTCTTGGGCGCGGGCGCGGGGGAGGGGGAGGATGAGGGGAACCACCAGCAGCGACAGCGGGAGGAAGCAGCGTGAGCGCGACGGACGACACGGCCAGGGGCGTCACCGGCGAGGACGAGGTCGTGGACCTCTGCCGCGAGCTGATCCGGTTCGACACCAGCAACTACGGCGACCACTCGGGTCCGGGCGAGCGCAAGGCGGCCGAGTACGTCGCCGAGAAGCTCGCCGAGGTCGGGCTGGAACCGAAGATCTACGAGTCCCACCCGGGGCGCGCCTCCACCGTGGCCCGCATCGAGGGCACGGACCCCTCGCGGCCCGCGCTCCTCATCCACGGCCATCTCGACGTCGTCCCCGCCAACGCGGCCGACTGGACCCACGACCCCTTCTCCGGAGAGGTCGCCGACGGGTGCGTGTGGGGCCGGGGCGCGGTCGACATGAAGGACATGGACGCGATGACCCTGGCGGTCGTCCGCGACCGGCTGCGCTCCGGACGCAGGCCGCCGCGCGACGTGGTCCTCGCCTTCCTCGCCGACGAGGAGGCGGGCGGCACCTACGGCGCCCGGCACCTCGTCGACCGTCACCCCGACCTCTTCGAGGGCGTCACCGAGGCGATCAGCGAGGTGGGCGGGTTCTCCTTCACGGTGAGCGAGGAGCGCCGGCTCTACCTGATCCAGACGGCCGAGAAGGGCATGCACTGGATGAAGCTGGCGGTGGCCGGCACCGCCGGGCACGGCTCGATGATCCACCGGGACAACGCGATCACGGAGCTGTCCGAGGCCGTGGCCCGGCTCGGCCGCCACACCTTCCCGGTACGGGTCACCAAGACCACCCGGGCCTTCCTCGACGAACTGGGCGACGCGCTCGGCACCCCGCTGGACCCGGAGGACATGGAGTCCACCCTCGCCCGGCTCGGCGGCATCGCCAAGCTGATCGGCGCGACCCTGAGCAACACGGCCAACCCCACCCAGCTGAACGCCGGTTACAAGGTCAACGTCATCCCCGGCGAGGCCACCGCCCACGTCGACGGGCGCTTCCTGCCGGGACACGAGGAGGAGTTCCTCGCCGACCTCGACCGGATCCTCGGCCCCCACGTGCGCCGTGAGGACGTGCACTCCGACAAGGCCCTGGAGACCTCCTTCGACGGGCCCCTGGTCGAGGCCATGCAGTCCGCGCTGCTCGCCGAGGACCCCACCGCCAAGGCGGTCCCCTACATGCTCTCCGGCGGCACCGACGCCAAGTCCTTCGACGACCTCGGCATCCGCGGCTTCGGCTTCGCGCCGCTGAAGCTGCCGCCGGAGCTGGACTTCGCCGGCATGTTCCACGGCGTCGACGAGCGCGTGCCCGTGGACGGCCTCCGGTTCGGCGTCCGCGTGCTCGACCGCTTCCTCGACGCCTCCTGAACGGCACCCCGCTATTCGGCAGCGTGTACGGGAGCGACTGGAAAGAGTGAATGCGCCGATAAGCACGTAGCCCCATTACTTCCTCGTCGTTACTGCTGATGCGACCCGTTGCTTGGGGTCGCATTGCCAACAAGGAGGAATAATGCTCAAGAAGGTCGTTGCTGCTGCGGCTGCCACCGGTGGTCTGGTTCTGGCGGGCGCGGGCATGGCCGTCGCCGATTCGGGTGCCCAGGGTGCCGCCGTGCACTCCCCGGGCGTCGCCTCCGGCAACGTGGTCCAGGTGCCCGTCCACGTCCCCGTGAACGTCTGCGGCAACACGATCTCGGTGATCGGGCTGCTGAACCCCGCCTTCGGCAACGTCTGCATCAACAAGTGACGTCGACTCGCTGAGGGGGCGTCCACGCCGTCGGCTCCGGAGCGCACACCGTGTGCTCCGGGGCCGACCGGTCTTTTCTCCTGGCATTTGTGCGAAATCCGAATGACATGAGAAAAGAAAGCCGAAGAAGTCGTAGTGCCCGGAGGGCTCGCGAAGCTGGAAGGATGCGAGCGATTCGGGACGAGATCGAAAGCAGGGATTCAGTAATGCGACAGGCCACCCGTAAAAGCCTCATGACCGTCGCCGCGGCGACAGGAGTGATCGCCGCCGCCGGGGGCTACGCCCACGCCGACTCCGGCGCGAGCGGCTACGCCTCCGACTCGCCCGGCGTCCTGTCCGGCAACAACATCCAGGCGCCGGTGCACGTGCCGGTCAACGTCTGCGGCAACACCGTCGACGTCGTCGGGATCCTCAACCCGGCGGTCGGCAACTCCTGCGCCAACCGGAGCACGGGACACGACGGTGACAAGAGCGGCGGGCACAGGAACGGCGGCGGTAGCCACGCCGGGAACGGCGGCGGCCACGGCGGCTCGGGCTCGCACGCCGGCTCCGGCCGCCACGGCGGCTCCGGCTCGTACGGCGACCCGGGCTCGCACGCCGGCCGGGGCGGCGCGCAGGCGGACGGCCACACGTCCGGTTCGCCCGGCGTCGGCTCCGGCAACAACGTCCAGGTGCCGATCGACCTGCCGGTCAACGTGTGCGGCAACAGCGTCGACGTCGTCGGAATCCTCAACCCGTCCCTGGACAACGAGTGTGTCAACGACAGCGGCCCCGGCCGCGACTACGGCACGCCTCCCGGCGAGGAGGAGACGCCCGACACACCGGACAAGGGCAAGCCCGGCCACCCCCAGGACGAGGTCACCCCCGCCAAGCCGGGTCACGTGACCCCGGTGGGACACTCCTCCGTCCACTCCCCGCAGCTCGCGGAGACCGGCAGCGGACTGCCGCTGGGCCTCGCGCTCCCGGCCGGCGCCGGCGCGCTGCTCGCGGGCGCGGTCCTCTACCGCAAGGCGCGCGCCTCGGCCTGACGGCCTCCGGCACCGCACAACGGAGCGGGCCCCGCCTCGGCGGGGCCCGCTCCGTTTCCGTCGTCACCGGTTCACCACGTGGCGCGTACCTGGCGGATGATGCGCCGGCGCAGCCGCACGCGGCGGCTGCCGTCCCGCAGCAGGCTCAGACGGTCCAACTCCCAGTGTCCGTACTCCGCATGGTCGGTCAGCAGACGTGTCGTGTCCTTGCGGGAAACCCCGCGCGGTACGTAGACGTCGACAAATTCGTATTCCGGCATCGCATCTATTGTGCGGGCTGGGGCCCGGTACGGATAGCGTCTGCACTATGTCTGATGCTGCGCAGCCCACCGCTGCCGAGGTACGCGCCGCCGCCGAGGCGGTCAAGACCGCGCTCGACCGCCACCTTGCGGCGGTCGAACGCCGGACGGGTGAGGACGACCCGGCCGTCTACGAGGCGTTCAACGAGCTGGCCGCTGCCGCGGAGGCGTACGACGAACTGCTCTACGACCGTTACGACGAGGTCACCCCCTTCGAGATCCCCGGCGCCGACGACTCGCTGCCGCCCTACGCGGGACCCGAGGAGCCCAACGCCCTGAGCGTCCTGATCCGCCGCGACTACGCGGTGGCCGAACCGCAGCGGCTGCTGGCGCAGGCCCGGCGGGTCGAGGCGGCCGAGTTCGAGGACGGCGCGGACACGGAGGCCTCCGGGACCGTCCACGGCGCGCTGGGACTGCTCTTCGGCGAGTTCGAACCCGACGAGATCGCCTCCCGGCACAAGGAGTTCGGCCTGGAGGAGGGCGACTCCACGCTGTGGGTGCTGGCGGCCGACGAACCCGCCGAGCCGGGCGAATGGCTGGAGACGCCCTTCGAGCAGCCGGATCCGCAGCAGGTGGTGTGCCGCTTCGACGTCAGCTCCGTCTTCGACGACGACATCGACGACGACATCGAGGACGAACTGACGGACGACGAGGAAGAGGAAGCGGAGGACGAGGACGACGAGGCGGCGGAGGAAGGCGATCTGGAGCCCTTCGACGCCGAGCGGGCCGACCGCTAGCGGAACGGCCGCGTCGGCCCCCGCGGGGACGGCGGCGGTCACGGCGGGGAGTCGCTCCCCGGCCGTGACCGCCGCCGTCCCACGTCTTCGCGACGTCAGCGCTTCGCGACGTCAGCGCTTCGCGACGTCAGCCCGCCGCCGGGACCTGCGCGCGCAGCAGGGCCGGCAACCGGGTCGTGCGGGGCTTCGCCGTGACCTCGGCGACCGCTCGGGGCAGCGCCTGCTCGACCCCGTGGACCACGGACAGGTGGCGCTCCGCCCGGCCGAAGGCCGTGCAGACCCAGGGGCGGGACAGGACCTGCGCGGCGTCACCGGGCAGCACCACGACCGCCGCCGGCCACCGGCTGCCCACCGCCTGGTGCGCCGTGAGCGCCCATCCGTGCCGGACGCAGTGCTCCACCCGCTCCTTCGGCACGACCACGGTCGCACCGGCCAAGGACAGGTGCAGCCCCTCCGCGTCGGCCGTCACCACCTGGCCCGTCACCGTACGGCCCGGAACGGGGGAGTAGGCGATCCGGTCACCGGGGTCGAAGCCGCCGAACCGGCCGGGGCCGGGGTTGAGACGCTCCTTCAGCGCCGCGTTCAGCGCGCGGGTGCCGGCCGCGCCGCCATGACCCGGGGTGACGACCACCGTCTCCCTGGCGGTGACGCCGAAGGCCCGCGGCACGGAGTCCGAGACGAGCTGCACCGTGCGGTGCACGGCCTCGCCGGCGTCCCGAACCGGCACGATCACGATCTCCTTGCCGGGCGCCTCGACCTGGTTCAGCTCACCGACGCCCACCCCGGAGACCAGCTCGCCGAGCGGCCCCGGGTCCGGGACGCGGGAGGCGACCTGCGGGCACACCCGGGCGGCGAGGAGATCGGCGAAGACCCGGCCCGGCCCGGCCGACCACAGCAGCGCGGGGTCGCCGCTGAGCACCAGCCGGGCGCCGTCCGGGAGCGATTCCACCACCATCGCGGCGGTCTCCACATCCAGCTGCGGCGCGTCCAGCAGGATCAGCAGGTCGAGGGCGAAGGCGCCCTCGGCGTCCCGGCCGGGACCCTCGGCGCCGGACAGCAGTCCGGCGAGGGTGACGACGGAGCCGTCCCCCTCCTTCGCCGTGTCCCTCTCGTCCGCCGTGTCCGCCGTGTGCACCGCGTTCAGGTGCGCCGCCAGCCGACGCCGTCCGTCCGGTGTGTGGCAGGCGGCGAACGCACGCACCCCCAGGGACCGGGCGGCGGCGAGCAGGGCGGCCGGTTCGGCGCGCGCCGCCTCGCCGCCGGTGTGCACGACGAGGCCGTGCCCGGCGACCGCGCGGATCAGCTCGGCCGTACTGCCGGACGCCCGGGCGGCGGCGGACTCCCACCGCGTCGGGGTCTCCTCGGCCGGGGCGTTGGCCACGCGGGCCAGACCGTCGGCGAGGCTCTCCTCCGCGAGCGCGTACCGCTCGAGACCGACGAGGACCCGGACCGGGCCGGTCTCCTCCCCGCCGTCCTCGCCGTCCTCCTCGTGCTTCTCGTCCGCGGCCACCGGGGCCGCGGTGGCGCCGGGCTCCTCCAGGGCGTCGTGGAAGGCGAGGGCCTCGCCCTCGGCCAGGGTGCTCTGCACGGCCGCGTCCGCGTCCGGGACCCCCTGCCGGGCCAGCACCGCCGTCAGCGTCGGCAGTTCCAGCGCGGTGTGCCCGGCCAGGGCCGCCTGCTCCAGCAGCCAGACGGTCACCGCCTGGCCCCGCCGCTCGTCGTCCGGGGCGCACTCCGCGCCGAGCAGCGCCCGCGCGAAGCCGTCCGCCTGCTCGGGCCGCACGCCGGGGACGCGCAGCAGCTGCCAGGGGTCCTCCTCCAGGGCCTGCGCGGCCCCCTCGCCGAGAGCCTCGCAGGCCCGCGCCGCCAGCGCCTCGGGAGCACCGCCACCGGCCAGCACCCGCCGTACGGCCTCGACGGCGTCCGGTGCCGGCGCGGTGGCGACGGGCGCCGCGGCCACCGGCTGCGGGCGTCGCACGGGCTCCGGCGCGGTGGGACGCGGGGCGGGTTCCGGATCGGCGAACACGGTGGCCGCGGGCTTCTCCCCACCCTCCACCGCCCGTACGGCCGCGAGGAGGTCGGCCGCCCTGCCGCTCAGCTTGGCCCCGGCGGGGACGGGACCCTGCTTCTCCGCCTTGCGCCGCTCGATCCGCTCACGCTCCAGCTTCTGGGCGGCGAGTTCGGCCTCGGCCTCGGACAGCTTCCGGGCGGACTCCTCGGTCGCGGACTCCTCGGTCGCGGACTCCGGCACGGTGACGCCGTCGGACCCCGGCACGGTGGCGTCGGCCGCCGCGGAGCCGGCCTGCGGTGAGCCCTCGGCGGGCGGGGCGTCGTCCGGGGTGCCCGGCCCGGTGTTCTCCGTGGTGCTGGGGGGCTCCGGCTCCGTGCTCACAGCGTGCTCCAGTCGTGATCGGGATAGCGGTGCACGGGCGCCGACACGTCGTCGAGCGCCCGGCAGATCTCGTCAGGAAGACTAAGGGCCTCCACTGACAATGCCGCCGTGAGCTGCCGCGCGTTGCGCGCGCCGACGATCGGGGCGGTCACTCCGGGCCGGTCGCGGACCCAGGCGAGGGCGACCTGGAGCGGGCTCACCGCGAGCCCGTCCGCCGCGGTCGCCACGGCGTCCACGATGCGACTCGCGGTGTCGTCGAGGTAGGGCTCGACGAACGGCGCGAAGTGGCCGGAGGCGGCGCGGGAGTCCGGCGGCAGGGCGTCGCCGCGGTACTTGCCGGTGAGGACGCCCCGGCCGAGCGGGGAGGAGGGCAGCAGACCGATGCCCAGGTCCAGCGCGGCCGGCAGCACCTCGCGCTCCACACCACGCTGGAGCAGGGAGTACTCCATCTGCGTGCCGGCCAGCCGGGTGCGCGCGCCCGGTGCCGCCAGCTGCCAGGTGGCGGCCTTGGCGAGCTGCCAGCCGCAGAAGTTGGAGACGCCGGCATAGCGGGCGCGACCGCTGGAGACCGCGATGTCGAGGGCCTGGAGGGTCTCCTCCAGCGGGGTGCCGGGGTCGAAGGCGTGCACGTGCCACACGTCGACGTGGTCCGTGCCGAGCCGGGCGAGCGAGGCGTCCAGGGCCGCGAGGAGGTGACCGCGGGAGCCGTCGAAGTGCCGGTCCGGGCCGGGCACGCTGCCGGCCTTCGTGGAGACGATCAGGTCCCGGCGCGGCACCAGGCCCTCCATGAGCCGCCCCAGCAGGTATTCGGCCTCCCCGTCGCCGTACACGTCCGCCGTGTCGACGAGGGTGCCGCCCGCCTCCCAGAACGTCTTCAAGAGGTCCGCCGCGTCGTGCTCGTCGGTGTCACGGCCCCAGGTCAGGGTGCCGAGCCCGATGCGGGACACACGCAGTCCGGTGCGACCGAGATGCCTCTGCTCCATGGACGCCGAGATTACTGGCCGGAACTGGGCCGTGGGTCGCCTGTGGACAACGGAGTCCCGGGCGGGCCGGGACCGGTTCGGGCAGGCCGGGGGCCCCGCGGGCCGCCGCGACCCTCGCCACACCGGCCTCCCCCGGGGCCGCCCCCGCGCTACTGTCTCCGCAACAGCGTCGTTACCGATCAGTAAGGGGAATCGGCCATGCAGCTCGGGATCAACCTCGGCTACTGGGGTGCCGGAATGGACGGGGACAACCTGGCCGTGGCACAGGAGGCCGACCGGCTGGGATACGTGGTCTGCTGGGCCGCGGAGGCCTACGGCTCGGACGCCGCCACCGTGCTCAGCTGGGTCGCCGCCCAGACCGAGCGCATCGACGTCGGCTCCGCCATCTTCCAGATCCCGGCCCGCCAGCCGGCGATGACCGCCATGACCGCCGCCACCCTCGACTCGTTGTCCGGCGGCCGCTTCCGCCTCGGCCTCGGCGTCTCGGGCCCGCAGGTCTCCGAGGGCTGGTACGGCGTCAAGTTCGACAAGCCGCTGTCCCGCACGCGCGAGTACGTCGAGATCGTCCGCAAGGCGATGACGCGCGAGCGGCTGTCGTACGAGGGCGAGCACTGGACGCTGCCGCTGCCGGGCGGGCCCGGCAAGCCGATCAAGCTGACCGTGCACCCGGAGCGCGAGCACATCCCGCTCTACATCGCCGCGATCGGCCCGAAGAACCTGGAGCAGACCGGTGAGATCGCCGACGGCGCCCTGCTGATCTTCCCGTCCGCCGACCACATCGAGGACACCGCGATCAAGCACCTGCGCGCGGGGCGCGAGAAGGCCGGCAAGACGCTGGACGGCTTCGACGTCTGCCCGACGCTGCCGCTGGCCGTCGGCGCCGACGACGACGTCGAGCGGCTCGCCGACACCTTCCGGCCCTACACGGCGCTCTACGTCGGCGGGATGGGCAGCCGCAAGCAGAACTTCTACAACCAGCTCGCCCGGCGCATGGGCTACGAGCAGGCCGCGGACGAGATCCAGGACAAGTACCTCTCCGGGGACAAGCAGGGCGCCGCGGCGGCCGTTCCGCACGAGCTGATCGACCGGACCACGCTGCTGGGCTCCACGGAGCGCATCGCCGACCGGATGAAGGCCTATGCGGCGGCCGGCGTCACCACCCTCACCCTCGCCCCCGCCGGCTTCACGCTCGACGAGCGGCTCGCCTCGCTGCGGGCGGGCGCCGAGGCGCTGGAGCTGGCCGGACTGGCGTAGCACGGGCCGGTCCCCGCCCCGCCGGCACGGCGAGGACGAGCGGGAAAGAAGTCAGCGGCCGTGGTGGGGGCTCGGGGGTCTTCCCCGCCACGGCCGTCACGGGGAACAACGCCCCGCGGCGCGCGCGGTTACGCCTCCCGCGCGAGCTTCTCGGCTCATCCGTTCGGCGCAGTCGTTCCGGCACAGCTGTTGCAGCGCTTTCCCCTCCGCACTTGACTCGTTCTGCGCGGAGCCTGCGGAATCCCCCGGGACGCAGAGAGGTGTCTCACGATGCTTTCGGCCAAGAGCCTGTTCCAGGAGATCCTGGACGACGACGAGTCCTTCCGGCTGTTCTGTTCCATCGCCGCGAGCGGGGAGTCGCAGGGCGGCTGGGAGAACGCGCGGATCGCCGCGCTCGTCCCGCCGGACCAGCGCGACCTCGCTCCCAAGATCGCCCGGCACGGCGCCGACGAGGACAAACACGGGCGGATCTTCAACGCCCTGCTGGGCAAGCGCGGTCTCGAGGCCGTCCCGGTCCCGCCCGACACCGACTACACGATGCTCCTGGAGCGCGGCGGCATCGGCCTCGCCCACGACCGGCTCGAGGCCGACCTGCCGCTCACCGTGCGGGACGTCGTCGCCTACCTCGCCCACAGCCGGGTCACCGAACAGCGCGCCTCGGAGCAGATGGAGCTGCTGCGCAAGCACTTCGCCGACCACCCCGACATCGGCCGCGCGGTGCGGATGATCTCCCACGACGAGGACAACCACCTCGCCTACTGCCACGAGGAGCTGCTGCGTCTCGCGCGCGCGGGGCACGGCCGCGTGATCCAGCGCACGCTGCGCGAGTCCGCGCTCGCGGAGATCCGCGTCTACCGCGACGTCAGCCTGGCCGTGATGTCCCACATGGGCCGCATCCTCGGCTGGTCCCGGCCCAAGGCGGCCCTCCTCGCCGCCGGCATCCACGCCGTGTACGCGTGGGAGCGGCTGGCGGGCTGGCACCGCATGGTCACCCTGAGCATGCCCGAACGCCGCGACGCCCTGGGCGGCCCGGCCACCCCGGCCGCCGAGTTCGCCTGAGCGACGGGCCCCGCGCGTGCGGCGCCCGCACCGCGCGGCACGGCACCCGCGCGCGGCGCGCCCCCGCCCCGCCGCGGCCACTCCCGCCCCCTACAGCCACCCCCGTCGCTTGAACGTCCGGTACAGGACCACCTCCAGGACGGCCATGACCGCGATCACCGCCGGATACGACCAGGTCCAGTGCAGCTCCGGCATGTGCTCGAAGTTCATGCCGTAGATCCCCGCGATCATGGTGGGGATCGCGGCCATGGCCGCCCACGCGGAGATCTTCCGCATGTCGTCGTTCTGCCGGACGCTCATCTGCGCCAGGTGCGCCGAGAGGATGTCCGACACCAGCCGGTCCAGGCCCTCCACGGACTCGTTCACGCGTGAGAGGTGGTCCCCGACGTCCCGGAAGAAGGGCCGAGCCTTGTCGTTCACGAACGGCAGTCCCGCCGCGGACGGTCCCGCCCCGGACCCTCCGGCGCCGGCCAGCCGGGACACCGGGGGCGCCAGCGGCACCGTGGCCCGGCGGAACTCCAGCACCTGCCGCTTGAAGGTGTAGATCCGGGAGGCCGTGTTGCGCGACCCGCCGCCGTCCGGCGAGAACACCTCCGTCTCCAGCTCCTCCAGGTCGGTCTGCAGCTCCGTCGCCACCTCCAGGTAGTGGTCGACGGTGGCGTCGGCTATCGCGTAGACCACGGCCGTCGGCCCCTTCGCCAGCATCTCCGGCTCGTGCTCCAGCCGCCGCCGCACCGCCGCGAGGGGCGCGCCCTCGCCGTGCCGGACGGTCAGCACGAAGGAGTCGCCGAGGAAGACCATGACCTCCCCGGAGGACACGGCGTCGCTCTCCGGCTCGTACACCACCGGTTTCAGCACCAGGAACAGCGAATCGTCGTACACCTCCAGCTTGGGCCGCTGGTGGGCCTTCAGGGCGTCCTCCACCGCCAGCGGGTGCAGCGCGAACTCCTGCGTGACGTGGGCGAACTCCTTCTCGGTGGGCTCGTGCAGCCCGATCCAGACGAAGCCGCCCGCCGCCCGCGCCTCGTCCAGCGCGTCGGAGAAGTCCTGCGGGCCCTCCGCCCGGTGCCCGTCCCGATAGATGGCGCAGTCGACGATCACGAACTACTTTCTCCCTTCCGCGGTTCCCCGTGCCCCCAGGAGTACCCCTACCCTGGGCGGCATGCCCACGCTGATCCTGGTCCGGCACGGTCGGTCCACCGCCAACACCTCCGGAGTGCTCGCCGGCTGGACGCCCGGCGTCGCCCTCGACGAGCGCGGCGCCGCACAGGCCGCCGCGCTGCCGGCCAGGCTCGAGGGCCTGCCGATCGCCGAGGTCGTCGCCAGCCCGCTGCAGCGCTGCCAGGAGACGGTCCGGCCCCTGCTCGACGCCCGCCCCGGCCTGCCCGTCCACTCCGACGAGCGGATCGGGGAGGCCCACTACGGCGACTGGTCCGGACGCAAGCTCGCGGAGCTGAAGGACGACCCGCTGATGGAGGTCGTCCAGGCGCACCCCTCGGCGGCCGCCTTCCCCGGCGGCGAGTCCATGCGGGCCATGCAGACCCGCGCCGCCGAGGCGGTGCGCGAGTGGAACGCGCGCGTGGAGCGCGACCACGGCCCCGACGCCGTCTACCTCATGTGCTCGCACGGCGACATCATCAAGTCGCTCGTCGCGGACGCGCTGGGACTGCATCTCGACCTCTTCCAGCGGATCTCCGTCGAACCCTGTTCCGTCACGGTGATCCGCCACACCCGGCTGCGCCCCTTCCTCGTACGCCTCGGCGACACCGGTGACTTCGCCTCCCTCGTGCCGCGCGAGGAGCCCCCGCCGCAGGACGCCACGGTCGGGGGCGATGCGGGCGCACCGTGATCGTCGGCCGCAGTAGGGTGAAGCGGTCCACATGCGCGCGCGTTCACGCGTGGACGTTCCGTACCCACGATCCCCATGGAGACAGGACGTGTCCCGTCAGGTGTTCCTCTACGACCCCCCGGACCGCTTCGTGGCCGGTACGGTCGGACTGCCCGGGCGCCGTACCTTCTTCCTCCAGGCCACGGCCGGCTCCCGGGTGACCAGCGTGGCCCTGGAGAAGACCCAGGTCGCCGCGCTCGCCGAGCGCATGGACGAGCTGCTGGACGAGGTCGTACGCCGTAGCGGCGGAAGTGCCGCGGTGCCCGCCGTCGCACCCACCGAAGCAGCCGACTCCGCTCCCCTCGACACCCCCGTCGAGGAGGAGTTCCGGGTCGGCACGATGGCCCTCGCCTGGGACGGCGAGGAACAGCTCATGATCGTCGAGGCGCAGGCCCTCGTGGAACTCGACGCCGAGACCGACGAGGATCTCGCCGAGGCCGAGGAGCGGTTGCTCCAGGACGAGGAGAACGGGCCCCCGATGCTGCGGGTCCGCCTCACCGGCGCGCAGGCCAGAGCCTTCGCCAAGCGTGCCCTCGACGTCGTCAACGCCGGCCGGCCCCCGTGCCCGCTGTGCAGTCTGCCGCTCGACCCGGAGGGACACGTATGTCCGCGCCAGAACGGATACCGCCGCGGGGCGTGACGACCACCGGCCGGGCCGACGCCGACCTGCTCGCGCGAGGCGAGCTGACCGTGCGCGGCCGCATCCGGGAGGCGTCCAACGCGGCCCTGTACTGCACCGTCGCGCACGAGGGCCGCGAGGCGGCCTGCGTCTACAAACCGGTCGCCGGCGAGAGGCCCCTGTGGGACTTCCCCGACGGCACCCTCGCCCAGCGGGAGGTCGCCGCGTACGCGGTCTCCGAGGCGACCGGCTGGGGGCTCGTCCCGCCGACCGTGCTGCGCGACGGGCCGTACGGCGAGGGCATGTGCCAGCTGTGGATCGAGGTGTTCCCGCAGGCCGAACTCCTCGCCCTGGTCGACGCCGAGGAGCCCGGGCCGGGCTGGAGGGCGATCGGCCTCGCCGAGGCCGGCGAGGGGCGGACCGCGCTGCTGGTGCACGCCGACGACGAGCGGCTGCGCCGGCTCGCCGTCCTCGACGCGGTCATCAACAACGCCGACCGCAAGGGCGGCCACCTGCTGCCCACCGCCGACGGGCGGCTCTACGGCATCGACCACGGCGTCACCTTCAACGCCGAGGACAAGCTGCGCACCCTCCTGTGGGGCTGGGCGGGGGAGCCCCTGACCGGGGAGGCCGTCGAGGTGCTCAAGGGTCTCCAGGGCGCCTTGGAGGCGGGCGGGGCGCTGACGGCCACCCTGGCCGAGCTCGTCACCCCGGCCGAGGTCGACGCCACGCGCGCGCGTGTCGGAGCGCTGCTGGAGTCCGGCAGGCACCCCGAGCCCGGCGGCGACTGGCCCGCCATCCCCTGGCCACCGGTATAGCCCGGTGCCGCCCGGTGCCGCCCGGTGCCGGCACCGCCGGGCCGGTCCCGTCCCGCCGCGGCCGCCCCGGCACGCGGGACGGAGCGGCGCAAGAGCGCCTTCCCGGTCATCCGGCCCGCTCCGGTTCGTACCCGGCGGATCCCTCCGGTTAGGCTCGTGACATGCATGCCTGGCCCGCTTCCGAGGTCCCCGCCCTGCCTGGTCAGGGCCGCGACCTGAGGATTCACGACACCGCGACCGGCGGCCTCGTCAGCCTCGACCCCGGTCCCGTCGCCCGTATCTACGTCTGCGGCATCACGCCGTACGACGCGACCCACATGGGTCACGCGGCGACCTACAACGCGTTCGACCTGGTTCAGCGCGTGTGGCTCGACACCAAGCGGCAGGTTCACTACGTCCAGAACGTCACCGACGTCGACGATCCGCTCCTGGAGCGCGCGCAGCGGGACGGCCTCGACTGGGTCGCCCTCGCCGAGAAGGAGACGGCCCTCTTCCGCGAGGACATGACGGCCCTGCGGATGCTGCCGCCGCGGCACTACATAGGCGCCGTCGAGGCCATACCCGGCATCGTCCCGCTCGTCGAGCGGCTGCGGGAACTCGGCGCCGCCTACGAACTCGAGGGGGACGTCTACTTCTCCGTCGGGTCCGACCCGAACTTCGGCAAGGTCTCCGGCCTGGACGCCGCCGCCATGCGGCTGCTGTCCGCCGAGCGCGGCGGGGACCCGGACCGTCCCGGCAAGAAGAACCCGCTCGACCCGATGCTGTGGATGGCGGCCCGCGAGGGCGAGCCCAGCTGGGACGGCGGCTCGCTGGGCCGCGGACGGCCCGGCTGGCACATCGAGTGCGTGGCCATCGCCCTGGACCACCTCGGCATGGGCTTCGACGTGCAGGGCGGCGGCTCCGACCTCGCCTTCCCGCACCACGAGATGGGCGCCTCGCACGCCCAGGTGCTCACCGGCGAGTTCCCCATGGCCAAGGCCTACGTCCACGCCGGCATGGTCGCGCTGGACGGCGAGAAGATGTCCAAGTCCAAGGGCAACCTCGTCTTCGTCTCGAAGCTGCGCCAGGACGGCGTCGACCCGGCCGCGATCCGGCTCACCCTGCTCGCCCACCACTACCGGGCCGACTGGGAATGGACCGACCAGGTCCTCCAGGACGCCGTGGACCGGCTCGGACGCTGGCGCGCGGCCGTCTCCCGGCCCGACGGCCCGCCCGCCGAGGCCCTGGTGGACGAGGTCCGCGCGGCCCTGGCGAACGACCTGGACGCCCCCGCCGCGCTGGCCGCCGTCGACCGCTGGGCCGCGCTCCAGCAGGAGCGGGGCGGTACGGACGCCGGCGCGCCCGGCGTGGTGTCGCGGGCGGTGGACGCGCTGCTGGGCGTGGCGCTGTAGCCCACCGGAACGGAACGACCGGGGTGCCCCCTCCCGTGGAGGGGGCACCCCGGTCGTGTGTCGGGATCCGGACGGCCCGTCGTGCGAAGGGGAGTGAGCGTCCGTCACCGCTCCGCCGGCCGTGGGCCGACGATCCGCTCAGTCCTCCGGCGGGTCGTCCCCGTCGGCGCCGTCCCCGCCCGGCCTCGGAGGCCTCGGCGGCCGCGTCCGCTCGCCGGGGCCGGGCGGCCCGCCGCCGTCCCGGCGCCGCAGATACCGTTCGAACTCCCGGGCGATCGCCTCACCCGAGGCCTCCGGCAGCTCCGCGGTGTCACGGGCCTCCTCCAGCGTCTGGACGTACTCCGCGACCTCGCTGTCCTCCGCGGCCAGTTGGTCGACCCCCACCTGCCAGGCGCGCGCGTCCTCGGGCAGCTCGCCCAGCGGGATGCGCACGTCGATCAGGTCCTCCAGCCGGTTCAGGAGAGCCAGCGTGGCCTTCGGGTTCGGCGGCTGCGACACGTAGTGCGGTACGGCGGCCCAGAGGCTGACCGCCGGCACACCCGCGTGCGTGCACGCCTCCTGGAGGACCCCGACGATGCCCGTGGGGCCCTCGTACTTCGTCTCCTCCAGGTCCATGCGCCGGGCCAGGTCCGCGTCGGACGTGGTCCCGCTGATCGGCACCGGACGGGTGTGCGGGGTGTCGCCCAGCAGGGCGCCCAGGACGACGACCAGTTCCACGCCCAGCTCGTGCGCGAAGCCGAGCAGCTCGTTGCAGAACGAGCGCCAGCGCATGGACGGTTCGATGCCGCGCACGAGCACCAGGTCGCGCGGCTTGTCGCCGCCGACGCGCACCACCGACAACCTCGTCGTCGGCCACGTGATCTTGCGCACCCCGTCGTCCATCCACACCGTGGGCCGGTTCACCTGGAAGTCGTAGTAGTCCTCGGCGTCCAGCGCCGCGAACACCTCGCCCTTCCATTCCCGCTCCAGGTGCGCGACCGCGGTGGAAGCGGCGTCGCCGGCATCGTTCCAGCCCTCGAACGCGGCCACCATGACCGGGTCGATCAGCTCGGGAACCCCCTCGAGCTCGATCACCCAGCGCCTCCTTCCGACGTGCCCTCGCCTGACCACACAACCTTACGGCGTCCGGCGGGGGCGCCCGCAGCCCCCTCGCGCGGGCCGGTGAACGGATCACTGCCCCGTTCACCACCCCCGGACACCCCGCGCGGGACGCCGAGCGAAGGCCCGCCCCCGGCCACCGTCCGACGCTCGCGATGCGCACCGCCGCCCGCGATCCGGGCCCGCGCGCTGGGCCCGGACAGGCCCTCGAGGAGGGAGCACGACACCGAGTCGCCGGCACCGCGCACGACGCCCCGGCGGAACTCCACGTCGCGGGCGACGAGTTCCGCCACCGAGGGCGTGGCGCCCGGCGCGGACGACCGGTCTCCTCCCGCCACGGCGAAGGGACGGCCCCTCACCGAGGAACCGTCCCTTCGCCGTCGTGGCGGCTACTTCCCGTCGAGCAGGTCCTGCACCTTCGCGCGGACCTCGTCCGTGGCCAGACCGCGGATCGTCAGGGTCGTGCGGCGGCGCAGCACGTCGTCCTGCGTCTCGGCCCACTCGTGGTCCCGGGCGTACACGACCTGCGCCCAGATCTCCGGGGCGTCGGGGTGCACGCGCTCGCCCAGCTCCGGGTTCTCGTTCGCCAGCCGGGCGATGTCGAAGGCCAGCGAACCGTAGTGCGTGGCCAGGTGCCTGGCGGTGTCGGCCGCCATGCGCGGCCCCGGCGCCGGGTGGTCGACGAGCAGCCGGTGGGCGACCGCGCGCGGGTTGGCGACCCCCGGCAGCGGCAGCTTCTTGGGCAGTGCGGAGACCGGCTCGAAGTCGTCGCCGAGCGGGTGGCCCGGCAGCACCTGCAGCTTCTGCATGACCGTCCGCCCGATGTGCCGGAAGGTCGTCCACTTGCCGCCCGCCACCGACAGCATCCCGCCCCTGCCCTCGGTCACCACCGTCTCCCGCTTGGCCTTCGCGGTGTCGCCGGGACCACCCGGCAGCACCCGCAGACCGGCGAACGCGTACGTGATCAGATCACGGTCGAGCTGCTGGTCGCGGATGGAGAACGCGGCCTCGTCGAGTATCTGCGCGGTGTCCTTCTCGGTGACCGCGACGTCGGCCGGGTCGCCCTCGTACACCTCGTCGGTCGTGCCGAGCAGCAGCATGTCCTCCCAGGGGAGGGCGAAGGTGATCCGGTACTTGTCGATGGGGGTCGCCAGCGCGGCCTTCCACGGGGACGTCCGCTTCAGGACCAGGTGCGCGCCCTTGGACAGCCGGATCGACGGCGCGGCGTCCGGGTCCTCCATCCGCCGCAGGTGGTCCACCCACGGCCCCGTGGCGTTGAGCACGAGCCGGGCGTTGACGCCGAACTCGTCGCCGGAGAGACGGTCGCGCAGCTCGGCGCCCGTCACCCGGCCCTTGGTGAAGCGCAGCCCGGTCACCTCGGCGTGGTTGAGCACCACCGCGCCCGCCTCGACGGCCGCGCGCACCGTCATCAGCGCCATCCGGGCGTCGTTCATCTGGTCGTCGCCGTACACGGCCACGGCCTTGAGGTTGTCGGTGCGCAGCTCGGGCACGTCCTGCCGGGCCTTGGCCGGCGACAGCAGGTGACCCACGCCGTCGCCGAAGGCCGACAGGGCGGAGTAGGCGAAGACGCCCGCCCCGAGCTTCGCCGCGCCGTGCGGCCCGCCCTTGTACACGGGGAGGTAGAAGGTGAGCGGGTTCGCCAGGTGGGGGGCCACCTGGCGGGACACCGCACGGCGCTCGAAGTGGTTCTCCGCCACCAGCTTCACCGCGCCGGTCTGCAGGTAGCGCAGACCGCCGTGGAGCAGCTTGGAGGAGGCGGAGGACGTGGCGCCGGCGAAGTCGCCGGCATCGACCACTGCCACCCTGAGGCCGGACTGCGCGGCGTGCCAGGCGGTGGAGATGCCCAGGATGCCGCCGCCGATCACGAGGAGGTCGTACGACGCCTTGGCGAGCTGCTCCCGGGTCTCGGCGCGGCTCGGGTTCGAGCCGGAGGCCGGGCGCGTACCCAGGGCAGGCACGGACTTCAGGGTGGACTCGGTGGTCATTGCGGTTCTTACTCCTCGTCAGTCTTCGTCGGCGATCCAGCCCATGGTCCGCTCGACGGCCTTGAGCCAGCTCTTGTACTCACGGTCGCGGGTCTCCGCGTCCATGCGGGGGGTCCACTCGGCGGCCCGTCGCCAGTTGGCGCGCAGATCGTCGGTGCTGGTCCAGAAACCGACGGCGAGGCCGGCGGCGTAGGCGGCGCCGAGGCAGGTCGTCTCGGCGACCATCGGACGCACGACGGGCGCGTCCAGGAAGTCCGAGAGGGTCTGCATCAGCAGGTTGTTGGAGGTCATGCCGCCGTCGACCTTGAGGGCCGCCAGCTCGACGCCGGAGTCCTTGGTCATGGCGTCGCTGATCTCACGGGTCTGCCAGGCGGTCGCCTCCAGGACGGCGCGCGCCAGGTGCGCCTTGGTGACGTACCGGGTGAGGCCGGCGATCACCCCGCGGGCGTCGGGACGCCAGTAGGGGGCGAACAGGCCGGAGAAGGCCGGCACGAAGTAGGCGCCGCCGTTGTCCTCGACCGACAGCGCGAGGGTCTCGATCTCGGCGGCGGTGGAGATCAGGCCCATCTGGTCGCGCATCCACTGCACCAGCGAACCGGTGACGGCGATGGAGCCTTCCAGGGCGTAGACCGGCTTGTCGTCGCCGATGCGGTAGCCGACGGTCGTCAGCAGGCCGGAGTACGAGTTGATGATCTTGTCACCGGTGTTCATCAGCATGAACGTGCCGGTGCCGTACGTCGACTTGGCCTCGCCCTCGGCGAAACAGGTCTGGCCGAACAGGGCCGCCTGCTGGTCGCCGAGCGCGGAGGCGACCGGGATGCCGCCGAGCAGATCGCCCAGCTTGCCACCGGTGATCTCGCCGTAGACCTCGGCGGAGGAGCGGATCTCCGGGAGCATCGCCAGCGGGACGCCGATGGACTCGGCGATCTTCGGGTCCCACTCCAGGGTGTGCAGGTTCATCAGCATGGTGCGCGAGGCGTTGGTGACGTCGGTGACGTGCCGGCCGCCGTTGACGCCGCCGGTCAGGTTCCAGATGACCCAGCTGTCCATGGTGCCGAACAGGATGTCCCCGGCCTCGGCGCGCTCGCGCAGGCCCTCGACGTTGTCGAGCAGCCAGCGGGCCTTCGGGCCGGCGAAGTAGGAGGCCAGCGGCAGGCCGGTCTCGCGGCGGAAGCGGTCCTGGCCGACGTTGCGGCCGAGTTCGCGGCACAGGGCGTCGGTGCGGGTGTCCTGCCAGACGATGGCGTTGTGGACGGGCTCACCGGTGTTCTTGTCCCACAGCAGCGTGGTTTCGCGCTGGTTGGTGATGCCGATGGCCTTGATGTCGTCGCGGGTGATGCCGGCCTTCGCGATGGCGGAGGCGACGACCTCCTCGACGTTGGTCCAGATCTCGGTGGCGTCGTGCTCGACCCAGCCCGGCTTCGGGAAGATCTGCTCGTGCTCCTTCTGGTCGACGGAGACGATCCGGCCGTCGCGGTCGAAGACGATGCAGCGCGAGGAGGTGGTGCCCTGGTCGATCGCGGCGATGAACGGGCCGGCGGTGTGGGCGTCGGTCACAGTGTGCTCCTGGAGGTTCCGTGGTTGAGGGGCTGTACGTACGGCGCGCGCTCGGGGTGCGGCGTGAAGCTCATGTTCCTAAGCGAATGCGACGTTGTAGAGACCTGCGGCGATCGCTCCGCCGATCAGCGGACCGACCACCGGGATCCAGGCGTAGCCCCAGTCGGAACCGCCCTTGTTGGGCAGGGGCAGGAGGGCGTGCACGATGCGCGGGCCGAGGTCGCGGGCCGGGTTGATCGCGTAACCGGTCGGACCGCCGAGGGACAGGCCGATCGAGACGACCACGAGCGCGGTGATCAGCGCGCCCAGGGTGCCGAGGCCGTTGCCCTTGTCGTTCAGGCCCTGCGTGAGGATGGCGAGCACCAGCACGACGGTGCCGATGATCTCCGTGGCGAGGTTCTGCACCACGTTGCGGATCTCCGGGCCCGTGGAGAAGACGCCGAGCACCGGGCCGGCCCCCTTCTCCTGGGCCTCGACGGCCTTGGTCGTCGTGGCCTGCGCACCCGGGCCGCCGACGATCTCCCGGTCGGTGAGGTGCGCCTGGAACTGGCCGTAGTAGGCGACCCACACCAGGGCCGCGCCGATGGCGGCGCCGAGCAGCTGACCTGCCCAGTAGACCGGCACGTCGCCCCAGCCGCCGTCCTTGATCGCGAGCGCCAGGGTCACGGCCGGGTTCAGGTGGGCACCCGACAGCGGTGCCGAGGTGTAGACCGCCGTCAGAACGGCGAAGCCCCACCCGAAGGCGATGGCGAGCCAGCCGGCGTTGCGGGCCTTGGAGGCCTTCAGCGTGACGGCGGCGCAGACTCCGCCGCCCAGCAGGATGAGTATGGCGGTACCGATGGTCTCGCCGATGAAGATGTCGGAGCTGGACACCCGCGACTCCTTTGTCCTTCGTCCAGGGGACCGAACCCCGGGTCCCTCCGGGAGTTCGAGCTTGCCCTCGGGGATGAGAGCGGTGTCGGCCCTTGGCGTCGTCACACTCTAACGCGTATTGCCGGTAGGTGTTCGACAATGCCGACCGATGGACGGGAGTCTTGCCCGGTGTCGCGAGTGCGTCAAGAGTCCTGTTATCGAAAGTGCGATCGTTATTGATCGCGGGCGTCCGCCGGTCCGGACGGCGCGGCCCCGCCCGCCGCGGCGGCGCGCCCCGCACGGCCCCACCGGCCGCGGCGCGGCACGGGCGGCCCGTCCCGCCGGGCACGGCCCGGCGCCCTTCGCCCGTCCCGGTCGCGTCCCGTACGGCCCGCTCCGCCCCGCACGGGCACGACGACGACCGGAACGCCGTGCGGCGTCCCGGTGCGCTCCCGTCCGGCTCTCAGAACCGTGCGGCGCCCAGGTCACGCGACACGGCGCGGGCGCAGTCCCGTACGGCCGCGATCAGCTCGGTCCGCACCTCGCCGTCCCGGCACACGCGCTCCACGGCGCCGGTGATGCCGACCGCCCCCACCGGCATGCGCCGCCGGTCGTGGATGGGCGCGGCGATGGAGGCGACACCCTCCCAGGTCTCCTCGACGTCCGCCGCGTACCCCCGCGCGCGCGTGAGGTCGAGGAGCTGCTCGAAGTCCTCCGGCTCGCACACCGTGCGTTCGGTGAACGGCTTGCGGTCGGCCTCCAGGGCCTCGCTGTGCGCCACCGGGTCGTACGCCGACAGCACCTTGCCCAGGGCCGTCGAGTGCAGCGGCTGCATGGCCCCGATCTCCAGGACCTGCCGGCTGTCGTCGGGCCGGAAGACGTGGTGCACGATCAGCACGCCCTGCTGGTGCAGCACCCCCAGGTGGACGCTCTCGCCGCTGGAGCGGGCCAGGTCGTCCGTCCACACCAGGGCACGCGCGCGCAGCTCGTGGACGTCCAGGTAGGTGGTGCCCAGGCGCAGCAGTTCCGCGCCCAGCTGGTAACGGCCGGAGGCGTCGTCCTGTTCCACGAAACCCTCCTGCTGGAGGGTGCGCAGGATGCCGTGGGCGGTGCCCTTGGCCAGGCCCAGGGCCGAGGCGATGTCCGACAGGCCCAGCCGCCGCTCACCGCCCGCGAGCAGTCGCAGCATCGCGGCCGCCCTTTCGAGCGACTGGATGTTCCGTGCCATCGCCGTTCCGCCTCCGTCCCCTTCAACCGTTCACGCGCAGCCAGTGCTGCCGTCGTTCGGCATTGTCGAACACTACCGGTCGATGTCGACCTCCCGCCAACAGTCGGTCGATTCCCGTCGCCCCACACGCCCCCGGCCGGCCACGGAGCGGATACCGGTCCGTCTCGTGGACGCCCTGACCATAAGCCCCCCGTCCCGGCTACGCTGGCCGCGAGCGCCCGCCACGGGAGGCTCCCCGACCGATCCCGCGGGACGGTCCGGGAGCGGCCACCGGGCGCCGTGAAGCCGACAGCCGTCGCACCCGAGGGAGCCCTTACATGGCCTCTGTGCCGCCGACCCCTTCCGCCGACAGCCGGACCCGTGTGTCCGAGCTCCGCGAGGCCCTCACCACCCGAGTGGTGGTGGCCGACGGAGCGATGGGCACGATGCTCCAGGCCCAGGACCCCACCCTGGAGGACTTCCAGAATCTCGAGGGCTGCAACGAGATCCTGAACGTCACCCGGCCCGACATCGTGCGCTCGGTGCACGAGGAGTACTTCGCCGCCGGCGTGGACTGCGTGGAGACGAACACCTTCGGCGCGAACTTCGCCGCCATGGCCGAGTACGACATCCCCGAGCGGGTCCACGAACTGTCCGAGGCGGGCGCCCGCATCGCCCGCGAGACGGCGGACTCCTTCGCCGCGCGCGACGGCCGCACCCGCTGGGTCCTCGGCTCGATCGGCCCCGGCACCAAGCTGCCCACGCTCGGGCACGTCGCCTACACCACCCTGCGCGACGCCTACCAGCAGAACGCCGAAGGACTCCTCGCCGGCGGCGCGGACGCCCTGATCGTCGAGACCACCCAGGACCTGCTCCAGACCAAGGCCGCCGTGCTCGGCGCCCAGCGCGCCCGCCGCAACGCCGGACTCGACGTGCCGCTCGTCGTCTCCGTCACCGTGGAGACCACCGGCACCATGCTGCTCGGATCCGAGATCGGCGCCGCCCTGACGGCCCTGGAACCGCTCGGCATCGACATGATCGGCATGAACTGCGCCACCGGCCCCGCCGAGATGAGCGAGCACCTGCGCTACCTGGCCCGCAACGCCCGCGTCCCGCTGGCCTGCATGCCGAACGCGGGCCTGCCGGTGCTCGGCAAGGACGGCGCCAGCTACCCGCTCACGGCCCCCGAGCTGGCGGACGCCCAGGAGAACTTCGTCCGCGACTACGGCCTCTCCCTGATCGGCGGCTGCTGCGGCACCACCCCCGAGCACCTTCGCCAGGTCGTCGAGCGCGTGCGCGGTCTCGCCCCCGCGGCCCGCGACCCCCGCCCCGAACCCGGCGCCGCCTCGCTCTACCAGAACGTCCCCTTCCGCCAGGACACCGCCTACCTGGCCATCGGCGAGCGCACCAACGCCAACGGCTCCAAGAAGTTCCGCGAGGCCATGCTGGAGAGCCGCTGGGACGACTGCGTGGAGATCGCCCGCGAACAGATCCGCGAAGGCGCCCACATGCTCGACCTGTGCGTGGACTACGTCGGCCGCGACGGCGTCGCCGACATGGAGGAACTCGCCGGCCGCTTCGCCACCGCCTCCACCCTGCCGATCGTCCTGGACTCCACCGAGGTCGAGGTCGTCAGGGCCGGCCTGGAGAAGCTCGGCGGCCGGGCGGTCATCAACTCCGTCAACTACGAGGACGGCGACGGCCCCGAGTCCCGCTTCGCCCAGGTCACCCGGCTGGCCCAGGAGCACGGCGCCGCGCTGATCGCCCTCACCATCGACGAGGAGGGCCAGGCCCGCACCCCCGAGAAGAAGGTCGAGATCGCCGAACGGCTCATCGACGACCTCACCGGGAACTGGGGCATCCGCGAGGAGGACATCCTCATCGACACCCTGACCTTCACCATCTGCACCGGTCAGGAGGAGTCCCGCAAGGACGGCGTCGCCACGATCGAGGCGATCCGCGAGCTCAAGCGCCGCCACCCCGACGTCCAGACCACGCTGGGCCTGTCGAACATCTCCTTCGGCCTCAACCCGGCCGCCCGCGTCCTGCTCAACTCGGTCTTCCTCGACGAGTGCGTCAAGGCCGGCCTGGACTCGGCGATCGTGCACGCGTCCAAGATCCTCCCGATCGCCCGCTTCACCGAGGAGGAGGTCACCACCGCCCTCGACCTCATCCACGACCGCCGCAGCGAGGGCTACGACCCCCTCCAGAAGCTCATGGCCCTGTTCGAGGGCGCCACCACCAAGTCCCTCAAGGCGGGCCGCGCCGAGGAACTGGCCGCCCTGCCGCTGGACGAGCGCCTCAAGCGCCGCATCATCGACGGCGAGCGCAACGGACTGGAGGCCGACCTCGACGAGGCCCTCACGACCCGCCCCGCCCTGGAGATCGTCAACGAGACCCTCCTGGACGGCATGAAGGTCGTCGGCGAGCTGTTCGGCTCCGGCCAGATGCAGCTGCCGTTCGTCCTGCAGTCGGCCGAGGTCATGAAGACCGCGGTCGCCCACCTCGAACCCCACATGGAGAAGGTCGAGGGCGAGGAGGGCAAGGGCACCATCGTGCTGGCCACCGTCCGCGGCGACGTCCACGACATCGGCAAGAACCTCGTCGACATCATCCTGTCCAACAACGGCTACACCGTCGTCAACCTCGGCATCAAGCAGCCGGTCTCCGCGATCCTCGAAGCCGCCGAGGAGCACCGCGCCGACGTCATCGGCATGTCCGGACTCCTGGTCAAGTCCACGGTGATCATGAAGGAGAACCTGCAGGAGCTCAACCAGCGCGGCCTGGCGGCGAACTACCCCGTCATCCTCGGCGGCGCCGCCCTGACCCGCTCCTACGTCGAACAGGACCTGCACGAGGTCTACGAGGGCGAGGTCCGCTACGCCCGCGACGCCTTCGAGGGCCTGCGCCTGATGGACGCCCTCATCGGCGTCAAGCGGGGCGTCCCCGGCGCCGCGCTGCCCGAGCTCAGACAGCGCCGGGTCCGCGCGAGCGCCACCGCCGTCGAGGTCGACGAGCACCCGCAGGAGGGGCACGTCCGCTCCGACGTCGCCACCGACAACCCCGTCCCCACCCCGCCGTTCTGGGGCACCCGCGTCATCAAGGGCATCCAGCTGAAGGAGTACGCCTCCTGGCTCGACGAGGGCGCCCTCTTCAAGGGCCAGTGGGGCCTCAAGCAGGCCCGCACCGGCGACGGCCCCACGTACGAGGAACTCGTCGAGACCGAGGGCCGGCCGCGGCTGCGCGGACTGCTGGACCGGCTCCAGACCGAGAACCTGCTCGAGGCCGCCGTCGTCCACGGCTACTTCCCCTGCGTCTCCAAGGACGACGACCTGATCGTCCTGGACGAGCAGGGCAACGAGCGCACCCGCTTCACCTTCCCCCGCCAGCGCCGCGGCCGCCGCCTCTGCCTGGCCGACTTCTTCCGCCCGGAGGAGTCGGGGGAGACCGACGTGGTCGGCTTCCAGGTCGTCACCGTCGGTTCCCGCATCGGCGAGGAGACCGCCAAGCTCTTCGAGTCGAACTCCTACCGCGACTACCTCGAACTGCACGGCCTGTCCGTCCAGCTCGCGGAGGCCCTCGCCGAGTACTGGCACGCGCGCGTGCGGTCGGAACTCGGATTCGCCGGCGAGGACCCGGCCCACGTCGAGGAGATGTTCGCCCTCAAGTACCGCGGCGCCCGCTTCTCCCTCGGCTACGGCGCCTGCCCCGACCTGGAGGACCGCGCCAAGATCGCCGAGCTGCTGCGGCCCGAGCGGATCGGCGTCCACCTCTCCGAGGAGTTCCAGCTGCACCCCGAGCAGTCCACGGACGCCATCGTGATCCACCACCCGGAGGCGAAGTACTTCAACGCACGGTGAGGCTCCGGACACCGTCCGGCGCACCCCGCTCCGCACATCGATCGGACGAGTCGTACACTGGTCGGTCCACTGCAGGCCGGTTCCCCCGGGGGAACCGGCCTGCTCGTCCCTCGAGGAGGTACGTGGATGACCAGCACGGTCCCCGCGCTCGGAACCCGCACGGCCGAAGGCTCGGCCCTTCAGGCGGTGCTCCTGGACATGGACGGCACCCTGGTGGACACCGAGGGGTTCTGGTGGGACGTCGAGGCCGAGGTCTTCGCCGGGCTCGGCCACACCCTCGACGAGTCCTGGCGCCATGTCGTCGTCGGCGGCCCCATGAGCCGCAGTGCCGGATTCCTGATCGAGGCGACCGGCGCCGACATCACCCTCGCCGAACTCAGCGTCCTGCTCAACGAGGGCTTCGAGCGGCGCATCGGACGCGACCTGCCTCTGATGCCGGGAGCCGCCCGGCTGCTGGCCGAACTGGCGGCGCACGAGATCCCGACGGCCCTCGTCTCCGCCTCGCACCGGCGCATCATCGACCGCGTCCTGACCACGCTGGGCCCCCGGCACTTCGCGCTGACGGTGGCCGGCGACGAGGTCCCGCGCACCAAGCCGCACCCCGACCCCTATCTGTACGCCACCGCCGGCCTGGGCGTGGACCCGGGCAGATGCGCCGTCGTCGAGGACACCGCGACCGGGGTCGCCGCGGCCGAGGCGGCGGGCTGCCACGTCGTCGCCGTACCCTCCGTGGCGCCCATCGCCCCGGCCCACCGGCGCACCGTCGTCTCCTCACTGGAACAGGTCGACCTGACATTCCTGCGCGGCCTGATGCCGCTCGAATGATCGCCGAGGAGATCAACCGTGATCGCCGATGACAGAAATGCGAGAGGTGTTCACCCAGCGTGCACCGCCGATAGCGGGGAATTCGGCGCGTGCTCGCGCGGTGAATTCATCCCGCCACGGACGGCCGAATTCACCCGCACGCGACTGTCGCCGGATCTGTGAGCTTCGCCACGCCCGAAGGTCTGGACGAAGGCGTTCCGTTATGCAGTTCCCCCCTGCCCGGGGGGTGCGGGCAGGCCCTTGTGTCCCGGTTCATATGGCGCTGCACGAATCATTCCGCTGTCGGGTTTTCGGTGCGTCCACGCCCGGTTTCGCTCCGTGATGAGCTTTCGGCTCCGGCGGCTGTGAACTGTCCTGCGGGTGCGGACTAATCTCGTCGCGAGAACCTCGCCCCTACCCCCGTGATCCGCCGCAACACCCCTGCATGCCGGGTACACGGACCTGACAGCTCTGGAGAAACTCGAGCATGAACCGCAAGACTTTGGTGCTGCCGGCCGTGGCAGGTCTGCTCGCGCCCGTGCTCGCCGCCTGTGGTGGGTCCGACAGCGGCAGCGGCAGCGGCGGCGCCATCGTCGTGGGCACCACGGACCGGTTCACCGCCACCAAGGACGCCCCCGCGCCCATCGACCCGGCGTACTCCTACGACGTCGGCACCTGGAACATCCTGCGCCAGACCGTGCAGACCCTGATGATCCAGCCCAAGGGGGAGGGCGACCCCGTCCCCGAGGCCGCCGAGAGCTGCGGCTTCACCGACACCGGCAACGAGCGCTACGCCTGCAAGCTCCGCAAGGACCTGAAGTTCGCCAACGGCGACCCCGTCACCGCCGAGGCCGTCAAGTTCTCCATCGACCGCGCCCGCGCCATCAAGGCCGACTCCGGCGTCTTCGCCCTGCTGTCGACCATCGACACCGTCGAGGCGAAGGGTGACAACGAAGTCATCTTCCACCTCAACACCGCCGACGCCACCTTCCCCTTCAAGCTGTCGACCCCGGTCGCCGGCATCGTCAACCCCGACAACTACGACAAGGGCAAGCTGCGCAACGGCTTCGAGGTCGACGGCTCCGGCCCGTACACCCTCAAGGCCGAGACCGACGGCGACGAGATGACCCGCGCCGTCTTCACCAAGAACCCCGACTACAAGGGGGCCCTCGAGGTGAAGAACGACAAGGTCGAGATGGTCTCCTTCGCGGACGCCGAGGAGATGGGCAAGGCCATCGACAAGGGCGACATCGACGTGATGACCCGCACCATGTCGCCCGAGCAGATCCAGGAGCTCTCCGACGCCTCCTCCGACAGCAGTGTCGACATCGTCGAACTGGCCGGCCTCGAGATCCGCTACCTCGCCTTCAACACCACCGCCCCGACGGTGAAGGACAAGGCGGTCCGCCAGGCCATGGCCCAGATCGTCAACCGCGGCCAGCTCGTCACCGACGTGTACGGCTCCCAGGCCGAGCCCCTCTACTCGCTGGTCCCGGCTTCCGTCACCGGCCACTCCAACTCGTTCTTCAACAAGTACGGCGACCCCAACGTCGGCAAGGCCAAGAACCTGCTGTCCAAGGCCGACATCACCACCCCGGTGAAGCTGACGCTGCACTACACCACCGACCACTACGGTCCGGCCACGAAGAAGGAGTTCGAGCTGCTGAAGAAGCAGCTCGACGACAGCGGCCTGTTCGACGTCTCCATCGAGGGCACCGCCTGGGAGACCTTCGTCCCGGCCGAGCGCAAGGGCGAGTACGACGTCTGGGGCATGGGCTGGTTCCCCGACTTCGCCGACGGCGACAGCTACATCGCGCCGTTCCTCGACAAGGACAACTTCCTCAACTCGCCGTACCAGAACAGCGAGGTCATCGACAAGCTCATCCCCGAGTCCCGTCGCGAGGCCGACCGCCTGTCGGCCGGCAAGACGCTGACGGAGATTCAGGACATCGTCGCCGAGGACGTCCCCGTGCTGCCGCTGTGGCAGGGCAAGCAGTACGTCGCCTCCCGCGACGACGTCACGGGCACCGCCTACGTGCTGAACTCCTCCGCCACCCTCCAGCTGTGGGAGCTCTCCCGCGGCGTCAGCGAGTGACGGACTCCTCGTCGGGGGCCGTCCACGACGGCCCCGCGAGCACCGGCACGGCGCGGAGGAACCGCACCTGAGCACGCGCGACCGGTGGCCGGTCCCGCCCGTCGTGGCGGGGCCGGCCACCGGCCTGCCGGACGCCGCGGGACGGCCGCACCACCGGTGACGCCCCCGGCCGAGAGGCCCGCACGGACGCGGGGGGGCGCCCCTTGTCAGGAAGGGGCGCCCCCCCGCGTCCGTGCGTCCCGGGACCGGCGCTACTGCGCCCCGGGACGCACCAGACCGCTCTCGTAGGCGTACACCGCGGCCTGCACCCGGTCGCGCAGGCCCAGCTTGGTCAGCACATGCCCGACGTGCGTCTTCACGGTCGTCTCGCTGACGAACAGGTCCGCGGCGATCTCCGCGTTCGACAGCCCCCGCGCCACCAGCTTGAGCACCTCGACCTCGCGGTCGGTGAGCGTGTGCAGCGTGTCCGGCACCGGTTCGTCGCCCGAGGGCAGATGCGTGGCGTACTTGTCGAGCAGCCGCCGGGTGATGCTCGGCGCGAGCAGCGCCTCGCCGGCCGCCACCACCCGGATCGCCTGCACCAGTTCGTTGGCCGGCGCGTCCTTGAGCAGGAACCCGCTCGCCCCGGCGCGCAGCGCCTCCACCACGTACTCGTCGAGGTCGAAGGTCGTCAGCACCAGCACCTTCGCCGGTCCGTCCCGGCCCGGCCCGGTGATCTGCCGCGTCGCCTCCACCCCGTCCATGCGGGGCATGCGGATGTCCATCAGCACCACATCGGGCTGCAGGGCCCGCACCTGGTCGAGGGCCTGGAGGCCGTCACCGGCCTCACCGACCACCGCGATGTCCTGCTCCGCCTCCAGGATCATCCGGAAGCCGGTGCGCAGCAGCGGCTGGTCGTCGACCAGTAGGACACGGATGGCCACGTGAGTCTCCTTCGGTAGTCCGGCCCCATTCTGCCCTGCGCGCCGACGCCGGACCCGGCCGCCCTCACCGACGCCCTGGGGCCTTTCGTTCGGATCGGGCCGGATCGGGGAGCGGGGTGCGGTGCCGGGGCCCGCGAGCCCGGCATGATCCGAACGAGAGGCCCTAAGCCGGAGCCGTACCCCCGTCCGCGGCCGCGGACGGAGCCCCGGCCGACCGCACCGGCAGCGGATAGGGCGGGGGAGTGCCGCCGAACTCCGGGCAGTGCGCCTGGTGGTCGCACCACCCGCACAGCTTCGTCGGACGAGGCCGCCAGTCGCCCGTCTCCGTCGCGAGCCGGATCGCCTCCCACAGCGCGAGCAGCTTGCGCTCGACCTGCTCCAGATCGGCGCGCACCGGGTCGTACGTCAGCACGTCACCGCTGCCCAGGTACACCAGCTGCAGCCGGCGGGGGACGACCTTCTTCAGCCGCCACACCACCAGCGCGTAGAACTTCATCTGGAACAGCGCGCCCTCGGCGTACTCGGGCCGGGGCGCCTTGCCCGTCTTGTAGTCGACGATCCGCACCTCGCCGGTGGGGGCCACGTCGACCCGGTCGATGATCCCGCGCAGCCTCAGCCCCGACTCCAGCTCGGTCTCCACGAACAGCTCCCGCTCGGCGGGCTCCAGCCGCGTGGGGTCCTCCAGCGTGAACCACCGCTCGACCAGCCGCTCGGCCTCGGCCAGCCAGCCGGCCATCCGCTCGCCCTCGGGATCGTCGGCGAACAGCTCCATGACCTCCGGCCGGGACTCGCGCAGCCGGTCCCACTGGCCGGGGACCAGCGACCTGGCCCGCGGCGCGGTCCGCTCCGCGGCCGGCGCGTCGAACAGCCGCTCCAGCACCGCGTGCACCAGCGTGCCCCTGGTGGCCGCCGCGCTCGGCTTCTCCGGCAGCCGGTCGATCACCCGGAACCGGTACAGCAGCGGACACTGCATGAAGTCCCCGGCACGCGACGGCGACAGCGAGGCGGGCGCCGTCGGGACGGCGGCCCTCCCACCGGCGGCCTTCCGCCCGGCGGCCCGCACCGCCGCCACGGCCGTCTCCCCGGCCGCCGCCCCCGGCGGACCCCCCACGCCGTCCCCGACGCCGGACCGGGCGACACCCTCGCTGCTGCTCTCCATGCCACAGACCTTACGGCCCGCCACCGACAGCGACCCCACACCGCCGACGCCGGGACGCCGGCGGTGAAAACACCAGGGGTGCCGGAGCCGGACGCGTCCCGGCGGACGCATACCATCGGTCCCAGACCTTCCCGCCCGGCAGGAGCGGGAGTCGCAACCAACGAGGGGACACCGTGGTGGAAAGCGGCGGGAGCGGGCGGCCGCGGCCGGGCAGCGAAGAGTCGGCCGAGCACCACGTGACACCTGCGCCCCCGGCCGCCGGCGAGGAGACCGCCGCCGAGACCGACGACACCTCCGCGCAGCGGCAGGCGGGCCCCGCGGAGGCGGCGGCGAACGAGAGGGCCCACGAGGCCCGGCAGGAGCGCGAGGACCGGCAGCGGCGGGAGACCGAGCACGCCGGGACGGACCGGCGGACGACGGGACCGGCCGCGGCGGAGCCCGCCGCGACGGGACCGGCCGCGGCGGAGCCCACCGCGACGGGACCGGCCGCGGCGGAGCCCACCGCGACCGAGCCCGCCGCGACGGACCCCGGGAGCACCCCGGACCCGGCGGACCGCCGGACCCCGGACGGCCACGACCTCCACCCCGACCGCCCCCACGCCCACGGCACCCCCGCCCTCGGCGCCGCCCCCGCCAAGGGCCGCCGCCCCCCGCGCCCCCCGGAGTCCCGCGGCGGCCTGCTGATGGGACGCCCCTTCGGCGTCCCCGTCTACGTAGCCCCCAGCTGGTTCCTGGTCGCCGCCCTGATCACCTGGGTGTTCGGCGGCCAGCTCGACCGCGTACTGCCCGAGCTGGGCGCCGCCCGCTACCTCGTCGCCCTCTTCTTCGCGGTCGCCTTCTACGCCTCCGTCCTCGTCCACGAACTGGCGCACACCGTCGCCGCCCTCCGCTTCAAACTCCCGGTCCGCCGCATCCAGCTCCAGTTCTTCGGCGGCGTCTCCGAGATCGAGAAGGAGGCCGAGACCCCCGGCCGGGAATTCGTGCTGGCCTTCGTCGGCCCCCTGCTCTCCCTGGCGCTCGCCGGCCTCTTCCACCTCGCCATGCGGACCGTGGAGCCCGGTACCGTCCCCGGCGTCCTGCTGGCCGGCCTGATGGTCTCCAACCTCATCGTGGCCGCCTTCAACCTCCTGCCGGGACTCCCGCTCGACGGCGGCCGCATGCTCCGCGCCGTCGTCTGGAAGATCACCGGCAAGCCCATGACCGGCACCGTGGCCGCCGCCTGGGTCGGCCGCGCCCTCGCCGTCTCCGTCCTGATCGGCCTCCCCCTCCTCACCCAGTCCGGGGCGCTCGGCTCCCAGGCCGAGGACAGCGTCGGCATGGACACCGTCCTGGACGCCCTGCTCGCCGCCATCCTCGCCGCCATCATCTGGACCGGCGCCGGCAACAGCCTGCGCATGGCCCGCCTGCGCGAACACCTCCCCGAACTGCGCGCCCGCAAGCTCACCCGCCGCGCGGTCCCGGTCGAGACGAACACCCCCCTCTCCGAAGCCCTGCGCCGGGCCAACGACGCGGGCGCCCGCGCCCTGGTCGTCGTCGACGCCCACGGCGAACCCCTCTCCCTGGTCCGCGAGGCCGCCATCGTCGGCGTACCCGAACATCGCCGCCCCTGGGTCGCGGTCAGCGGCCTCGCCCAGGACCTCACCGAAGGCATGCGGGTCTCCGCCGAACTCGCCGGCGAGGACCTCCTGGACGCCCTGCGCGCCACCCCCGCCACCGAATACCTGGTCGTCGAGGAGACCGGCGAGATCTACGGCGTCCTCTCCGCGGCCGACGTGGAGCGCGCCTTCGTGAAGGCCATGGCCAGGCCCTCCTAGCCACGACCCCCGTGGTCGGCGGCCCCCGCGAACCCCGGTAGGCTGTTCACATGTCCGAACCGACCGGTGCCGCCCGCAGGCGCGGGCCCTTCAAGGTCGGGGACCAGGTTCAGCTGACCGACCCCAAGGGCCGCCACTACACGTTCACGCTCGAGGCCGGGAAGAATTTCCACACCCACAAGGGTTCCTTCCCGCACGACGAACTGATCGGTGCTCCCGAGGGCAGCGTCGTCCGCACCACCGGGAACGTCGCCTACCTCGCGCTGCGCCCCCTGCTCCCCGACTACGTCCTGTCCATGCCCCGCGGCGCCGCCGTGGTCTACCCCAAGGACGCGGGGCAGATCCTCGCCTTCGCCGACATCTTCCCCGGCGCGCGCGTCGTCGAGGCCGGCGTCGGCTCCGGCTCGCTCAGCAGCTTCCTGCTGCGCGCCATCGGCGACCAGGGCATGCTGCACAGCTACGAGCGCCGCGAGGACTTCGCGGACATCGCCCGGCAGAACGTGGAACGCTACTTCGGCGGCCCGCACCCCGCCTGGCAGCTCACCGTCGGCGACCTCCAGGACAACCTCAGCGACACCGACGTCGACCGCGTCATCCTCGACATGCTCGCCCCCTGGGAATGCCTGGAGGCCGTCTCCAAGGCACTCGTCCCCGGCGGCATCCTGTGCTGCTACGTGGCCACCACCACCCAGCTCGCCCGGACCGTCGAGTCCATCCGCGAGATCGGCTCCTTCAACGAGCCGACCTCCTGGGAGACGATGATCCGCAACTGGCACGTCGAGGGCCTGGCCGTCCGCCCGGACCACCGCATGATCGGCCACACCGGCTTCCTCCTCACCGCCCGCCGCCTCGCCGACGGCGTCGAACCGCCGATGCGCCGCCGCCGCCCCGCCAAGGGCGCCTACGGCGAGGACTACACCGGCCCCAACGCCGACGGCGGCACCCGCTGACCGTCGCCCCGACACCGCACCAACGAACTCGTGCCGTGGCGCAGTTCCCGCGAACCCGCGGGAACTGCGCCACGGCACCGTCGGTTTGACACCACCCGCAGGACGCCGACCGGGAACGAGGACCCCCCTGTTCCCCGCACTGTGACGTGTGGCACGATGCAGGCCACCCCCACCGGCACAGCCCTCACAGGAGACGCTCCTCGTGCAGCAATCCGCCGTCCCGGAACTGGCGCACACTCACACCCGGCCCATCCACTGGGTCGCGACGGCCACCGCCGTCGCCGGTGTCGTCGCCCTGTCCTCGGTGCTCCAGCCCGGCCCCGCGACCGCCGCCCAGGCGAGCACCCCCGGCGCGGCCCCCGCACCCGTCACCGCGGCCGCCCCGGCCACCACCGGCGTCGACTTCCCGATCGAGTGCGGCCCGGTGAAGGCACTGGTGATGAAGAAGGCCTCCGGGGACCTCGACGGCGACGGCAGACCGGAAACGGTCGCCGCCGTCCACTGCGACGCCCCCATGGGAACCCCGCCCGACGGCGTCTACGTCCTCACCCGGGCCGCCGGCACCACGACCCCCCGGGTCGTCGCCACCCTGATCGACCCCGCGGAACGCCGTACCGTCACCGCCCTGTCCGTCGGCGACCGCACCGTCCTCGCCGACTACCTCGGCTACTCCTCGGCCGACGTGCCCAGTTGCTGCCCGGACGTCGAGGAGAGCGCCGAGTGGCGATGGCGGGACCACGCCTTCGTCCGCTCGACACCCGCCGCCAGCCACAGCGTCTGAACCCGGCCACCGGCCGCCGTGAGGAACCGGACAGCCGTCACCCTCGGTACGGAACCGCTCACCCGGCGTCCGGGCCGTGGACCTCGACCCCGTCCGAAACCCTCCGCACATGGATGCATTCGCCCGGGCACTCCCGCACCGAATCCACCACGTCCGTCAACAACGGCAGCGGAACCGGCACCGTGGCACCCTTGTCCTGCACCAGTTCGTCGTCCGGGGTCTTGACGTACGCCAGACCGTCGATGTCCAGCTCGAACACCTCCGGCGCGTACTGCGCGCAGATGCCGTCACCGGTGCAGAGATCCTGGTCGATCCAGACCTCCAGCGCCTCGCCACCGACACCGGCCTCCTGCTGTACGCCCATATCTCCTGCCGATTTTTCTGCCGAGCCGTACGGGAACGATGCAGGCTCTGACGGGTGTTGAACACCTCGACCCTACCTCCGGCGGCTTTCCCTTCGTGTTCCGTGGGTATTCCCCTGGCGTGAGGGAGAGCGCAAGGGTGAAGATCGGACACACCCCGACAGTCTTTGTGATCTAGGGGTTTCAATCGACACCCACCCAGGTAGGGTCTGGAAGCGTCCAGCTCCCCTTGGAGGAGGTGAGGACCGTGGCAGCCCACGACGACGACATGAACCGCGGCATCCGCCCGGGACGAGGGTCCGACGACCCCGCCGGACAGATTGCCTACCTTGAGCAGGAGATCGCCGTCCTGCGACGCAAGCTCGCCGACTCTCCGCGACACACGAGGATTCTCGAAGAGCGGATCGTCGAGCTGCAGACCAACCTGGCCGGCGTGTCCGCCCAGAACGAGCGACTGGCCAGCACCCTCCGCGAGGCCCGCGACCAGATCGTGGCCCTCAAGGAGGAAGTCGACCGGCTCGCACAGCCGCCGGCCGGCTTCGGTGTCTTCCTTCAGGCGAACGAGGACGGCACCGCCGACATCTTCACCGGAGGCCGCAAACTCCGGGTGAACGTCAGCCCCGGCGTCGAACTCGAAGAGCTCCGGCGCGGCCAGGAGCTGATGCTCAACGAAGCACTCAACGTGGTCGAGGCCATGGAGTACGAGAGCGTCGGCGACATCGTCACCCTCAAGGAGATCCTCGAGGACGGCCAGCGCGCCCTGGTCGTCGGCCACACCGACGAAGAGCGGGTGGTCAGGCTCGCCGAGCCCCTGCTGGACACCGTCATCCGGCCCGGCGACGCCCTGCTGCTCGAACCCCGCTCCGGATACGTCTACGAGGTCGTCCCCAAGAGCGAGGTCGAAGAACTCGTCCTCGAAGAGGTCCCGGACATCGGGTACGAGCAGATCGGCGGCCTCGGCGGCCAGATCGAGGCCATCCGCGACGCGGTCGAGCTGCCCTACCTCTACCCGGACCTCTTCCGCGAGCACGAGCTGCGGCCGCCCAAGGGCGTCCTGCTCTACGGCCCCCCCGGATGCGGCAAGACGCTCATCGCCAAGGCCGTCGCCAACTCGCTGGCCAAGAAGGTCGCCGAGGTCACCGGCCAGGCCGCCGGCAAGAGCTTCTTCCTCAACATCAAGGGCCCCGAACTGCTCAACAAGTACGTCGGCGAGACCGAGCGGCAGATCCGCCTCGTCTTCCAGCGCGCTCGCGAGAAGGCCAGCGAGGGCACCCCCGTCATCGTCTTCTTCGACGAGATGGAATCCCTCTTCCGCACCCGCGGCTCCGGCGTCAGCTCCGACGTGGAGAACACCATCGTCCCGCAGCTGCTCGCCGAGATCGACGGCGTGGAAGGCCTGCAGAACGTGGTCGTGATCGGCGCCTCCAACCGCGAGGACATGATCGACCCGGCCATCCTGCGCCCCGGCCGGCTCGACGTGAAGATCAAGATCGAACGTCCGGACGCCGAAGCGGCCAAGGACATCTTCGGCAAGTACCTCACCGAACGCCTCCCGCTCCACTCCGACGACCTCGGCGAACACGCCGGCGACCGGACCACCACCGTCGAAAGCATGATCCAGACGGCAGTGGAACACATGTACGCCGAATCCGAGGAGAACCGCTTCCTGGAAGTCACCTACGCCAACGGCGACAAGGAAGTCCTCTACTTCAAGGACTTCAACTCCGGCGCCATGATCGAGAACATCGTGGGCCGAGCCAAGAAAATGGCGATCAAGGACTTCCTGGAGAAGAGCCAGAAAGGCCTCCGCGTCTCCCACCTCCTCCAGGCCTGCGTGGACGAGTTCAAGGAGAACGAGGACCTCCCCAACACCACCAACCCCGACGACTGGGCCCGCATCTCCGGAAAGAAGGGCGAGCGGATCGTCTACATCCGCACCCTGATCACCGGAAAGCAAGGCTCCGACACCGGCCGCTCCATCGACACGGTGGCGAACACCGGACAGTACCTGTAAAAACAGGGCGGCTGCGGGTGCCCTCCCCGGGCACCCGCAGCCGACTGCTTTTCGGGCCACGGCTGGAGCAGGCAATGACGCAAATGATCTCCCCACCAGCACAGAGGCGTTCTAGGCTCATCCGTACCGCCGGGCGCAGTGCGGGGACGGGCACCGCACACGCACCGGAGCACCACCGGTATCTGAGCGGCGCCCACGACCGAGGGTGCCGCCGGGCAAGGAGGGCCGCATGACCGTACGGCGAGTAATGGGCATCGAGACGGAGTACGGCATCTCCGTCCCCGGCCACCCCAACGCCAATGCCATGCTCACCTCGTCCCAGATCGTCAACGCCTACGCGGCGGCGATGCACCGGGCCCGCCGGGCCCGCTGGGACTTCGAGGAGGAGAACCCGCTGCGCGACGCACGAGGCTTCGACCTCGCCCGCGAAGCCGCCGACTCCACCCAGCTCACCGACGAGGACATCGGCCTCGCCAACGTCATCCTCACCAACGGCGCCCGCCTCTACGTCGACCACGCCCACCCCGAATACAGCTCGCCCGAGGTCACCAACCCGCGCGACGCCGTCCTGTGGGACAAGGCCGGCGAACGCATCATGGCCGAGGCCGCCGAACGGGCCGCGGCCCTCCCGGGCGCCCAGCCCATCCACCTCTACAAGAACAACACCGACAACAAGGGCGCCTCCTACGGCACGCACGAGAACTACCTGATGAAGCGGGAGACCGCCTTCTCCGACATCGTGCGCCACCTCACCCCCTTCTTCGTCTCCCGCCAGGTCTTCGCCGGAGCCGGCCGCGTCGGCATCGGCCAGGACGGCCACGAACACGGCTTCCAGCTCAGCCAGCGCGCCGACTACTTCGAGGTCGAGGTCGGCCTCGAGACCACGCTCAAACGCCCCATCATCAACACCCGCGACGAGCCCCACGCCGACGCCGAGAAGTACCGCCGCCTCCACGTGATCATCGGGGACGCCAACCTCTCGGAGATCTCCACCTACCTCAAGCTCGGCACCACGGCCCTGGTCCTGTCGATGATCGAGGACGGCTTCATCGCCGTCGACCTCGCCGTCGACCAGCCCGTCCGCACCCTCCACCACGTCTCGCACGACCCCACCCTCAAACGCCTGATCACCCTGCGCAGCGGCCGCACGCTCACCGCGGTCCAGCTGCAGATGGAGTACTTCGAACTGTCACGCAAGTACGTGGAGGAGCGCTACGGGGCGGACGCCGACGACCAGACCAAGGACGTCCTGGCACGCTGGGAGGACACCCTCACCCGCCTGGAGAACGACCCCATGAGCCTCGCCGGCGAACTGGACTGGGTCGCCAAGCGCGAACTGATGGAGGGCTACCGACGCCGCGACGGCCTGGACTGGGACGCCGCCCGCCTCCACCTGGTCGACCTCCAGTACGCCGACGTAAGGCCCGAGAAAGGCCTCTACAACCGCCTGGTCGCCCGCGGACGCGTCAAGCGGCTCCTGGACGAGACCGAGGTCCAGCGGGCCGTGGGCAAGCCCCCGGAGGACACCCGCGCCTACTTCCGCGGCCGCTGTCTGGAGCAGTACGCCGACGACGTGGCGGCGGCCTCCTGGGACTCGGTCATCTTCGACCTGCCGGGCCGCGACAGCCTCCAGCGGGTTCCAACCCTGGAACCGCTTCGCGGAACGCGAAATCACGTCAAGGCGCTCCTGGACCGCTGCCGCACCGCGGAAGACCTGGTCAGGGTCTTGTCCGGGCACTGAACGGGTACCCGGCCGGACCCGGGCGCGAGGGTGGAAACCCCCGCGCCCGGGAATCATCGAGATGGACCCCGTACGTTGTGGCAACTGCGGGGCCGATGTCGGACCCGGCTTGTAGGGTCTGATCATCACCGATCGGCAGGAATGCCGACCTGTCGACCATGTCGGGCGAACTGAGCGGGGTGAGGGTTATGGCGACCAAGGACACCGGCGGCGGCCAGCAGAAGGCGACGCGCTCCACCGAGGAGACCGAGGAGCAGGCGGCGGAGACGCAGGCCTCGGACGACCTCAAGGAACGTCAGGAGAAGCTGAGCGACGACGTGGACTCGGTTCTTGACGAAATTGACGATGTACTCGAGGAGAATGCCGAGGACTTCGTTCGAAGTTTCGTTCAGAAGGGTGGCGAATAGCCTTCGATTCGAAGGTTTCGGGGGCGCTGGGCTTGTTAACAGAAGAGAGCGGGAAGCGTTGCTCGCGGTGCAAGAAATCGAAGCCGCGAGCAGCCTTCGCCAGTAACGCGGCGGCCCGAGACGGGTTGCAGGCCTACTGCCGGGAGTGCTGGTCGGCTTATCACCAGGCCCGACAGCTGGCGAAGGGAAGGAACGTGCGGCCGCGGGTGGAGACGCCGGAGGGTCACAAGTTCTGCCGCAGCTGTGAAGAGATCAAGCCGCACGGTGAGTGGCACCGCAACGCAACGGCTTCTGACGGCCTCGCCACCTGTTGCAAAACATGCAAAGCCGCCAAAGGAAGGCGGGGGCACCTGAAGCGCCGGTACGGCATGACCGAAGCCGAGCGTGACGCGCTGGTCGCTTCGCAGAAGGGGCTTTGCGTCATCTGCCTCAAGGCTCCGGCCGTACATGTGGATCACTGCCACAAGACGGGTAGGGTCCGTGGCGTACTGTGCTTCAACTGCAATTCGGCCATCGGCAAGTTGGGAGACGACCCCGACGCTGTTCGTCGGGCAGCCGCCTACCTGGAGGGAACTTCGTGGAAGCCAACACTCGTAGCACCGGGCGTCTACCAGCTGCCTTCCTGACGCCTGGGTCCTCGTCCTTCATGGACTTTCTCTCCGACCACCAGCCGGAGCTGCTGCCCGGCAACCGGCAACTCCCCGCGATGCAGGGCGTGATCGAGGCGCCGCACGGCACGACGATCGTGGCCGTGACCTTCCCCGGTGGTGTGGTGCTCGCCGGTGACCGTCGCGCGACCATGGGCAACGTGATCGCGCAGCGCGACATCGAGAAGGTCTTCCCGGCGGACGAGTACTCGGCCGTCGGTATCGCGGGCACCGCCGGTCTGGCGGTCGAGATGGTCAAGCTCTTCCAGCTGGAGCTGGAGCACTTCGAGAAGGTCGAGGGCGCCCAGCTGTCGCTGGAGGGCAAGGCGAACCGGTTGTCGACGATGATCCGCTCCAACCTCGGCATGGCCATGCAGGGTCTGGCCGTGGTGCCGCTCTTCGCCGGGTTCGACGTGGACCGCGGCAAGGGCCGGATCTTCTCCTACGACGTCACCGGCGGCCGTTCCGAGGAGCACCACTTCGCGGCGACCGGGTCGGGTTCGGTCTTCGCGCGCGGTGCCATGAAGAAGCTCTACCGGCACGACCTGAGCGAGGAGGAGACCACGACGCTCGTGGTCCAGGCCCTCTACGACGCGGCAGACGACGACTCGGCGACCGGTGGTCCCGATGTCGCCCGCCGGATCTACCCCATCGTCACCGTGATCACCGACGACGGTTTCCGCCGGCTCTCCGACGACGAGTCCTCCGAGATCGCCCGCTCGGTGCTGGCCCGCCGTCTCGAGCAGCCGGACGGTCCCCGGGCCGCGCTGCTGTAGCGGGCCGGGTTCGTGGCGAGGTGATCGAGTGACTTCCACAGAAAGGGACGGATAACCGGTGTCGACGCCGTTCTATGTCTCACCCCAGCAGGCGATGGCGGACCGCGCGGAGTACGCGCGCAAGGGCATCGCCCGTGGCCGGAGCCTGGTCGTGCTCCAGTACGCCGACGGCATCGTGTTCGTCGGTGAGAACCCGTCCCGTGCGCTGCACAAGTTCAGCGAGATCTACGACCGGATCGGTTTCGCGGCCGCCGGCAAGTACAACGAGTACGAGAACCTCCGGATCGGCGGGGTGCGCTACGCGGATCTGCGGGGTTACACCTACGACCGGGACGACGTGACCGCCCGCGGTCTGGCCAACGTCTACGCGCAGACGCTGGGCACCATTTTCTCCTCGGCCGGTGAGAAGCCGTACGAGGTGGAGCTGGTGGTGGCGGAGGTCGGTGAGACGCCGGACGGCGACCAGATCTACCGGCTGCCGCACGACGGGTCGATCGTGGACGAGCACGGTTCGGTCGCGGTCGGCGGCAACGCCGAGCAGATCGGCAGCTACCTGGACCAGCGCCACCGGGACGGCATGAGTCTGGCGGAGGCCCTGAAGCTCGCGGTGCAGGCCCTGTCCCGTGACACCAACGGTACGCAGCGGGAGATTCCCGCGGAGCGTCTGGAGGTGGCGGTGCTGGACCGTACGCGTCCGCAGTCGCGCAAGTTCAAGCGGATCGTCGGGCGGCAGCTGGGCCGGCTGCTGGAGACCGACGGGGCGTCGACGGAGGCGGAGAGCGCAGAGGAGCCGGACGAGAAGTAGCCCGGCCCGCTTCTGACGGGTGTCGTGCCCCGGCCGGTCGTCCGGCCGGGGCACGGGCGCGTCTTGCGGGAGGTGTCCTCTCAGGCCCTGGGAGGGGCCGTGGAGCTGCGGACGACGAGGTGGACCGGGATCCGTGCGGTCTGGGGTGTCCGGCCCTCCAGGACCGCCAGCAGGGCTCGCATGCCGTGTTCCCCGAAGAGTTCGGCGTCCAGGCGTACGGTCGTCAGTTCCGGGTCGAGGGCGGCGGCGAGTGCGATGTCGTCCACGCCGGTGACGGAGAGGTCGTCGGGGACGCGCAGCCCGCGTCGTCGGGCGGCCTTGTAGACGCCGGCGGCGAGTTTGTCGTCGTCGCAGACGACGGCGGTGGGGTGGGGGCCGGGGGCGTCCAGGGCGGTTTCCGTGGCGGTGCGGGCGCCGTCGATGGTCATGGGGGTGGGGGCGGTGCGCAGGGTGGTGCCGGTGACGGTGCCCAGGTGTGCGGCCAGCTCGCGGGCGCGTACCTCGAAGGTCCAGGAGGGTACGTCGGAGGCCAGGTGCAGGAAGTGCCGGTGGCCGAGGTCGAGGAGGTGCTGTGCGACCTGGCGGGCGCCGTCGGCGATGTCGAGGTTGACGGTGGCGGCTCCGAGGCTGCCGTGGGGGTCGCTGTCGAGCATGACGAGGGGGAGTTGGTCGCCGCGGATGGCGGTGAGGGCGTCGGCGGCCATGGAGGAGGCGAGGACGCCGTCCAGGGCGGCGGGTGCGGAGGCGAAGGGGTCGGGGGCGGGGCCGATGCCTTCGGGGGAGGGGTAGAGCACGACGCCGAAGCCGTGGGCTGCGGCGAGCCGGGCGGCGCCGGTGTAGACGCCGGCGAAGAATTCGGTGGTCAGTTCCGGGACGACCAGCAGGATCGTGCGGGTGCGGCCCAGGCGGAGGTTGCGGGCGGCCAGGTTGGGGCGGTAGCCGAGGTCGCGGGCGGCCTGGCGGACCCGTTCGGCCGTGGTCTCGGAGACGCGGCCGCGCCATTTGTCGCCGAGGACGAGGGAGACGGCGGCCTGGGAGACTCCCGCGGCTCGGGCGACGTCGCGGCTCGTGGGGCGCGTGCTGGCTCGTGCCACCGTGGGCCTGCTCTTTCGTCTGGACGTGTGAACAGCGCACATGGTACGTATGACCGAGAGACGTTATACGTAAAACCTTGACGGGGTCGACCGTCTCGGGAGCCGACGGAGGCGGGACATGACCGCGGGATACCTGGAGATCCTCAGGGCGCGACACGCGGCCCGGCTCCTCGCCGGCACGCTGGTGGGACGGCTGCCCAACGCCACGGCCGCCATCGCGATCGTGTTGTTCGTGCGCGCCGAGGGCGGCAGCTACACGCTCGCGGGCGCCCTGGCGGCCGTGTACGGCGTCGCCAACGCCGTCGGGCAGCCGCTGCTGGGCCGTCTGGTCGATCTGCGCGGCCAGCCGCGCGTGCAGCTGCCCGCCGCGCTCGCCGCGGCCCTCGCCATGGGGGCCTTCGCCTTCACCGGTATCGCCCCGCTCCTGCTCGCCCACGCCCTGGTCGCGGCCGCCGGGCTGTTCACCCCGCCTCTGGAGGGGGGTCTGCGGGCGCTGTGGCCGTCGGTGCTGCGCCGGGAGGACCAGGTCCATGCCGCGTACGCCATGGACGCGGTGGCGCAGGAGGTGATGTTCACCGTCGGGCCGCTGCTGGTGACCCTGTGCACCTCGCTCTGGTCGGCGCAGGCCGCCCTGCTGGTCCTGAACGCGCTCGGTGTGCTCGGGGCGCTGTCCGTGGTCGTCTCGCCGCCTTCGCGCGCGTGGCGTTCCGCCCCGCGTGAGGCGCACTGGCTGGGCGCCCTGCGCTCGCCCGGTCTGCTCGTGCTGCTGGGCGCCTTCCTGTTCGTCGGTATCGCGCTGGGCTCCATCACGGTGGCCTCCGTGCCGTACGCCGACGGCCACGGCGGTGACGTGGTGTACGGCTGGCTGATGGCCGCGCTCGGTCTCGGCGCGCTCGTCGGCGGGGTGGCGTACGGGGCGCGGCGGTGGGTGGGTGTGCCGGAGCGGCGACTGCGGGTGCTGGTGGCGTTCCTGGCGTTGTGTTATCTGCCGCTGATGCTGATGCCGGGCGCGGTCGCGATGGTGGCGCTCACCGCGCTGGCGGGTGTGTTCCTCGCGCCCGCGCTCGCCTGCGCCTTCGTCCTCATCGACCGGCACGCGCCGCGGGGCACCGTCACCGAGGCGTTCTCCTGGCTGGTGACCACCTTCACGGTCGGTCACTCGCTCGGAACGGCCGTGGCGGGTCCGGTCGTCGAGGCGGGCGGTGCCCGGTGGGGTTTCGCGGTGCCGGGTGCGGCGGGTGCCGTGGCGTCGGTGGTTCTGCTGGCCACGGCGCGGGTGCTCGCGGTTCCCGTGGGAAGCGGGGTGGTTGCGGCTTCATCGGAAAATGATCCGAACCGTGCCGTCGAACCCCGTTTCAGTTCAGGGGATCGGGCGTAATGTTCAGTCATGGACCGCCGCATTTTCGGGCTGGAGAACGAGTACGGCGTCACGTGCACGTTCAGGGGACAGCGCCGCCTGTCGCCTGACGAGGTGGCGCGATACCTCTTCCGCCGTGTCGTGTCATGGGGCCGAAGCAGCAATGTCTTTCTGCGGAACGGCGCCCGCCTCTATCTCGACGTGGGATCGCATCCGGAATACGCGACACCCGAATGTGACAACGTGACCGAACTGGTCACCCACGACAAGGCCGGCGAGCGCATTCTCGAGGGACTCCTGGTGGACGCGGAACGACGCCTGCACGAGGAAGGAATCGCGGGCGACGTCTACCTCTTCAAGAACAACACCGACTCGGCGGGCAACTCCTACGGTTGCCACGAGAACTACCTGGTGGCCCGGCACGGGGAGTTCTCCCGGCTCGCGGACATCCTCATCCCCTTCCTGGTGACCCGGCAGCTGCTGTGCGGTGCCGGCAAGGTGCTCCAGACGCCCCGCGGGGCTGTCTACTGCGTGAGTCAGCGGGCCGAGCACATCTGGGAGGGCGTCTCCTCGGCGACGACCCGTTCCCGGCCCATCATCAACACCCGCGACGAGCCGCACGCCGACGCCGAGCGCTACCGCCGTCTGCACGTCATCGTGGGTGACTCGAACATGTCCGAGACGACCATGCTGCTCAAGGTCGGTGCCACCGACCTGGTGCTGCGGATGATCGAGGCGGGCACCGTGATGCGCGACCTGACGCTGGAGAACCCGATCCGGGCGATCCGCGAGGTCAGCCACGACATCACCGGCCGGCGCAAGGTGCGCCTGGCCAGCGGCCGTGAGGCCTCCGCCCTCGAGGTGCAGCGCGAGTACTACGAGAAGGCCGTGGACTTCGTCGAGCGCCGCGGCATCCGTACCGGCACCGTCGACCAGGTCCTGGAGCTGTGGGGCCGCACGCTGGACGCGATCGAGGCCGAGGACCTCGACCGGATCGGCACCGAGATCGACTGGGTGATGAAGTACAAGCTCATCGAGCGGTACCGGGCCAAGCACAACATGACCATGTCGCACCCGCGGGTGGCGCAGATAGACCTCGCCTACCACGACATCCACCGCCGTCGTGGTCTCTACTACCTGCTGGAGCGAAAGGGCCAGGCCGCCCGGATCTGCAACGATCTGAAGATCTTCGAGGGGAAGTCGGTTCCCCCGCAGACCACTCGGGCGCGGTTGCGCGGCGACTTCATCCGCCGGGCCCAGGAACAGCGGCGGGACTTCACCGTCGACTGGGTCCATCTCAAGCTCAACGACCAGGCACAACGCACGGTGTTGTGCAAGGACCCGTTCCGTTCGGTGGACGACCGGGTGGAGAAGCTGATCGCCGGAATGTGAGCGGGCACCGTGTTCTCCGGTAATGCCGGAACGTGAGAAGGGCGCCGTACGTTTCCCGTACGGCGCCCTTCTCGTGCCGGCGGTGCCGTACCGGGGGGACGGTCTCCGGGGCCCCGGCCGAAACGGGACCGGGCCGGAGCCTGAACCGGCGCGGAATCGTCAGTAAGGTAGCGCGCACGCCATCAGCAAGATCAATCGATTACGAGGCCCCCACCGTGCGCCGACGCTCACTCATTCTCGCCGCCGTACCCGCAGGACTGGTCATGCTCGCCGGATGCGGGGACGACGATTCGTCCGGCTCGTCGGGCAAGGTGGACAACAGCGCGTCGCCCTCCGCCTCGGCCCCTTCCGCCGCGCCCGCCCCCAAGATCGTCGACGGGCCGCTGCCGGCCATCACCGCGGGCACGAAGTTCGGGCAGAAGCCGACGGTCGCCAAGGGCAGCGGCAAGCCCTCCGACCAGCTCGCCGTCAAGACGGTCATCGCGGGCGGCGGCCGGACCGTCGCGGAGGGCGACTACATCCAGGCCCAGTACCTCGGCCAGATCTGGGACACCGGCAAGGTCCTCGACAACTCCTACGACCGCAAGACGCCGCTGCTCACCCAGCTGGCGCAGGGCAGCACCATGGAGGGCTGGCGCTATGCCCTGACCGGCAAGAAGGCCGGCAGCCGGGTGCAGTTCGCCGTCCCGCCCACCTGGGGCTTCGGTGATCAGGGCAACACGGAGGCGGGCGTCAAGGGCACCGACACGCTGGTGTTCGTGTTCGACATCGAGGCCGTCTTCAACGCCAGGAGCTCGGCGGAGGGCAAGAAGATCCCCCAGGACGACGCCGCGCTGCCGACGGTGGGGACGAACACCGACGGCAAGGCGCCCTCGATCGAGATCCCCAAGACCGACCCGCCGAAGAAGCTGGTGTCGGGCTACGTCATCGAGGGGGACGGCGAGGCGCTCGCGGCCGACGACACCGTCCTGGTGCAGTACAAGGGCGTCATCTGGGACACCGGCAAGGAGTTCGACTCGACGTACCAGCGGTCCGCGCTGACCTCGTTCTCGCTCCAGCAGGTCGTCAAGGGCTGGGCGCAGGGTCTGACCGGCAAGAAGGTCGGCAGTCGTGTCGTCATCGTCATCCCGCCCGACCTGGGGTACGGCGACCAGCCGCCGGCCGGCAGCGGCATCGAGAAGGACTCCACGATGGTCTTCACGGTGGACATCCTCGCGAAGATGTGACGCCGCCGTGATGTAAGACTGTGCTGTTGCCTTTCCGCGAACAAGCAGGAGCGTAAGACGTGAGCATCGAGAAGCCCGAGATCGACTTCCCGGGCGGCGAGCCCCCGGCGGACCTCGAGATCAAGGACATCTGGGAGGGCGACGGTGAGGTGGCGCAGGCGGGCCAGACCGTCTCCGTGCACTACGTCGGTGTCGCCTTCAGCACCGGTGAGGAGTTCGACGCCAGCTGGAACCGGGGCACTCCCTTCCGCTTCCCGCTGGGCGGCGGCCGGGTCATCAAGGGCTGGGACCAGGGCGTGCAGGGCATGAAGGTCGGCGGCCGTCGCCAGCTGACCATCCCGGCCCACCTCGCCTACGGCAACCAGAGCCCGACCCCGGCGATCAAGCCGGGCGAGACGCTGATCTTCGTGGTCGACCTGCTCGGGGTCTGATCGTCGTACGACCGGTCTCGACCGGCCGGGGCCCATGCCTGTCCGGGCATGGGCCCTCGGCTTTTGTCCGGGCACCGCGGAGGGGTACGGTCATCCGTCGGAAGCACCACAGGAGAGGCGAAGGGCATCGATGGCCATTGCCAAGGCAGAGCGGCTGATGAACCTGGCGCTGTGTCTGCTCGGGACGCGGCGGCCGCTGAGCAAGCGCGAGCTGCGCGACTCCATCGAGGCCTACGTCGAGGCGTTCGGTCCGGGCAGGGGCGGTGCGGGGGCGGACGACTCCTTCAACCGCATGTTCGAGCGGGACAAGGACGACCTGCGCGAGCTGGGTCTCGTCATCGAGACCGTCGAGAGCCTGGACGGCGAGATCGGCTACCTCGCCCGCCGCGACAGCAACCGGCTGCCGGCCATCACCCTCGACGCCGAGGAGGCCGCGGCCCTGGGGCTGGCCGCCAAGGTGTGGCAGCAGGCCCGGCTCGCCGGCGCGGCCAGCGGCGCCCTGCAGAAACTGCGCGCGGCGGGTCTGCCCGAGGACGTCGACCCGTACGAGCCGCACAGTGCGCTGGAACCGCGCATCCCCGTCCACGAGGCCGCGTTCGAGCCGCTGATGCTGGCCTGCCGCGACCGCCGCCCCGTCGTCTTCGACTACCGCAAGGCCACCGCCGCCCGTCCCGAGCCCCGGCACGTCGAGCCGTGGGCCCTGGAGTGCTGGCGCGGTCACTGGTACCTCGCGGGCTGGGACCGCGACCGGGGCGCCGAGCGCGTCTTCCGGCTGTCCCGCATCACCGGAAAGGTGCGCTCGCGCGGCACGGCGTTCAGCGCGCCCGTGCCCGACGTCGTCACCGTGCGCGAGACCGTGGCCGGCTGGGCGGGGGAGACCGCCGACCGCAGCGCGCTGATCCGGCTGCGCGCCGGCTGCGGCTACCCCTTGCGGGCGAGGGCCACGGCGGTGCGGGAACTCGGTGACGGCTGGGACGAGTTGGAGATTCCGTACGGGCACGGCCTGGACGCCTGGCTGGTGGAGTTCGGGCCGGACGTGGTGGTGCTGGAGCCCGCGGAGCTGCGGGCCGACGTGGTGGACCGGCTGCGCGCCGTGGCCAAGGGCTGAGGGGGAGCGAGCAACACAGTGGCAGGCAAACCGGTCAGGCCGGCGAACGCGATCGACCAGACCCGGCGGATGCTCTCCCTGGTGACGTATCTGCGGGAGCGTCCCGGAGCGCGCATCGAGGACGTCGCCCGCGCCTTCGGGATCACCGAGGACGAGCTGGTCTCCGACCTCGACGTGCTGCCCATGTGCGGCACCAGCTTCCGCGGCGGCGACCTGCTCGACATCGACACCGACGGCGAGCGGATCTGGTGGCACAACCCGGCCGCCCTCGGCGCGGACGCCGCCGAGCCGCTGCGGCTGGCCGCCGACGAGGCGACCGCGCTGCTGGTGGCCGCCCGCGCGGTGGCGACCCTGCCCGGACTGCGCGAGAGCGACCGGCAGGCACTGCTGCGGGCCACCGCCAAGGTGGAGACCGCGGCCGGGGAGGCGGCGGGTGCCAGCTCCCGCCTGTCGGTGACCTTCGAGTCCGAGGGCGGGGTCTTCGCCGACGTCGACCGGGCGATCTCCGAGCGCCGCCGGCTGTGGATCCGCTACTACTCGCCCGCCCGCGACGAGGTCACCGAGCGCGAGATCGACCCGATCCGCCTGGTCAGCGTCGGGCACACGTACGTGGAGGCCTGGTGCCACCGCTCCGAGGCGCGCCGCACCTTCCGTCTCGACCGGGTCGCCGAGATCAGGATCCTCGACGAGCCCGCCGTGCCGCCGGAGGTCGAACTGCGGGACCTGTCGGAGGGGCTGGTCCAGCCCGCCGCCGAGGACCCGGAGGTCGTCGTCGAGGTGGGGCCCGGCGGGCGCTGGGTCGCCGAGTACTACCCGCACGACAGCGCCGACGAACTTCCCGACGGCGGCCTGCGCATCACCCTGCGCACGCCCGAGCCGGCCTCGCTGCGGCGGCTGGCGCTGCGGCTCGGCCGCGACGGCCGCATCGTGGCGCCCGAAGACCTCGCCGACAGCGCCCGCCGCGCGGCCCGCGAGGCGCTGGCGGCGTACGACGGAGTGGAGGCCGCGGGGGCCGCGGGGCACGGCGGGGCGGACGATCCCGTCGGCGGGCGGGGCGGCACCGGGCGGCCCGGACCGGCGCGGGAGCACAGCGACGAGGGGCGGGAGCGGCAGCGGTGAGCGAGTCGGCGACGACGTCCGGTGCGCGGGGCATCTCGGTGGCCTCGGCCTTCTCGGGCATGACGAACGTGGCCCCGGTGGTCTTCAGGGCCGGCTGCCCGGACTGCCGCGGTCGTTTCGAACTCGCCGCGGGCGCGCTGCGCCTGGTCATCGGCGCCTCCCGCCGCACCACCTTCTACTCCTTCACCTGTCCCGGCTGCGACGCCGCCGTGCGCAGGCCGGCCGGGGAGCGGGTGGTCGAGCTGCTCACCGGGGGCGGGGTCAGGACCCTGCGGCTGCACACTCCGTAGGAAGGTCTAGGCTCGACGTCATGTTCTGGCCGATGTTCGCGGTAGCCATGGGTTTTCTGGGTCTCGCCGTCCTCGCGGTGTTCGCCGTCCGGGTCTTCCTGGAGGCGCAGCGACTCGGCCGTCAGGTGTCGGACTCCGCGCAGCGCATCAACCGGGCCGCGGAGGACCTGGAGCGGGCCTCCCTGAGCGCGGCCCGCGCCGTGGACACCCTGTGAGGGCCGCTGTCGCCCTCCTGTGAGTCCCGCGCGGAACACGTTTTGGGACACTTCGCCCTCCCGTCGCGGCGGCCCGGACAGGTACGCTGCTGGTCGCGCTCCGGAGAACGAGGCCCGGAACGCGGACCGGGAGTACGCACGGGGATTGCCTCACGTTCACCCCTGAGCGTTACGATCGCTGACAGCACGATCGTTCGGACAACTGTCCGGTCGGTCGGACAGCAATCCCACCCAGCCGCCTCGGTGAGAAGGTAAAGACTTATGTTCGGAAGGCTCGGAGCCCCCGAGATCATTCTCATCCTCGTCGTCATCATCCTGCTGTTCGGCGCGAAGAAGCTTCCGGACATGGCGCGCTCGCTCGGCAAGTCCGCACGCATCCTCAAGAGCGAGGCCAAGGCGATGAAGGACGACGGCAGCAGCACGGCCACCCCGGCCGGCCCGCCCCCGCCCAACGACGGCGAGCAGCCGCCGGCTCAGCGCACCATCCAGGCCTCCCCCGGTGACGTGACCAGCTCGCGCCCGGTCAGCGAGCCGACGGATTCGACCAAGCGCTGACGCAGGGCCGGTGACCTCCGGCCCGCCGCACGAGATGGGAACGTGGGTTGCTCAAGTCTGCCCGCAAGAAGGAGAAGGACCCCGAGGGGCGTATGCCCCTCGCGGAGCACCTTCGTGAGTTGCGCAACCGGCTGGCGAAGGCGCTGCTCGCCATCGTGGCCGTGACGATCGTCGCCGCCTTCTTCTACAAGGACATCATCGAGTTCTTCACGAACCCGATCCTGACCGCGGTGGGGTGCGATTCGACCTTCTCCGAGCTGGCGCAGCAGCGCACCGGCACCTGTGCCCGCATCGTCCTGAACGGTCTGCTCACCCCGTTCACGCTCGCCCTGAAGGTCTCCCTGATGGCGGGCGTGATCTTCGCGTCGCCGGTCTGGCTCTACCAGCTGTGGGGCTTCGTCGCGCCGGGTCTGCACCAGCACGAGCGCAAGTACGCCTACGCGTTCGTCGGCACGGGCGTCCCGCTGTTCCTCGGCGGTGCCTTCTTCGCGTACAAGACGCTGCCGACGATGGCGAAGGTGCTCCTCGAGTTCTCACCGGCGGACCTGGACAACCAGCTGCCGCTCGACGACCTGCTCGACCTCATCGTGCGCATGGTGCTCGTCTTCGGCCTCTCCTTCGAGCTGCCGCTGCTGCTGGTCATGCTCAACCTGACCGGGGCGCTGACCGGCCGGCGCATGATGAGCTGGTGGCGCGGCATGATCATCGGCATCACGGTCTTCGCCGCCGTGGCCACGCCCAGCACCGACCCGCTGACCATGCTGGCGCTCGCCGGGCCGATCTGGATCCTCTACTTCTTCGCGACCGGCTTCTCCCTGCTGAACGACCGCCGCAGGCGCCGCCGGGCCGCCCTGGGCCCCGCCGACGACGAGGCCTCCGAGCTGGATCTCACCCCCGAGGACATCGGCGCGGTCGAGGCGGTGACCCCGAGCCGGACGCTCCCCGGGCAGACGAGCACGGAACGGGTCAACGGCTACGACGACGTGACCTGAGCACCGGGACGGACCCGTTCGCGGCCGGGGCGCCCATGGGTGCCCCGGCCGCTCCGTGCACCCGGGCGGCGACGCACCGTGAGGGCCTGAGCTGCGCGGACAGCGGTCCGCCGGCGGTGGATCCGGATAATGATCGTCCTGTTGTCAGTGCGGCCCGGTACGGTGGAAAGCACGATGACAGAGGACCTCTCACCGGCCGAGCGGTACGCGGCAGCCCGTAAGCGCGCTGTCGAGCAGGCCACCGCGCTCGCCTCCTTCCGCGAGATGTACGACTTCGGTCTCGACCCCTTCCAGATCGAGGCCTGCCAGGCGCTCGAGTCGGGCAAGGGCGTCCTGGTGGCCGCCCCGACCGGCTCGGGCAAGACGATCGTCGGCGAGTTCGCCGTCCACCTCGCCCTGCAACAGGGCAAGAAGTGCTTCTACACGACACCCATCAAGGCGCTGTCGAACCAGAAGTACTCCGACCTGTGCCGCCGCTACGGCGCCGACAAGGTCGGTCTGCTGACCGGCGACAACAGTGTCAACTCCGACGCCCCGGTGATCGTGATGACCACCGAGGTCCTGCGGAACATGCTGTACGCCGGCTCGCAGACCCTCCTCGGCCTCGGTCACGTGGTGATGGACGAGGTGCACTACCTCTCCGACCGCTTCCGGGGCGCCGTGTGGGAAGAGGTGATCATCCACCTTCCCGCATCGGTGACCCTGGTCTCCCTGTCGGCGACCGTGTCCAACGCCGAGGAGTTCGGCGACTGGCTCGACACCGTGCGCGGCGACACCGAGGTGATCGTCTCCGAGCACCGGCCCGTGCCGCTGTTCCAGCACGTGCTGGCCGGACGGCGGATGTACGACCTCTTCGAGGAGGGCGAGGGCCACCGCAAGGCCGTCAACCCCGACCTCGCGCGGCTGGCCCGCATGGAGGCGAGCCGGCCGTCGTACCAGGACCGCAGGCGCGGCCGGAACATGCGCGAGGCCGACCGCGAGCGCGAGCGCAGACAGCGGTCGCGGGTGTGGACGCCCGGACGCCCCGAGGTCATCGAGCGGCTCGACGCCGAGGGCCTGCTGCCCGCGATCACCTTCATCTTCAGCCGTGCCGCCTGCGAGGCCGCCGTCCAGCAGTGCCTGTACGCCGGGCTGCGGCTCAACGACGACGACGCGCGCGAACGGGTCCGGGCCCTGGTGGAGGAGCGCACCGCCGCCATCCCCCACGAGGACCTGCACGTCCTGGGCTACTACGAGTGGCTGGAGGGCCTGGAGCGGGGCATCGCCGCCCACCACGCGGGCATGCTGCCGACCTTCAAGGAGGTCGTCGAGGAGCTGTTCGTCCGCGGCCTGGTCAAGGCCGTCTTCGCCACCGAGACCCTCGCCCTCGGCATCAACATGCCCGCCCGCTCGGTCGTGCTGGAGAAGCTCGTCAAATGGAACGGCGAACAGCACGCCGACATCACCCCCGGCGAGTACACGCAGCTCACCGGCCGCGCGGGACGCCGTGGCATCGATGTCGAGGGACACGCCGTCGTGCTGTGGCAGCGCGGCATGAACCCCGACCACCTGGCCGGTCTGGCCGGTACCCGCACCTATCCGCTGCGCTCCAGCTTCAAGCCGTCGTACAACATGGCGGTCAACCTGGTCCAGCAGTTCGGCCGGCACCGCTCGCGCGAGCTGCTGGAGACCTCCTTCGCGCAGTTCCAGGCCGACCGCTCGGTCGTCGGGATCTCCCGGCAGGTGCAGCGCAACGAGGAGGGACTGGAGGGCTACAAGGCCTCCATGACCTGCCACCTCGGCGACTTCGAGGAGTACGCGCGGCTGCGCCGCGAACTCAAGGACCGTGAGACGGAGCTGGCCAAGCAGGGCGCGGCCCAGCGGCGGGCCGAGGCGGCGGTGGCGCTGGAGAAGCTGAAGCCGGGCGACGTCATCCACGTGCCCACCGGCAAGTACGCCGGACTGGCACTGGTCCTCGATCCGGGCCTGCCCGCCGGCCGGGCCAACGGCCATCGCGGCTTCGACCACCAGGACGGACCGCGCCCGCTCGTGCTGACCGCCGAACGGCAGGTCAAGCGGCTCGCCGCGATGGACTTCCCGGTGCCCGTCGAGGCGCTGGAGCGGATGCGCATCCCGAAGACGTTCAACCCGCGCTCGCCGCAGTCCCGCCGGGACCTCGCCTCCGCGCTGCGCACCAAGGCCGGGCACATCACGCCCGAGCGCGCCCGCAGGGGCCGGTCCCAGGCCGCCGACGACCGCGAGATCGCCCGTCTGCGCGCCGCGCTGCGCGCCCACCCCTGCCACGGCTGCTCCGAGCGCGAGGACCACGCCCGCTGGGCCGAGCGCTACCACCGGCTGCTGCGCGACACCTCACAGCTCGAGCGCCGCATCGAGGGCCGGACGAACACCATCGCCCGCACCTTCGACCGGATCGTGGCCCTGCTGACCGAACTGGACTACCTGCGCGGCAACGAGGTCACCGAGCACGGCAAGCGGCTCGCCCGGCTGTACGGCGAGCTGGACCTGCTGGCGAGCGAATGCCTGCGGGCCGGCGTCTGGGAGGGCCTGACACCGGCCGAACTCGCCGCCTGCGTCTCGGCGCTGGTGTTCGAGGCCCGCTCCGGCGACGACGCGATGGCGCCGAAGCTGCCCGCGGGCAGGGCCAAGACCGCGCTCGGCGAGATGGTGCGGATCTGGGGCCGGCTGGACGCCCTGGAGGAGGACTTCCGGATCAGCCAGACCGAGGGCGTCGGCCAGCGCGAGCCCGACCTCGGCTTCGCCTGGGCCGCCCACATGTGGGCCTCGGGCAAGGGCCTCGACGAGGTCCTGCGGGAGGTCGAGATGCCGGCCGGGGACTTCGTGCGCTGGTGCAAGCAGGTCATCGACGTCCTCGGACAGATCGCGGCGGCCGCGCCCCCGGAGAGTTCGTCGGTGGCGAGGAACGCCCGCAAGGCGGTCGACGCGCTGCTGCGGGGCGTCGTGGCGTACTCGTCGGTCGGCTGAGCGGGAGCGGACGGCGGCCCCGGCCGGGGCGACGGCTCCGGCCGGGGCCGCACCTGTGCCGCCGCCCGAGCGGGCCGGGCCCGTGACGGGTACCGCCCGCCCGAGCGCAGGCGCCACGTCGCTGAGTGGGACGGCGGCGGGGCTCCGTCGACGGTCCGTCACCGGGGCCGCACGGCGGGCACGGCGCCCGTTCCGGTGAGCGCCTTCCCCGGCACCGACCGCGTGCGCGGGCGCCGTCCGGCCCCGGCCCGGCCCCGTCGTCGGGAGGCCCGGCGGCTCCGCCCCGCCGCCGGGCCGCCGCACTCGTCCGCGGGGACGGGACGCCGGATGCCGGCGAGGCCGCCCGCAGGACCCGGGGCGGGTCCGCGACACGGAGGAGCCGTGGCCGCGCGTACTTCGGGGACGTCGGCACGACGCGTACGACGCGTACGACGGCACGGTGCGTACGCGGGGGCGATCGGTGTCCGGACCCGGTCGTCGGCCGGTCGGCGCCGAGCTCGGACGGCGGGCCTGATCTCCCTTTCCCCGCACCGTACTTCGCGCTGACGGCACCCCACGGTGACCCCGCGTCCCGAGGGTGCCCCGCGGCAGCCCCGCACCCCCTGATTCACCTGTCCAGGTGAAGAGTTCCGTACGCACGTTCGTCGTCACTCGGTGTGTGCGAACGAATTCCGAGCGTGCGAAACGCCCGAGGTTACTCCAGGTACGGGTGTGGTTTCAGGCGGTTGCCGAATACGAAGCGGCGATGATCCGGTCGGACTAGGCTCGCCCGCGGCGCACCGGCTTGAGGCGTATTCGTGCGCTTGTTCCCGATGTCCCGATGATGCCGACAGATCCCCTACAGAGGGTGCCCACATGGTGAGTGTTCAGTCCCCACCCGGTCGCCGTGAACTGGCCTACATCCGGACGGTGTTGCTGCCGGCGACAGTGATGGCCGCGGCGACCGGAGCGGCCGTCGCCCTGGTGGCGGCCCCGGCCCGGACGGCCGTCGGCGTCTGCGGAGCCGTCGCCGGCCTCCTGGTGGTCCTCGCCGGCACCGAGTCGGCGCGTCGCGGCCGTCGACTGGAGGAACTGCGCGCGGAGAAGGACCGCCGGATCGCGAACCTGGAGCGCCGGGTCGCCGGCCACGAGGAACAGAACCTCCGGCTCGCCGACTTCTTCGTCCCCCAGGCGGTGGCCTGGCTGCGCGCCGGCAACTCGCCCCGGGAGGTGATGCTCCACTTCACCGACGTGGACGCCGACTACCGCGAACTCGGCGAGGGGCAGCGCAAGGTGGTCAAGACGATCCTCGAGATCGTCGACCACGAGGAGGCCCTGCGCGACTCCGCCCAGCGCTCGTTCGTCAGCGTCGCCCGGCGCGTCCAGGCCATCGTGCACCAGCAGGCCGCGGAACTGAGGGAGATGGAGGAGGACCACGGCCGCAACCCCGAGGTCTTCGACGACCTCCTGCGCATCGACCACGGCACCGCCCTGATCGGCCGGCTCGCCGACTCCATCGGCGTGCTCGGCGGCGGCCGCCCCGGCCGCAACTGGCCCCAGCCCGTGCCGCTCTACAGCGTGCTGCGCGGCGCCATGTCCCGCATCCTGGAGTACCGCCGCATCCAGCTCGACTCCATCGCCAAGGTCAACATCCGCGGCCTGTCCGTCGAGCCGCTGATCCACGCGCTCGCCGAACTCCTCGACAACTCGACCCGCTACTCGCCGCCCACCAGCAAGGTGCACGTCAACGCCGTAGAGGTGCAGACCGGCATCGCGATCGAGATCGAGGACGCCGGCGTCAGCCTCAGCGCGGAGGCCCGCGCCAAGGCCGAGCACATGCTGGAACAGGCCATGGCCGGTGTCGACATCCAGGACGTCGGCGGCACCCCGCGCCTCGGGCTCGCGGTCGTCGGCCGCCTCTGCACGGCGTTCGACATGCAGGTCTCCCTGCGCACCTCGGCCTACGGCGGCGTCCGTGCCGTACTGATCGCGCCGAGCGAGATGGTCACCTCCGACCCCGCGCCCGGTTTCGCCCACGGCATCGGCGCCACCGCCGTACCCCAGATCGACCTGGGCGACATCGAGGGCCCGAAGCGGCCTCCGAAGAGGCGCCGCCCCACCAACCCGAGGATCCCGGCGGGTGTCTCCCTGGACGACGACGAGGTGCCCGAGGTCACCGAGTGGACCGACAAGGGCCTGCCGCAGCGCCGCAGCAAGACCACCGTCCCGATCAGCCAGCGCTACCGCGAGGCGTACGCCGCCCAGGCGGCCGCACGCGCCGGCGAGCCGGACCCGTTCGCACGGCCCGCGCCCGAACCCGAGCCCGGCGTCAAGCGGCAGGAGCCCGGCGTCGCCTTCGAGGCGTTCTGGGAGGGCCTGAAGAAGGAGGCCCCTCCCGGGCACCACCCGACGGACTTCACCCGCAACCCCACCGCATACCTGCATCTGCTCAAGGACAAGACCGGGCTCGAGGCCGACGACGAAGGGGACCTCACGTGATCCAGCAGCGCCAAAACTTCGACTGGCTGCTCAAGGAACTGTACGACGGGGTTCCGGGCATCGAGATGATCGTCGTGCTCTCGGCCGACGGGCTGCGCATCGCCCGCTACGCCGGTGATCCCGACGCCGCCGACCGGGTCGCGGCGGCCTGCGCCGGCCTCCAGAGCCTGGCCAACGCCGTCGCCCAGGAGATCCACTCCAGCGACGGCGAGATGAACCTGGTCATGATCGAGCTGAACGGCGGCTACTTCTACATGATGTCCGCCGGCGCCAACGCCTACCTCGCCGTCCTCGCCGACGTGCGCTGCGAGGCCGGCCGGATGAGCGCCATGATGCGCGACCTCGTGGTGCGGATCGGGGCCCATCTGACCAGCCCGCCCCGGCGGAACGGGCAGAGCGTATGACGCCTCCGCAACGCCGGCGGCGCGACCCCGCCCCGGAACCGCCCCCGCCGAAGGAGCCGAAGGAAGGGGAGGGCAAGAACCCCGAACGGCTGTACATCATCACCGGCCCGGACGGCGAACGCGCCCCGCTCGACCTCGTCACCCTGATCGTGGCGCGCGCCGAACCGCTCTCCTCCGCCGCCCCCGAGCAGTCGGCGGTGCTGCGGATGTGCCGGGCCCCGCTGTCGGTGGCCGAGGTGTCGGCCTACCTCGGCCTGCCGTTCAGCGTGGTGACGGTGCTGCTCACCGAGATGCTGGCGGCCGAACTCGTCCAGGCGCGCGCCCCGATCGTCCGGCAGCACCTCCCCGACCGTTCCCTCCTCGAAGCGGTGATGCATGGACTTCAACGGCTCTGACACCCTCCCCGGCCCACGCGCCGAGGACCACCTGCCGCAGACCACCACGGCGGCGGCCAAGATCGTCATCGTGGGCGGCTTCGGCGTCGGCAAGACGACCATGGTCGGGTCGGTCAGCGAGATCAAGCCGCTGACCACCGAGGAGACCATGACGCAGGCCGGTATCGGCGTCGACGACGACTACGGCTCCGACAGCAAGACCGCCACCACCGTCGCCATGGACTTCGGCCGCATCCGCATCACGGACCAGGTCGTGCTCTACCTCTTCGGCACCCCCGGCCAGGAGCGGTTCTGGTTCCTGTGGAACGGCCTGTTCGAAGGCGCCCTCGGCGCGGTCGTCCTGGTCGACACCCGCCGCCTGGAGGTCAGCTTCGAGGTCATGGGCCGGCTGGAGGAACGCGGCGTGCCCTTCGTGGTCGCCGTCAACTCCTTCCCCGACGGCCCCCGTTACCCGCTGGAGGACCTGAGGGGCGCCCTCGACCTGCCGCCCGAGATCCCGATCGTGGAGTGCGACGTGCGCCGCCGGGCCTCCAGCCGCGACGTGCTGATGACGCTGACACGTTTCCTGCACGACCTCGTGCGGACCGGCAGCCTGACCTGACGCCCGCCCGGCCCGACCTCTGCGGCCCCTCCCGGACCTCTTCCCCGGCCCCTTCCGGACCCCTTTCCCGGCCCCTTCCGGACCCCTTTCGGAGCGACCCAGTGACGCCTGACCACCCCACGACGACGACCGGTCCGCACGACCTGGCCCCGGCCCCGCCGCCCGGCTGCCCCGCGCACGGCCGCGGCCCCGGCGGACTGCACCGGCTCTACGGGCCCGGCGCGGAGGACCTGGACGGCCTCTACGAGCGACTGCGCGAGAAACACGGCCCGGTGGCCCCCGTACTGCTCCACGACGACGTGCCGATGTGGGTGGTCCTCGGCCACGCCGAGAACATGCACATGGTCCGTACGCCCTCCCAGTACAGCCGCGACAGCCGCATCTGGACGCCCCTGGTGGACGGCGCGGTCAAGCCCGACCACCCGCTCATGCCGCACATCGCCTGGCAGCCCATCTGCTCCCACGCCGAGGGCGAGGAGCACAAGCGGCTGCGCGGCGCGGTCACCGCCGCCATGGCGACCATCGACGACCGCAGCCTGCGCCGGCACATCTACCGGTCCACCCAGCGCCTGGTCAACCGCTTCTGCGAGCGGGGCCGCGCCGAGCTGGTCGGCCAGTTCGCCGAGCACCTCCCGATGGCCGTGATGTGCCATGTCCTCGGTATGCCCGAGGAGTACGACGACCGCATGGTCCACGCCGCCCGGGACGCGCTCAAGGGCACCGGGACCGCGATCGCCAGCCACACCTACGTCATGGAGGCGCTGAACCGGCTCACCGCCCGCCGCCGCGCCGCACCCCAGGACGACTTCACCAGCCATCTCGTGCTGGACCCGGCGGGGCTCACCGACGACGAGGTGCGGGAACACCTGCGGCTGGTGCTCTTCGCCGCCTACGAGGCCACGGTCAACCTGCTCTCCAACGCCCTGCGGATGGTCCTCACCGACCCGCGGTTCCTCGCCCGGCTCAACGGCGGGCAGATGACGGTGCCGGAGGCGGTCGAGCAGTCCCTGTGGGACGAGCCGCCGTTCAGCACCGTCTTCGCCTACTTCGCCAAGCAGGACACCGAACTGGGCGGTCAGCGCATCCGCCGGGGCGACGGCCTCCTCTTCGCCCCCGCTCCCGGCAACGTGGACCCGCGGGTCCGGCCCGACCTGTCCGCCGGCATGCAGGGCAACCGCGCCCACCTCGCCTTCGGCGGCGGCCCGCACGAGTGCCCCGGCCAGGACATCGGGCGCGCCATCGCCGACGTCGGCGTCGACGCCCTGCTCACCCGCCTGCCGGACGTCCAGCTCGCCTGCGCGGAGGAGGACCTGCGCTGGACGACGTCGATCGCCTCGCGGCACCTCATGGAGCTGCCGGTCCGCTTCGAGCCGAAGTCCCCGCAGGACGTCATGGTCAGGCCGTCCCACGGTGCGCTCCCGCCGCCGCGTCCGATCGTCCCGGTGACCCCCGGCGCCACCTCGGCGCCCGGTGCCGTACCCGCCGCCCCGCCTCCGGCCACCCGCCTGCCGCCGCCCGCCGAACCCCGGCCGGCGGGCGTCCCCCGGCCCCGGTCCCAGCCGCAGCCCCGGCCGGAGTCCCGGCCTCAGCCGGAGTCCCGGCCCCGGCCCGCGCCGGCTCGCACCTCCGAACCGGTCCGCCGGCCGAGCGCCTGGCGGCGCCTCCTCGACTGGTGGCGCGGCTACTGACCCCCGGTGCGCCCGCCGCCCCGGCCGTCGGGCGCCGACCAGGCGGCCAGCGTCCGCCGGCTCCGTAGCCGGTGCTCCACCCCCGTCACCGGATCGGTGAACTCCAGCTCCCGCGCCAGTAGTTGCAGCGGACGCCGGAAGTCGCCGGCCGGTCCGGGGGCGGTCACCTCGGGGTAGAGGGGGTCACCGAGGACGGGCAGGCCCAGCGCGCTCATGTGCACCCGCAACTGGTGTGTCTGCCCGGTCAGCGGGACCAGCCGGTAGCGGGCGAGCCCGTCCGGCCGGTGCCCGACCAGCTCGACCCGGCTGACCGCGTTGGGCTCGCCCGGCACCTCGCGGGCGGTCAGCGTCCCGCGTTCCTTCACGATCCGGCTGCGCACGGTCACCGGCAGGGCCAGCCCCGGATCGTACGGAGCGACGGCCTCGTACACCTTGCGGACCAGGCGGTCGCGGAACAGGGCCTGGTAGGCGCCGCGTTCCTCGGGGCGCACGGTGAACAGCACCAGGCCCGCGGTGAGGCGGTCCAGGCGGTGGGCGGCGCCCAGCGCGGGCAGCTCCAGCTCCCGCCGCAGCCGGGCCAGCGCGGTCTCGGTGACATGGCCGCCGCGCGGTGTGGTGGCGAGGAAGTGGGGCTTGTCGGCCACGACGACGTGCTCGTCGCGGTACACGACCTCCAGCGCGAACGGCACCGGCTCCTCGGCGGGCAGGTCCCGGTGGAACCAGACGAACGTCCCCGGCACGTACGCCGTGTCCGCCGCCACCGCCCGCCCGTCGGCCCCGACGACCCGCCCCGCCGCGAACAGCGCGTCCACGGCCCCGGCCCGCTCCGGGCCGAAGCGCTCCGCCAGATGCTCCCGCACGGTCGCCCAGTGACCGCCGCCCGGCAGCCGCACCCGGACCGGATCGACCCCTTCGCGCTGCGGGAGGGGGGACGGCGGGGGAGGGGTGCGGCGTCTCATCGGGATCCACCCTACGGCCGCCGCGAAAACCCGTTGGCAGGCTCCCGCCCGGTGGGCAGGATGCCGGTCATGCCCTTCCTGACCGGTCCCGTCCTGCCCGCCGGCACCCTCGCCCTGTCCCCGCAGCCGGTCCTGTCCACCGGCGACGGCCTCCTCCTGCGGCCCTGGCGGGCCACGGACGCACCCGCCGTCCACGCCGCCTTCCAGGACCCGCTGCTGCACCGGTGGCACCTGCGGTCCGCCGACTCCGTCGCCGAGGTCACCGGCTGGATCGAGGAGTGGCGGACCGAGTGGGCCGGGGAACGGACCGCCCAGTGGGCCGTCGTCGACGCGGACACCGACGCGCTGCGCGGACGCGTGGCGCTGCGCTGCATCGAACTCGGCGACGGCGAGGCCGAGGTGGCCTACTGGACGACGGCGGCCGCCCGGGGCCGGCGGGTGGCCGCCCGCGCCACGGGCACCCTGGCGCGGTGGGCCCTCGACGAGATCGGCTTCCAGCGCCTGGAACTGCTGCACGCCACGTCCAACGAGGCCTCCTGCCGCGTGGCCGCCCGGGCCGGCTTCCTCCTGGAGGGCACCAAACGCGGCGCGGGCCTCCACCAGGACGGCTGGCACGACATGCACCTGCACGCCCGGGTGCGGGGCGACTGACCGGTCCCGGTCCGGCCTTTCGACGGTCACCGCCCTCGTCCGGGACACGGACCCCGCCCGTGACGGCGGTCCGCCGGCGTTCGCCGCGGCGGCCGTGCGGCTCTCGATCCGCACGGCCGTGCCTGCCGGTCCGTGCGACCGCGCGGCGCCTCGTGCCGCGGCACGGCGTCGGGGACGGAGGACCGCCCCGACGCGGGCAGCCGCCACGGTGTCAGGCGGTTGGAGCGGCGTTCTCCTGCTCGGCCTCCACGCGCGCGTTCCACTCCCGCTTGCCGGCCTGCCAGCCGTCCTCGTCGTGGCCGAGCCGCCAGTAGCCGGAGACCGACAGGTCCTCGCGGGGGACCTGCAGCTCGACCCGCAGCAGCTTGCGCAGCTCCTTCACGAAGGTGGCCTCGCCGTGCACGAAGGCGTGCAGCCGGCCCGCGGGGAACTCCAGCGCGCGGACGGCCGCCACGAGCCGCTCGCCGACCGGACGCTCGCCGCGGTGCAGCCAGACGACCTCCACGTCGGAGTCGATCTTCTGCTCCTCCTCGGGGCCGGAGACCTCGATGAAGGCGTGTGCCACGGCGCCGGCGGGCAGCGACTCCAGCGCCGCCGCGATGGCGGGCAGCGCGCTCTCGTCACCGGCCAGCAGGTGCCAGTCGGCGGCCGGGTCGGGGGCGTAGGCGCCACCGGGGCCCAGGAAACGGACGGTCTCGCCCGGCCGGACGCGGGCCGCCCACGGTCCGGCGAGGCCCTCGTCGCCGTGCAGCACGAAGTCCAGGGTCAGCTCGCGGTGCTCGGTGTCCCAGTGGCGCACCGTGTACGTCCGCGTCACGGGCCACTGCTCACGGGGGAACTCCGCGCGGATGCGCTCCAGGTCGAAGGGCTCCGGGTAGGTCACGCCCGCGGGCCCGAACAGCAGCTTCACGTAGTGGTCGGTGCAGGTGCCGGCGGTGAACTCGGCCAGCCCCTCCCCGCCGAGGACGACGCGCTGCATGTGGGGGGTGAGCCGCTCGGTGCGGACGACCTGCGCGGAATGGGGCTTCCGCGGCTTCCGTGCCGGACGTTCTGCCATGACGGCCTCCCAAGCCTCTGTTGGTTAGGTTTGCCTAAGTTAGCACCTCGCGCCGTCGTGGTGCGCCGCCGCGGGCCGCCGGCCGCCCGCGGGGCCGGCGCCTACCCGCCGAGCGTGTCCAGCAGCCGCTGCAGCGACCCGCCGAGCCCCCGGCTCTCCGCCAGTTCCCGCAGCACCGCGGGTTCCCGCGCGGCACGCGGGAGGCGGGTCGACACCGCCGGCAGCGGCACGTCGTCGGCGACCCTGACCACCTTCGGCGCGACGGCGAGGTAGGGCCGGGCCCCGTCGAGCCGCTTGCGCTGCGTGGGCGTGAGCCTGGCCGCCGGATCGTCGACGGCCGCCAGGATCCCGGCCAGGTCGCCGAACTCGGCCAGCAGCTTGGCCGCCGTCTTCTCGCCGATGCCCGGCACGCCGGGCAGGCCGTCGCTCGGGTCGCCGCGCAGCAGCGCCAGATCCGCGTACCCGCGCCCGTCGACGCCATACTTCTCGCGCAGCCACGCCTCGTCCGTGGTCTGGAGCGTGCCGACGCCCTTCAGCGGGTACAGCACCCGCACCCCGCGCGCGTCGTCCACCAGCTGGTACAGGTCGCGGTCGCCGGTGACGATGTCGACCGGGCCCTTCGCGCGTGCGGTGAAGGTGCCGATCACGTCGTCCGCCTCGTAGCCGGCGACGCCGACGCGGGCGATGCCCAGCGCGTCCAGGACCGCCTCGATCACCGGCACCTGCGGTGCGAGCGTGTCCGGCACCTGCTCCTCGTCCGGGCCCGCCCCGTGCTCCTCGGCGACCCGGTGCGCCTTGTAGGAGGGGATGAGGTCGACCCGCCACCGCGGCCGCCAGTCGGCGTCCATGCAGGCGACCAGGTCGTCGGGCCGGTGGTCCTTGACCAGGCGGTCGATGAAGTCCAGCAGCCCGCGCACGGCGTTCACCGGCATGCCGTCCGGGGCCTTCACGGACTCCGGGACGCCGAAGTAGGCGCGGAAGTACAGCGAGGCGGTGTCGAGGAGCATCAGTCGTCCGGTCACGCCACGCATCATGCCGCACCTCCCCGCCGGGGAGCCGCCGCGGTTCACTCGCGTGGCAGGTGTGAAGGGTCTGTGAACTGGCCCACGGGCGTGTTTGCCCATGTCGGCCCTGGGCAGGTGCCGCGTCGGAGCGGCGCCGGTTGCACATTCAACTGATGTTGTCTCCGGCGGGCCGCACCCCGGCCCCGCCGCTCCCGCCCCTGCCCCCGACCCGAGAAGGTATGTGTGTCCTCCAGGCTTCAGGCCGACCGCCTCTACAAGGTGTTCGGCAGACGACAGGACGAGGCGGTCGAGCGACTGCGTCACGGCGCCGACCGGGAGGAGCTGCGGACCGACGGCACCACCGCCGCGGTGATCGACGCCTCCTTCACCGTGGACCCCGGCCAGATCTTCGTCGTCATGGGCCTGTCCGGCTCCGGGAAGTCCACCCTGCTGCGCATGCTCAACGGACTGCTGGAGCCCACCGCGGGACGCGTCCTCTTCGACGGTGAGGACCTCACCGCGCTCGGCGACCGCGAACTGCGCGAGGTCCGCGCCAGGAAGATCAGCATGGTCTTCCAGCACTTCGCGCTCTTCCCGCACCGCAGCGTCCTCGACAACGCCGGCTACGGCCTCGCCGTGCAGGGCGTCCCGCGCGCCGAACGCGAGGAGCGCGCCGGCGAGGCCCTGCGGCTGTGCGGTCTGGCCGGCTGGGAGAAGTCCTGGCCGGACGAGCTGTCCGGCGGCATGCAGCAGCGGGTGGGTCTCGCCCGCGCCCTCGCCACCGACGCCGACCTGCTCCTGATGGACGAGTCCTTCAGCGCGCTGGACCCCCTGATCCGCCGTGACATGCAGGACCAGCTGCTCACGCTCCAGAAGACCCTGAAGAAGACGATCGTCTTCATCACCCACGACCTCAACGAGGCCATGCGCCTGGGCGACCGCATCGCCGTCATGCGCGACGGCCGCATCGTGCAGAACGGCACCGCCGAGGACATCCTCGTCCGCCCGGCCGACGACTACGTCGCCTCCTTCATCCAGGACGTCGACCGCTCCCGCGTGCTGACCGCGTCCGCCGTCATGGACACCGCCGTCCGCGGCGACGAGGCCGACTGCGGCTGCGCCACCGCGGACCCCGACACCCCGTTCACCGAACTGTGCGCGCTCAGCGCCCGCACGGCGCACCCGGTCGCCGTCGTGGACGCGCGGCGCGAACTCGTCGGCGTGGTCCCGCGCCGGCGTCTCGTCGGCTTCCTCGGCGACGAGCACGGGGAGCCCGCCGCCTGCGCCGACCCGCGCGACGAGGGGAAGGTGACCGCCCGTGCCCAGGCTGCACCTCGGTGACTGGGTCGACTCCGGCGTCGACTGGCTCGTCACCCACATGTCCTGGCTGTTCGACGCCGTCAAGGCGGTCGTCGAAGGCATGTACGACGGCATCGACGCCGTCCTGACCGCCCCCGAGCCCCTGCTGCTCGCCGGCATCCTCGCCGTCCTCGCCTGGTGGCTGCGCGGCCTGGTCGCGGGCGTCCTCGGCTTCGCCGGCTTCGCGCTCGTCGACTCCCTCGACCTGTGGGAGGAGGCGATGTCCACCCTGTCGCTGGTGTTGGTCGCCACGGTGATCGCCCTGGTGATCTCGGTCCCGCTGGGCATCTGGGCGGCCCGCTCCAAGACCGTGAGCGCCGCCCTGCGGCCGGTCCTGGACCTGCTCCAGACCATGCCGTCGATGGTCCTGCTGATCCCCGCGATCCTCTTCTTCGGCATGGGCGTGCCCGCCGGTGTGATCGCCACCCTGATCTTCGCGCTCGCCCCCGGCGTGCGCATGACCGAGCTCGGCATCCGCCAGGTCGACGCCGAACTCGTCGAGGCCGCGGAGGCCTTCGGCACGACACCCCGCGACACCCTCTGGCGGGTCCAGCTGCCGCTCGCCCTGCCCACGATCATGGCGGGCGTCAACCAGGTCATCATGCTCGGCCTGTCGATGGTCGTCATCGCCGGCATGGTCGGCACCGGCGGCCTCGGCGGCTCCGTCAACGAGGCCATCGGCCGGCTCGACATCGGGCTCGGCTTCGAGGCCGGCCTCGGCATCGTCGTGCTCGCCATCTACCTGGACCGCATGACCGGCGCCCTGGGCACCCGCATCTCCCCGCTCGGCCGCCGCGCCGCCGCCAAGGCCCGCCCCACCGTGTGGAGCCACCGTCCCCGCCCGGCCGTGGCCGTGGTCGGCGTGGTCGTCCTCGCGCTCGTCGCCGGCGGCATGGGCGTCTTCGGCTCGAACTCCGGCACCGCCGAGGCCTCCGCCGCGAACGTCGGCGAGGGCGAGGAGATCACCATCGGCTACATCCCCTGGGACGAGGGCATCGCCTCCACCTACCTGTGGAAGGAACTGCTGGAGGAACGCGGCTTCGAGGTGAAGACCACCCAGTACGCCGCCGGCCCGCTCTACACCGGCCTCGCCACCGGCCAGATCGACTTCCAGACCGACTCCTGGCTGCCCACCACGCACGCCGAGTACTGGAAGAAGTACGGCGACCGGCTCGACGACCTCGGCACGTGGTACGGCCCCACGTCCCTGGAGCTGAGCGTCCCGGCGTACATGAAGGACGTGAACACCCTCGCCGACCTGAAGGCCAGGTCGGCCGAGTTCGGCGGCCGGATCACCGGCATCGAGCCCAGCGCCGGGATGATGGGCCTGCTCAAGGACAAGGTGGTCGAGGAGTACGGCCTCGACGGCTACCAGGTCGTCGACGGTTCGACCCCGGCGATGCTCGCCGAGCTGAAGCGGGCGTACGCCAGGAAGGCCCCGATCGTCGTCACGCTCTGGTCGCCGCACTGGGCCTACAGCGAGTACGACCTCAAGAAGCTGAAGGACCCCCGGGGCGCGTGGGGCAAGGGCGACGGCGTGCACACCCTGTCCCGCGAGGGCTTCGCCGCCGACCACCCCGAGGTCGGAGCCTGGCTGAAGGACTTCTCCATGACCGAGGAGCAGCTCACCGGTCTGGAGGCGCGGATCCAGAAGTCCGGCAAGGGCAAGGAGCAGGACGCCGTCCGCGCCTGGCTGAAGGAGAACCCCGGCCTGCTCGACCGGTGGGCACCGGTCGACGGCGCGGGGCGGGAGAGCAGGGCGGCCGGGTGACCTGACAGCACCCGGGCCGTCCCGCGCGGGGCGGGCCCCGGCAGACGTCCGCGAGACGTGGCCGGGGCCCGCCCCGCGCCGCCGTTCGCACGGCACGGATCCGGCCAACCGCGCAGCGTCACGTCCGGGCCCGGACCGGCGGTCGTCCGGCCGCCGGCGCCGGCCGTTCCACCAGCCGGATCACGCCGCGCGAACGGCACGGGAACACCAGGGGGACGCCGGGCATTGAACCGAAGGACACCAGGAAGCGGCACCGCCCGCGGATGATCGACTGGCGCGAACCGTCAGTTCCCGTGCGACGACGGATGCCCTCGATGTGACGGGCTCGTGAAACGGTTTGCCGAACATGCGTAGGGTGCAAGAGAACTCATCAGAGGACATGCGCCCGCGACGGGGCACTCGGCAGTCGGACCGACGAGCACAGGAGGGAGCCGGAGCGATGGGCGACCACAAAGAACAGCCTCTGCGGGTGGGCGCGGCCGTCCGGCGGCGGCGCCGGTCCCTGGACCTCACGCTCGCCGTCGTGGCCGAGCGCAGCGGCCTGTCGGTCCCGTTCCTGAGCCAGATCGAGAACGACCGGGCGCGGCCCAGCACCGGTTCCCTGGAGAAGGTCGCCGACGCCCTGCGCACCACGGCCGTCGAGCTCCTCGCGGCCGCCGACCCGGCGTGCAGCGTCGACGTCGTGCGCGCCGAGATCACCGGGCCCGCGCCCGGTCCGCGCTCCCGCTCGCTGGTGCGCGGCCACCACCAGATGCACGCCTCGGAGTTCACCGGCGACCACGAGGCCGGCCGCGAGTTCCAGTACCGCAACGACCAGTTGATGTACGTCGCCGACGGCGCGGTGGAGATCGAGGCCGAGGGCCGGGCCTACCGTCTCGGCCGCGGCGACACCCTGTACCTCACCGGCGGGGTGCGGCACCGCTGGCGCGCGACCGTGCCGGACACCCGCGTCGTGGTCGTCGCCGTGGCGGAGCACATCGAGGCGGTCCGCGACCGCAAGCGGTAGTGCGGGCCGCCTCCCCGGTGCCCTCGCTCACGGAGGCGGCGGCCGCGACCCTGGCCAGCGTCCTGGCCGGCGCCCCCGACCGGTGCACCCACCCGGCGGGCCTCGACGTCGCCCGGGTGGGCGGCACCGAGAACCCCGTGACCGACCGGATCGCCGCCCTCGCGCCCGACCTCGTGATCGCCGACGAGGAGGAGAACCGCGGGCCCGACCTTTCCGCCCTCCGGGACGCCGGCACCGAGGTCCTGGTCACCGAGTGCGCGACGTGCCGCAGGCCTTCCGGGAGCCGGCCCGCGTACCGGCGGTCCGCGGGGCCCGCTCACGCCCCCGCCGGCTCGACGACGCCGAGGAGGCCTGGAGCGCCCCGCGGTCGCCCGGCCGTCGTGCCGCCCGGCCGTCGTGCCGCCCGGCCGTCGTGCCGCCCGGCCGTCGTGCCGCCCGGCCGTCGTGCCGGTCCGGCGGCGGCCGTGGACGGTCCCGGGCCGCGACATATTCGCCGGGGACGTCCCCGCCCGCCTCGGGGTGGACCACCCGCACACCGGCCCACCGGGACCGCCACCCCGAGGTCACGGCGCGGGAACTGCGGGCGGCCGCCCCGGACCTGGTCGTCCTCCCCGACGAGCCCTACCGCTTCACCGCCGACGACGGCCCGCAGGCGCTCCCCGGACTGCCGTGCGCCCTCGTCAGCGGACGGCGCCCGACGTGGTACGGCCCCTCGCTCACCGAGGCTCCCCGCGTGCCGGCCGGGGCGCTGTGAGCAGCTCACCGCTGACCAGCCCCCGCACGGTGCGCGCGGCACCAGTGGGGCCGGGACGGCGGACCGCGGCGGCGCGCGGGCGCGGCCGCGGGCCCGCGACGGAGGCGGAGGAGGGGCGGGGGAGGGGGCGGGCCGGACTGCGGTGACCGTGATCCCACCGTTTCGCCCGCGGACGCCCGCGACCAGGGACGATGTGTCCATGAGGGCATAAGCTGACCTTATGAGCGGCGACGAGACGACGCACGAACCCCCGGGGGAGCGGCCCGGCGGCTCGATCGCGCACCGGGTCCCCGACCTCGGGGCCCTGGAGCTGCTGCTCGCCGTGGCCCGGCTCGGCAGCCTCGGGGCGGCCGCCCGTGAGCTGGGCATCACCCAGCCGGCCGCGAGCAGCCGCGTCCGCACGATGGAGCGCCAGCTCGGGGTGGCCCTAGTGGACCGTTCCCCGCGCGGCTCCCGGCTCACCGACGCCGGAGCGCTGGTCACCGACTGGGCACGGCGGATCGTCGAGGCGGCGGCGGCCTTCGACGCGGGCGCGCAGGCCCTGCGCGACCGGCGCGATTCACGGCTGCGGGTCGCGGCGAGCATGACCATCGCCGAGTACCTGCTGCCCGGCTGGCTCCTGGCGCTGCGCGCGCAACGCCCGGACACGGCGGTCTCGCTGCTCGCGGGCAACTCGACGGCGGTGGCCGAACGCCTGCTGTCCGGCGACGCCGACCTCGGTTTCGTCGAGGGGCTCAGCGTGCCGACGGGCCTGGACTCGACGGTCGTCGCCCACGACCGGCTGATCGTCGTCGCCGCGCCGGCACACCCGTGGGCGCGGCGCCGGCGGGCGGTGTCCGCACCGGAACTGGCCTCGACGCCGCTGATCCTGCGGGAGGAGGGCTCCGGGACGCGACAGGTCCTCGAGGCGGCCCTCGGCGGGCCGGCCCGCCCCCTGATCGAGCTGTCCTCGACGACGGCGGTGAAGGCGGCCGCGGTCGGCGGCGCGGGGCCCGCGGTCCTGAGCGAGCTGGTGGTGAGGGAGGAACTGGGCCTGCGGCGCCTGGTGTCCGTCCCGGTGGACGGCGTCCGCCTGGCCCGGGACCTGCGGGCGGTCTGGCCCGCGGGCCACCGCCCCACGGGCCCGGCCCGCGACCTGCTGTCGCTGACGCGGGGGTAGGGGAGACCCGGAGGGCAGGGGAGACCCGGGGCGGGGCAGAGGCCCGGCCCGGCCGCGCTCATCCCGCCGCCGTCACCAGCCCCCGCATCACCCGCAGGTCCTGCCCCATCTCCGGATGCCACTGCACCCCCAGCACCCACCGTCCGCCCGTGGACGGGAGCTCGACGGCCTCCACCGTCCCGTCCCCGGCGTACGCGGACACCACCAGTCCCGCCCCCAGCCGCTCCACCGCCTGGTGGTGGAAGGTGGGCACCGAGGCCTCCTCGGGCACCAGAGCGGCGTACCGGGTGCCCGGCACGGGCTTCACCGCGTGCCGCCCGACCACGCCGGGCGCCGCCGCGTGCCCGGGCAGGTGCTGCACGAGCGACCCCCCGAGCGCCACGTTCAGCAGCTGCATCCCCCGGCAGATCCCCAGCAGCGGGAGTCCCGCCTCCAGCGCCGCCCCGATCAGCGCCAGTTCCCAGACGTCCCGCTCCGGCGCGGGCGGTCCCGTCCGGGGGTCGCGCTCGGCGCCGTACCGCGCGGGCTCGACGTCGGGCCCACCCGCGATCACCAGCCCGTCCAGCCGGGCCACGGCGGACGCCGCGTGCCCGGGCGCGTCCGGCGGCAGCATCGCCGCCAGCGCGCCCGCCCGCTGCACGAGCCGCGGGTACCCGGCCGGCAGCAGCGCCGCCTCCAGCTCCCACCCGCCCCACCGCGTGCGGGCCTCCAGATAGGTGCTGACGCCGATCAGCGGCCTGCCCGTCCCGTTCGCCACGCCCCGCCCTCCGTCCCGCCGCCCCACACCGGCCCCCGCCTCCGCAGGAACCCAATGGACCGGGCGTGAACCATTGAACACGTCCGCGGGTCAGGCGAGGAAGCCCCGCAGCAGCGCGGCCGTCCCGGCGCAGTGCTCGCGCATGATCTCCCGCGCCCCGTCCGCGTCGCCGTCCAGCACCGCCCCCACCAGCGCCGTGTGCTGGCGCTGCGAGTGCTCCAGGTTGCGCACCAGCAGCGGGATGCAGTCCAGCAGGTCGTTGAGGGTGGCCCGGACCGCCGCGTACTGCGCCGCCAGCGACGGGGAGCCGCACAGCTCGGCGAGGGTGAGGTGCAGCATCGTGTCGCGGCGGCGGTAGTCCGCCGGCGGGGCGTCCCCGGTGCGCGCCAGTGCCGCCCGCAACCGCTCCGCCCGCTCCGCCGTCAGGCCGTGCGCCGCGCACAGACCCGCCGCGCCGACCTCCAGCACCTCCCGGAACCGGAGCACGTCCTCCATGCCGGCCTCGGTGGTCCGCCGGCGCAGCGCGTCCCCGCCGGCCGCCTCCGCGCGCGGCAGCACGAACGTCCCGCCGTACCTGCCCCGGCGGGACTCCACGAGCCCCTGGTCCTGGAGCACCTTCAGCACCTCGCGCAGCGTCACCCGGCTGATCCCGAGCCGTTCCGCCAGGTCCCGTTCGGCCGGCAGCCGTTCGCCGCCCGGCACCAGGCCCAGCCGCACCACCTGGAGGATCTGCTGCAGCGCCTCCTCGAAGCCGTTCCCGGCCCGCACCGGCCGAAGCACCGGTGTCAGCCGGTCCGCCGGTCCTTCCTCGGCGTCCGTCGGCATCCGGTCGCGCCCCCTTCCCAAGCAAAGGTCCCCCGGAATACCTTATGGCTCCCGGTCGCCCGGCACAGCCCCGGCGGCCAGCACAGCCCCGGCGTCTGACACAGCCCCGGCGGCCGTGGCAGCCCCGGCAGCCGGCGCCCCGCAGCCGGGGCGACAGCCCCCGCGGCAAGCCGTGGCAGTCGAGCAGTCGAGCAGTCGTAGCAGCCGAGGAAGCCTGAGGAGGCCCTCCCGTGGCAGACCGCACACCCCCGCTCGGCGTCGAGGAACTGCACGCCCTCGTCGCCGGCGGTGAGATCGACACCGTCGTCCTCGCCTTCCCCGACATGCAGGGACGTCTCCAGGGCAAGCGCTTCGCCGCCCGCTTCTTCCTCGACGAGGTCCTCGAACACGGCACCGAGGGCTGCAACTACCTCCTCGCCGTCGACACCGAGATGAACACGGTCGGCGGTTACGAGATGTCCTCCTGGGAGCGGGGCTACGGCGACTTCGCGATGCTCCCCGACCCGAGCACCCTGCGCCGCCTGCCCTGGCACCCCGGTACGGCGATGCTCCTCGCCGACCTCGCCTGGGAGGACGGCTCACCCGTGGCCGCCGCCCCCCGGCAGATCCTGCGCCGCCAGCTGGAACGCCTCGCCGACCTGGGCTGCACCGCCCAGGTCGGCACCGAGCTGGAGTTCATCGTCTTCAAGGACACCTACGAGCAGGCCTGGGACGCCCGTTACCGGGGACTCACCCCGGCCAACCAGTACAACGTCGACTACTCGATCCTCGGCACCGGCCGCGTCGAGCCCCTGCTGCGCCGCCTGCGCAACGACATGGCCGGCGCCGGTCTCACCGTCGAGTCCGCCAAGGGCGAGTGCAACCCCGGCCAGCACGAGATCGCCTTCCGCTACGACGAGGCCCTGGTCACCTGCGACCAGCACGCCGTCTACAAGACCGGCGCCAAGGAGATCGCCGCCCAGGAAGGCGTCTCCCTCACCTTCATGGCCAAGTACGACGAGCGCGAGGGCAACTCCTGCCACATCCACCTCTCCCTCGCGGACGCCGACGGGACCAACGTGATGGCCGGGCCGGACGGGATGTCCGAGACCATGCGGTACTTCCTCGCCGGACAGCTCGCCGCGCTGCGGGACTTCTCCCTGCTCTACGCCCCGCACATCAACTCCTACAAGCGGTTCCAGCCGGGCTCCTTCGCCCCGACCGCCGTCGCCTGGGGACACGACAACCGCACCTGCGCCCTGCGCGTCGTCGGCCACGGCCGCTCCCTGCGCTTCGAGAACCGGCTGCCCGGCGGCGACGTCAACCCGCACCTCGCGGTCGCCGCACTGGTGGCCGCCGGGCTGCACGGCGTCGAGCGGAAGCTGGAACTGCCCGAACCCTGCGCGGGCAACGCCTACACCGCCGACTACGCCCGCGTCCCCACCACCCTGCGCGAGGCCGCCGACCTCTGGGAGAACAGCGCCATCGCCCGGGCCGCCTTCGGGGACGAGGTCGTCGCGCACTACCGCAACATGGCCCGCGTCGAGGTGGAGGCCTTCGACGCGGCGGTCACCGACTGGGAGCTGCGCCGCTCCTTCGAACGCCTGTGAGGCCCCTCTTGCCCGACCAGCCCGCGTCCGACCAGCCCGCGTCCGACCAGCCCGCGTCCGGCCGGCCCGTGTCCGGCCGTCCCGCTTCCGGAGGGTCCGCGTCCGGCGACTCCTCCGCGGACCTGCTCCGGGTGATCAACCCGGCCACCGAGGAGGTCGTCGCCACCGTCCCCGCCGCCACCGGGGCCGACGTCCACGCGGCCGTCGCGCGCGGCACCCGGGCCCAGTCCCGCTGGGCCGCCCTCGCGCCCGGCGACCGCGCCCGGCTGCTGCGCCGGTTCGCCGCACGGGTCGACGAACACCTCGAGGAACTCGCCCGGCTGGAGGTCCGCGAGGCCGGACACACCCTCGGCAACGCCCGCTGGGAGGCGGGCAACGTCCGCGACCTGCTCGACTACGCGGCCGGCGGGGTGGAACGACTGACGGGACGTCAGATCCCGGTCGCGGGCGGCCTCGACGTCACGATCCTCGAACCGCTGGGCGTCGTCGGCGTCATCGCGCCGTGGAACTTCCCGATGCCGATCGCGGCCTGGGGCGCCGCCCCGGCGCTCGCCGCGGGCAACGCGGTGATCCTCAAGCCCGCCGAGACGACCCCGCTGACCGCCCTGCGGCTGGCCGAACTCGCCCTGGAGGCGGGCCTGCCGGAAGGCCTTCTCCAGGTACTGCCCGGCCGCGGCCCGGTCGCGGGCGACGCCCTGGTCGAGCATCCGGGCGTCGCGAAGATCGTCTTCACCGGGTCCACGACCGTCGGCAAAAGGGTGCTGGCGAAGGGCGCCGGCCTGCTCAAGCGCGTCACCCTGGAGCTCGGCGGCAAGAGCCCCAACATCGTCTTCGCCGACGCCGACATCGAGGCCGCCGCCGCGGCGGCCCCCATGGCCTTCCTCGACAACGCCGGGCAGGACTGCTGCGCCCGCACCCGCATCCTCGTCCAGCGTTCCGTCCACGACCGCTTCCTGGACCTCCTCGCCCCCGCGATCGAGTCGGTCACGGTCGGCGACCCGGCCGACGAGAGCACGGACATGGGCCCGCTGATCTCCGGCGCCCAGCTGGACCGCGTCCGTTCGTACGTGCCGGACACGCCGGCGGGCATCCGCGGCGAGGCCCCCGACGGCCCCGGCTTCTGGTTCCCGCCCACCGTCCTGACCGGCGTCGACCCCCGCGCGCGCGTCGCCGTCGAGGAGGTCTTCGGTCCGGTCGCCGTCGTCCTGCCCTTCGAGGACGAGGCGGAGGCGGTGGAACTCGCCAACGCCACCGACTACGGCCTCTCCGGCTCCGTCTGGACCTGCGACGTCGGCCGCGCCCTGCGCGTCTCACGGGCCGTGCGCGCCGGGAACCTGTCCGTCAACTCCCACTCCAGCGTCCGCTACTGGACCCCGTTCGGCGGCTTCAAACAGTCCGGCATCGGCCGCGAACTCGGCCCGGACGCCCTGACCGCCTTCACCGAGACCAAGAACGTCTTCATCAGCACGGAGGGCTCCGCACAGTGACCGAAGAGATCATCTGCCGCCGGCTCGTCGGCCGCACCGCCGTCGTCACCGGGGCCGGCAGCGGGATCGGCCTCGCCACCGCGCGCCGTCTCGCCTCCGAAGGGGCCCACGTCGTCTGCGGCGACATCGACGAGACCCGCGGACAGGCCGCCGCCGAGGAGACCGGCGGCCTGTTCGTGAAGGTCGACGTCACCGACCCCGACCAGGTGGAGGCCCTGTTCAAGGCCGCCTACGACACCTACGGCAGCGTCGACGTCGCCTTCAACAACGCCGGCATCTCACCCCCCGACGACGACTCCATCCTCGACACCGGGCTGGAGGCCTGGAAACGCGTCCAGGAGGTCAACCTCACCTCCGTCTACCTGTGCTGCAAGGCCGCCATCCCCTACATGCGGCGCCAGGGCAGGGGCTCCATCATCAACACGGCGTCCTTCGTGGCGAGGATGGGCGCCGCCACCTCCCAGATCTCCTACACGGCCTCCAAGGGCGGCGTCCTCGCCATGTCCCGAGAGCTGGGCGTGCAGTTCGCGCGGGAGGGCATCCGCGTGAACGCCCTCTGCCCCGGACCGGTCAACACCCCGCTGCTCCAGGAGCTGTTCGCCGAGGACCCCGAGCGGGCGGCCCGCCGTCTCGTGCACATCCCGGCCGGACGGTTCGCCGAGGCCGACGAGATCGCCGCCGCCGTCGCCTTCCTGGCCAGCGACGACTCCTCCTTCGTCAACGCCGCCGACTTCCTCGTCGACGGCGGCATCTCCGGGGCGTACGTCACCCCGCTGTAGGCCGCACCCCGCAGCGCCGGGACGAGCACGACGCCCCTGCCCCCTCGGCCGACGCACCACGTCCGCCTGCGGGTCACGACCGCCGAGGGGCCCGGCGGCCACGTCCGGTCCCCGGTCCTCCCCTCCAGCGCGGGCACCGAGGCCCCCGTCCTCGTCCGGTACGTCTTCGACGCGGGCGACGACGGGCCGCCGCTCGCCGACACGGACCGCATCACCGAGGGCAGCCGCCCGGCCGGCGACGCTGACACGGGCGGCGGGGCCGGCCGGCGGCATCGGACGGACGCGGTGAACCGCGCGGTCCGCGGGACCACGTCCAGGGCGTGTTGCGAAAGTCCCTCCCCCAGAGGGGGTGCCCCCAGCCCGGCGGCGTCTGGCACGCGCGCTCGCCGCGTTGTCGGGATCACCCCGATACCACCAGTATCGGGGCGACCCTCCGCCTTGCGATCGCACGCACCAGACGCCGCCGGGCCTGCCCTTCGGGCAGACGACGCCACTTTCGAAACGCGCCCTAGAGGAACGTCCGGCCCTCGCCCCGGTACGTCGGCACGGTCGCCGTCACCCGGTCGCCCTCGACCAGGTGCAGGGCCTCGAACCGCTCGCACAGCTCACCGGCCTTGGCGTGCCGGAACCACACCTTGTCGCCGATCAGCAGATCGTCGGCGGGGGAGCCGAGCAGCGGGGTCTGCACCTCGCCGGGTCCCTCCTGCGGGTCGTAGCGCAGCCCCTCCGGCAGGTACGGCACCGGCAGCCGGTCGCGGCCGGCCGCACCGGAGGCGGGGTAGCCGCCGCCGAGCACGGTGACGACGCCGACGCCCGGCCGCCGTACGACGGGCTGGGCGAACAGGGCGGCCGGACGGCCGCTGAACGACGTGTAGTTGTCGAACAGACGCGGCACGTACAGGCCCGAGCCCGCCGCGATCTCGGTGACCGCGTCCTCCGCGGCCGTGTGCTGCACACTGCCCGTGCCGCCGCCGTTGACGAACTCCAGGTCCGGCACCACGGCCCGCACCGCGCGCACCACCGCGGCGCGCCGCTCGACGAGTTCACGGCGGGCGGCGGCCTGCATCAGCCGGACCGCCCGCGACCGCAGGGGCCGGCCGGCCACCGAGTCGCCCACGCCCGCGATGTGCCCCTCGTACGCCATGATCCCCACCAGCCGGAACCCCGGCCGCCGGGCCACCGCGCGCGCCACGTCGGCGACCCGGGCCGGGGAGTGCAGCGGCGAGCGCAGCGCGCCGACCCGCACCCGGCCGCCCAGCAGCCTCAGCGAGGTGTCCAACTCCAGGCAGACCCGCACCACTTCGCCGCCCCCGCCGCGCGCGGAGTCGATGAGGTCGAGCTGGGCGACGTCGTCGACCATCACGGTGACGGCGGCGGCCAGCTCGGGGTCGCCGGCGAGTTCCGCGAAGCCGGAGCGGTCGGCCGAGGGGTAGGCGAGCAGGACGTCGTCGAAGCCCGACCGGGCCAGCCACAGCGATTCGGCCAGGGTGAAGGACATGACGCCCGCGAAACCGTCCCTGGCCAGGACCCGTTCCAGCAGGGCCCGGCAGCGGACGGACTTGCTGGCGACCCGCACCGGCTTCCCGCCCGCCCGGCGCACCAGGTCGTCCGCGTTGGCGTCGAACGCCTCGAGGTCGACGACGGCGAGGGGGGCATCGAGAAGGGCGGTGGCCCGGTCGTACCGGGCCCGGTCGGCGGCGCGCGCAGTCATGGACGCAGCCTGCCAGACCGGATTACCGCAGGGTAGGGGGACGTTCCGGGCAGATGCCCCCGCGGGCGTGGACTGGTTCCCGTCCGCGCAGGAACAAGCCGTAGAGTGACGCGCACGCACGGAGGAGGGCTCCGGCCGGTCACCCGTGCCGGGATGCCGGTCCGCCCGTGCGGGTATGCGTGCCCAGGGGGACCGGCGGGTCCGCACCGGGGCCGCCGGGCCGAGAAGACCGGTCCGCGCAGGACGACGACGGCGCGGGCACGAGGAAACGGGGGGCGCATGAGCACGGAAGCACGCCGCGCCTCGATCCCCCCGCGTCCGACGGCGCCCCCGCCCCCGGCGACCCCGCCCCGACCGCCCCACCCACCGGCGTCCGCGGACCGGGACCCGGCCCCCCGGGCGCCCGAACCGCCGCCCGCGGGGCCCCCGTCGTTCCGCACGGTCCCGCAGCCGCCGCCCGCGGTCCCGCCGGGCCCGTTCGCGTCCTCGCACCGGGTTCCCGAACCGCCCTCCACCGCGCCGGGTCCCCCGCACCTGCCGCCCGGCCCCGCGCACCCGGACCGCATGCCCCCGCCCCCCGCGTCGGCCCGCTTCCCGGACGGCCCGCCCCCCGGCGGCGGGACCGGCGGGAGCGACGACGACCCGTCCCGGACCGGGGCGCGCGGACCGCAGGACGGCCCCCGGCCGGCGGCCGCCGACGGCGGCCGCCGCGCCGCCCCGGAGGCCACGCGCCCGGCGGGACCGGCGAAACAGCGGGCCCCGCGCTCGGACGGTTTCCCTCCGGCCACCGGTCCGGACGGCGCCGCCCCCGTGACACCGGACCGCGCCACCGGCACCGGAGCGCCCGGTGCCGGTCCGGCGCGCCCCGGCGTCCCGCGCCCCGCCCGCCTGGACGGCACCCGCCCCCCGCACCCGGCCCCCGCCACCGGTCCGCAGGCGCCCCGCCCGGCCGTCCGCCGTCCGGCACGGCTGGACGCCGCCCGTCCCACGGACCCGGCCGCCGCACCCGCGGACACCCCCCGCCCGGCCGCCCCGGAGGCCACCGACCCGGACCGGACCCCCGCCCCGCCGGGACCCCCCGCCGCCCCCCGTGAGCGCGCCGCCGACCAGCCCCGCCCTCCCGCCCCCGGCACCGCCTGGACCCCCCTCCCGCGTTCCTGGGCGCCCGCGCCCGGACAGCACCGGGACGGGCTGTCGACCGCCGTTCCCGGGCGGCACCCCGAAGCGGACGCGCCGCCCGCCTGGAGCCCCGCGACACCCCTGCGCCATCCCGGCTTCGACACCCCGTCCCCGGCCGCCGGGGCCGGAGTCGACCCGGCGCTGTCGTGGAGTGCCCCGGGGCCGCCGGGCGCCACACGGCACGTCGTGACGTTCGCCGCCCCGGAGGGGTACGGCGACGTCCCGCGCGCCGGACGTCGCGGGCTGCGCGGCCGCACCGTCGCGGCGGCCGCCTGCGCGGTCCTCGGACTCGGCCTCATCGGCGGTGCCGTCACCGGCAGCTGGCTCGTCGGCGACCCCGCGGACGCGGGGGAGCGGAGCGTCTACGCCACCGCGGGCGGCCTGTGGCACAACGTGCCCGTCGACCGGCTGTTCCCCCCGGCCGTGGACGGACAGGGCGCCGGCCCCGGAGGTGCCGACCGCACCTGGACGCGGATCGCCGTCGCCCCCGACAGCGGCTGCGCCGACGCCTTCGACCCGCTGCTCGCGAAGGCCCTCGCCCCGGTCGGCTGCGCCCGCCTGCTGCGCGCGACCTACACCGACGCCACCCGCAGTTTCGTCACCACCGTGGGCCTGCTGTTCACCAAGGCCGACGCGGCCGGCATGCGCGCCCTCGACACCAGGTTCGACAAGGAGGGCCTGGCCGGCCGCACCGACCTGATGCCCCGCCCGTACGGCGCGAAGGGCACGCTCGCCGCCGCCTTCGGCGACGCGCAGCGCGCCTCGTGGACGGTGTCCGTCCTCACCGACACCCCCGTCGTCGTCTACGCCGTCTCCGGCTGGGCGGACGGCCGTACGGTCGCCGCCGCGCAGTCCGCCGTCGAGGCCACCGCCTCCGGTGCCACCACCGCCGTGGCCCAGGCGGGTGCGGGCCACGAGGCGAAGGGCCTCGCCGACCGCATCGAGCGCGGTCTGCGCAAGACCGCCGTGTCGCCCTCGGAGCCGCCGTCATGAGCGGGCGCGGAGCCCGCCGGGCCGGGGTGCTGAGCTGCCTGCTGGCCGCCGCGGTCGCCCTGGTGCCGCCCACCACCGCGTACGCGGACGGCATCCGGGCCAAGCAGTGGGGGCTGGAGGCCCTGCACACCGAAGAGGTCTGGCGGACCACCAAGGGCGCGGGCATCACCGTCGCCGTCCTGGACACCGGCGTCGAGGCCGACCACCCGGACCTCGACGGCAACGTCCTGGCCGGCCGGGACATGGTCGGTTTCGGGGCCGGCCCCGGCGACCGCGCCTGGGCCCGCCACGGCACCGCGATGGCCGGCATCATCGCCGGTCACGGCCACGGCGACGGCAACGCCGAGGGCGTCATGGGCATCGCCCCGGAGGCGAGGATCCTGCCCGTTCGGGTGATCCTGGAGGACGGCGACCCGTCCCGCACCAAGGCCCGCAACACCCGCGGCAACGCCCTCGCCGAAGGCATCCGCTGGGCCGCCGACCAGGGCGCCGACGTCATCAACCTCTCCCTCGGCGACGACTCCGCGTCGGCCCACCCCGAACCCGCCGAGGACGAGGCCGTCCAGTACGCGCTGGCGAAGGGCTCGGTCGTCGTCGCCTCGGCCGGCAACGGCGGCGAGAAGGGCGACCACATCTCCTACCCGGCGGCCTACCCGGGCGTCATCGCCGCGACCGCCGTCGACCGCTACGGCACCCGCGCCTCCTTCTCCACCCGCCGCTGGTACGCCACGGTGAGCGCCCCCGGCGTCGACGTCGTCATCGCCGACCCCGACCACAAGTACTACGAGGGCTGGGGAACCTCCGCCGCGGCGGCCTTCGTCTCCGGCGCGGCCGCCCTCGTCAGGGCCGCCCACCCGGACCTGACGCCGGCCCAGATCAAGAAGCTGCTGGAGGACACCGCCCGCAACGCCCCCACCGGCGGCCGCGACGACTCCCGCGGCTTCGGCCTCGTCGACCCGGCCGCCGCGGTCCGGGCCGCCGCCGGCCTCGAACCCGAGGGCCTGCGGGCGGCGGCGTACGGCGACGAGTACTTCGGCCCCGGCCCGGACGGGAAGAGGACCGGGGACGACGCCTCGGGGTGGGCCGGCCCCCTCGCGGGCGGCACCGGGGCCGTGCTGCTGGCGGCCGCCGTGATCCTGTGGCGGGGCCGCCGCACCCGGGACCACGAGGACGGACAGCGGCGGTACGACGTCCCGTAGGCCCCGTACCGCCGCCGTCCGTCCTCGTTCCGCCCGCCGGACCGGTCCCCTCAGGCGTCCGCGAACGCCGACAACGCCGCCCCGGCCGCCGCCTCCACCAGTGCGATCCCCTCGGCCTGCGTCCCGTTGCCGTCCGACAGCACGGCCACCAGGTACTCGCGCCCGCCGGACGTCACCCGCCCGATGCTGTTGACGTCCCACAGCCCCGTCGCCGTACGCGGCAGCCAGCCGTTCTTCAGCGCCCACGCGGACCCGTCGGCGACGGCCGAGACCCCCCAGCGCTGGCCCGCCGCGATCTGCCCCATCAGCCCCTGGAGGTACGTCCGCGAGGCCTCGCTCAGTTCCGACCCGGTGCCGAACACCTGGCCCAGCAGCGTCAGCTGGTCGGCGGCCGTGGTCCGGGTCAGTCCCCACAGCGCGCCCTCGCCGCCCCGGGTGGCGGTGAGCCCGAACCGCAGGTTCGCCGCGTCGAGCCCCGCCGCCCCGCCGATGGAGTTCCACAGCGCGGTCGCGGACGCGTTGTCGCTGTTCTCGATCATCGCGGTCGCGTACGCCTCCTCCCGCTCCGTGAGCCGCCGGCCGGTGTCCTGCGTCTGCAGGAGCAGCGCCGCCAGGATGTCCACCTTGACGATGCTCGCCGTGTCGAAGGCGCCGCTGCCGTGGACGGCGCTCTGCCCGGACTCCACGTCGAGCACGGCCACGGAGACCGCGGCGGCGTCCGGCACGGTCACCGACGCCATCGCCTCCGCCAGCAGCGCCCCGCGGTCCACCGCGGCCCCCGATCCGGTCCCGGCCTTCGAACCGGACGCGGACACGGACCCGATCACGGACTCCACCGATGCCTCCTCGCCCGCCGCCGAAGCCGACGGTGCCGCCGACGATACGGCGCCCGGACCCGCGTGCGCCTGCGTCTTCACGTACACCGTTCCCGCCGCCGAGGCGCCGAGCACGGCCACGGAGGCGAGGACGCAGGAGAGGAGGCGGCGGCGCCCGGACGGACGGGCGCGGTCGGCACGGTGTGCTCCGGAGGACTCCATGCCCGTGATGCTGGGGGTGCCGGCTGTGCGCCGCGTCGGACGGGGATGAGAGGCGCGTCAGGGCTGTCTGAGAAACCCGTGAAAGCGGTCACCGCGGTGTTCCCGGCCCCGCACCGACCCGGCGGCTTCCCCCCGATAGGGTCGGTGACCGTGGCGAACAAGAACATTCCCGACCCCGGTTTCTCCGACGACGACGGCTCCGCCGACCCCGTGCTCGGTGCGGCGCTCGCCGCCTGGGCCGAGGACCGCACCGCCGTGGGACCCGTGCTGGAGGCGCTCGAGGGCGCCCGGCTGCTCGTCCCCGTCGTCGCCGTGCTCGGGGAGGTGGAGGAGGACAGCGAGCAGGGGGGCGGGCTGCGCCGCGAGAAGACCAGCGACATGGCCGTACCGACCCTGAGGGCGGGGGACCGCACGGCGCTGCCGGCCTTCACCTCCACCGCGTCCCTCGCGCGCTGGGACCCGCAGGCCCGCCCCGTGGCCGTGCCGCTGCACCAGGCCCTTCAGGCGGCCGCGCACGAGAGGGCCGACACGATCGTCCTCGACATGGCCGGGCCGGTCACCTTCGAACTGACGGGGCCCGTGCTGCGGGCACTCGCCGAGGGCCGCACCACGACGGACCCGCTGGCCGACCCGGCGGTCGTCGAGGCGGTGCGGGCCGCGGTGGCCGCCGAACCGGCCGTCCTGCGCGCCCATCTGGTGCCCGGCCGGGCCGACGGCACCCTGGCCCTCGTGCTGGCCCCGGACGCCGCTCCCGCCGAGACCGCGCAGGCCGTGGCGGAACGCATCGCCGCCGACGAAACACTCAGGGCCCGCCTGGTGCGCGGCCTCGACCTGGCACTCCTGCCGGCCGGAACCACCCCTCCGGGCGAGCCCCTCCATCTGCGCGACTGACGGGCTCTAGCCGTAGACCGGCCCGGTGTACTTCTCGCCCGGGCCCTGGCCCGGCTCGTCCGGGACGATCGAGGCCTCGCGGAAGGCGAGCTGGAGCGACTTCAGGCCGTCGCGCAGCGGCGCCGCGTGGAAGGAGCTGATCTCGGTCGTGCTCGCGTCCAGCAGGCCGGCGAGGGCGGTGATCAGCTTGCGGGCCTCGTCCAGGTCCTTGTACTTGTCGCCCTCCTCGGTGAGGCCGAGCTTCACGGCGGACGCGCTCATCAGGTTGACGGCGACCGTCACGATCACCTCGACCGCCGGGACCTCGGCGATGTCGCGGGTCATCTCGTCGAAACCGGCGGTGCCGGAGGGCTCGGGGCTGTCCGAGGGGGAGGTCTCACTCATGCCCCACACGATAGGGCCCGCCGCACGCCCCCTTGACAGCAGGAGGCGGGAGACACCGGATTCGCGCACGCGTGAACGAGCTGCTAACCTCGTGTAACGACCGGCCGGACACGCGTGCCCCTCAGCAGGCGGGCCCGGCCCACAAGTGGAGGCTCCGAACTCCCACCCGACCACCCTCCGGGGCGGCGGGTCACCCCGGTCAGGCGGCCACCATCGTTCCGTACGGACGATGGAGTCGCCCGGTAGTGCGCCCCGCGTTCCTCGCGGCGGTGCTCCGGTAGTGCTTTGGAGCCCCGCGTGTGATCGTTCGGGGCATTTTTTGTGCTTCGGCGTGGTTGTCGACCAAACGAACACAGACGTTACGCGGCCGTTCGCCAGACTGCCGTGTGGTGCTACCGAGGAGGATCCATCAGCGCCGAGCCCCGCATCAACGACCGGATTCGCGTTCCCGAGGTGCGACTTGTCGGTCCCAGTGGCGAGCAGGTGGGCATCGTCCCCCTGGCCAAGGCACTGGAGCTTGCGCAGGAGTACGACCTGGACCTGGTCGAGGTCGCGGCTACCGCCCGCCCGCCGGTCTGCAAGCTCATGGACTACGGGAAGTTCAAGTACGAGTCGGCCATGAAGGCCCGTGAGGCGCGCAAGAACCAGGCGCACACGGTCATCAAGGAGATGAAGCTCCGGCCGAAGATCGACCCGCACGACTATGACACCAAGAAGGGTCACGTCGTCCGGTTCCTCAAGCAGGGCGACAAGGTCAAGATCACGATCATGTTCCGTGGTCGCGAGCAGTCCCGGCCCGAGCTGGGCTACCGACTGCTGCAGCGTCTGGCGGAGGACGTCCAGGATCTCGGGTTCATCGAGTCGAACCCGAAGCAGGACGGCCGCAACATGATCATGGTTCTCGGTCCGCACAAGAAGAAGACCGAGGCGATGGCCGAGGCACGTCAGGCCCAGGAGGCCCGCAAGGCCGAAGCGAAGGCCAACCCGGGCCGCTCGCAGAACGCCGCGGACTCCGACGCCGTGAACGCCGAGGGATCCGGGGACCCCGTGCAGGCCGAGTCGGCCGAGGCTTCCACCGAGGCGTGACCGCCGGGACGTCAGTCCCAGGACGTAACCGATACAAGCGACGCTCCACCCGTGCCCGGTTTCACGACCGGGCACCGGAGCGCCACCGACGAGGAGAGAACGGCGCTATGCCGAAGAACAAGTCGCACAGCGGTGCCAGCAAGCGCTTCAAGGTCACCGGCTCCGGCAAGGTGCTCCGCGAGCGCGCCGGCAAGCGCCACCTGCTCGAGCACAAGTCGTCGCGCCTGACGCGTCGCCTCACCGGCAACGCCGAGATGGCCCCGGGCGACGCCAAGAAGATCAAGAAGCTTCTCGGCAAGTGACGTACGGGCGCCCTGCCGCCGTACGTACGTCTGAACCGGGACCCAATCGTTTCCGGGCCGTGTGAGTCCCACCGCGGCCCCGCTACAAGGAGTTAAAAAGTGGCACGCGTCAAGCGGGCAGTCAACGCCCACAAGAAGCGCCGGGCGATCCTCGAGGCGGCCTCCGGCTACCGCGGTCAGCGTTCGCGCCTGTACCGCAAGGCCAAGGAGCAGGTCACCCACTCGCTGGTCTACAACTACAACGACCGCAAGAAGCGCAAGGGCGACTTCCGGCGGCTGTGGATCCAGCGCATCAACGCCGCTGCCCGCGCCAACGGCATCACGTACAACCGCTTCATCCAGGGTCTGAACGCCGCGAGCGTCGAGGTCGACCGCAAGATCCTGGCCGAGCTGGCCGTCAACGACCCGACCGCGTTCGCCGCGCTCGTCGAGGTCGCCCAGAAGGCGCTGCCGTCGGACGTGAACGCGCCGAAGGCTGCGTGACACCACGCCGGCTGAGCCGGAAGTGACATGACTCGGACCCGCAGGCCACCCGCCTGCGGGTCCGAGTGCGTCCGCCCCGAGGGCGAGAACACCGGGCCCCGTCCCGACCCCCGCCGACCCACCGAAGGTGAACCCCGATGTCCCCCGCCACCCCCGACCTGATCTCCCCCCGTTCCGCCCGCGTCCTGGCCGCCAGGCGCCTCGCGCGGCGCAACTTCCGGGGGAAGGAGCGGCTGTTCCTCGCGGAGGGCCCGCAGGCCGTGCGGGAGGCGGCCGCGCACCCGGACACCCTCGTGGAACTGTTCGCCACCCCCGAGGCCGCCGAGCGCCACGCCGACATCGTCGGCGAGGCCCGGGGCGCCGGCGCCCGCGTCCACCTCGCCGACGAGCGGGTCGTCGAGGACATCTCCACCACCGTCACCCCGCAGGGCCTCGTGGGCGTGTGCCGCTTCGTCGACACCCCCTTCGACGACGTCCTCGCCGCCCGCCCCCGGCTCGTCGCCGTCCTCGCGCACGTCCGCGACCCCGGCAACGCCGGCACCGTCCTGCGCTGCGCCGACGCGGCCGGCGCCGACGCCGTCGTCCTCACCGACGCCTCCGTCGACCTGTACAACCCCAAGGCCGTACGGGCCTCGGTCGGATCACTGTTCCACCTGCCGGTCGCCGTCGGCGTCCCCGTCGAGCGGGCCGTCGCCGGGCTGAGGGACGCCGGGGTGCGCGTCCTCGCCGCCGACGGCGCCGGCCCGGACGACCTCGACGCCGAACTGGACAAGGGCACCATGGGCGGGCCCACCGCCTGGGTCTTCGGCAACGAGGCCTGGGGACTGCCCGAGGAGACCCGGGCCCTCGCCGACGCCGTCGTCCGCGTCCCGATCCACGGAAAGGCCGAGAGCCTGAACCTCGCCACCGCCGCAGCCGTATGTCTCTACGCGTCGGCCCGTGCACAGCGCGCCTCCGGAGGGTGCCGCTCCGTGACCGACAGCTAGTAGGGTGACCAGCTCGGGGGGCCTCTTCCGGGAGGACGGGAGGTGAGGTACGGGGATGAGTGTCGGCACGAGCAGCGCACCGGGAGCCAGGGGACCGGAGCGCCCGCCCGCGGCCCGACCGGCCGGTGACCTCGCCGGACTCGGCATCGACCCCGACGACCTGCCCGACGGGCTGGTCGTCGCCGACGAGCACGGGTACGTCGTCTGCTTCAACGCCGCCGCCGAGCGCATCACCGCCGTCCCCGCCGCCGAGGCCCTCGGGCAGCGCCTCGACAAGGCCCTGCCGCTGGAGGACCTCGAGGGCCGGCGCTGGTGGCAGCTGACCGACCCGTACCGAGGGCTCGCCATCCGGGTGGGCCAGCCCGAGCGCAACCTGCTGCTGCCCGGCGGACGCGAGGTCCTCGCCTCCGCCCGGTACGTCCGCGGTGAACCCGCAGGCCCCGTCCGCCGCGTCGTCGTCTCCCTGCGCGACACCGAGGCCCGCCGCCGTACCGAGCGCAGCCACGCCGAGCTGATCGCCACCGTCGCCCACGAACTGCGCTCCCCCCTCACCTCCGTGAAGGGGTTCACCGCCACGCTCCTCGCCAAGTGGACGCGGTTCACCGACGACCAGAAGCGGCTGATGCTGGAGACCGTCGACGCCGACGCCGACCGCGTCACCCGCCTCATCGCCGAGCTCCTCGACATCTCCCGGATCGACTCGGGGCGGCTGGAGGTGCGCCGGCAGCCCGTCGACATGGGCGCCGCCGTCGGCCGCCACATCCAGGCCTACGTCGCCGCCGGGCAGCCCGTCGGCCGGTTCCTGCTGCGCATCGAACAGCCGCTGCCCGCCCTGTGGGCCGATCCCGACAAGGTCGACCAGGTGCTCAGCAACCTCATCGAAAATGCGGTGCGGCACGGCGAGGGAACCGTCACCATCGACGTCACGCCCGCCCCGTCCCCCCGCGAGGGGGAGGACACCGGCACGTCGGTCATCGTGAGCGACGAGGGCACCGGAATCCCGGATGAGTCCATGAACCGCGTCTTCACCCGCTTCTGGCGGGGCAGCAAGCGCGGTGGCACGGGCCTCGGGCTGTACATCGTCAAGGGCATCGTCGAGGCCCACGGCGGCGTCATCACGGTCGGCCGCGCCCACGGCGGCGGCGCCGAGTTCCGATTTACGCTGCCCGTGGCGGCCCCGGCCTATCTGGCCTAGCCACCGCGGGCGCATCCGCACGTCCACACCCCGTTAGACTCGGCCTTTGGCACCTTCGTGTCCCATGGACGGCCCTCCGAGTGAGTCGGTGACGGGGACATTCAGCCTGGGGGCACCTCTCAGCGGTAGCTGGGGGACAATCGGAAGCACGGGAAGAGATGTCGGCACCGAACAAGTCGTACGACCCTGTAGAGGTCGAGGCCCTGAAACCGGAAGAGATCGAGCGCATGCGGGACGAGGCGCTCGCCGCCTTCGCCGCCGCGGACTCCCTCGACGCACTCCAGGAGGCCAAGGTCGCCCACACCGGCGGCGCCTCCCCGCTGGCCCTCGCCAACCGCGAGATCGGCGCACTGCCCCCGCACGCGAAGGCCGCCGCCGGCAAGCTCGTCGGCCAGGCCCGCGGCGCGGTGAACAAGGGCCTCGCCGCCCGGCAGACCGAGCTGGAGGCCGAGCGCGACGCGCGCGTCCTGGTCGAGGAGGCGGTGGACGTCACGCTGCCCCACGACCGGGTCCCGGCCGGCGCCCGCCACCCGCTCACCACGCTCTCCGAGCGCATCGAGGACGTCTTCGTCGCCATGGGCTACGAGGTCGCCGAGGGCCCGCAGGCCGAGGCCGAGTGGTTCAACTTCGACGCCCTGAACATCGGCCCCGACCACCCGGCCCGCGGCGAGGCGGACACCTTCTTCGTCCAGGGCGCCGAGGGCGGCACCGGGTCCGGTGTGGTGCTGCGCACCCACACCTCGCCCGTGCAGATCCGCTCGCTGCTCAGCCGTGAGCTGCCGGTGTACGTGATCTGCCCCGGCCGCGTGTACCGCACCGACGAGCTGGACGCCACGCACACCCCCGTCTTCCACCAGGTCGAGCTGCTCGCCGTGGACGAGGGCCTGACCATGGCGGACCTCAAGGGCACCCTGGACCACATGGTCCAGACGCTGTTCGGCGAGGGCATGAAGACCCGGCTGCGCCCGAACTTCTTCCCCTTCACCGAGCCGTCCGCCGAGATGGACATGGTGTGCTACGTCTGCCGCGGCGAGTCCGTCGGCAACCCCGACCGGCCCTGCCGCACCTGCTCCAGCGAGGGCTGGATCGAACTGGGCGGCTGCGGCATGGTCAACCCCAAGGTGCTGACCGCCTGCGGCGTCGACCCGGAGAAGTACAGCGGCTTCGCCTTCGGGTTCGGCATCGAGCGGATGCTGATGTTCCGCCACAACGTCGAAGACATGCGAGACATGGTCGAGGGTGACGTCCGGTTCACCCGGCCGTTCGGGATGGAGATCTGATGCGGGTCCCGCTTTCCTGGCTGCGGGAGTACGTCGACCTGCCGGCCACCGAGACCGGCCGTGACGTCCAGGCCAGGCTCATCTCGGCCGGCCTCGAGGTCGAGACGGTCGAGCAGCTCGGCCACGACCTCAAGGGCCCCCTCGTCGTCGGCCAGGTGCTGACCATCGAGGAGCTGGAGGGCTTCAAGAAGCCGATCCGCTTCTGCACCGTCGACGTCGGGCGGGCCAACGGCACCGGCGAGCCGCAGGAGATCGTCTGCGGCGCCCGCAACTTCGCGGCCGGCGACAAGGTCGTCGTGGTCCTCCCGGGCGCGGTCCTGCCCGGCGGCTTCGCCATCGCCGCGCGCAAGACGTACGGCAGGACCTCCCACGGCATGATCTGCTCCAGCGACGAGCTGGGCATGGGCGACGACGGCACCAAGGGCATCATCGTGCTGCCGCCGGAGACCGAGGTCGGCAAGGACGCCGTCGAGCTGCTCGAACTCGTCGACGAGGTCCTCGACATCGCCGTCACCGCCAACCGCGGCGACTGCCTGTCCATCCGCGGCGTCGCCCGCGAGACCGCCATCGCCTACGGCCTGCCGCTGCGCGACCCGGCCCTGCTCGACGTCCCCGCGCCGAACGCCTTCGGCTACCCCGTCCAGGTCCTCGAACCGGCCGGCTGCGACCGCTTCACCGCCCGCACGGTGACCGGCCTCAGCCCCGAGGCGCGCTCCCCGATCTGGCTGAAGCGCCGGTTGCAGAAGGTCGGCATGCGCCCGATCTCGCTCGCCGTCGACGTCACCAACTACGTGATGATGGAGCTGGGCCAGCCCCTGCACGCCTACGACCGCAACCTGGTCCAGGGCACCATCGGCGTCCGCAGGGCCGAGGAGGGCGAGAAGATCGTCACCCTCGACGGTGTCGAGCGCACGCTGCACGCCGAGGACCTCGTCATCACCGACGAGCGCGGCCCCATCGGCCTCGCCGGCGTCATGGGCGGCGCCGACACGGAGATCGCCGACCACACCGAGTCCGAGGGGACGACCGACGTCGTCGTCGAGGCCGCGCACTTCGACGCGGTCTCCGTCGCCCGCACGGCCCGCCGTCACAAGCTGTCCTCCGAGGCGTCCAGGCGCTTCGAGCGCGGCGTCGACCCGCAGGCGTCGTCGGCGGCCGCGCAGCGCACGGTCGACCTGCTGGTGCTGCTCGCCGGCGGTACCGCCGAGGCCGGTGTCACCGAGGTCGTCGCCCCGTCCGCGCCGCACACCGTCACCATGCCCGCCGACCACCCGGACAAGGTCGCGGGCGTCGTCTACGGCCGCGAGACCGTGGTGCGCCGGCTCCAGGAGATCGGCTGCGACGTCCACGGACAGGACGAACTGATCGTCACCGTGCCGTCCTGGCGGCCCGACCTCGGTGAGGTCAACGACCTCGCCGAGGAGGTCATCCGGCTGGAGGGCTACGAGAACCTGCCCTCCACGCTGCCCAAGCCCCCGTCGGGCCGCGGCCTCACCCACCGTCAGCGGCTGCACCGCCGGGTCGGCCGCGCGCTGGCCGGTGCCGGCTACGTCGAGGCGCTGAACTACCCGTTCGTCGCCGAGCAGGTCTTCGACCAGCTCGGCCTGGCCGCCGACGACCCGGCCCGCCGCGTCGTCAGGCTGACCAACCCGCTCAACGACGAGGAGCCCGCGCTCCGCACGTCGCTGCTGCCGGGCCTGCTCGCCGCGCTGCGGCGCAACGACGGCCGCGGCTCGCATGACCTGGCCCTCTTCGAGACCGGGCTGGTCTTCCTCCCGCGCGACGAACAGCACGCCGCCGGTCATCTGCCGGTCGACCGCCGGCCGACCGCCGAGGAGATCGCGGCGATCGACGCCGTGCTGCCCGAGCAGCCGCGCCACGTCGCCGCCGTCCTCGCGGGAGCCCGCGAGCAGGCCGGCTGGTGGGGCAAGGGCCGCCCGGCCGACTGGGCCGACGCCGTCGAGGCGGCGCGGACGGTCGCCCGTGAGGCGGGCGCCGAACTGAGCGTCCGCAAGGGCCAGTACGGACCGTGGCACCCGGGCCGGTGCGCCGAACTGTTGGTCGTCGCCGACGGCGCCGAGCGGGTCGTCGGCCACGCCGGCGAGCTGCACCCGCGCGTGCTGAAGGCCCTCGGCCTGCCCGCGCGCACCTCGGCCATGGAGCTGGACCTGGACGTCCTGGAGCGGGTCGGCCACGACACGCCCCAGGCGCCGGGCATCTCCACCTTCCCCGTCGCCACGCAGGACGTCGCCCTCGTCGTCGACCTCCACGTCCCGCACGCCGACGTCGAGGCCGCGCTGCGGGAGGGCGCCGGCGAACTCCTCGAGGGAATCCGGCTGTTCGACGTCTACGAGAACGCGGAGCAGCTGGGCGACGGGCGCAAGTCGCTCGCGTACGCCCTGCGTTTCCGCGCGGCGGACCGGACGCTGACGGTGGACGAGGCCTCGGCCGCCCGGGACGCGGCGGTCGCCCTCGCGGGCGAGCGGACGGGCGCGGTGCTGCGCGGCTGACGTGCCGTGCGGCCGAGGCGGGTGCGGGGGCACGGTCCCCGCACCCGCCTCTCGTCCGTTCGGGTGAGTTCTCCCGGCGCCCGCACCGTCCGGCCCGGGCACCGACGCCGTCGGACCGGCCTCTCGGGGCCGGTCCGTCCGTGCTGCAGGGGGCGTGGACGCTTGGACGGGAAGCCGCCCGACGCCGTCCGGCGCCCCGGCGGGCGGACCGCAGGACGGCGTCGCGCCGCTCGCAGAGCACGACCGGCGATCGCGGCGGCCGGGCGGACGACGGCCCGGCCCGCGGAGCGAACTGCCGGGCCGCCGTTTGATGAGGGGGAGCCGGCGGCCCGGCCGGCCTCTCGCGAGGCGTTTCAGTCAACCGGACCGCGATGCCGAGCGACAGCGCGCGCACGGTACGGACGCGTGCGTCCGGTTCACACCCCGTGTGAGGACGCACCCGCTACCGTGAGTGGCGCCGTCGGCACCGAACCACCCGGGGGGCACCTCATGCAGCCCAACACCCTGCTCGACGCGATCCTGGACGAGGCGGGCGTCTCGCACGCGGGCCTCGCCGCGCACGTCAACCAGGCCGGCCGCGCCCGCGGGCTCGTGCTGCGCTACGAACACACGGCCGTCGCCCGGTGGCTCAAGGGCCAGCGCCCACGCGGGCAGGTCCCCGACCTGATCTGCGAGGTGCTCGCCCGCCGGCTGCGACGGCCCGTCACCCTCGACGACATCGGCCTCGGCGTGCCCGGCGGACACGCGGCCCCGCACGGCACCTCGCTGTCCGGGTTCGTGGAGCGGGCCACCGCCCTGTGGCGCTCCGACGAGCAGCAGCGCCCGCACGTCCTGGGCGCCCCCGCGGTCACCGGCACGCCCGCCGTGATGCCGGTGTGGGAATGGGAGAACCCGCCCGAGGACGTGGACGTCTCCCGGGGCGGCCGGCACCGGGTCACCGCCGCCGACATCGAGACGCTGCGCGCGGCCCGCGCCCACTACGAGCAGATGTACCGCAAGGCCGGCGGCGTGGCGACCCGCAGCCGCATCGTCGGTTTCCTCACCGCCGAGGCGGCCCCGCTGCTGCGCGGCGGCTACACCGACGCCACCGGCCGCCAACTGCACCGCGCGACCGGCGCCCTGGTGGCGATCGCCGGCATCTGCGCCTACGACTCCGACGCGCACGGGCTCGCCCAGCGCTACTTCCACCAGGCGCTGCGGCTCGCGAAGGCCAGCGGGGACCGGGGACTCGGGGCGTACGTCATCGCGCTGCTGGTCAACCAGTCCCTGTTCATGCGGGAGTTCCGGCAGGCCGTCGCCTTCGCGGAGGCCGCGCTGCGCACGGTCGGCAAGGACGTCACCCCCGCCCTCGCCTCCGACCTGCACGCGATGCAGGCGAAGGCGTACGCCCACCTCGGCGACGGCGCCGGCGCCCTGTCCTGCATCCGGCGGGCCGAGGCCGCCGCCGACCGCATCCGGCGCGGCACCGAACCGGACGAGACCGGCTATGTCCAGCCCGGGCTGGTCAACGTCCAGGTCGCGGAGGCCCTGTTGAGCCTCGGTGACGTCGCCGCCGCCGCGGAGCACGCCGCGGCCGCCGTGTGCACGCCCGCCCACGACCGGGGCCGGGTGCACCGGCTCGCCATGCTCAGCACCGTCGAACTGCGTCAGGGGGACGCGGACAAGGCGGTGGTCACCGCCGTGCTGATGGCGGAGCAGGCGCGGGGCATGGAGTCCCAGCGGCTGCGCGACAGACTCCGGGCGGTGCGCGAACACCTGGTGCGCAGCGGCTGCGCGGGCACGGCGGAGGCGGCCGAACTCATCGACGGCGCGCTGCGCGTACCGCTGTAGCGACCGACGCGCCTCGTCCCTGCTGCGATATTGCCCCTTACTCGACGGAAGGTGGCAGAACCGTGCAGTGGACGAAACAGAACGAACGAACTGTGTATGAAAACCGCTGGTTCCGCGTCAACCTCGCGGACGTCGGCCTGCCGGACGGCCGGCACCTCGACCACTTCCTCATACGGCTGCGGCCCGTCGCGGCGGCCACCGTGGTGAACGAGGCCAACGAGGTGCTCCTGCTGTGGCGGCACCGCTTCATCACCGACACCTGGGGATGGGAACTCGCCGCGGGCGTCGTCGAGGACGGCGAGGACGTCGCCCGCGCGGCCGCCAGGGAACTGGAGGAGGAGACCGGCTGGCGGCCGGGCCCCCTGCGCCATCTGATGAGCGTGGAACCGGCCAACGGCCTCACCGACGCCCGGCACCACATCTACTGGTCGGACGAGGGCGAGTACGTCGGGCACCCCGTGGACGACTTCGAGTCCGAGCGCCGGGAGTGGGTCCCCCTCAAACTCGCGCCCGACATGGTCGCCCGGGGAGAGGTCCCGGCCGCCGGCATGGCGGCCGCCCTCCTGCTCCTGCACCACCTCAGGCTCGGCCACGACACCGGGCGCTGACGATCCCGCGGGGTGAACGGTCCCGCGACGTGGACGGGCCCGGCACCGGGTGGGGTGCCGGGCCCGCGCGACGGGCGCCGGGGGTCAGTAGGTGTAGAAGCCCGAGCCGGTCTTGCGGCCCAGGCGGCCGGCGTCGACCATGCGCTGGAGCAGCGGGGGAGCGGCGTACAGCGGCTCCTTGTACTCCTCGTACATCGACTGCGCGACCGAGGCCACCGTGTCGAGCCCGATCAGGTCGGACAGCTTCAGCGGGCCCATCGGGTGGGCACAGCCCAGCTCCATGCCGTTGTCGATGTCCTCGCGGCTGGCGATGCCCGTCTCGAACATCCGGATCGCGGAGAGCAGGTACGGGATCAGCAGCGCGTTGACCACGAAGCCCGAGCGGTCCTGCGCGCGGATGGCGTGCTTGCCGACCGTCTTCTCGGCGAACTGCTGCGCGCGGTCGAGGGTGCTCTCGGAGGTGGTCAGCGCCGGGATCAGCTCGACGAGCTGCTGCACCGGGGCCGGGTTGAAGAAGTGGATGCCGACGACCTGGTCGGGCCGCGAGGTGGCGACCGCCAGCTTCACCAGCGGGATGGAGGAGGTGTTGGAGGCCAGGATGGCGTCCGGGCGGGTCACCACCTGGTCCAGGACCTGGAAGATCTCGGTCTTGACCTGCTCGTTCTCCACGACGGCCTCGATGACCAGGTCGCGGTCGGCGAAAGCGCCGAGATCGGTGGTGAAGCTGAGGCGCGCCTGCGTGGCGTCCCGCTCCTCCTCGCTGATCTTGCCGCGTTCGGCGGCCTTGGCCAGGGAGTTGAAGAGCCGGGTGCGGCCGAACTCCAGGGCCTCGCCGGTGGTCTCGGCGACCTTCACGTCCAGTCCGGCCCGCGCGCAGACCTCGGCGATGCCCGCCCCCATCTGGCCGCAGCCCACCACTCCGACGCGTTCGATGTCGGTCACATCGGTCCCTTTCACTGGCTGACTCCGGTCACTGCGCAGGTCTCCCGGGTCTCGGCAGGCCTGCTCCGATCGTGCACGTTACTAGCAAGTATCGATGATCGATCGCCGGGGTGGGGGCATCCTGGACGAGGAACGGTCCGTGACCGAGCGGATCCGCGGTGTATGGGGTGATGTGTGCGATGGGGCGACTGACCCGGCGGGCCTTCGCGCTGGCCGCGCTGTCGGCGTTCACGACGACGGACGCGGCGGCCCGCCCGGCGGGGGCCCCGTCCGGACGGGGCGGCGGGCAGGGGCGGGCGGCGGCGGAGATGCGGGGCGTGTGGCTGGCCACCGTCGCCAACCGCGACTGGCCCTCGCGCCCCGGACTGACCGCGGCCCAGCAGCGCTCCGAACTGCTCGGCTGGCTCGACCTGGCGGTCCGGAGCCGTCTCAACACGGTGATCTTCCAGGTCCGGCCCACCGCGGACGCCCTGTGGCCCTCGCCGTACGAGCCGTGGTCGCACGTGCTCACCGGTACCCAGGGCGAGGCACCCGGCTGGGACCCGCTGGGGACCGCCGTGGCGGAGGCGCACGCCCGCGGACTGCAGCTGCACGCCTGGTTCAACCCCTACCGGATCGCCGTCCACGACGACCCGGCCGGACTCGTCGCCTCCCACCCCGCGCGCCGGCACCCCGACTGGGTGGTGCCGTACGGCGGGAAACTCCACTACAACCCCGGTCTGCCCGAGGTCCGGGCGTTCGTGCAGGACGCGATGCTCGACGCGGTGCGCAGGTACCCGGTCGACGCCGTGCACTTCGACGACTACTTCTATCCCTACCCGGTGCCCGGCCAGACCTTCGACGACGACGTGGCCTACGACGCCCACGGCGGCGACTTCACCGACCGGGCCGCGTGGCGCCGCGACAACATCGACCGGCTGGTGCGCGAGACCGCCGCCCGGATCAAGGCGGTGCGGCCCGCCACGCAGTTCGGGATCAGCCCCTTCGGGGTGTGGCGCAACGCCTCCACCGACCCGCGCGGCTCGGACACCCGGGCCCTGCAGTCGTACGACGCCGTCCACGCCGACACCCGCAGATGGGTGCGGGAGGGCTGGATCGACTACGTCGTGCCGCAGCTGTACTGGAACATCGGACTCCCCGCCGCCGACTACGCCGCCCTCGTGCCCTGGTGGGCGGAGGTGGCGCGGGGCAGCCGCACCAGGCTCTACCTGGGGGAGGCGCTGTACAAGGCCGGGGATCCGGCGCAGCCCGCGGCCTGGCAGGACCCGGCCGAGCTCTCCCGGCACCTCACCCTCGCGGCCGGCCGGCCCGAGGTCCGCGGCCACGTCTTCTTCGCCGCGAAGGAGCTGCGCGCGGACCGGGCCGGCGCGATGGCGCGGGTCGTCGCCGACCACTACGCGCAGCCGGCGACGCCCCCGAGCTGACCCGCCGTCGTGTCCCGGCCCGCCGTCGCGCCGTGGCCTGTCGGCCTTCCGTGCGCGGCCGCCCTACCGCCGTTCCTCGTCCTTGTGGCGGATCTCGGTGTCCGGGCCGGGTGAGCACACGCCCTCGTGCCCGTCCGTGAAGCGGACGCGGTAGGGGGGACTGCCCTCCTGCCCCATCACTTCGACGATCTCGCCGACCTTGTCGTGTTGGCCGACCACCCTGCCGTGCTGGACAAGCTGGTCGCCCGTGGTCGCACGCATCTGTGGGACCTCCTCACCGTGTGCGGGAGCAGCGGTTCGTGTCCTGGAGTCGTCCCGGGATTCGTACGCGGTACGCGGAGCCCTCCCGGAGTCCTCCTCCCGTCTGCGGCGCGCCCACCGGCCGGACCGGCGCGCGGCGCCCTCGGAGCCTCCCGTTCGAGACCTAACCGCGCGCCCGCTGGGTGACGGCGATGCAGACCAGGACGGCCGCGGCCGTCAGCGGAGCGGCGGGCGTGAGGTGCTCGCCCAGCAGCAGCACCGACCACACCAGTGTGAGCAGGGGCTGGGCCAACTGCAACTGGCTGGCCTTCGGGATGCCGATGGCGGCCATGCCCCGGTACCAGACCACGAGGCCGAGGAACTGCGAGCCCACCGCCACCCACAGCAGCCCGGTCACGCTGTGCGCGGTCAGCCGGACCGGCTCGAGGGCGAGGGCGACGGCGGCGGCGGGCGCGGCGAGCGGCAGGCAGAACACCAGTGCCCAGCCGATGACCTGCCAGCCCGGCATCACCCGCGCCAGCCGGCCGCCCTCGGTGTAGCCGGCCGCGCACACCAGCAGCGCCCCGAACAGGTACAGGTCGGCGGTGGTGAGGGCGCCGCCGCTCTGCTGCACGGTGAAGGCGAGCACCGCGGCGGCGCCGACCAGCGCCGCCGTCCAGAAGGTCCGGGAGGGCCGGGACCCGACGCGCAGGGCGGACAGCAGCGCGGTCGTCAGGGGCAGCAGACCGATCACGACGGCCGCGTGCGCGGTGGACGACGTCTGCAGGGCGAGGGTGCTGAGCAGCGGGAAGCCCACGACGACCCCGGCGGCCACGACGGCGAGCCCCGCCCGGTCCCGGCGGGCGGGCAGCGGCACCCGCAGGGCGAGGAGGCAGCCGCCCGCGACGAGGGCGGCCAGCACGCTGCGCACGGCGACCAGCGACCAGGGGCCGAAGCCCTCCAGGCCCCAGGCGGTGGCGGGGAAGGTGAGCGAGAAGGCACCGACGCCGAGGGCGGCCTGGAGGGTGCCGAGGCCACTCGTCCCCGGGGCGGTCACCGCTATCGCGGGGAGGGCAGTAGCGCTACTCTGTGTCTTCATGCATGAGCGTAGCAGTGTCGGTGAACTGGCGGATCGGCTCCGAAGGGAACTGGACCGCTACTCTCCTGGTGGAAAGCTTCCGTCGAGCCGGGCCCTCGTCGAGCGGTTCCGGGTGAGTCCCGTGACGGTCTCGCGGGCCCTCGCGCAGCTGGCCGCCGAAGGGCTGGTGGTCACCCGGCCGGGCGCCGGGGCCTTCCGGGCCCGGCCACGCTCCGCCTCCGCGCCGGCCGGCGACACCTCCTGGCAGGAGGTCGCGCTGAGCGCGGAGGGCGCCGACCTCGTGCCCCGCTCGGTGGACGCCTCCGGAGTGACCGTCTCCCTCGCGGCTCCACCGCCCGGCGTCGTCGAGTTCAGCGGCGGCTACCTGCACCCCTCCCTGCAGCCGGAGCGTGCCATGTCGGCGGCCCTGGCCCGGGCCGCACGGCGCCCTGGCGCCTGGGGGCGGCCGCCCGTCGAGGGCCTGCCGGAGCTGCGCGAGTGGTTCGCGCGCGCCATCGGCGGCGCGGTCACCGCCGCCGAGGTGCTCGTCAGCGCCGGCGGCCAGACCGCGCTCACCACCACCCTGCGGGCGCTGGCCCCGCCCGGCGCCCCGGTGCTCGTCGAGTCGCCGACCTACCCGGGCATGCTGGCGATCGCCCGCTCGGCGGGACTGCGCCCGGTGCCGGTGCCCGTCGACCCCGACGGCGTCAAGCCCGAACTGCTCGCCGACGCCTTCCGCGCGAGCGGCGCCCGGGTCTTCGTCTGCCAGCCGCTGTTCCAGAACCCGACCGGCGCCGTCCTGGCCCCGGCCCGCCGCGCCGAGGTGCTGCGCATCGCGCGCGAGGCCGGCGCCTTCGTGGTGGAGGACGACTTCGTACGGCGGCTCGCGCACGAGGACGCCGGGCCGCTGCCCCGCCCGCTCGCCGCCGACGACCCCGACGGCGTGGTCGTCCACGTCGGCTCGCTCACCAAGGCGACCTCGCCGAGCTTCCGGGTCAGCGCCCTGGCCGCCCGCGGCCCGGTCCTGGAACGCCTGCGCGCCATCCAGGTCGTCGACACCTTCTTCGTGCCCCGCCCCCTGCAGGAGGCGGCGCTCGAACTCGTCGGCTCGCCCGCCTGGCCGCGCCATCTGCGGACGATCGCCGCCGAGTTGCGGGCCCGCCGCGACACCCTGACCACCGCCCTCGCCCTGGACCTGCCCGAACTCGCCCTCCCGCACGTCCCGTCCGGCGGCTACCACCTCTGGCTGCGCCTGCCCGACGGCACCGAGGAGCCGGCGTTCGCGGCCGCGGCCCTGCGCGCGGGCGTCGCCGTGACCCCCGGCCGCCCCTACTTCAGCGCCGAACCCCCGGCCCCGCACGTCCGCCTGAGCTTCGCGGCCGCCGCCGGTACCGAGGAGATCGCCGAGGGGGTACGGCGGCTGCGGTCGGCCTGCGACGAGGTGCTCGCGGAAACGGTTCGACACCGGGCACCCCGTCTGTGAGGGTCCCCCCATGACCTCCACCCCGCCGCCCCTCGCCGAGGGCTACGAGATCTCCGCCGACACCGACCGGATCGACGTCGCACGGGTGCACCGCTGGCTGTCGACCGACGCCTACTGGGCGCTCGGCCGGGAGCGCGAACGGCAGGAGCGGGCCGTCGCCGGGTCGCTGAACTTCGGCGTGTACGAGACGGTGTCCGGACAGCAGGTCGCCTACGCGCGCGTGGTGACCGACCTGGCGACCTTCGCCTGGCTGTGCGACGTGTACGTGGACCCGGCGGTGCGGGGCAAGGGCATCGGGACCTCGCTCGTCGCGGCCGTCCGGGACCACCTGCGCCCGTACGGCCTGCGCCGCGTCCTGCTCGCCACCCACGACGCGCACGGCGTCTACGAGAAGATCGGCTTCGAGGCGCTGGAGCGGCCCGAGCACTGGATGGCGCTGATTTTCGAGAAGCTTTCACACGGCGGCTCTTGACCCGCCCCCGCGCGCGTCCCACCATCACCGCATGGCACTCCGGGTCACGTTCGTCGCCGCGGCGCGCGGCTCCGCCCCGCCCGCCGAGCGTTTCGAGGACGACCGGCCGCTGGACCAGGCGGGCTGGGACGAGGTGCAGCGGGTGGCCGGCGATCTCCTGCCGCTGGCGGCGGCCGAGCTGCGCTACTGCTCGCCGACCCCGCGCAGCCGCGCCACCGGCGACGCGCTCGGCTACGCCCCGCTCGTGCAGCTCGCCCTGCGGGACTGCGACATGGGGCGCTGGCGCGGACTGACCCTGGCGGAGGCGATGGCCAGGGAGCCGCAGGCGGTGGACGCCTGGCTCGCCGACCCGCGGGCCACCGTGCACGGCGGTGAGCCGCTGCTGGCGTTCATCTCCCGGGTGGGCGGCTGGCTCGACACCCGGCCCGTGGAGGACGGCTGCCGGATCGTGGCCGTCGCCGAGCCGAGCGTGATCCGGGCCGCCCTGGTCTACGCGCTCAAGGCGCCGCCGTCGACGTACTGGAACCTCGACGTGCGCCCGCTGTCGACGACCACCGTCACCGGGTACGGCGGGCGCTGGAACCTGCGCTTCGAGGGGAGCGCGGTTCAGGCCTCGCGAGGGTAGCCGGCGGCCTCGCGCACGGGGCCGGCTGCCTCGCGCACGGGTCCGGCGGTCTCGTCCGCGGAGCCGGTGGCCTCGCGCAGGTAGTCGGTGGTGAGGACCAGGTCCTTCGCGGGGCCGCGCACCCGCCAGACCGTCCGCCAGCGGTCGGTGTCCCGGACGGTGAACTCGCCGCGGTAGAGGTCCGCGGCGCACGGGTGGTCGGCCACGTGCAGCCCGCTCGTCAGATCGAGGTCGTGGAAGGGCCGCCCGTCGGCGAACGTGACGTCGGCCGTGCCCGGCACCCGCCCCGGCAGGAACCGCAGGGTCCGCCCGGCGGGCCGCGGCACGCCCTGCCAGGTGAACGTCCCGGACTCCTCGTGCAGCAGGCCGCCGCCCTCCAGCGGGCCGAAAACCGCCGTCCCCTCGAAACGCCCCGCCCCGTCGCCCGCCAGGTCCCGCACCGACCGCTCCACCCGCCAGCGCCCGGCGAGGAACGCCATGGCGTCCGGCACCGGCCAGAACTCGCCCATCGCGCGCCGCCCTCCGTCCCGTCCGTCGTTGCGCGACCCATTGACGCGCTCCGTCCCCCTCCCTATCTTGCCGTTCGAAGTGCTGATCAAGGTCCGATATTTCGAACATCTGTGTACAGAGAGCCGCGGAGTATCCATGTCACCCAGCACCACCCGCACCCCGTCGCGCGGCGGCACCGCCGTCCGCCGCGGACGCGGGCTCACCGCCGCCGCCCTGCTGGCGGCGACCGCCCTCCTCCCCGTCCCGGCCCACGCCGGGGACGCCACCGACTACACGATCACCGTCGACCCCACCACCAGGGGCGCGGCGATCGACGACACGATGTACGGCGTCTTCTTCGAGGACATCAACCGGGCCGCCGACGGCGGCCTCTACGCCGAACTCGTGCAGAACCGGTCCTTCGAGTACGCCGCCACCGACAACCGGGCCCACACCCCGCTGACCTCCTGGACGGTCGACGGCACCGCGCAGGTCCGCGACGACGCCGGCCGCCTCAACGCGCGCAACCGCTCCTACCTCTCCCTGGCCGCCGGCTCGTCCGTCACCAACGCCGGCTACAACACCGGCATCCGCGTCGAACGGGGCGAGAGGTACGACTTCTCGGTGTGGGCCCGCGCCGAGAACGGCACCACGCTCACCGTCGGCCTCCAGGACGCCGACGGCACCCTGGCGACCGCCCGCAAGGTGGCGGCGAGAGGCGGCTGGGCCAAGTACCGGGCCGCCTTCACGGCCACCCGCACCAGCAGCGACGGCCGCCTGACGGTCGCCTCCTCCGCGGCCGCCGCCCTCGACATGGTGTCCCTGTTCCCGCGCGACACCTACAAGCACCAGCCGAACGGCCTGCGCAAGGACCTCGCCGAGAAGGTCGCCGCCCTGAAGCCCGGCTTCCTGCGCTTCCCCGGCGGCTGCCTGGTCAACACCGGCTCCATGCAGGACTACAGCGAGGCCTCCGGCTGGCAGCGCGCCCGCGCCTACCAGTGGAAGGACACCACGGGTCCGGTCGAGGAGCGCGCCACCAACGCCAACTTCTGGGGCTACAACCAGAGTTACGGCCTCGGCTACTACGAGTACTTCCGCTTCGCCGAGGACGTCGGCGCGATGCCGCTGCCCGTCGTCCCCGCCCTGGTCACCGGCTGCGGCCAGAACCGGGCCGTCGACGACGACGCGCTGCTGAAGCGGCACATCCAGGACACCCTCGACCTCATCGAGTTCGCCAACGGCCCCGTCACCTCCACCTGGGGCGGGAAACGCGCGCGGATGGGCCACCCCGAGCCCTTCCGCCTGACCCACCTGGAGGTGGGCAACGAGGAGAACCTGCCGGTCGAGTTCATGGCCCGGTTCCGGCAGTTCCGCGCGGCCGTCGCGGCGAGGTACCCGGACATCACCGTGATCTCCAACTCCGGCCCGGACGACGCCGGCACCACCTTCGACACGGCCTGGCGCCTCAACCGCGACGAGAACGTCGCCATGGTCGACGAGCACTACTACAACAGCCCGCAGTGGTTCCTCCAGAACAACGACCGCTACGACTCCTACGACCGCGGCGGCCCCGACGTCTTCCTCGGCGAGTACGCCTCCCAGGGCAACGCCTTCCGCAACGGCCTCGCCGAGGCCGCCTTCATGACCGGCCTCGAACGCAACGCGGACGTCGTGAAACTCGCCTCCTACGCGCCGCTGTTCGCCAACGAGGACTACGTGCAGTGGCGCCCGGACCTGGTGTGGTTCAACAACCACGCCTCCTGGAACTCCGCCAACTACGAGGTCCAGAAGCTGTTCATGACCAACGTCGGCGACCGCGTGGTGCCCTCGTCGGCCACCTCCACCCCCGCCGTGAGCGGCCCCGTCACCGGTGCCGTCGGCCTGTCGACCTGGGCGACCAGCGCGGCGTACGACGACGTGTCGGTCACCGACGCCGACGGGAGGACCCTGCTCGCCGACGACTTCTCCGCCGGCGCCGGGCAGTGGACCCACACGGGCGGCGGCAGCTGGAGCGTCCAGGACGGCCAGTACGTGCAGACCGACGGCGCCGCCGAGAACACCATGGTCTCCGCCGGCGACCCGGCGTGGCACGACTACGACCTGCGGGTGAAGGCCACCAAGAAGTCCGGCAAGGAGGGCTTCCTCGTCGCCTTCGGCGTCAAGGACACCGGCAACTACTACTGGTGGAACCTGGGCGGCTGGAACAACACCCGATCCGCCGTCGAGCAGGCCGTGGACGGCGCGAAGTCGACCCTGCTCACCAAGGCCGGCAGCGTCGAGACGGACCGTGCCTACGACCTCCACGTCAAGGTGCGGGGCCGCCAGGTCACCCTCTACCTCGACGGCCAGGAATGGGGGAGCTTCACCGACGACAAGCCGGCCGAGCCGTTCCGCCAGGTCGTCACCGAGGACAGGAGGACCGGTGACCTGATCCTCAAGGTCGTCAACGCCGGGTCCGCCGACGCGCGGACGGCCGTCGACCTCGGCGGCGCCAGGGTCTCCGCCCGGGCCCGCGTGACCACGCTGGCCGCCGCGCCGGACGCGGTCAACTCCGAGACCGCGACCCCGGTCGCGCCGGTGACGTCCACCTTCACCGGCGTGGCCGACAGGTTCACGTACACCTTCCCCGCGAACTCGGTCACCTTCCTGCGGATCGGGCGGAAGTAGGCGCACGGAACCACGGGGAACACCGGGAGCCGGCCGCTGCCCCGCGGGCAGCGGCCGGCCTCTGGAAAGCCACGTGACATCTCCCGTTTCCCCGCCGGTGCGGGGCGGGTGCCAGGCTCGCCGGCATGCTCGCCGTACCACGGCTGCCGGCGCCGGCCCGGCTGAGGCGGTCCCCGTCCCTTCTCGCCGCCCTCCTGACCGTCACGGCGTTCTGCGCCTCCGACGCCGTCGCCCGCAGCTTTCCCTTCGGCCCGCGCACCCGCGCCGTCAACGACCTGGGCAACCAGTACCTGCCGTTCCACGCGCACCTGTGGGACCTGCTGCACGGCCGGGCCGACGACGGCGTGCTGTTCAACTGGCGGTCCGGTTACGGGGCGGGCTTCCTGCCCGACCTCGCCACCTACCTCACCAGCCCGTTCGCCCCGCTCGTCGCGGTGTTCCCGCGCGACCGGATCGACCTCGCGGTGTACGCCGTCACCGTGCTGAAGCTCGCCTGCGCCGCCGCCGCGATGACCCGGCTGCTCCGTGACCTGCGGCCCGGCCGCTGGTGGGCGGCGGGACTGCTCGGCGCGTCCTACGCCCTGTGCGGCTGGACCCTGTCGAGCGGCACGTACAACCTGATGTGGCTCGACGGTCTCATCGCCCTGCCGCTGCTGTGCCTGGTCGGCGAGTGGGCCCTGGCCGGACGGCGTCCCTTCCTCGGCGTGGGGATCGTGGCGGCGGCCTGGACCGCCAACTTCTACACCGCGTACATGGCCACCCTCGCCGCCGCCCTCGTGCTGCTCCTGCGGCTGTGGCTCTGCGGCCTCCCGCGCCGGGAAGGCCTCGCGGCGGCGGGCCGGGCCGCGCTGACCGCCGCCCTCGGCGCGGGCCTCGCGGCGCCCCTGGTGACGGTCGTCTACTTCGGCAGCGCCCACGCCTCCCCGGGCAGGTTCACGGGGTTCACCCCGGTGGCGGGCGAGGACCTCCTGGCCCGCCTGTTGCCGACGACGTACGGCTTCGGCTCGCCCGCCCTCTTCGTGGGCACCCCCGCGCTGCTGCTCGCCCTCTCGCTGCCCTTCGTGCGACCGGCGCCGGTACGGGTGCGCGCCGGCTGGAGCGTGCTGGTGACCGTGGTGACGCTGTCGACGCAGTGGGGCCCGACCCAGCTGCTCTGGCACGCCTTCGCCACCCCGCAGGGCAGCCCGTACCGGCAGACCTTCGTGGTGTGCGCGCTCCTGGTGATCGCGGCCTGGCACGCGCTCTCGTACGGCCCGCCCGACCGGCGCGCCCTGACCGCGGCGGCCGGGCTGCTCGCGCTGATCGCCGCCGTCGCGAGCCGCAGCGACCTGGTACGCCCCGTGACATGGCCCGTGCTGCTCCCGGCCGTGGCGGGCACGCTGGGCGGCCTGCTCCTGCTCGGCCGTGCGGGCACCGGGCGCCGTACCGTGCCGGCCGTGTGCGCCGTGGTGCTGTTGCTCGGCACACAGTTCGGCGAGGCCACCGCCACCGCCGCCGTGGCCACCCGCACGCGGCTCGGGCACATGGACGACTACGCGCCCTGGGGACAGCGGCAGCAGCGGCAGGCGGACGCCGTCGCCGAGGCCGACGACTGGCCCCGCCACCGCACCGACCCGGGCCGGGAGCAGACCGTGGGCAACGACCCGCTGACGGTCGGCGGACAGGGCGCCCAGTACTACAGCAGCCACACCTCCGACGTGCTGTTCCGTACGCTCACCGCCCTCGGCGGCGGCTGGACCTCGGGCGGCCGCAGCCTCCAGAGCCTGGACAACGCCGTCACCGACGTCGTCTTCTCCGTCGGCGCCCGGGTGCACTCCCCGCCGGACCCGCACCAGAACTGGTTCCCGCAGGACGGCAGCGGTGTGACCGTGTCCCGGCGGAAGGTGCCGCCCCTGGTCACGGTACGGCCCGCCGCGGCCGGCGCCCCCGCCTTCGGGCCCTCGCCGTACCGCAACCAGGAACTCCTGCTGGGCACCCGCGTCTACACCGTGCCCCGCCTCGCCGTGCGGACCGGCGACGGGACGGCACCCCGCCGGACCGGGGGCGACCGGCCGGGCACACGCCTCGACGCCCCCGGCACGGGAACCGCCCCCGGCACGGGAACCGCCACGGGCCGGCCGACGATCACGGCCGCATGCCCGGCGGGCGGCGAGGCGTACCTGTGGGCGCCGCGCTTCTCGGGCACCGCGCGGCTCGCCGGCGCCCCCGCCGGCGCGCCGACCGGCCGGTTCCGGTCCGACTCCGTCAGCAAGATCGCCGCCATGCAGCGGCTGGGCACCGTCCCGGCGTCCGGACTCCTGCGCGTCGACCTGTCCCCGGACCGGCCGGGCACCGTCCCGGACGGAGCCGTCGGCTGCCTGGACACCGCCCGCCTCGACGCCGCCGTCGAGCGGCTCACGGCCACCGGCGCCACCGAGGTGAGCGTCTCCGACGGCACGGTCCGCGCGGAACTCCCCGAAGGCAGTACCGGGACCGCCGTCGTCGCGGTGCCCCGGACCGCCGGCTGGCGCTGCGCCACCGGCGACGGCCCCGCCGTGCCCGCCGGTGACCACCACGGTCTGATCGCCGTCCCCCTCGACGGCTCCTCGACCCGCCTCACCTGCACCTTCCACCCGCCCGGCCTGCGGCTCGGCACGGCCCTGGGAGGCGCGTCCCTGCTGGCGGTGTCCCTGCTCGGCGTCCGCGCCGCCGTCCGGCGCAGGCGCGCGGCGGGCCGTCCCTCCGGGGAATGGATTGTATAAACGTGCATAGCGACGTATAGTCATGCCATCCAAGAGGAGGGTGGACATGGCGATACGTGCGGCGGTGGCCGGAGCGAGCGGGTATGCGGGCGGCGAGGCGCTGCGCCTGCTCCTCGCGCACCCCGAGATCGAGATCGGCGCCCTCACCGGCAACTCCAACGCGGGACAGAGGCTGGGAGCCCTCCAGCCGCACCTGCTGCCCCTCGCCGACCGCGTGCTGCGGGAGACCACCCCCGAGGTGCTCGCCGGCCACGAGGTCGTCTTCCTCGCCCTCCCGCACGGACAGTCCGCCGCCGTCGCCGAACAGCTCGGCCCGGACGTCCTCGTGATCGACATGGGCGCCGACTTCCGGCTCGCCGACCCGGCCGACTGGGAGCGGTTCTACGGCTCCCCGCACGCCGGCACCTGGCCCTACGGCCTCCCCGAACTGCCGGGCGGCCGCGTCGCGCTGGAGGGGTCCAAGCGCATCGCGGTGCCCGGTTGCTACCCCACGGCCGTCTCCCTCGCCCTGTTCCCGGCGTACGCCGCGGGCCTGGCCGAGCCCCAGGCCGTGATCGTCGCCGCCTCCGGCACCTCCGGCGCGGGCAAGGCGGCCAAGCCGCACCTGCTCGGCAGCGAGGTCATGGGGTCGATGTCGCCGTACGGCGTCGGCGGCGGGCACCGGCACACGCCCGAGATGATCCAGAACCTCAGCGCGGCCGCGGGGGAGCGGGTCGGCGTCTCCTTCACGCCCACCCTCGCGCCGATGTCCCGGGGCATCCTCGCCACGTGCAGCGCCGCCGCCAAGGAGGGCGTCACCGCAGAGTCCGTGCGCGCGGCCTACGAGAAGGCCTTCGCCGACGAGCCCTTCGTGCACCTGCTGCCCGAGGGCCGCTGGCCCGCCACGGCGTCCGTCCAGGGTTCCAACGCCGTTCAGGTGCAGGTCGCCCTCGACGAGGCGGCGGGCCGCATCATCGCGATCAGCGCCATCGACAACCTGACCAAGGGCACCGCGGGCGGTGCCGTCCAGAGCATGAACATCGCCCTCGGGTTCCCCGAGGCACTGGGCCTTTCCACGATCGGAGTCGCACCGTGAGCGTCACGGCAGCCAAGGGATTCACGGCGGCGGGCATCGCCGCCGGGATCAAGGAGAACGGCAACCCGGACCTGGCCCTCGTGGTCAACACCGGGCCCCGCCGCGCCGCCGCGGGCGTCTTCACCTCCAACCGCGTCAAGGCCGCGCCGGTGCTGTGGTCCGAGCAGGTCCTCAAGAGCGGTGCCCTGTCCGCCGTGATCCTCAACTCCGGCGGCGCCAACGCCTGCACGGGGCCGAAGGGCTTCCAGGACACCCACGCCACCGCCGAGAAGGTCGCCGAGGTCCTCGGCCTGGGCGCCGGCGAGGTCGCCGTCGCCTCCACCGGGCTGATCGGCGTCCTCCTCCCCATGGACAAGCTGCTCCCCGGGGTCGAGAAGGCCGCCGAGGCGCTCAGCGAGCACGGCGGCGAGAAGGCCGCCATCGCCATCAAGACCACCGACACCGTCCACAAGACGTCCGTCGTGACGAAGGACGGCTGGACCGTGGGCGGCATGGCCAAGGGCGCGGGCATGCTCGCCCCCGGCCTCGCCACCATGCTCGTCGTCCTCACCACCGACGCCGACGTGGACGGCGAGACCCTGGACCGGGCGCTGCGCGCCGCCACCCGGGTCACCTTCGACCGCGTCGACTCCGACGGCTGCATGTCCACCAACGACACCGTGCTGCTGCTCGCCTCCGGCTCCGCCGGGGTCACCCCCGGGTACGCCGAGTTCGCCGAGGCCGTCCGCACCGTCTGCGACGACCTGGGCCAGCAGCTCATCCGCGACGCCGAGGGCGCCAGCAAGGACATCAAGGTCGAGGTCGTGGGCGCCGCGAGCGAGGACGACGCCGTCGAGGTGGGCCGTTCCATCGCCCGCAACAACCTCCTCAAGTGCGCCGTCCACGGCGAGGACCCCAACTGGGGCCGCGTGCTCTCCGCGATCGGCACCACCGCGGCCGCCTTCGAGCCCGACCGGCTGAACGTCGCCATCAACGGCGTCTGGGTGTGCAAGAACGGCGGCGTCGGCGAGGACCGCGACAAGGTCGACATGCGCTACCGCGAGGTCCACATCGTCGCCGACCTCGCCGCCGGTGACGCCACCGCGACCATCTGGACCAACGACCTCACCGCCGACTACGTCCACGAGAACAGCGCGTACAGCTCATGAGCTCGACGAGGAAGCACACCGCACTGCCCAAGGCCCAGATCCTCATCGAGGCGCTGCCCTGGCTGACCCGGCACAACGGCAGGACGGTCGTCATCAAGTTCGGCGGCAACGCCATGATCGACGACGACCTCAAGGCCGCCTTCGCCCAGGACGTGGTGTTCCTGCGCCAGGCCGGCCTCAAGCCCGTCGTCGTGCACGGCGGCGGCCCGCAGATCAGCGCCGCCCTCGACCGGCACGGCATCGTCAGCGAGTTCAAGGCCGGCCTGCGCGTCACCACCGAGGACGCCATGGACGTCGTACGGATGGTGCTGGCCGGCCAGGTCCAGCGCGAACTGGTCGGACTGCTCAACCAGCACGGCCCGCTCGCCGTCGGGCTCACCGGCGAGGACGCGCACACCATCACCGCCGTCAAGCACCGGCCCGAGATCGACGGGGAACCGGTCGACATCGGGCGGGTCGGCGAGATCACCGCGATCGACACGGGCGCGATCGAGGCACTGCTCGCCGACGGCCGGATCCCGGTCGTCTCCTCGATCGCCCGTAGCCAGGACGACGGACATGTCTACAACGTCAATGCTGATACGGCGGCTGCGGCACTCGCTGCTGCTCTGGGCGCCGAGACCCTCATGGTCCTCACGGACGTCGAGGGCCTCTACGAGGACTGGCCGAACTCCGACGAGGTGATCAGCCGCCTGACCGCCTCCCAACTGGAGAAGCTGCTGCCGGAACTGTCCTCCGGCATGGTGCCGAAGATGGAGGGCTGTCTGCACGCCGTCCGGGGCGGCGTCACCACCGCCCGCGTCATCGACGGACGCGTCCAGCACTCGATCCTGCTGGAGATCTTCACCGACGAAGGCATCGGCACGATGGTCGTGCCCGACGAGAAAGAGGGGGAGTCGTCATGAGCCACGCCGTCACGGGCAACGAGGAACTGACCGCGCGCTGGCAGGGCGCGCTCATGAACAACTACGGCACCCCGCTGCTGCCCCTGGTCCGCGGCGAGGGCACCCGGCTCTGGGACGCCGACGGCAACGCCTACCTCGACTTCGTCGGCGGCATCGCGACCAACGCCCTCGGCCACGCCCACCCGGCCGTCGTCGAGGCCGTGACCCGGCAGATCGGCTCCCTCGGCCACATCTCCAACTTCTTCCTGGCCGAACCGACCGTGGCCCTCGCCGAACGGCTCCTGGGGCACTTCGGCCGGGAGGGCAGGGTCTTCTTCTGCAACTCCGGCGCCGAGGCCAACGAGGCCGCCTTCAAGATCGGCCGGCTGACCGGGCGCACCCACGTCGTGGCCACCGAGGGCGCCTTCCACGGCCGGACGATGGGCGCCCTCGCGCTCACCGGGCAGCCCGGCAAGCGCGACCCCTTCCTGCCGCTGCCCGGCGACGTCACCCACGTCCCCTTCGGCGACGCGCAGGCGCTGGCCGCCGCCGTCACCGAGGAGACCGCGCTCGTCGTCATCGAGCCGATCCAGGGCGAACTCGGCGTCGTCGTCCCGCCCGCCGGCTACCTCAAGGCCGCCCGCGCCATCACCGCCGCCACCGGGGCCCTCCTCGTCCTGGACGAGGTGCAGACCGGCATCGGCCGGACCGGGCACTGGTTCGAGTACCAGGCCCACGAAGGCGTCCTGCCCGACGTGGTCACCCTCGCCAAGCAGCTCGGCGGCGGGCTGCCGCTCGGCGCCACCGTCGCCTTCGGCCGGGCCGCCGAACTGCTCCGGCCGGGCCAGCACGGCACGACGTTCGGCGGCAACCCCGTCGCCTGCGCCGCCGGACTCGCCGTCCTCGACACCATCGAGAACGAGGGGCTGCTGGAGAACGTCAAGCGGCAGGGCGAGCGGCTCCGCGACGGAATCGAGGGTCTCGGCCACCCGTTGATCGATTATGTCCGGGGCGCGGGGCTCCTCCTGGGTATCGTGCTCACCGAGCCGCTCGCGCCCCAGGTGCGCCAGGCGGCTCAGGAGGCCGGTTTCCTGGTCAACGCGCCCGCCCCCGACGTCGTACGGCTGATGCCACCGCTGAACCTCCGCGACGACGAGGCGGACGCGCTGCTCGCGGCGTTGCCCGGCATCCTCCAGGCAGTGCACGGGGACGGACGATCCGGGGAATGAGACGACGATGAGCCAGGCGCAGGACCACGAGCAGACGGCGGCCAACGGGCCCGCCGTGCCGCAGACCCGCACCGCCCGCCACCGCCGGATCGTGGACATCCTCAACCGGCAGCCCGTGCGCTCGCAGAGCCAGCTGGCGAAACTGCTCGCCGACGACGGGCTGAGCGTCACCCAGGCGACGCTCTCCCGCGACCTGGACGAGCTGAACGCGGTGAAGATCCGCAACAACGACGGCGACCTGATCTACGCGGTGCCCAGCGAGGGCGGATTCCGCACGCCGCGGGTCCCGCTGGGCGGGTCGGCGAAGGAGGAGCGGATGCGGCGGCTGTCGCAGGAACTGCTCATCTCCGCCGAGGCCTCCGCGAACCTCGTGGTCCTGCGCACCCCGCCGGGCGCGGCCCAGTTCCTCGCCTCGGCGATCGACCAGGCGGAACTGCACGACATCCTCGGCACGATCGCCGGCGACGACACGCTGCTGCTCATCAGCCGGGATCCGACGGGCGGCCAGGCGCTGGCGGACCACTTGCTGAGGCTGGCCCAGAACACGTGAGACCCCGCCGGCCCGGCCGGTCCCGCTCACCCGTCGGCGCGGGGTCGGCGGGGCGGTGCGGTCACCCGTGTCGCCACCGGCCGCCTGCCACCTGCCACCGGCCGTCGGTCACCTGCCACCGGCCACCTGTGACCGTCCGCGGGTGGGCGCGGACGGCGCACGCCGGCGCCGGACCGCGCGATCCGCGCCCCGGGGGACGGCCGGGGCCGGTCAGCCCAGCCGGCGCGCCAGACCCCCCGTGCACCGCACCTCGTCCCCGGCCGTGATCAGCAGCGCCTCCACGTCGGGAAGCGACTCCAGCCACCGCAGCCCCTCCCGCGACCCCATCGCGAAGGCGGCCGTGGCCCAGCAGTCCGCCCAGGTCAGCCGGGGCGCGACGACGGTCACGGAGACCAGGTCGGTCACCGCCGACCGCCCCGTGCGCGGGTCGACGATGTGCGCCCCGCGCTCCACCGTCCCCGACGTGGCCACCGCCAGCTCGTCCGCCCCCGCCGCCGAGACCACCGCCGCCAGCCCACCGGGCCGCAGCGGGTCCGACACCCCGACCCGCCAGGGCCGGTCGGGACCGGGCACGCCCAGCACCTGCACGTCGCCGCCGCCGTTGACGCTCACCCCGCTCACCCCCGCCGCGGCGATCACCCGCGCCGCCCGCTCGGCCGCCCACCCCTTGACGATCCCGGTGGGGTCGAGCCGGCCGTCCCGGTAGCGCATGCTGAACCAGCCCTGGCTGGCCCGCTCCGCCTCCGCGCCCAGGTCCAGCACCTCGGCCACCTCGGGGCCGCACTCCCCGACGGTCAGCTCGCCGCGCGCCAACCGGGAGACCTCACTGTCCTCCCGGTAGGTGCTGAACACCTCGTTCACCCGGTGCAGGCCGGCGACCGCCTCGTCGAGGGCCGCCCGCACCGCTGCGGGGTTCCCGCCGCGGACGTCGAAGGAGAAGACGGTCCCCATGACCTCCTCCGCGTGCCGCACCACGCCGGGTGCCTGCGACGACTCGGCCATCGTGTCAGCCCCCGGCCCGGTCCAGCGCCGACTGGAGGGACTCCTTGTATCCGGCGCTGGTGTAGGTGGCGCCGGACACGGCGTCGATGTCGGCGCTGCCGGCGGCCACGGCGGCCTGGTTGAGCCGGGGGACGGCGTCGGCGGTGACCTGGTCGCTCCGGCCGCCCTTGGGCGCCTGGACGGCCTCCGCCTTGGTGATCCTTCCGCCGCTGACCGTGATCCGGACCTGCACGGCGCCGTACTCCGTCCGCGCGGCCTCCCCGGTGAAGGTGCCGCCCGCCCGGGCGTTCCCCGAGCCTTCCGGTGCCTTCGAGGCCTCCGGCGCCTTCGACCCCTGCTGGGCCCCCGAACCCTGCGCCCCCGCGCTCGCGTTGGCCTTGTCGATCGCGGACTGGAGGGACTTCTTGTAGCCGGTGCTGGTGTAGGTGGCGCCGGAGACGGCGTCGATGTCGGGGCTCTGCCCGGTGACGACGGCCTGGTTGAGCCGGGGGACGGCGTCGGCGGTGACCTGGTCGCTCCGGCCGCCCTTGGGCGCCTGGACCGTCTCCGCCTTGGTGATCCGGTTCTTGCTGACGGTGATCCGGACCTGCACGGCGCCGTACTGCGTCTGCGCGGCGTCCCCGTCGAAGGTGCCGGACACCTGGACGGCGCCCGCCCCCTGGGAGGCCCCCGCGTCCGCCTTCATCCTGTCGATGGCCGACTGGAGGGACTTCTTGTAGCCGGCGCTGGTGAAGGTGGCGCCGGAGACGGCGTCGATGTCGGCGCTCTGCGCGGTGACCGCGGCCTGGTTGAGCCGGGGGACGGCGTCGGCGGTGACCTGGTCGCTCTGCCCGCCCTTGGGCGCCTGGACGGCCTCCGCCGCGGTGATCCGGCCGCCGGCGACGGTCAGGCGCACCTGCACGGCGCCGTACTGCGTCTGTGCCGCGTCACCGGTGACCGCCCCGGCCGCGGCCGCCCCGCCCCGGGCGGCCTCCTGGGCCGCCGCGCCGGCGGCCTGGGCGGCTCCGGGGTCCGTCGCCGGCTTCAACGACAGCAGCAGCACGATCCCGGACACGGTGGCCGCGCCCGCGAGGACGACGCGCCGTAGAGGGTGGTTCTTCTTCATCGTTCCTGGTTCCCGTCGCTTCCCGTTGCTTGCCGCGGATCCGTGGGGGCGCGTCGCTCACATCTCGAACGACTCGTGGTGGATCCGGCGAGTGGGCACTCCGGCGCCGCGCAGTGCCTCGTACACGTTCTGGGCGAAGCCGGCCGGCCCGCACATGAAGACGTCGTGCTCCCCGATGTCGGGCAGCTTGCGCTGCAGGGACTCCGCCGAGATGTCGGGGCGTTCCCCGTCGGGGCTGTTGACGGCGTACATCAGCCGTGCCCCCCGCTCGTCGGCGATCTTCGCCAGCTCGTCCCACAGCGCCAGGTCCTGCGTACTGTTGGCCCGGTAGAGGAGCGTGATGTCGCCGGCCGCGCCGGGCAGCGTCTCGAACAGCGCCCGCATCGGCGTGATGCCGACGCCGCCGGCCACCAGCAGCACCTTGCCCCGGCTGCGCCGGGAGGCCGTCATCGCGCCGTAGGGACCCTCCGCCCACACCTTCACGCCGGGCTTGAGGCCGCGCAGCGCGGAACTGTGGTCGCCGATCGCCTTGACGGTGATGCGCAGCAGTTCGGGACGGGGCGCCGCCGACAGGGAGTACGGGTGGGAGCTGAAGCGCATGCCCGGCGCCATGAACCGCCACCGGAAGAACTGCCCGGCCTCCGCGCCGATCCGGTGCAGCTTGCGCCCGCCGATCAGCACCGACACGATGCCGGGCGTCTCCTCGATGACCGCCTCGACGTACATGCGGTGGCGCAGGTTCAGCCGGATGGGCGTCAGGACGCGGTACCAGACCACCAGCGCGGTGACCGATCCGTACAGCGCGTACCAGACGGTCTTCGCGGCGGGCTCGACGGCGAAGTCGTTGCCGGTGGTGATCTGGTGCCAGAACGTCAGGAACACCGCGGCGTACGTCAGGAGGTGCACGTGGTACCAGGTGTCGTACGGCATCCTGCGGCGCACCGGGCCGATCGACACCAGGCCGACGACCACCAGCAGGGAGGTGCCGACGGCCGCCTTGCCCATGTCGGGCAGCTGGTTCACGGAGTCGACCGTCTGCCGCACGATGTCGCCGAGGGACCTGCCGGACTGGAGCGCGTACCCCCACATGATGAGGAACACGTGCGCGAAGGTGAGGCTGAGCGTGTAGCGGCCGGTCATCGCGTGCCAGCGGGCGACCCGGTCCGAGCCGACCCGGCGCTCCAGCGCGGGCACCCGGGCCATCTGGAGGACGACGAGGGCCATCAGGTACCCGGCGAGCAGACCCGTGATCCGGCCGGCGTTGAGGATCTTGCCGTCGGTGTCCGCGATGGAGGCGGTGTTGTCCCACCACAGCCACAGCACGCCCGCGGCGCCCGCCCAGACCGCGAGCAGCAGCGGGACGGCCGGGGAGCGGCGCGGACGGATGCGGCGCATCGTCTGGCGGCGGGCGGCACGGCCGCCGGCGATCGTCGTGGTCACTGTTCCTCCGTGGTGCGGACCCTTGGCCCACAGATACGGGCCGCGGCCCCACAGTGTTCAGCGCCGTACCGAGTCGTCCGCCGCCGGACGGCGCCCGTGGGACGGGAGTCCGCGCGGGTCTCCGCGCCGGTCTCCGTGCCGGCTCCTCGGGACCGGTCCGGGATCCGGGCTCAGTAGCGGGTGACCGCCGTCCTCCCGCCGGCCGTCCCGATCGCGATGTGCGGCCGCTCCCGGGGGCGGGCCCACGCCAGGATCCGCCGCATCGCGTCCCGCGGGACCGACACGCAACCCGCCGTCGCCCCGCGCCCGTCGACGTGCAGGAAGATCCCCGCCCCGCGGCCGCGCACCGGCCGGTGGTAGTTGAACCCGATCACCAGGGCGTGCGCGTACTGCGTCCGGAAGTCGATCAGGTGCTCGGACTCGGCGGCGCGGCAGTCGGCCGCCCGCGGCCCGGTCCACCGGTTGTAGGAGCGGGACGCGGGGTCCTGGCACCACCAGGAGTCCTCGCGCACCCGACGGTGGGCGTACGCCGTCCCGCGGGGCGGCGCCCGGACGCCGAACGCGAACGGCAGGTCGTACAGCCCGGTCGGTGTCGTGTCGGTGCCCTGCCGGCGCACGGCTCCCTCGACCAGTCCGTTCGCCCCGAACCGGGCCGGCGCGGAACCGGCCCGCGTCCACCGGCCGTCCCGCAGGTCCCACCAGGTCAGGGTGCCCGTCGTGGCGCCCGTCCCCGGGGCGACGGCGGTGACCAGCTGGGTGCCGCCGCCGGTGTCCGCCATCCACGCGGGGAGCGGGGACGGCCCGCCGGTGCCCGGCGCTGCCCCGAGCAGCGGCAGGGACGCACAGACGAGGGCGGTGGCGAGGACACGAGGACGCATGGGACGCATGGGGCGCATGGTCAGACGCTAAGCGGCGTCGGCGGCCCCGGCAGGCCGGGTGGGCCGACCGTGCGGGACCCGGTCGTTCCGCCGCCCGCCCTCCGCCCGCCCGTCCGCGTCAGACCGGAGGCACCGGAGGCAGGGGCAGGGGGAGTCCCGGGAGGCCGTCCATGCTCGTCGCCACGTGCTCCTTCTTCGCGAAGTACGCGCTGAGCGAGGCGTCGTCCTCGCGCGCGAACCGCTTCCCGTGCAGATCCCGGTCCTCGTCGTACGTCATGAAGGGCACCGCGTATCCGCAGGTGTCCCGGACCAGTTCGGCGTGCACGACGACGACCGCCCGCAGCCCGTGCGGGGCCGGGTCGATGTCGGGGAAGCGGGCGAGGAGGTCCGGGAAGCGGGGGTCGCCGCGGAAGACCGGTTCGCCGCGGCCGTGCACCCGCACGATGTTCGGCGGCCCCTGGAACGCGCACCACATCAGCGTGATGCGGCCGTTCTCCCGCAGGTGCGCGATCGTCTCGGCGTTGGAGCCGGCGAAGTCCAGGTAGGCCACGGTGTGTTCGTCGAGGACGGCGAACGATCCCCTGAGGCCCTTGGGGGAGAGGTTCACCGTGCCGTCGCCGGACAGCGGCGCGGTCGCGGTGAAGAAGAGGGGCTGCTCCTCGATGAACGTGCGGAGGCGGCCGTCGATGTGTTCATAGGTCTTTCCCATGCCGATGATTGTTGGGGAAAGCCGTTCGTGCGTCCGGGTGTTGTCCGACCGACGTCGTGAGCGGGTGCCGCGGTGGCCGCCCCGGCCGGCGTTCCCCGGGGCGGCCACCGCGGCTGTCACGTCACTTGTTCAACGTGCAGGGTGCGAGTGCGTCCAGGCCCTGGGGCTTGGCGGCGGTGCGGCCGATGGCGGTCGCGATGCGGTTGACGGTGGCGACGCGCTTGTCCTTGAGGGGGCCGAGGATGGCGTTCTGGACGAAGTTGGGGCCGCCCTGGCCGACGGTGTCGACGAGGCGCTTGTCGGCTTCGGCGATCTGGGTGTCGAGCAGGGCGAGGTTGCGGTCGACCTCGGCCTTGGCGGTGGCGGGGATCGCGGGGAGCCGCGAGGTCACGTCCGGGCAGCTGATCGTTCCGGCGGCGCCGGTGTTGCCCGCGTTCCCGTTGTTCCCGGTGTTGCCCGCGTTCCCGTTGTTGCCCGTGTTCCCGGCGTTCCCGTTGTTTCCGGCGTTTCCGTTGTTCCCGGCCTGCTGACCGGGTGCCGCGGCGCCGCCGAGGGCGCAGGGTGCGAGTGCGTCCAGGCCCTGGGGCTTGGCGGCGGTGCGGCCGATGGCGGTCGCGATGCGGTTGACGGTGGCGACGCGCTTGTCCTTGAGGGGGCCGAGGATGGCGTTCTGGACGAAGTTGGGGCCGCCCTGGCCGACGGTGTCGACGAGGCGCTTGTTGGCTTCGGCGATCTGGGTGTCGAGCAGGGCGAGGTTGCGGTCGACCTCGGCCTTGGCGGTGGCGGGGATCGCGGGGAGCCGCGAGGTCACGTCCGGGCAGCTGATCGTTCCGGGGGAGGCGAGCGTCCGGGCGTCCGTGCCGCCGTCCTTGGACGACTCCCCGGCGAGGGCGGAGTTCACGACCACCGCGCCGGTCAGTGCCAGAGCGGCGGCGCCGCCGATGAGCGCCACGCGACGCTTGTTGTACTTCGGAAGAGCCCTGGACATGCTGATGCCTCACTTGGGTCAGGGACGAGTGGGTCGGACGCGGCGCCTGCGTCCAGCGGTGAGTACGGGCAAGCGGTTGCCGTTGTTCAAAGGCGTTGCGAAAACATCCGCGGGACCGGCGGTGGCCGGCCCCGCCGCCGAGTCGATTGACGAATCATGCAGGACACTGCATACTCATGCATGAGTCAGCCTGTGAAGAGCACCGGTCGGCCTGCGAAGACCCGAGTTCGCCCACACCCCTCTAGGAGCAACGCAAGTGAGCAGCAACAGCGGTGACGTACGGCTCTGGGGCGGCCGGTTCGCCGACGGGCCCGCCGAGGCCCTGGCGAAACTGTCCGCGTCCGTCCACTTCGACTGGCGGCTCGCGCCCTACGACATCGCCGGTTCGCGTGCCCACGCGCGCGTGCTCCACAAGGCGGGCCTGCTCACCGACGACGAGCTGACGGCCATGCTCGCGGGTCTGGACCGGCTGGCCGCGGACGTGGCCTCGGGGGCCCTGGTCGGCACCGTCGCCGACGAGGACATCCACACCGCCCTGGAGCGGGGCCTGCTGGAGATCCTCGGCCCCGACCTCGGCGGCAAGCTCCGCGCGGGGCGCTCCCGCAACGACCAGGTCGCCACCCTCTTCCGGATGTACCTGCGCGACCACGCCCGGATCATCGGCGGCCTGATCGCCGATCTCCAGGACGCGCTGATCGGCCTGGCGGAGGCCCACCCGGACGTGGCGATGCCCGGCCGCACCCACCTCCAGCACGCCCAGCCGGTCCTCTTCGCCCACCACGTCCTCGCGCACGTGCAGCCCCTGTCCCGGGACGCGGAGCGGCTGCGCCAGTGGGACGAGCGCACGGCCGTCTCGCCGTACGGCTCGGGGGCGCTCGCCGGCTCCTCGCTCGGCCTCGACCCGGAGGCGGTCGCCGCCGACCTCGGCTTCGAGCGCGGCAGCGTCGGCAACTCGATCGACGGCACGGCCTCCCGCGACTTCGTCGCCGAGTTCGCCTTCGTCACCGCGATGATCGGTGTGAACCTCTCCCGGATCGCCGAGGAGATCATCATCTGGAACACGAAGGAGTTCTCCTTCGTGACCCTGCACGACGCGTTCTCCACGGGCTCGTCGATCATGCCGCAGAAGAAGAACCCGGACATCGCGGAGCTGGCGCGCGGCAAGAGCGGCCGCCTGATCGGCAACCTCACCGGCCTCCTGGCCACCCTCAAGGCCCTGCCCCTCGCCTACAACCGCGACCTCCAGGAGGACAAGGAGCCCGTCTTCGACTCCTGCGAGCAGCTGGAGGTCCTGCTCCCCGCCTTCACCGGCATGATCGCCACCCTCACCGTCCACCGCGAGCGCATGGAGGAACTGGCCCCGGCCGGCTTCTCCCTCGCCACCGACGTCGCCGAGTGGCTCGTCAAGCAGGGCGTGCCGTTCCGGGTGGCGCACGAGGTCGCCGGCGAGTGCGTGAAGGCCGCCGAGGCCGAGGGCAAGGAGTTGGACGAGCTGACCGACGAGCAGTTCGCGAAGATCTCCGCCCACCTCACCCCCGAGGTGCGCTCCGTCCTCAATGTCCCCGGCGCCCTCGCCTCCCGCGACGGCCGCGGCGGTACGGCGCCGAGCGCGGTCGCCGTCCAGCTCGCCGAGGTGAAGGCGGACGTGGCCCTCCAGCACCGGTGGGCCGGCGCCGAGAAGTAGCGGCTCCGCCGCCGTCGGGGCGTCGCGGGTTACGTTGGTCGCCAGCCGTACCGGAGCCGACCCGATGGAGCCCGCGATGCCCTTCGCCCGCCTCGCCGCAGCGACGACCCCCACCTGCCACATCGGCCTGGGCCTCGCCGCGGTCGGCCGCCCCGGCTACATCAACCTCGGCCGGGACCGGGACCTCGGGGACGACCGCGGCGTCGAGGCGCTGCGCGCCCGCACCCACGAACTCCTCGACGCCGCCTACGCCCAGGGGGTCCGTTACCTCGACGCGGCCCGCTCCTACGGCCGCTCCGAGGAGTTCCTCGCCGACTGGCTGAGGTCCCGCCCCGACGTGTCCGACGTCGTCGTCGGCAGCAAGTGGGGCTACACCTACACCGCCGGATGGACCACCGACGCCGAGCGGCACGAGGTCAAGGACCACAGCCTCACGACGTACGAGCGCCAGCGCGCCGAGACGGCCGCTCTGCTCGGTGACCGTCTCGACCTGTACCAGATCCACTCGGTCACCCCGGACAGCCCGGCCCTGACCGACAAGGAACTCCACGCCGAACTGGCCGAGGCCGCGGCCGCAGGCCTCACCGTCGGCTTCTCCACCAGCGGTCCCGCCCAGGCCGACGCCGTCCGCGCCGCCCTCGCCGTCGAGGTCGACGGAACCCCCCTCTTCCGCACCGTCCAGTCCACGTACAACGTCCTGGAGACCTCGGCCGGCCCGGCCCTCGCCGAGGCCCACGAGGCCGGACTCACGGTGATCGTCAAGGAGGGCATGGCCAACGGCCGTCTCGCCGGGCCGTACGCACCGGACGCCCTGAGGGCGGTGGCCGAGGAGACCGGCCTCGGCTGTGACGCGGTCGCCCTCGCGACGGTCCTGCGGCAGCCGTGGGCCGGGGTCGTCCTGTCCGGCGCCGCGACGCTCACGCAGCTCTCCTCCAACCTGCACGCGGCCGTCGTCGACCTCGACGAGGACCGGCTGGCCCGGCTCGCCGTCCTGGCGGAGGAGCCGGCCGCCTACTGGGAGCGACGCGGCCGTCTGCCCTGGCACTGAGGGATCTCCCCGGGAAGCGCCACGAGAGACGCGCGTGCCGCCAATGAGACATTGATGTCTCATATGGGTTAGGCTCGTCTCATGGCTGTCGATCGTGACCACGTGCTGCGCAGTGCCGCGGCCCTGCTGACCCGCAGATCCACCGCGACCATGGACGAGGTGGCCAGGGCCGCCGGGATCAGCAGGGCCACCCTGCACCGGCAGTTCGCCGGACGCGACGCGCTCGTACGGGCGCTGGAGGAGCTCGGCATCCACGAGTGCGAGGCCGCCCTGGACCGGGCCCGCCCCGACGACGGCCCGGCGAGCGACGCCGTCCGCCGCCTGGTCCGCGAGATCGAACCCGCGGCCGCCCTGCTGGCCTTCCTCTACAGCGAGAACCAGCTGTTCGAGGGAGAGGGACAGAACGAGGGCTGGACCAGGATCGACGACCGTGTCGCCGCCCTGTTCCGGCGCGGCCAGGCCGACGGCGAGTTCCGCATCGACCTGAGCCCGGCCTGGCTCACCGACGCCCTGTACGGCCTGCTGGCCTCCGGTGCCTGGGCGGTCGCGGAAGGCCGCGTCGCCCGCAACGACTTCACCCACATGATCGTCGAGCTGCTGCTCGGGGGCGCGCTGAGGAGGCGGGAACCGTGACCGGCACGCTGCAGCCGGTGAACCCGGACGAGGCGGTGAAGCGCCCCGGCCGCTGGCTCGCGCTCTGCGTCCTCGTCCTCGCCGTGCTGCTGGTCGCCGTCGACGCGACCGTCCTCGGCCTGGCCACCCCGTACATCAGCGAGGATCTGCGGCCCTCGGGGACCCAGCTCCTGTGGATCGGCGACGTGTACTCGTTCGTCATCGCCGGTCTGCTGGTCTCGATGGGCAGCCTGGGCGACCGGATCGGCCGCAAGCGCATCCTGCTCGTCGGCGCCACCGCCTTCGGCGCGACATCCGTGCTGAACGCCTACGCGACGACCCCCGAGATGATGATCGCCGCCCGCGCGCTCCTCGGCGTCGCCGGCGCGACCCTGATGCCCGCCACCCTCGCCCTGATCCGCAACCTCTTCCACGACCCGCGCGAGCGGAGCCTGGCGGTGGGAATCTGGGGCGCCACGGCCTCCGCCGGCACCGCGATCGGGCCGATCGTCGGCGGCTTCCTCCTCGAGCACTTCTGGTGGGGCTCGGTCTTCCTCATCAACCTGCCCGTGATGGCGGTCCTCGTCGTCGTCGGCATCCGGACCCTGCCCGAGTCCCGCAAGCCCGATCCCGGCCCGTGGGACCTGGGCAGCGTGGCGCTCTCCCTCATCGGCATGATCGCGGTCGTCTACGCCGTCAAGGAGGCCGCCGCCCACGGCCTCACCCGGGCCACGGCCGGCGCCGCCCTGCTGGGCGCGGCGGCCCTGTACGGCTTCGTCCGCCGCCAGCTGACCCTGCCGGTGCCGCTGCTGGACATGCGCCTGTTCCGCAACCGCGGCTTCAGCGGCGCGGTCCTGGCCGACCTGCTGACCGTCCTCGGCCTGTCCGGCCTGGTCTTCTTCCTCTCCCAGTACCTGCAGCTGGTGCAGGGCAGACGCCCGTTGGAGGCGGGACTGGCCGAACTGCCCGCCGCGGTCGGCGCGGTGGCGGCCGGTCTGGTCGCCGGCCACGCGGCCCGGCGCCTCTCGGTGCGGGCGGTCGTCTCCGGCGGTCTCGCGGCGATCGGCCTGGCGCTGGCCACCCTGACGGTGATCGACGAGAGCACCGGCTATCCGCTGCTCGGGGCGTCCCTGCTGGCCGTCGGCGTGGGCGCGGGCTTCTCGTTCACCGTCACGGCCGACGTGATCCTGTCCTCGGTGCCCAAGGAGGAGGCCGGCTCGGCGTCCGCGGTCTCGGAGACGGCGTACGAACTGGGCGCGGCCCTCGGCATCGCCGTCCTGGGCTCGATCGTGACGGGCGTCTACCGCGGCTTCCCGGCCCCGCCGGGCACGCCCGCGGGAGCGCACGAGTCGCTGGGCGGGGCGGTGGAGGCGGCCTCGGGCCTGCCCGCGGACACGGCCGGGGAACTGCTGGCGTCGGCACGCGGGGCCTTCGTCGACGGCCTCGCGATCGCGGCGGGCGCGGGAGCGGTGGTGCTCCTGGCGACGGCGGTGGCCGCGTGGTTCATGCTCCGGGGCCAGCGGCTGGACAGCCGGCCCTGACGGTCGTGGAGCCGTGCCGACGCGCGGCTCCACGGCGTGGGCGAGCGGCCGCCCGCGGGGCGGCCGCGCGTCCTCAGGCGGCCTTCGCCTTCGTGGCGTACATGTCCACGTACTCCTGCCCGGACAGCCGCATGACCTCCGTCATCACGGAGTCCGTCACCGCGCGCAGCACGTACCGGTCCCGGTCCATGCCCTCGTACCGGGAGAACTCCATCGCCTCGCCGAAGCGGACCGTCACCTTCGAGGGGCGGGGCATCCCCGAGCCGCCCGGCTGGATCTTGTCGGTGCCGATCATCGCGAAGGGCACCACCGGCGCACCGGTCATCAGGGTCAGGCGGGCGATGCCCGTACGCCCCCGGTACAGCCGGCCGTCGGGGGAGCGGGTGCCCTCGGGGTAGATCCCGAAGACCCGGCCCTCCTCCAGGATCCGGCGGCCGGTCATCAGGGCGGCGACCCCGCCCTTGCCGCCGTCGCGGTCGACGGGGATCATGCCGACGCCGGTGAAGAACCAGGCCATCAGCCGGCCCTTGAGGCCCTTGCCGGTGACGTACTCGTCCTTGCCGATGAAGAAGACCTGCCGGTCGCAGACCAGCGGCAGGATCATCGAGTCGATGAAGGTCAGGTGGTTGCCGGCCAGGATGACCGGACCGTCGCCCGGGATGTGCTCCACGCCTTCGACCCGGGGGCGGAACATCAGGCGCATGACCGGTCCGAGCACTGCCTTGATGAGCGCGAAGCGGGACAACGAGCCCTCCGATGTCAAGGGATAGCGGTATGAGTCTGTGCAGGTGAGGACGATACTCGCGCCGCCGGGGGCGGCGCACATCGGGTTCACCGAGGTCTTACGCACTGTTGACCTACGTTTACCTGCACGGCCGATCCGCCGCGGGCCCGACACACGGACGGGACGATGTGACGGACATCGCGCTCCGAAGGCCCGCGGGCTCCCCGCGGCCTCCGTGCCGGTGGCCGGGTGCGGCCTCGGCCGGTGACGGTCGCGTACCCCGTCCCGCGCCGGCGAACCGGACGATGCGTCAAGTCGTCGTACGGCAGGCGCCATCCACCGTCGGCCGGGTGTTCGGGTCGCGGTCTCCCGGCGGCCATGTCCACCCCCCTACGATCGGCGCGCACGGGACGAGCCGATGGCAGGAGGACCCTCATGGTGTCGCAGGAGTCGCAGAACTCGAACGCCCGGACGAGCGGAACCGGACGGCGGGCGTTCCTCGGAGCGGCCGCCGCGCTCGGCGCCGCCGGAACGACCCTGGGACTCGCCGGCCCCGCGGCGGCGACCGGGACGCGGCACGAGGGCAAGGGTGTCCGCGGTCTCCCCGTGCCGACGATCATCGGCCACCGCGGTGCCAGCGGACACCGGCCCGAGCACACCTTCGGGTCCTATCAGCTCGCCCTCGACCTCGGCGCCGACATCGTCGAGGCCGGCGACCTCGTCCCCACCAAGGACGGCCACCTCGTCTGCCGTCACGAGCCGGAGATCGGCGGCACCACGGACGTCGCGAGCCACCCGGAGTTCGCCGGCCGCCGCACCACCAAGCTCCTCGACGGCGTCTCCACCACCGGCTGGTTCACCGAGGACTTCACGCTCGCCGAGCTCAAGACGCTCCGCGCGACCGAGCGCATCCCCGCCAACCGCCCCCGCAACACCCTCTACGACGGCCGCTGGGAGATCCCCACCTTCGAGGAGGTCCTGCGCTGGCAGGACGAGCAGACCCGCAAGCGCGGCAAGCAGGTCTGGATCTACCCCGAGCTCAAGCACCCCACCTACTTCCGCAAGCTCGGCCTGAACCTGGAGGAGCGCGTCGCCAGGCTGCTGCGCAAGCACGGGAAGGACGGCAGGAACGCGCCCGTCATCCTCCAGTCCTTCGAGCCGACCAGCGTCCGGCGCCTGGACAAGATGGTCGGCAACCCGCTCGTCGTCCTGCTCTCGGGCGCCGGCACCCGCCCCTGGGACTTCGTCGAGACCGGCGACCCGCGAACGGTCGCCGACCTGGTCACCCGCGAGGGCCTGCGCGAGATCGCCGGCTACGCGCAGGGCATCGGCCCCACCCTCGACCTGGTCATTCCCAGGGACGCGGCCGGCAACCTGACCACGCCGACCACCCTGGTGAAGGACGCCCACGCGGCCGGCCTGATCCTGCACCCCTACACGCTGCGCAACGAGAACCCCTTCCTGCCCGCGAACTTCCGCAGGGGCACCGGCGCGGACGCCTACGGCGACGTGTTCGGCGCGTACCGGGCCTACTTCGCGACCGGGATCGACGGCGTCTTCACCGACCAGCCGGACACCGGCCTCCTCGCCCGCGAGGACTTCGTCAACGGCTCCTGACCCCGCCGGGACTCCTGACCCCGCCGAGGTGACGACCGGCCGCCCGGGCGATCCGCCCCCGGGCGGCCGCGTCGCACCGCACACGACGTACGACGAGCCCGCCGACCCGCCGACCCGCCGCCGCTCACGGTGGCGGCCGGGGGCGGGCTCCACGCACACCGCCGGGGCAGAGCCCGCCGACCTCGGACAGGCCGTCCGGCCACGCCGTGCGGAGCGCCCCCCACCGACGGCCCGCCCCGGGGCTTTCGCGGGGACCGGCGACCCGCGGGACCGGCCGCGCCGCGCGGGCCGGGCCGCGCCGGGTCCGCCGCGCTGCCCGGCATGGCCGCCGCACCGCCCGGCGGGACGTCCCGCCGTCGCCGCGAGGCCTCGGGTACCGGGGGATCGCGGGGGAGTCGGGTATCTCACAGGGAAGTCCCGGACCGGAACGTTCCAGATGCCCGGCATGTCTGCGACGTCCGTCCCGACCGGAGGTTGCGGCCCGTGGAGCGCGGGGATAGGAGTGTAGGACCACAGGCGATCAGGTGAGCGGGAGGCGTGCGCACATGGGCATGAGCGTGACCATCTCGGCGGGGGCCGAGCAGGATGCCGAACAGATCTTCAGGCTTCAGTACCTGTGCTTCCAGGGCGAGGCGGCGCTGTACGGCAACTACCGCATCGCCCCCCTGGTGCAGACCCTCGACTCCGTCCGGCAGGAGCTGGCCTCCGACTGCGTCTACGTGGCGCGGCTCGGTGAGGAGGTGGTCGGCTCGGTGCGCGGCACGATCACCGAGGACGGCACGGCCTCCATCGGCAGGCTCTGCGTCCACCCCCGCCTCCAGGGGCACGGCATCGGCGCCAGGCTGCTGCGCGCGGCCGAATCGGCGCTGGCCGAGGAGCGCGGCGCCACCAGGTTCCGTCTCTTCACCGGCCACCGCAGCGAGGGCAACCTGCGCCTGTACCGCCGCGTCGGCTACCGGACGGTGGGCACGTCCCAGGGGTCGGACGGTGTTCCGATGATCGTCCTGGAGAAGACGGCGGACGAGTTCGCCGCCACGGCCTGACCCTCCGGGCTCAGCCGGCCCGCCGCGCCCTCCGCAGCCAGAAGAGCGCGGTCAGGGGCAGCAGCACCGGGATGAACACGTAGCCCATCCCGTAGTCCGACCACACGGTCGAGTCCGGGAAGGCGTCCGGGTCCACCAGGGTCCAGGTGCCCACGGCCAGCACGCCCGCCAGCTCGGCGGCGCAGCACACCTGCGCCGCCCTGCGCGCCCTCTCCCCGCCCCGCACCAGCGAGTACGTGATGAAGCCGTACGCCAGGCCGGCCACCGCGGACAGCGTGTACGCGAGCGGGGCCCGGTCGAACTCCGTCGCGATCTGGTACGCCGACCGCGACACCGCCCCGACCACCATCACGCCGTAGAACCAGACCAGCAGCAGACCGGGCCCGCCGATCAGCCGCGCCGGCTTCTCCTTCACGGCCGCCATCTCAGCCTCCCCAGATGTCATACAGCCGCACCTCCAGGACCGCGAGCACGACCCCGCCGGCCGCGACCGTCACCGAACCCCACCGTGTCCGCTCGGCCAGCGACATGAACCCCGCCGCCGGCACGCACGCGAAGGCACCCAGCAGATACGCCACGAAGATCACCGTGCCCTGCGCCGGGTCCTCGCCCCGCGCCAGCAGCACGATCCCGACGACCAGCTGGACCAGCGCCAGCACCGAGACCACGGCCATCCCGATGAAGTGCCAGTCCTTCGTCGGCTGGTCACGGTAGGCGGCCCAGCCGCACCAGGCGGCGAGCAGCAGCGCGGCGACACCGGTCGTCAGCGTCAGGACATCGAGCATGCAGTGACCCTATTACGGCCGTATGCGGCCCCCACGGCCGGGCCCGCGCCCGATCCGAACCGGGTCCGCGCCCGGTCCCGGCCCTGCCGGCGGCCGTGGCGGCGGCCGTGGCGTTGGCCACAACCCGCCCCGGCCGCGGACCCGGGGCCGGGGCGGCGGGAGGACCCGGGCCCCCTTGTCCCCCCCTGGTCGGAGGCGGGGGAGCGGCGAGAGGGCGGAAGGCCCCGTCCGTGCGTGCGCACTGTCCACGGCTGTCCAACATGTGGACGGTTCGTCTTGGTCAGGACCGTAGGTCTGCTTTACTGATCGCATGACCACGACGAGCAGCCGCACCCTTGCGACCGAGGCGACCATGACGCCCGGTGCTCGTTGTACGTGTCGAATGTGCGCCTTCTAGAGGGCCCCCGCACCACCTCCCGAGCTCGCGCCCCGAAGCGAGACACCGTGGCACGTCCGTACGCCCCGCGTACATGACGAGGCACCTCCCCCACTGCCTGGACGGCGCGGGGAGACCCATCGCGCACATGTTCTCCCCCGGTTCCCTCGCCACCGCGAGAACCGTGTCGCGTCCCTGACCGAATGCACCCGTGCCCGGGCACACCCACGCCCGCGCACTCGACAGTGACGGAAACCCACGTGATCACCACCACGGGCCTGACGAAAATCTACGGGGCCGACCGCTCACGCGGCCGTGAGGTCACCGCCCTCGACGGCGTCGATCTGCACGTCCGCGAAGGTGAGGTGTACGGCGTCATCGGCCAGTCCGGCGCCGGCAAGTCCTCGCTGATCCGCTGCGTCAACCTCCTGGAGCGCCCCACCTCCGGCACGGTCACCGTCGCCGGCCAGGACCTGACCGCCCTCGCCGGCCGCGGCCCGCGCGCCGGCCGGCAACTGCGCGAGGCGCGCAGCCGCATCGGCATGGTCTTCCAGCACTTCAACCTGCTGTCGTCGCGGACCGTGCGGGACAACGTCGAGCTGCCGCTGGAAATCCTCGGGAAGTCGGGGAAGGAACGTTCCCGCAAGGCGCTCGAACTGCTCGACCTCGTCGGTCTCGCCGACAAGGCGGGCGCCTACCCCGCCCAGCTCTCCGGCGGCCAGAAGCAGCGCGTCGGCATCGCCCGCGCCCTCGCCGGCGACCCCAAGGTGCTGCTCTCCGACGAGGCCACCAGCGCCCTCGACCCGGAGACCACCCGCTCGATCCTCCAGCTGCTGCGCGACCTGAACCGCCAGCTGGGCCTGACGGTCCTGCTCATCACCCACGAGATGGGCGTGGTGAAGTCGATCTGCGACTCCGCCGCGCTCATGGAGCGGGGCCGCCTCGTCGAGTCCGGCACCGTCAGCGAGCTGCTCGCCACCCCCGGCTCCCGGCTGGCCGCCGCGCTCTTCCCGGTGGGCGGCGAGGCGACCGGCGACGACCGGACCGTCGTCGACGTCACCTTCCAGGGCGAGGCCGCCACCCAGCCGGTCATCTCCCAGCTGTCGCGCACCTACAACATCGACATCTCGATCCTGGGCGCGGCCATCGACACCGTCGGCGGCCTCCAGGTCGGCCGGATGCGCATCGAACTGCCCGGCCGCTACGAGGACAACGTGGTGCCGATCGGCTTCCTGCGCGAACAGGGTCTTCAGATCGACGTGCCCGGCGCCGCCGACGAGCGGCCCCCGCTGGTGAAGGACGGTGCCAAGTGACCTGGTCCGAGATGCAGCCCCTGCTGGAGCAGGCGTGTTGGGACACCCTCTACATGGTGGGCTGGTCCACGCTCATCGCCGTCGTCGGCGGTCTTCCGCTCGGGATCCTCCTGGTCCTCACCGACCGGGGCGGCCTGCTGCAGAACGTCGTCGCCAACAAGGTGATCGGGCAGGTCGTGAACGTCGCCCGCTCGATGCCGTTCATCATCCTGATGGTCGCGCTGATGACCTTCACCCGCTGGCTGACCGGAACGACCATCGGGCGTGAGGCCGCCATCGTGCCGCTCGCGATCGGTGCGATCCCCTTCTTCGCGCGCCTGGTGGAGATGTCCGTCCGCGAGGTCGACGGCGGACTCGTGGAAGCCGTCCAGTCCATGGGCGGCAGCACCTGGAAGATCGTCCGCAGCGTCCTCGTCCCCGAGGCGCTGCCGTCCCTGATCTCCGGCGCCACCACGACCGTCGTCGCCCTCATCGGCTACTCCGCCATGGCCGGCACCGTCGGCGCGGGCGGCCTCGGCGACATCGCGATCCGCTACGGCTACCAGCGCTTCGAGACCGGCCTAATGTGGATCACCGTCGCCGTCCTGGCCGTCGTCATCTCCCTGCTCCAGTTCGGCGGCGACCTCGCGGCCCGCTCCCTGCACCGGCGCACCGGCAAGGGGACCCCGCTGCTCCTCTTCAGGCCGCTGCGCGGCGTCCTGCCCGGCACGGTCGCCACCGACGCCGTCAAGAAGAGCTGACCGGCACCCGCACCCCCGGACCACCTCCCTCCGTTCTCCCCCGCACACCCACCGCGGGGACGCACCACCTCAGGAAAGGCACTTTTCGTGCGTAACACCGTCAAGATCACCACCGCCGTCCTCGCCACCGGAGCCCTCACCCTCGGACTCAGCGCGTGCGGCTCGGACAAGGACTCCGGCTCCGCCGACACGAGCGGCCCGCTGATCGTCGCCGCCAGCCCCGTCCCGCACGCCGAGATCCTCACCTTCGTCAAGGACAACCTGGCCAAGGACGCGGGCCTCGACCTGGAGGTCAAGGAGTTCACCGACTACGTCACGCCGAACACGGCGACGGAGGACGGCTCGGTGGGCGCCAACTACTTCCAGAACCAGCCCTACCTCGACGACTTCAACAAGAAGAACGGCACCCACATCGTGCCCGTCGTCACGGTCCACCTGGAGCCGCTCGGCCTGTACTCCAACAAGTTCAAGAGCGCCGACGACCTCAAGAGCGGCGCGACCGTCGCCGTCCCGAACGACACCGTCAACGAGGCACGCGCCCTGAAGCTGCTCGCCGCGAACGGCCTCATCACGCTCAAGGACGGCGCGGGCAACTCGGCGACCCCCGCCGACATCAGCAAGAACCCGAAGAACCTCAAGTTCAAGGAGCTGGAGGCGGCCCAGACCCCGCGCTCCCTGGACGACGTGGACGCCGCCGTCATCAACGGCAACTACGCCATCGAGGCCGACCTGAAGCCCTCGAAGGACGCCCTCGTCCTGGAGTCCGCCACGGACAACCCCTACGGCAACTTCCTCGCCGTCAAGGAGGGCAACGAGGACGACCCGCGCGTGAAGAAGCTCGCCAAGCTCCTCACCTCCGCCGAGGTCAAGAAGTTCATCGAGGACAAGTACGCCGGTTCCGTCATCGCGTCCTTCTGACGCACGAGCCGACACGCGAGCCCCCGCGGGAGAACACCGCCCGCGGGGCCTTCGCGCGGTGGCGTCCTCCCGCCCCGACGACCGCCGCACACCCCGGGGTCCGCGCCGCCGGCCGGCGCGGACCCCGTGGTGCGACCCGGTGCTTTCATGCTGCATGCTGGGCAGTTCAGCGGGCCTGACGGTCGAACAGATCGGACCCCGACGGTTTCGAAGGTTACGGAGCGGCGCATGACGAGCACCTTCCCCAACATCTCCATCAGCACGGAGCGGTTGGTGCTGCGTCCCCTCGACGAGGACGACGTGCCCGCGCTGGCCGAGATGATGAACGACGAGCAGGTCACGGCCTGGACCTCCGTCCCCCACCCCTTCACCGCCGAGGACGCCCGCGCCTGGATCACCGGCCACGCCCCCGCCGAACGCACCTCCGGACGCGGACTCCACCTCGCCGTCACCGAGTTCCTCACCCAACGGCTCGTCGGCGTCGTCCGGCTCGGCGGGACCGACCGCCACGTACGGTCCACCGAGCTCTCGTACATCATCGCCCCCTGGGCCCGCGGCGAGGGCTACGCCTCCGAGGCCGCGCTCGCCACCGCCCAGTGGCTGTTCACCGACCAGAAGCTCGAACGCATCGAGCTGCGCACGGCCGCCGACAACACCGCCGCGCAACAGGTCGCGCAGAAGATCGGCTGCATCAGCGAGGGCGTCCTGCGCGGCGCCTGCATAGCGCGCGTGCGTGCCGACGACGGCACCTGGAGCGAGGCGCGCACCGACTTCATCGTGTGGAGCCTCCTCCCGGAGGACATCGAGGGCGCGGGGGAACACCTCACCGAGAGCGGCGGCTACCCGTCGTACGACGACTGGAACTGATCCCGGGGCGCCGCACCGCCGCCCACCCCGCACGACCGGGTACTCTCACGGAGCCCCGCCAGCCCCGCCAGCAGCGCAGACCCACGGGAGACAGACGACGATGGCCGACCGCGTCACGGTGATCGGCTGGGACGGCTCGCCGCTGACCGCCGCCGCCCGTTCGGCCCTGGGCGCCGCCACCCTGGTGGCCGGTGCCGCCCACCACCTGGCGCTGCCCGAGGTGCCCCCCACCGCCGAACGCATCCGCCTCGGCAGCGTCGCCCTCGCCGCCCGCCGCATCGCCGGCCACCGCGGCACGGCCGTCGTCCTCGCCGACGGCGACCCCGCCTTCTTCGGCGTCGTACGCACCCTGCGCGCACCCGAGTTCGGCCTCGAGGTCGAGGTCGTCCCGGCCGTCTCCTCCGTCGCCACCGCGTTCGCCCGCGCCGGCATGCCCTGGGACGACGCCCAGGTGGTCGTCGCCCACCGGCGCACCCTGCGCCGGGCGGTGAACGTGTGCCGGGCCCACCCCAAGGTCGCCGTCCTCACCTCGCCCGGGGCCGGCCCCGCCGAGCTGGGACTGCTCATGGAGGGCGTCCACCGCACCTTCGTCGTCTGCGAGGAACTCGGCACCGACCGCGAGCAGGTCAGCGTCGTCACCTCCGAGAAGGCCGCCGACCACACCTGGCGCGACCCCAACGTCGTCATCGTCATCGGCGGCACCACCGGCACCCCGCCGGCGGGCGACGGCGGCTGGATCGCCGGCCGCGACCCGGCCGCCGGCCCCCGCGGCTGGACCCTGCCCGCCGGGGAGTACGGCGGCGGACTGGGCGAGGGGGAGGCGGAGCTGCTGCGGGCGGCCCAGCTCGCCCGGCTCGGACCGCGGACGGGCGACCTGGTCTGGGACATCGGCTGCGGCAGCGGCGCCTTCGCCACCGAGGCCGCACGGGCCGGGGCGGCCGTCATCGCCGTCGACCGCGCCCTGGAGGCGTGCGCCCGCACCGACGCCGCCGCGCGCCGCTTCGGCGTCCAGCTCCAGATCGTCCGCGGCGCCGCCCCGCACGTCCTGGAGGACCTGCCCGAACCGGACGTCGTCCGCGTCGGCGGCGGGGGAGCGGCCGTCGTCTCGGCGGTCGCCGACCGCCGTCCGCAGCGCATCGTCACCCACGCCATGACCCGCGACGCCGCCGAACGCGTCGGCCGCGACCTGACCGAGCACGGCTACCGGGTGGAGTGCGCCCTCGTGCAGTCCGTCGAACTCGACACGCGGGCCTGGACGGAGACGGAGCGGAGCGTCGCGTTCCTGCTCAGCGGGGTTCTCCCGGACCGTTCGGACCGACCCGGTCCGCCCTCCCCGTGATCCCCTCGTCCCGCGGCGCGCGGTAGGCTGGCCGATCGTCGTACCGCATTCGGACGCCCGGCTTTTCGTCGGTCAATGTCCGGAAAACGCATTCGTTTTGGGGTGGGTGTGGTACGGCAGAACCTGAGGGCGCGCAACGTGGCGCAGTCCACAGCGGAGCGTCGCGGATCAAGCTGTCGCGACGCGGCAACGGCCGCGACAATGCCACTGAATGGCTTTGTCGTCTTTTCCGGGCGGGTCGTTCGTGCCGCTGGGCGCGGACGCTCGTTCTTCACTACGGGGCGGTCGGTGCGCCGTCCCGGGTGAGCTGGTCGTAGGAGCACTAACCGATGGGCGAGGGGTACGCATGACCGACACCGGCCAGGTTCCGGGCGAGGGACTGCCGGAGAACGCAGGCATGGTGGAGCAGCAGGGCGCCCCCGCGCCCGGCGCGTACACCTACCTCTCCGAGACCACCGCCCAGGACGAAGACCTGTTGCTGCTGCCCGGCGCCCAGAGCGCCTGGGGCAACGAGGTGGCGCCGCCCGCGCCGGAGCCCGTGGTCGAGGCGGTGCACGAACCCGGACCGCACGAGACGGCGGGCCGCGACACCGGCTCCGTCGACCTCGGCGCCGTCCGGCTCCCGAACCCGTCGACGCCGCCCGCGACACCGCGGCGCCCCCTGCACCTCGGCCCGCCCCTCCCCGACACCTCCGCGAGCCCGGTCCGTTCCCTCGCCGACCGGGGCCCCGCGGGCGCACCGGTGCGTCACCCGGGCACACCCGCCCCCGGACCGGAACACCTCGACGTCCAGCACCCGCGCGACACGCCTCCGCAGGCCGCCGCGCCGTGGGGTGCCCAGCCTGCCGTCCAGGCGCAGGCCACCGTCCAGCCGCAGGTCGCCTCAGGGGCGGTCGCTGCGGAAACGGTTGTGCCGGAGGCCCGGCAGCAGGGCGCGGCCCAGGCGGTCATGGCCCGCCTGGCCTCGGAGACGGGCACACCGCGGCCCGAGGACCGCACGGAGGTGCTCCTGACACCGGAGGCGGCCGAGTCCGTGCCCGCCGGAGCGGGCGCCGACGCGGCCGTGCCCGCGACCCCGGAGCCGCAGCCGGCGGCCCCGACCGCCGACACCGTGTCCGGACCGGGCCCGGAGCCGGTGGCACAGGTTCCCGGGCCCGGGCGCGAGCCCGGGCTCGCGCCGGACGCCTCGGCGCCCGAGGCCCTTGACGCGTCCCCCGCCCTTGACGCGTCCCCCGCCCTTGACGCGTCCCCCGCCCTTGACGCGTCCCCCGCCCTCGACGCGGCCCCCGCGGACGAGGCGGTGCCGCCCGTCGAGGCGCCCGGGGCACCCACGGAGGTGCCGGCTCCCGAGGCCGTCCAGGTGCCCGGGGCCCCGGCCCCCGCCGAACCCGCCGTCGAGGTCGCGCCGGCTCCGCAGGCCACCGAACCCGCCGAACCCGCCGTACCCGCCGTCGAGGTCGCGCCGGCTCCGCAGGCCCCGGAGGCCACCGAAGCTGCCGAACCCGCCGAAGCCGTCGCTCCGCAGGCCGTGGAAGCACCCGCGCCCGCCGCCCCGCAGGCCCCGGAAGTCCTCCAGGTGCCCGAGGCCGCCATCACGCCGGATCCCGCGCAGGAGCCCCGGTCCGGCGCGGTCCCGGACGCCCTCGGGGCAGCCGGTGCCGTACCCGCCCCGGACCCGGTGCCCGAGCACGCGGCCGCGGCCCCCGAAGCGCCCGCCGCTCCGGAGGAGCCCGCGCCCGCGCCGGAAGCGGCCACGCCGCTGCCCGACCCGGTGACCGTCGCGCCCGCGCCGGAAGCCCCCGCGCCGGAAGCCCCCGCTCCGGCGGCGGATATCGCCGCGCCCGCGCCGGTCGCCCCGGCCGCCGGGACCCCCGCCCCCGAGGCCGCCCCCGCCGAGCCGGCCGCCGTCCACCGGCCGGCCGAGCAGGCGGCCCACCAGCAGGGTGACCAGGTGGCCCGGCAGCCGGATCCGGGGCCGACGGTCCCGGAGCAAGCCGGGACGGAACCGTCCGTCGAACCCGTCCCTGCCGCCCCCCTCACCCAGCCCGTGCAGGACGTCCACCCCGGCCCGGCCCCGCAGCGGGAGCAGGAGCAGGAGCACCCGCAGGGTCCGGCCCATCCGGTGGACCCCGCGTCCCGTGTCCCGGACGCCTCCGGTCCGGTCGCGGCGGTGACGGCCCAGGACGCACCGCAGGCGGACCCGGCGCCCGCCGCCCCCGACACGGCGGTCCTCCCGTCCGCCGAGGCCGTCCCGTCCCCGGAGCACCGGCCGCTGGGCAGGTTCGTGCCGGTGGAGGGCACGGTGCCGACCACCCCGCACCTCGCCCCCACCCCGCCGCACGCCCTCGTGCTCCCCGCCGACGAGCCGGCGCCCCCGCACACCGCGCCCGAGGCGGCGGCCTCCGCGGCGCCCGTGGCCGGGGAGGCGCCCACGACCGAGGAGGCGCCCGTGACCGAGGAGGCGCCCGTGACCGGGGAGCTCCCGGCCGCGCCGCCCGCCGTCGCCCCGGCGGCGGACGTCCCCGCCCCCCGAGAAGCGGCCCCCCTCGCCGTGGACCCCGCCACCCCGGCCCCCGCCGCCGCCGAGGAGTCCGGACCCGTGCGGGAAACCGACCCGCACGTCGCGCAGAACGCGGAGGACCTGGACACCAGGGTCGCCGACCAGGAGGAGAGCACGGCCGCAGTGGAAGACGCACGGGAGTCCACCGGCCCCGCCGCCCCCGCGTACGACGACGCCGAGCGCGAGGCCGTCCTGAAGGTCATGCGCGAACGCCGGGACATCCGCAACGGCTTCCGCGGCGACCCCATCCCGCACGAGGTGCTGCTGCGCGTCCTGGAGGCCGCCCACCACGCGCCCTCCGTCGGCCACTCGCAGCCCTGGGACTTCGTCGTGATCCGCTCCGCCGAGACCCGGCGCGCGATGCACGAGCTGGCGATGCGGCAGCGGGACGCCTACGCGAAGTCCCTGCCCAAGGGCCGGGCCAAGCAGTTCAAGGAACTGAAGATCGAGGCCATCCTCGACACCCCGGTGAACATCGTCGTCACCGCCGACCCCACCCGTGGCGGCCGCCACACCCTCGGCCGCCACACCCAGCCGCAGATGGCGCCGTACTCCTCCGCGCTCGCCGTGGAGAACCTGTGGCTGGCGGCCCGCGCCGAGGGCCTCGGCGTCGGCTGGGTCAGCTTCTTCGACGAGCGCGAGATGGTCCGCGCCCTCGGCCTGCCCGAGCACCTCGACGTCGTCGCCTACCTCTGCGTCGGGTACGTCGACGAGTTCCCGGACGAGCCCGAGCTGATGCAGGCCGGCTGGGCCAAGCGCCGCCCCCTGTCGTGGGTCGTCCACGAGGAGACGTACGGCCGCCGCGCGCTGCCCGGCGAGGACCCGCACGACCTGCTCGCCGAGACCGTCGCCGGGATCCGCCCGCTGGACGCCAAGGCGCTCGGCGAGGCCTGGGAACGGCAGAAGCGCATGACGAAGCCGGCCGGCGCGCTCGGCATGCTGGAGATCATCTCCGCGCAGCTGTCCGGGCTGTCCCGCCAGTGCCCGCCGCCGATCCCGGAGCCCGCGGCCGTCGCGATCTTCGCCGGCGACCACGGGGTGCACGCCCAGGGCGTCACCCCCTGGCCGCAGGAGGTCACCGCGCAGATGGTGGCCAACTTCCTCGGCGGCGGCGCGGTCTGCAACGCCTTCGCGAGCCAGGTGGGCGCCGAGGTCTGCGTCGTGGACGTCGGCGTCGTGGCCGACCTCCCGGCCACCCCCGGTCTGCTGCCCCGCAAGATCCGCGCGGGCACGTCCGACATGACGACCGGCCCGGCGATGTCCCGCGAGGAGGCCAAGCAGGCCATCGAGGTCGGCATCGAGACGGCCCGCGACCTGGTGGCGGCCGGCAACAAGGCCCTCCTCACGGGCGAGATGGGCATCGCCAACACGACGGCGTCCGCGGCCCTCATCGCGGTCTTCACCGGCGCCGACCCGGCCGAGGTCACCGGCCGCGGCACCGGCATCAACGACGAGACCCTCGCCCGCAAGACCGAGGTCGTCCGCCGCGCCCTGGAGGTCCACCAGCCCGACCCGGCCGACCCCGTCGGGGTCCTCGCGGCCGTCGGCGGCTTCGAGCACGCGGCGATGGTCGGCCTCCTGCTGGGCGGCGCGTCCCTGCGCACGCCGGTGATCCTGGACGGCGTGAGCGCCGGCGCCGCAGCGCTGGTCGCCCGCGCGATCGCCCCCGAGGTCCTCGCGGCCTGCATCGCGGGCCACCGCAGCGCCGAGCCCGGCCACGTCGCCGCCCTCAACAAGCTGGGTCTGCGCCCCCTGGTCGACCTCGACCTCCGCCTGGGCGAGGGCACCGGCGCCCTGCTGGCCCTTCCGCTGGTCCAGAGCACGGCACGGGCGATGCACGAGGTGGCGACCTTCGACTCGGCGGGAGTGACCGAGAAGTAGGACACCCCCGGGGCCGGCGGGCATGCGCTCCTGCATGCCCCCCGGCCCCGCCGTACGCTGAACGCACCTCTAAAATGCGCACGTCAGGGCTGCTCCAGAGCCGCAGCGCCCGCCTCCGCCCGTTCGAGGAGCCGCCCCTCATGGCCGAACACCCCGCCTACCCCGTAGGCCTCCGCCTCACCGGCCGCCGTGTGGTCGTCGTCGGCGGCGGCCAGGTCGCCCAGCGACGCCTGCCGGCCCTGATAGCCGCAGGCGCGGACGTCCTCCTCGTGTCCCCCGAGGCGACCCCTTCCGTCGAGGCGATGGCGGACGCGGGTGAGATCACCTGGGAGCGGCGGGCCTACACCGTCGGCGACCTCGCCGACGCCTGGTACGCGCTGATCGCCACCGGCGACCCCGACGCCAACGCCGCCGCCTCCGCCGAGGCGGAGCGCCACCGCGTGTGGTGCGTGCGCTCCGACGACGCCGACGCGGCCACCGCCTGGACCCCCGCGACGGGCCACAGCGAGGGCGTCACCGTCGCCGTCCTGACCACGGACGCCAAGGGCCGCGACCCCCGGCGCACCGCCGCCATCCGCGACGCCGTGGTCGAGGGCCTGCGCGACGGCACCCTGGTCGCGCCCCACCACCGCACCCGCACCCCCGGCGTGGCCCTCGTCGGCGGCGGCCCCGGCGACCCCGACCTGATCACGGTCCGCGGCCGCCGCCTCCTCGCCGAGGCCGACGTCGTCATCGCGGACCGCCTCGGCCCGCGCGACCTCCTCGCCGAACTCCCGCCGCACGTCGAGGTGATCGACGCGGCGAAGATCCCGTACGGGCGGTACATGGCCCAGGAGGCCATCAACAACGCGCTGATCGAGCACGCCGAGCAGGGCAAGTCGGTCGTCCGGCTCAAGGGCGGCGACCCGTACGTCTTCGGCCGCGGCATGGAGGAACTCCAGGCGCTGGCCGAGGCCGGCATCGCCTGCACGGTGGTCCCCGGCATCTCCAGCTCGATCTCCGTCCCCGGCGCGGCCGGCATTCCGGTCACCCACCGCGGCGTCGCCCACGAGTTCACCGTGGTCAGCGGCCATGTCGCCCCCGACGACGAGCGTTCCCTGGTCGACTGGCCCTCCCTCGCCAAGCTCACCGGCACGCTGGTGATCCTGATGGGCGTCGACAAGATCGGGAAGATCGCCGAGACGCTGATGGCGCACGGCAAGCCGGCCGACACCCCGGTCGCGCTCGTCCAGGAAGGCACCACGGCGGCCCAGCGCCGCGTCGACGCCACCCTGACGACGGTCGCCGAGACGGTCCGCACCCAGGAGGTCAGGCCTCCCGCGGTCATCGTCGTCGGCGAGGTCGTCGGCGTCGGCCTGCCGGCACCGGCGTGACCACCTGCATATAACCCCCGGTAACACGCTCCCGCCAAGCCGTTGGCACCGCACTCAGGACAAGGCGGTATCACCCCCGTGGCCGATCTCATCACCGTCGAGGACCCCGACGACCCGCGCCTGCGCGACTACACCGGCCTGACCGACGTCGAGCTGCGCCGCCGGCGCGAGCCCGCCGAAGGCCTGTTCATCGCCGAGGGCGAGAAGGTCATCAGACGGGCCAAGGAGTCCGGCTACGAGATGCGCTCGATGCTGCTGTCCGCCAAGTGGGTCGACGTCATGCGCGACGTCATCGACGAGCTCCCGGCCCCGGTCTACGCCGTCAGCCCGGAGCTCGCCGAGCGGGTCACCGGCTACCACGTGCACCGGGGCGCCCTCGCCTCCATGCAGCGCAAGCCGCTCCCGACGGCCGCCGAGATCCTGCGGACCGCACGCCGGGTCGTGATCATGGAATCGGTGAACGACCACACCAACATCGGCGCCATCTTCCGGTCCGCCGCGGCCCTCGGCATGGACGCGGTCCTGCTCTCCCCGGACTGCGCCGACCCCCTCTACCGCCGCAGCGTGAAGGTCTCCATGGGCGCGGTCTTCTCCGTGCCGTACGCCCGCCTGGACACCTGGCCCAAGGGCCTGGAACCGGTCCGCGAGGCCGGTTTCACCCTGCTCGCCCTCACCCCCGACGAGAAGGCCCGCAGCCTGGACGAGACGGCGCCCCACACCATGGACCGGGTCGCGCTCATGCTCGGCGCGGAGGGCGACGGCCTCTCCACCCGGGCCCTGGCCGCCGCCGACCAATGGGTCCGCATCCCCATGTCCCACGGCGTCGACTCCCTCAACGTGGGCGCCGCCGCAGCCGTCGCCTTCTACGCCGTCGCGACGGGCCGCCCGTCGGCATAGGCTCCGCCCGCCCCCGCGGCCGCCCGCCCACCGGCATCCCGCCCCACGTCCGCCTGCGCCTGGTGCGCGGGCCGTACGACGTCGTGTCCGTCGCCGAGACCTCGGGCCGCGCCCTGGCAGCCCTGGACGACCGCGATGCCGAGCGCCACGAGCAGCGTCACCACCACGAAGACGAACAGCCGCTGCCGCAGCAGCCGCGGATTGGCGGGCCGCAGCCCGGTGCCCGTGGTGCGCGGTGTCCGCCGGCCGGTACCGCCGCGCGGCACGGGCCTGCTGCCGCTGCCGGAACGGGTGTTGCGGGAGGAGCCCGTGTTGCGGGAGGCCGGGGTCGGCCGGGCCCCCGGACGGGACGAGGGGGTGCCGCCGCCGCGTGAGGCGCTGTCACCGCGCGCGGGCGTCCCGCCCCGGGGGGACGCGGCCCCGCGCGAGGACGGCACCCCGCCGCGGGACGGCGGCGGTCCGGGCTGCCGCAGCGTGCGCTCCGGGTGAAGGGTGTCGGCCGGCCGCCCGGTGGCCCGGTCGGCCTCCCCCGCGCGCGGTGCGGGCGGCCGCACCTCGGTGGGACCCTGGGCCTCGCGGGCCGCGATCTCCTTCAGCCGCAGCGAGAGGTCGAGCGTGCTGGGCCGCTCCTGCGGGTCCTTCGCCAGACAGGCCCGGATCAGCGGGGCCAGGGCGTCCGGTACACCGTGCAGATGGGGCTCCTCGTGCACCACCCGGTACAGCATCACCTCGGAACTGCCGTGCCCGAAGGGGGAGTCGGCCGTCGAGGCGTAGGCGAGGGTGGCGCCGAGCGAGAAGACGTCGGTGGCCGGGGTGACGAGCGCACCGCGCACCTGCTCCGGCGCGAGGAACCCGGGGGAGCCGACCGCCGTACCGACGTGCGTGAGGGTGGAGGCCCCCGTCGCCCAGGCGATGCCGAAGTCGATGATCCGCGGACCCTTGGGGGAGAGCAGGATGTTCGAGGGCTTCAGGTCCCGGTGCACGACCCCGGCCTCGTGGACGGCGACGAGCCCTTCCGACAGGGCGGCCCCGATCGACGCCAGCTCGGCCGCGCCGAGGGGACCGTCGTCGGCGACCCTGTCGTGCAGCGAGGGGCCGGGCACGTACTGGGTGGCGAACCACGGCCGGTCGGCGTCCAGGTCCGCCGCCACCAGCCGGGCGGTGCACCCGCCCCGGATCCGCCGTGCCGCCGACACCTCACGCGCGAACCGCGAGCGGAACTCCTGGTCCTCGGCCAGATCGGGCCGGATCACCTTCAGCGCGACCCGCTGCCCCTTCTTGTCGGAACCCAGGTAGACGACGCCCATCCCGCCCGCGCCGAGCCGTCGGTGAAGCTTGAACGAGCCGACGACGCGCGGGTCCTCGCGCCTCAGGCGCATCATCGCCATGTCCATCCCCGCTGCCCGGTCCGTGTGACGTGGCACAGCTTACGTTTCCGCGGCCGTTCGCGCGCAGAGGCCGCGCCCTCTCGGTCCCACCGATTGTCCCTGCCGGGAGGGGCACGTGAAGTGTGGTCAGGGGCCCGCGAAGCAGGCGCACTTCGCTTTTCCCCTGATCACAACCGCCAATGGACGAAGGGGGGTTGGTCCCGCGAGGGGTGACCGGGCGGAGAGGGCCGTCGTCGCCGGGAGAGCGGCGCGCGCCCGGGGCGGGGCGACCGGCCGGGAGGGCCGCCGGAGGGGGACCGGGGCGCGCGGAGGCGGCGGAAGTGAGCGAAGTCACCAGGCGGGGACAGTTGGGGAAAACCGGCCCGCACCGGGCACCCCCTTCCGGGAAGACCCCGAGACCCCGGACCCCGTCTCCACCCAGGGGAGTACTCCGCAGGTCACGGCTCATCCTCCGGGAGGCCCGGCAATCGGTACGAGGGCATGACGCCCGCAGGCCGCCACACCCCTAGATTTGAGGTCGAGCGGCGGGTGCAGCACTCGTCCCCCGAGGTCAGACGCCCGCCGCTTGCCAAGGACAACGAAAGAACGGTCAGGAGAGGGACCATGGCCCACACGGCACCGCGGACACAGCTCCGCACCGCACGACCCCGCCGTACGGGCCGCCGCCACCCCCTGGTGGCGACGGTCATGGCCCTCCCCCTGGCGGTCCTGCTCCTCGTCGTCTTCGACGGCTGGGAGACAGTGGCCACACAGGCGTCGTCCGTGGGTGTGATGCTGGGGCGCTGAGCGGCGACCCCAGGCCCGGAAGAGCGGTCCGGGCGGGGACATCCATCCATGAAACCCCGTGGGGACGGGGGTACGGCGGACGGCAGAAAATGCCGGCGCAGCTGGGGAGCTGCGCCGGCATTGCCCTTTCCCGCCGCGGATCGGGCCGATCCGGCCGTCCGGCCCGTCCGGCGTCCGAGGACCAGGCCGTTCAGGCCGAAGCGGGGATCCGGGTGCGGCAGTCCCCGGGGCCGGGACCGGAAGGGGCGGCGGGGCGAAACCCCCGCACCCCGCGACAGCACCGGCCCCGAGCCCGCCTCCGACACCCCCGATACCCTGCGGAGCAGACCCGCACCGCCCCAGGGAGCCCCGTGCCCACCCACCCCCTGCTCGCCGGACTCGCCTCCCGCGCCCGAGCCCACGCGCACACCCGCGGCCCCGCCTGCCCCTGCGGGACGGCCCCCCTCGCCGACCGTCCCGACGCCACCCTCGCGGACCGTCCCGACGCCACCGTCGTCCGTCACGCCGGCACCGTCGCCAAGGCCCACGCCCCGGACACCGACCCCGCCGCCCTCGTCCTCCGCCTCACCACCGCCACCCGCCTCCCCGAGATCCTCCTGCCCCCGCTCACCCCGACGCCCACCGTCCTCGACACCCGGCTCGTCACCCTCTGGCCGTACGGCGACCCCGTGGACCCGCAGGACCCGGACGCCGCTCCCTGGGAAGCCGCCGGCCACCTCCTCGCCCGCCTCCACCGCACCCCCGCGCCCACCCCGCTGCCGCCGATGCGCGGCCCCGCCAAGGCGGCCCGCGCCGTGGCACGCCTTCGCGAGGCGGGGGACCGCCCCGACGCCGCCCCCGTCCTGAGCGCCTGGAACCGCCTGCCCGCCTGGGCCCGCGGCGAGGCCCCGATGCCCGACGGCACCACCCTCTGCCACGGCGACCTCCACCTCGGGCAGCTGGTCCGTCACCCCGCCCCCGACGGCCCCTGGCGCCTCATCGACGTCGACGACCTGGGCGTCGGAGCCCCCGCCTGGGACCTGGCCCGCCCCGCCGCCTGGTACGCCTGCGGGCTGCTCCCGCCCGAGGAGTGGACCCGCTTCCTGACCGCCTACCGGCGGGCGGGCGGCCCCGCCGTCCCCGCCGACGGCGACCCCTGGCCCGCCCTCGACGTGCCGGCCCGCGCCCTCACCGTCCAGACCGCCGCCCGCGCCCTCGGCAAGGCCCTCGCCGACGGCAGGGAGCTGGACGAGGTCGAGCGGGCCCTCGTCGACGCCTGCGCGCGCATGGGACCGGTGACGGCCACGCCGGCCCCGCACTCCGCGAAGTAGGGTGCAACCGACCGCAGCGGGACAGAGTCTGTCCTGGTGATACGCGAAGCAGGACCGACCGGCGAGGAGTTGAGCCGAATCATGCAGTGTCCGAAGTGCCACGCCCAGATGCACACGTACAACCGCAACGGCGTCCAGATCGAGCAGTGCAGCAACTGCCGGGGGATCTTCCTCGACTACGGCGAGCTGGAGGCGCTGACCCGTGTGGAGTCCCAGTGGACCCAGCAGGCCCCGCCGCCCCCGCCCGCCCCGCAGGCGTACCCCGCCGCCCCGGCCGCTCCCGCCTGGGGCGCCCCGCACGGCGGTCACTACGGTCACAAGCGCCACAAGAGCTTCGGGCACATGCTCTTCTCCAGCTGAGCCGGGCACGAAGGAGCCCCCGACCGCGCTGGGCGGCCGGGGGCTCCGGTGTGTGGACGATACTGGGATTGAACCAGTGACCTCTTCCGTGTCAGGGAAGCGCTCTCCCGCTGAGCTAATCGTCCTCGGGATGATCACGGCCGGGGCCGTGGATGCTGCGTGCGCGATACTGGGATTGAACCAGTGACCTCTTCCGTGTCAGGGAAGCGCTCTCCCGCTGAGCTAATCGCGCGGGGGATCCGAAGATCCAGTGGACGATACTGGGATTGAACCAGTGACCTCTTCCGTGTCAGGGAAGCGCTCTCCCGCTGAGCTAATCGTCCTTGGAGGTGGAGACGGGATTTGAACCCGTGTAGACGGCTTTGCAGGCCGTTGCCTCGCCTCTCGGCCACTCCACCAGGAGTGCAGGGAACCGGGAAGTCCCCTTCTTCCTTCGAGCGGACGACGAGGCTCGAACTCGCGACCTCAACCTTGGCAAGGTTGCGCTCTACCAACTGAGCTACGTCCGCCTGTCGTTTCGGTCCGCTCTCGCGGCCCGGCGACGAGTTGAACTCTAGCGGATTCCGGGGCCAGTACAAAAACGCGTTTGTGCAGCGTGCTGCGCTGCGTCCCGCCGAGCACCCGCCCGGGCCACCGCCGGGACGTCCCCGGGCCACCCCCGCGACACCCGTCCTAGACTCGACACCGTGCCCGACCTCCCTGCTCTCGCCCGCTTCGGCGACCGCGTCGCCACCGGTCTCCTCGACGTCACGGAAGACCCTCAGGCCCTGGACTCCACCGGTTTCTGGGCCGTGTCCGCCGATTTCGAGGGCCGTCTGGTCTGCGCCCGTTTCGCCGACGTACGGGTCGAGCCGGTGCCCGCTCCGGTGCCGGGCGGGTGGCGGGGCCCCGCCACCGGCGACTGGACGTCGTCCCTGGACCGGGCCGCCTACACGGCCGGCGTGCGCCGGATCCGTGACCGCATCGCGGCCGGCGAGGTCTACCAGGCCAACCTGTGCCGGATCCTGTCGGCGCCGCTGCCCCGCGGCGCCGACCCGGACGCGCTGACGGCCCTGCTCGCCCGCGGCAACCCGGCGCCCCACGCCGGAACGATTCGGCTGCCGGAACACGGCGTCGAGATCGCCACCGCGTCCCCGGAACTGTTCCTGCGGCGCGACGGGCGGGTCGTGGAGTCCGGGCCGATCAAGGGGACCGGACGCACCGAGGCGGACCTCCTCGAGAAGGACTACGCCGAGAACGTGATGATCGTGGACCTGGTCCGCAACGACATCGGCCGGGTCTGCGCCGCCGGCAGCGTGACCGTGCCCGACCTGTGCGCCGTGGAGAAGCACCCGGGCCTGGTCCACCTGGTGTCCACGGTCCGCGGCGAACTGCGCGAGGACGCCGGCTGGTCCGAGCTGCTCGCCGCGGCGTTCCCGCCGGGCTCCGTCACCGGCGCCCCCAAGTCCAGCGCCCTGCGGATCATCGACGAGCTGGAGACCGCGCCGCGCGGCCCGTACTGCGGCGGCATCGGCTGGGTCGACGCCGACCGGGGCACCGGCGAGCTGGCCGTGGGCATACGCACCTTCTGGATCGACCGCGGGGCCGGCGCCCTGCGCTTCGGCACCGGGGCCGGCATCACCTGGGGCTCCGACCCCGAGGCGGAGTGGCGGGAGACCGAGCTGAAGGCGTCCCGACTGCTCGCGGTAGCGTCGGGGGCGTACGAGGTGAGTGGAGAGGGACTGACGTGAAGATCTGGCTCGACGGCGGGCTGCAGGACGCCGAGTCCGCCCGTGTCTCCGTCTTCGACCACGGCCTGACCGTGGGCGACGGCGTCTTCGAGACCGTGAAGGCGGTGGACGGCGAGGCGTTCGCGCTCACCCGGCACCTCGACCGGCTGACCCGCTCCGCGCGCGGTCTCGGCCTGCCCGATCTCGACCTCGACGAGGTCCGCCGCGCCTGCGCCGCCGTCCTGGCCGCGAACCCGATGCCGCTCGGCCGGCTGCGCATCACCTTCACCGGAGGTCACGGGCCCCTCGGCTCCGACCGCGGCGAGCACGGCCCGACCCTCGTCGTCGCCCTCGGCGGGACCGCCCGCCGCCCCGACTCCACGGCCGTGATCACGGTGCCCTGGACCCGCAACGAGCGCGGCGCCCTCACCGGCCTGAAGACGACGTCGTACGCCGAGAACGTCGTCGCCCTGGAGCGTGCCCACCGACACGGCGCCACCGAGGCGCTGTTCGGCAACACGGTCGGCCGGCTCTGCGAGGGCACCGGGTCGAACGTCTTCGTCGTCCTGGACGGCGAGATCCACACCCCGCCACTGGCCTCCGGCTGCCTCGCGGGCATCACCCGCGAGCTGACCGTCGAGTGGACCGGGGCGAAGGAGACCGACCTGCCGCTGGACGTGCTGGAGCGCGCCGAGGAGGTCTTCCTCACCTCCACCCTGCGGGACGTCCAGGCCGTGCACCGCGTCGACGGCCGCGAACTGCCGGGCGTCGCGGGGCCCGTGACCGCCAAGGCGATGCGAGTCTTCGACGAACGGGCGGCCGACGACCTGGATCCCTGAGTTCCGGCCGCCGTCCTCCCCGTGCTCCCCGTCCGCCCCGTTTATTCGGCTGACCCGGGGCGTTGCAGCGGGTAGAACACCCGTGATGACCACGACTCTGCGGCCGACCGAGCCGCTCCAGCGCAGCGCCGACGGGGCGCTGTCCCGCCGCTTCCAGGTGTGCGTGAACAGCCGCCCCGTGGGCGCGGTGCACCTCTCGACCCACCCCGACTTCGGTCCGGCGGTCGCCCGCATCGACGACCTGCGCGTCGAGGAGGCCGACCGCGGCCGTGGCCGGGGCGCGGTCGCCGCGCTCGCCGCCGAGGAGGTGGCGCGCGGCTGGGGGTGCCGCAGGATCGAGATCCGGGTGCCCGCCGACGCCGGGGCCGCCCTGCGACTGGCGCACGCGCTCGGGTACGTCCACCGCAACCGTGGGATGGAGAAGCCGCTCGGCGCGGTCCCGCCCCGGCTGCCCGACGGGAGCCGGGCCAGGCCCATGACCGAGGCCGAGTTCGGGCCCTGGCTCCGGCGGGGCGTCGTGGAGTACGCCCGGGAGTGGATCGACCGCGGTGTCCCCGAGGAGGAGGCCTGGGCCAAGTCCCGGCGGGACAACCGGCTGCCGCGGGGCGTGGCCACGGAGGACATGCTGTTCGTCGTCCTGGAGCACGAGGGCGGCCGGGTCGGCACGCTGTGGTTGTCCTTCGCCGGCGAGAAGGCCTTCGTGTTCGACGTCGAGACCGACGAGCCCTTCCGCGGCCGGGGCCACGGCCGCACCCTGATGCTGCTGGCCGAGGCCCGGTCGGTCGCCGCCGGCAAGACCGTCATCGGCCTCAACGTCTTCGAGGGGAACACGCCCGCCGAGCGCCTCTACGCATCGCTCGGCTACGTCCCGGTGGGGTACTCCCTCTACAAACAGTTGCTCTGAGCCGTCTCAGCCCTGCTCGGCCAGCAGCCGGTCCGCGATCTCCCCGATCCGCTCGCGCAGCCCCTCCTGGCTCTTGCCGCCGTCGAGACGCTCGCCGCCGATGACGTACGTCGGAGTGCCGGTGACGCCGATCGCCTTGCCCTCGGCCTGATCGGCGTCGACGATCAGGATGTGCCGCCCGTCGACGAGCGCCGTGTCGAACTCCTCGGCGTCCAGGCCCAGTTCCCGCGCCACCTCGACCAGGAGGGGTTCTCCCGCGCGCTCCAGTTCCTCGGCCCGCGCCAGCACCGCCTCGACGTACGGCCAGCCCCGCCCCTGCTCCGCGGCCTCCTCGGCGGCCTGGGCCGCGGCGAAGGCGTGCCGGTGCTTCTCCAGCGGGAAGTGCCGCAGCCGCGGCTCCAGCCGGTCGCCGTAGCGCTCGCGCAGGGCGCGCAGATCGGCCAGGGCGGTACGGCAGTCCGGGCACTGGAGTTCGCACCAGACGTCGAGGACGACGGCGGGACGGGCGGATTCGGGCGCCGGGGCGTCCGCGGGGGAGGAGTCGCTCATGCCCCCAGTCTTCCAGCCCGCGCCCCGGCGCCCGCACCCGGACGGCCCGCACCGCCGCGCCGTACGGCGCCCACCGGCACCTGGGGAGGAGCCGACCCGGAGATGTCCCTGATGTCCGGCTGAGGCATGGCCCGGCGGCCACTCGCAGGTGCAGGATGGAGGGGCGAAGCACCGCCCCGCGGTGGTGCGGAGCCGTGGAGTCACCGCCCGGGTGCCGTGTGTCTGGAGGACCGGATGATTGCCGAGACCGTGTGTTCCGCCGTCGCCGCGGCCGGCCTGGGCATCGCGGCCGTCACGGCGTACCGCAGACGTTTCCTGGCGGCGGCCCGGACGGCGGCCTACGCGCTGGTGCCCCTCGGCCTGGTGATGACGGGGGTCGTCGAGTGGGCCGCCGACACCGCCTTCAGCCCGACGGCCTGGGCCGGCTTCGGCGTCCTCGGCGCCGCCTGGGCGCTGTTCGCGACCACCCGCGCGGTCGAGCGCCGCAGAGGTGGCGGCACCCGCAAGGAGCGCAGGGAGGCGGCGCGCTCCGCACGGACCGGCGCCGTGGCGCCGACCGCGTCGGCACCCTCGCTGGGGCAGGGCGCCCGGCCCGCGTCCCGCCCCGCCGCCGCGCCCCGCGCGACCCCCTCGGACGACTTCAGCGACATCGAGGCCATCCTCAAGAAGCACGGCATATGAAGCGGTGCCGGAGACCGGCGACGGCCCGGCACCCCTGCGTCACCGCAGCTGACGGCGTCTCGCGCGCCAGGACCGCCCCACGGCGGAAACGACACGGTCGGGCTCCCCGCGCGCGGAAATGATCACGGGTGGAAAGCGACATCACGGAATTCAGTGAACAACCGCTCAATCCGGGCATGCCGATCGCGTGCGGTACGCCGCCTGCGTCATCATCGCCCGCGAGATGCTGGACACGACACAGAGTGATGCCGCGCCCTCTCAGGACGAGCCGCGCGGATGTCTCTTCGCCCTTTCCCAGCCACCGCTGATGATCTTCCTGGCGGTGATCGGGTGTCTGCTGCTCATGGCCTCGCTGCATGACCTGCTGCTGCTCTGAGCCGTACCCGCGGTCCCCGGCGTCACCCGTCGGGGCCGCGTCGGCGTCGAGGGCCCGGGCCTCAGCCCGCCGCCTCCTTGCGGCGTGCCCGGTAGGCGGCCACGTGCAGGCGGTTGCCGCAGGTGCGGCTGTCGCAGTAGCGGCGCGACCGGTTGCGGGAGAGGTCGACGAAGGCGCGCCGGCAGTCCGGGGCCTCGCAGCGTCGCAGGCGCTCCTGTTCCCCGGCCACCACGAAGAAGGCCAGGGCCATCCCGCAGTCCGCCGCGAGGTGGTCCGCGATCGAGGCGCCGGGGGCGAAGTAGTGGACGTGCCAGTCGTAGCCGTCGTGGTCGGTGAGCCGGGGGGTGGTGCCCGCGGCGGCGATCAGCTCGTTGATGAGCGCGGCGGCGGTGCGGGGCTCCGGCGCCGCGAAGATCCGGGCGAACCGTCCCCGGACCTTGCGCACCGCGGACAGGTCGAACTCGGAGAGCACACCGACATCGCTGATCTCGTGCTTTCGCACGAAATCCCCGAGGGTGGCGACATCCGGCAGCCCGTCCGGGGCGGTGTCGTCCTCCGGTGCGGTGTTCACCAGATCCACCACGGCGTCGAGCGCACACCGGGTGTCGTGGGTGATCAGCACGTTTCGCTCCCTGGCCTGGGGGGTCGGGCGGGCGCCCGCCGATGCTGGCCGATGGTAGCCGTACCGGGCCGTGGGGCCACCGGTCGGTGGAGGCCGGAATCGTCGCGCCGTCGTCCGCCGTCGTCCGCCGGCGGCGGCCGCGGGACGGGGCGCGCACGCCGAAGCCGCCCCACGGAGAACCGTGGCGCGGCGTCGGTGCGTGCCCTATGCGGTTGTTGTCCGAGCCCGAGCCGTCTCCCCGAGTGGACGGCGCCGGGCGCCTCGGTGGGAGCCCTCTCCCTAGCTTTCCGCCAGGATGTGCGAGAGCTCCTGATCGAGGTCGAAGTGACGGTGCTCCGTGCCCGGGGGCACGGCCGCGTCCGTCCGCTTCAGGAAGGATTCCAGGGCCCGCGCCGGGGCCTCGAGCAGTGCTTCCCCCTCCGGGGAGCTCAGGGCGATGCAGACCACCCCCTGACCGTGACTGCGCGACGGCCAGACTCGGACGTCGCCGGTGCCCGTGGGCCGGTGCAGGCCCTCCGCGAGGAGGTCGCGGGCGAACACCCACTCGACGGTTTCCTCGGCTCCGGTGTGGAAGGTGGCGTGCACGGCGTAGGGGTCGGCCGTGTCGTACCGCAGGCCTGCGGGGACAGGCAGGGAGGACTCGCTCGACACAACGAGGCGCAGGTGCAGCTCGCAGCTGACCGTGGTGTTCATAAGCGCCAGGGCCTTTCGCTCAGTGTGCGCTCGGGGATTCGCACGTCGGCGAAATCGACATGCCACCTACGGTGCCGTTGTAAACCCCTCTGCGTGGTTTGCGTGCGTTTACGTAACTCTTCCGGCCGAGGGTGGTGATCGCGGAGTACCACCATTACGGTGACTCGAATCTCTCGGGTAGGGTTTGGTCGTATGAATACGGGGAGTGACGCTCTGGGCGAGGTGGCCATGGCGACGGACGACTCGAGGTCGGACGGGGCGACGGAGCAGCAGGAACAGGCCCTCGGTTCCCGGGCCCCGGAGTTCGTCAAGGCCCGCCGGGTCCTGCATCTGAGCTGGCAGGTCGGGATCTTCGTCGTCGGCCTCGCGGTCGTGGTCGCCGGCATCATCATGCTGCCGCTGCCCGGGCCCGGCTGGGTCGTGATCTTCGGCGGCATGGCGATCTGGGCGACCGAGTTCGTCTGGGCCCAGCTGGTGCTGCGCTGGACCAAGCGCAAGGTCACCGAGGCGGCGCAGCGCGCGCTCGACCCGAAGGTCAGGCGCCGCAACATCGTCCTGACCTCGATCGGACTCGTGATCATCGCGGCCGTCGTCGGCTTCTACGTGTGGAAGTTCGGGCTCGTGATGCCCTGGAAGATCAAGGACCAGTGAACCGTCATCGGGCCGCGGGGGAGGCCCGGCCGTGGTCACGGGAACCCGCTGACATGGGGTAATGTACTTCCTGCGCCCGGGCGATTAGCTCAGTGGAAGAGCGCTTCGTTCACACCGAAGAGGTCACTGGTTCGAACCCAGTATCGCCCACCCGGCACGGCGGCCCGTCTGCGACAGAGCAGGCGGGCCGCCGTCGTGCGTGCGGGCCCTCCCGGGCCGCCGCGCCGCCCGTGAGGACGCCGTCCGCGTCGGAGGGTGCGCACGGAGCGTGAAGACGCCGTCCCGCGTCGGGGCGTGCGCACGGGGTGCGAGGGCCCCGCCCCGCGGGGGCGCGCGCGAGGTGCGAAGACCCGCGCTCCCGCCTCACGGGCGCACCTGGGCGGGGCGTGGAGGCCCCGGCCCTTCGTCGCGGGCGCACGTCGGGCGGTGCGGTCACCGACGGCTCCCCGCCCCGCCCCCGCCCCTGCTCCCACCGACCCTCCCGCCCGCCGCACCAGGCGCGTTTCCGTCGCCCCCGGTGACCGCGCGAACCGCCGATCACCGTCCGGGCGGCCGAACGCGCGCCCCCGACCTGCGCGTCCGCCCCGTCGAGGGCGAGGCGCCGGCTCCCCGGTGCGGCGGCGCCCCGTGGTCGCCGATCGAGAAATTCCTGTCCGAATCATTGACGCTCTCCCGACCCCCTCGTACCTTGTGCCAGCAAGCGCTTTCTTGAAACGATTCATGCAAGCGGCAACGACGCTGCGGGGAGGCCGGCTGTGGGAACCAGCAGGAATGTGGAGAGGCGAACGATCCTGAAGGCTGCGGGGGCCACGGCGGCGACGCTCGGCCTGGCCGCGACCACGGGCTGCGGAGGGAGCGGGGACGCGTCCTCCGACGGGACGGTGACGCTCCGTTACGCGTGGTGGGGTGGCGAACCGCGCACCATTGCGATCAAGAAGACGATCGCACTCTTCGAGAAGAAGTTCCCGAAGATCAAGATCAAGCCTGAATTCACCGACTACGAGGCGTTCTGGGAGAAGTTCCAGACCCAGGCCTCCGGCGGGAATCCGCCGGACGTTTTCCAGAACGCGGTCGGCTTCCTGCGTAAGTACGACAAGCGTGGTGTTCTGCTGGACCTCAAGTCGCAGGCGGACGCCGGGAGTCTGAGCCTGGAGAACTTCCGCAACGGCGTTCTGGCGAACGGCCAGGTCGACGGCAAGCAGATCGCCGTCCCCGTCGGCGCCAACACCATGTCGCTCGTCATCGACCTCAAGGCCTTCGAGAAGGCGGGCGTCGAGGCGAAGTTCGGCTGGACCTGGGACGAGTACTTCGACGCGCTGCAGACGATCCAGGACAAGCTGAAGATCGCCGGCGACACCGGTTACTTCAGCATCATGTACCTCTACGACCTGTACCTGCGCCAGAACGGCAAGGCCTTCTTCACCGACTCCGACCTCGGATTCACCGAGGACGACCTGACGCAGTGGTGGGAGGACGGCTACAAGCGGGTGAAGTCCGGGCTCGTCGCCGACCCGAAGAAGGTCGAGCAGGCCAAGCCCAAGTCCGCGCTCTCCGCGGGGCTCGCCGCGTCCGAGTTCACCTGGGACAACTTCTCCATCCGCTACGAGGGCGAGGGCGAGTCGGACTACGGGCTCGCGCCGATCCCCACCGTGGACGGCAAGAACACCGGCCAGTACCTCGGTTCGCTGATGCTCAGCGCCTTCTCCGGGACCAAGCACCCCAAGGAGGCCGCGCAGTTCATCGACTTCATGGTGCACGACCCCGAGGTCGGCAAGATCATGGGCTACGACCGCGGCATCCTCGCCACGACCGAGCAGTACGAGGCGTTCACGCCCGCCGACGACAACAACAAGGGCGTCAAGACGTACGAGGAGGAGGTGGCCGCGGCCGGCGTGCTCGGGAAGATCACCCCGCACCCGTCCGGCGCCGACGTCATCGAGGCGGCGTTCCTGCGGCTGGGCGGTGAGGTGGCCCAGGGCAAGTCCAAGCCGTCCGCCGCCGCCAAGGCGCTGTTCAGCGAGGCCAAGGCCGCGTTCGCGGGCTGAGGGGACGTACCGTCATGACGCTCGTCAAGGAAGCGCCCGTGCGCCCGGCGGGGAAGCGGTCCGCCGCTCCCGTCGCCGGGCGGCGCGGGCGGCGCCGCGAGAACCTCGCCGGCTACCTCTTCATGTCGCCGTGGATCGCGGGTTTCCTGCTGCTCACGGCGGGGCCGATGGTCGCGTCGCTCTACTACGCGTTCACCAGCTACAACCTGTTCACGCCGCCCCGGTGGGTGGGGCTGGACAACTTCACGACGATGTTCCAGGACCCGCGCTGGCAGAAGTCGGTGGAGGTCACGCTGAAGTACGTCGTCGTGGCCACCCCGCTGAAACTGCTGCTCGCGCTCGGCGTCGCGCTGCTGCTCGCGCAGAAGCGGCGCGGCCAGGGCCTGTACCGGGCAGCGTTCTACATGCCCTCGCTCATCGGCGCCAGCGTCTCCGTGGGGTTCGTGTGGCGGGCGCTGTTCTCGGACGACGCGGTCGTGGACCGTACGCAGAAGGTCTTCGGGCTGGACGTGGGGGGCTGGATCGGCAACCCGGACTACGTCCTCTACGCCCTGGTGGCCCTGAGCATCTGGCAGTTCGGCGCGCCCATGGTCATCTTCCTGGCCGGCCTCAAGCAGGTCCCGCGGGAGCTGTACGAGGCCGCCGAGGTCGACGGGGCCGGCCCCTTCCGAAGGTTCTGGAACATCACGCTCCCGATGATCTCCCCGGTGCTGTTCTTCAACGTGCTGCTGGAGTCCATCCACGCGTTCCAGGTGTTCGGCTCCGCCTACGTCGTCTCCGACACCCGGTGCGGGCCCGCCGACGCCACGCTCGTCTACACCTGCTACCTCTACCAGAAGGGCTTCAAGGAGGCCCAGATGGGCTTCGCCTCCGCGATGGCCTGGACGCTGGTGGTCGCGGTGGCGCTCGTCACGGCGGTGCTGTTCTGGTCGCAGAAGAAGTGGGTGCACTACGAGGAGGCCGCCAAGTGACCACTGCCACCAGCCCCGCCGCGCGTACCGCGGACGAGCGGCGGCGCACCGGATCGATCGCCTGGCACGTGGGCGCGCTCGCGCTCCTCGCGGTCGTCCTGTATCCCGTGATCTGGGTGGTCGGAGCCTCGTTCAAGCCCAGCAAGGACATCATCGCCAGCCTCGACCTGCTGCCCGCCGAGCCGGTCTGGGCGAACTTCTCCGGACTCGCCGACGGCATCTCCGGCATCTCCATCAGCAGCTTCTTCGTCAACTCGCTGATGTACGCGGTGCTCGCCGTGGCCGGTGTCGTGGTGTCCAGCTCGCTGACCGCGTACGCCTTCACCAAGATCCGGTTCGCCGGGCGGAACCTGCTGTTCACGCTGATGATCGGCACGCTGCTGCTGCCGTACCACGTCCTGCTCATCCCGCAGTACGTGATGTTCCGCAACCTGGAGCTCGTCGACACGCTGGTGCCGCTCGTCGCGGGCAAGTTCCTGGCCACCGAGGCGTTCTTCGTCTTCCTGATGGTGCAGTTCATGCGCGGGCTGCCGCGCGAACTGGACGAGGCCGCCAGGCTCGACGGCTGCGGCCACCTGAGGACCTACTGGTCCATCGTGCTGCCGTTGTGCCGGCCCGCCCTCATCACCAGCGCCATCTTCACCTTCATCAACGCGTGGAACGACTTCATGGGGCCGTTGATCTACCTCAACACCCCCGAGAAGTACACCGTCTCGCTCGGCCTGATGATGTTCCGCGACCAGGAGGGCATCTCCAACTACGGCAGCATGATCGCGATGTCGCTGGTGGCGCTGGTGCCGGTCATCGCCTTCTTCATGGCCTTCCAGCGCTACCTCATCGACGGCATGGCGACGTCCGGACTGAAGGGCTGAGGCGGTCACCATGGCGCAATCACGCGTGAAGGAGCGCGCCCCGCGCAAGGAGCGCCCGCCCAGGGAGTCGGTGTTCGGCGAGCGCTTCGCGGTGTTCGCCGAGTGCCTGCTCACCGGCGTGTGGATCGCCGTGGCCTGTCTCGGGGTCCTCACCTACCCCGCCGCCTTCGCCGCCGGCGCCCGGCATCTGCGACGGCGTACGCGCCACGAGGGCGGCGGGCGGCGGGAGTTCGTCGCGGACTTCCGGGCGGCCCTGCGCCGCGGGTGGGCCGTCGGGCTCGCCGGGTGGGCGGCGGGCGCCGCGGTCTGGGGGGACGTCCGGGCCGCGCGCGCCGGACTGCCCGGCGGACCGTTCGTCGGGGCCGTCGGTCTGTTCGCGCTGATCGGGCTGGCCGTGGCCCTGCTGCGGGCGGCGGCCGTCTGGACGCCGGGGGACTCCTGGCGGGCCCTGCTCGCGGGTGCCGGACGCCGGACGGTGCTCGACCCCGCGGGGTCCTTCCTGATCGTCGGCGGGCTGGGCGTCGTGGCGCTGTCCGCCCTGTTCGTCGCGCCGCTGGCAGTCCCCGTCCTCGGGGTCGTCGCGGCGGCGGCCGTCGCCGTCGAGGAGCGTCGCCGGCACCGCTGACGGGCGGTGCCCCCTTCCGGTCCGGCGCCCCGGGCGACGGGCCCCAATCTGTCATGCCCCTGACCAGCCCCTGCATCCCGCACGGAAGGAAAGGCAGCATCCCATGTCTCCCATCCCCCGCAGATCCCTCCTCAAGGCGGCGGCCGTCGCCGGAGCCGCCGCACAGTTCTCCTGGGCACTAGGGACGAAGAACGCCGAGGCCGCCCCCGCGACGGCCCCCGCGGACGCCGATCCGGTCACCCTGGACTGGCTGGAGGACGGCGGCCTCGGCGCCGCCCCCGGCTCCACGCTCGGCGTGCCCTGGCCGATGGGCGTCCACCGGGAGGACCAGACCTTCGCGCTGACGGACGCCGACGGCAAGGCCGTCCCCGTGCAGTCCTGGCCGATCGCCTACTGGCCGGACGGATCGCTCAAGTGGACCGCTCACGCGGTCAGTTCGGGCAACGGCAAGCTCACCCTGGCCGCCGGGGCGCCGGCCGTCCCCGCCGGCAAGGTCACCGTCGACAAGCGCGGCGGCACCATCGACGTGTCGACCGGTGTCATCACCGCGAAGATCGGCAAGTCCGGCGCCACCCTCGTCAAGTCGGTCACCCGCGGCTCCACCGAGATCGCCAGGAACGGCCGCCTGGTGCTGATCCGGCAGCCCGAGATCGAGGACGGGGACCAGGGCGCCGTCAGGACCGAGCGCTTCGACGGGGCCGTCGACGCCGTCACCGTCGAGCAGGACGGCCCGGTCCGCGCCGTCGTCCGCGTCGACGGCAGACACCGCAAGGGCAACCGCAGCTGGCTGCCCTTCTCCGTCCGCCTCTACTTCTACGCGGGCGCCGACTCCTTCCGCATGGTGCACACCATCACCTACGACGGCACGCAGGAACCCGGCAAGGCCGGTGGCGACTTCATCCGCGGCCTCGGCGTCCGCTTCACCGTGCCGATGCACGACGCGGCCTACGACCGGCACATCCGCATCGGCGGCGAGGGCACCGGCCTGCTGCGCGAGGCCGTCAAGGGCATCACCGGCCTGCGCCGCGACCCGGGCGCGGCCGTGCAGGCGGCCCAGTACGCGGGGGAGAAGCTCCCCGACCCGGCCACCTGGGACCAGCGGGTCACCACCCGGCTCCCGTACATCCCCGAATGGGGCGACTACACCCTGTCCCAGCTCTCCGCCGACGGCTTCACCGTGCGCAAGCGCACGAAGAAGGGCCACGGCTGGATCGGCGCGGGCGGCGGCAGGCGCGCCTCCGGCTTCGGATACGTCGGCGGGGCGAGCGGCGGACTCTCCTTCGGGCTGCGGGACTTCTGGGAGAAGTTCCCCGCCCAGCTCGACATCCGCCACGCCCAGACCGAGGAGGCCGAGGTCACCCTCTGGCTCTGGTCGCCCGAGGCGCAGCCCATGGACCTGCGCTTCTACCACGACGGCATGGAGCAGAACACCTTCGCCGAACAGCTCGAGGGCCTCAACATCACCTACGAGGACTACGAGCCCGGCTTCGGCACCCCCTACGGCATCGCCCGCACCTCCGAACTCCTCTTCTGGGCCAACGAGTCGACGCCGACCCCCGCACAGCTCGCCGAACAGGTCGAGGCCGTCCGGGTGCTGCCCCAGCTCGCCGCTCCGCCCAAGCAGTTCATCAAGGCCCAGGTCTTCGGCCCGGGCCTCTACTCCGAACCCGACCGCTCCACCCCGGCCAAGGCGAAGATCGAGGACCACCTCGACTTCCTCTTCACCTACTACAAGGACCAGGTGGAGCAGCGCCGCTGGTACGGCTTCTGGGACTACGGCGACATCATGCACACCTACGACACCGTGCGGCACCAGTGGCGCTACGACATCGGCGGCTACGCCTGGGACAACTCCGAACTGTCGCCGGACCTCTGGCTCTGGTTCGCGTACCTGCGCAGCGGCCGGTCGGACATCTTCCGCTTCGCCGAGGCGATGACCCGGCACACCGGCGAGGTGGACGTCTACCACCTCGGCCAGTGGGCCGGCCTCGGCACCCGGCACGGCGTCCAGCACTACGCCGACAGCGCCAAACAGCAGCGCATCGCCAACACGACGTACCGCCGCTACTACTACTTCCTCACCGCGGACGAGCGGGTCGGCGACCTCATGCACGCCAACGTCGACTCCGACGAGACGTTCCTCGTCCTGGACCCGATCCGCAAGATCCGCACCGAGCCGTACACCCCCGACCGGCACGCCCTGTCGATCGGCTTCGGCACGGACTGGAGCGGCCTGGTGTCGGCCTGGCTCACGGAGTGGGAGCGCAAGGGCCCCAAGTGGGAGAAGGCCCGGGCGCGCGTGCTGTCGACGATGGAGACGATCGCCGCCCAGCCCAACGGGTTCGTCCAGGGCACCGGCCTCTACGACCTGGACACGGGGAAGTTCGCCGTCGCCGAGCAGCCCGCCGTCGGCGTCTCGCACCTCTCGGCCGTCTTCGGCCTGAACGAACTGTGCGCCGAGCTGATCCACCTCGTGGACATGCCGAAGTTCGACGAGGCCTACTTCGACTACTGCCGCTACTTCAACGCCACCAAGACCGAGCAGGCGGCCCGCTACGGCTCCAATTTCGGCACCCTGCTGCTGTTCCAGGGCCACTCCCGCCTCGACGCGTACGCCGCCGTGCGGACCGGGGACGACAAACTCGCCGAGCGGGCCTGGGAGAAGTTCTACAACTCCGACGGCTACAAGGAGTCCGCGCCCTGGAGGACGGAGGCGCTGAGCGGGCCCACCGCCCTGGTCCCGGGCAGCGAGGCCGCCTGGGTGTCCACCAACGACACCGCGCTCTACGGCCTCGCCGCCATCGAGAACCTGGCCCTCCTCGGCGACAGGATGCCGTCGTAGGGGACCGGTCCCCGCGCCCTAGTCCATCCTGCCCAGCACCTCCCGCACCTGCCGGACGTCCCGCAGCCGCCGCTCGTACGTCGCGCCCACGGCGAGCAGCAGGACTCCGGCGAGTGCGGGGGCCACCCAGCGGGGCAGCGCGTCGGCCACCTGCACCAGGTAGGGGGCCAGTTCGTGGAGGGCGTCCAGCACCAGCACCGAGCCGCCGAGGAGCAGCGGGGCCCGCAGCCGATGCCGGGCGCCGAGCAGCGTGACCAGCAGGGCGGCCGCGCCCAGCAGCAGCGGGCGAGGCCACTGCGGGTCGCTCCACACCGCGGCGAGGCTCGGCACCAGGGTCGCCGCCAGACCGGGACCGTACGCCGTCCAGGACCCGGTCAGCGGGTCGCGGTGCCGGCGCCAGGCCCCGACCAGCAACGCCGGAACGGTCACGGGAAGGGTGTAGGCCTCCGGGGCGGTGACGTCCCGGGCGGCCAGCCCGACCCAGGCGGCCAGCAGGAACAGGGCGGCGGCCGGACAGGCGGCACGGCGGCGGTCGGGCCGGGCCGCCGTGCCCGCGGCGATCACGCCGCAGGCCGCCAGCACGGTCGCCAGCACCGGCGCGTCGGTCACCGCCAGACCCAGGGCGAGCAGTGCGGCGGCGGTTCCCGCCACCTCGACCGGCACGGTCGCCGGTGACGCGCCGAGCAGGGCGGCGACCAGGGCCGCGGCCGCGGGGACGCAGAGGACGAGCAGTGCCGTGTGGGACGGCTGCCAGCCCGCCGCGGCACCGGTCGCGACGGCCAGCGCGGTGGCGTACCCGAGGGCGGCCGGCGCCGCGACCGGGGTGAGGCGGGGCCACCGGGACGCCGCCGCGCACGACACGGTCAGCGCCGACAGGACGGTCAGGGTCGCCGACTGCGTCGCCAGGGAGAGGAACGCCAGGTGGAGCGAGCCGGCCGCCGCCGTCCACGGCGTCGGGAGGAAGGCCGCCGCCGCCGTCACGGCGCCCAGCACCACCAGGGTCGCGGGGTGGGGGAGCGCGAGCACCGCCGGGAGGGCCGCGCAGGCCGCCCAGGCCAGGACCAGCGCCCCGGCCCGCGCCCGCGGCCGCCGGGCCTCGTGCCGCACGGCCAGGAACAGCACACCGGCGACGGCCACCAGGACGAGCAGAGCCTGCCCCGCGTACGGCGGCCACGGCATGTGCACGGTGACCGCGGCGCGGGCGTCCGACGGCTCGCCCCGCCAGGGGCGCTCCGCCAGGCCGAGCGGTCCCAGCAGCGTGACGACCACCAGCGGCACCGCCCACAGCAGCGCGAGGGCCTGCACGGCGGCGGAGGCCCGGACCAGCCCCTGCCGCACCGGTCCGGGAAGCCGGTCCGCGCGCACCGCCGCCGACAGCGCGACACCGAGCACCAGATGGACCGGGACCGTCCAGCCGGCCGGCAGGAACGCCCGCGGCGGCCCGCCGGCGGCCGCCACCAGCAGCAGGCCTCCGGCGACCGCCGTGCCCGTCGCGACGCCCGGCTCCGGCAGCCGTGCGGCCGCCACCAGTGCGATCACCGCCGCGAAGGCGAGGAGCGTCGCCGCACGAGCGGTGTCCCCCGCGCCGACGGCCGTCCACGACAGCCGGCCCGCCGCCAGAACGCCCCAGCCGCCCAGGCCGTACGCGCCGACGGCGGCGGCCACCCGGACGGCACCGACGGCAGTGGCGGCAGTGGCGGCGCCGGCCGGCGGCACCAGCGCCAGGACCGTGTCGAGACCGGCCGTCACCAGCAGCGCCGTCGCGACCGCGTACGGGTCCGCGCCCGCCGCGACCGCCCAGAGGGTCAGGGGGAACTGGGCCGCCACCAGCGCGGCCGGCAGCGGCAGCCGCAGGGCGCCCAGGCCGCGGCCGTACGCCGTCCAGAGCCCGGCGAGCACCGCCGCGGCGGCCGCCGCGTAGCCCGTGCCGTCGGTGCCGGGAAGGGCCGTCTCGTGCAGGGCGTAGGCGTCCAGCACCGTCAGGGCCAGGCCGAGACCGGCCACCGACTCGGCCGTCGAGCGCAGCCCGCGCCGCAGCAACGGCAGCGGGGCGGCGAGCACCGCCAGCGTGACCGTGCCGAGCACCAGGGCCCGTCCGGCGATCCCGAGGTGCCCCCAGCTGACGAGGGTGAACGCGATCGCCGCGACGGTGAGCAGGACGCCGCCGAGCAGCAGGAGCACGTTCTGGACCCGCGGGGCGCTCGCCTCGGGGCGGGGTGCGGCCGGTGGCAGGGGCGGCGCGGCCGGACCCGCCGACCGCAGCAGGGCGACCAGCCAGGCGCGGCGCGCGAGCAACTGGGTCCGGCGGACGTCCAGTTGCCACAGCTCTGCGTCGAGGAGCCGCAGCTCCTCGGCCGGGGGCGGAAAGTGCGTCATGGAACGGAGTGTGGTCGGCGTCACGCCGTGCGGCATGAGCGTGGCTACTCAGGGCGTACTCAGATCGAGGGCGCCCCGGTCGCCCAGGTCGTCCCCGGCCCGTGGGCGGGCACACTCGGCGCATGGACCGCAACCACTACCGTTTCCTCAGCCGGTGGCCGCTGCCCGCCCCGCCCGCCGCCGTCCACGCGGCGCTGGAGCGGGTCGAGGACTATCCCCGCTGGTGGCCGCAGGTCCGCGAGGTGACCCGGCTCGACGCCACCACCGGCCTCGTCACCGTCCGCGCGTTCCTGCCGTACGACCTGACCTTCACCGCGCGCGAGGTGCGGCGGGACCCGGTGGCCGGTGTGCTGGAGATCGCGATGACCGGGGACCTCGAGGGACGGGCGCGCTGGACGGTCACCGCGCACGGCACCGGCAGCCTGGCCCGGTACGAGCAGGTCGTCGACGTCACCAAGCCGCTGCTCAGGAGGTTCGCCGTGCCCGGGCGCCCGCTGTTCCGCGCCAACCACCGGCTGATGATGAGGGCCGGGCGGTGCGGCCTGCTCCGGTATCTCGAAGCGGTTTGAACGAACCCCGAGGGGACCTGTATTGTTCAGTCCGTTCCCGGGCGATTAGCTCAGTGGGAGAGCGCTTCGTTCACACCGAAGAGGTCACTGGTTCGAACCCAGTATCGCCCACCGGGAAAGGCCGGTCCGCATCGTGCGGACCGGCCTTCTGCGTGTCCCCGCGGGCCGGCCGGACACCTCCCGTCACGCCGCCGTCGGCAGCGCCGGACGCAGCGGCCAGGAGGTGTCGACCGTCTCGGGGGTGCCGCTGCGCGCGAACCACGCCTGCAGCCCGCGGGCCTGCGCCGCGTGCCAGGACGTCTGCAACGCGTGCAGCTCGGCGGGGGACAGCCGCTCCAGCCGGGCGGCGAAACGCCGGCCCAGCGCCCGCACGACCTCCAGGGCGGCCAGTGCGTCCGCGGCCGCGTCGTGCGCCTCGTCCAGCGTCACGTCGTAGTGCCCGCACAGGTCGGTGAGCGTGCGGCGGCCCTTGCGGTAGCGGTCCAGATGCTTGTCCAGGACCCGCGGGTCCAGCACCCGCAGCGGCGCCGGCTCCAGCCAGTGCCCCAGCGTGGACGCGCGGTGCCGGCGCAGTTCGCGGTCGAGCAGCGTCAGGTCGAACGGCGCGTTCATCACCACCAGCGGCCTTCCCGCCGAGGCCTGTTCACCGAGCAGTTCGGCTATCTCGTACATCACCGGCGCCGGCCAGCGGCCGTTGCGCTGGAGGTGCTCGTCCGTCAGACCGTGCACCGCCGTCGCCCCTTCGGGCACCGGCACGCCCGGGTTCACCAGCCACCGGCTCACCCGGGGCCGGTGACCCGGCGCGTCCTGCACGACGAGCGCGGCCGACACGATCCGGTCGGTCTCGACGTCGACGCCCGTCGTCTCCGTGTCGAAGGCCGCCAGCGGGCCCTCGTACCAGCTCGTCACATCCACCAACCCCTCACTCACCCACGGCAGCTGATGTCCCGTTCCCTGCCCGTCTGGTGATACCCGGGCTGTTTGCGCCGTACGCCGCCAGGAGACAACAGGAGTACGGGTCCTGCCAGTTCAGGGGCCCGCTGCGAAGTTCTGCCGGTCCCCGGCGCGGGGATCCTCATTGCTCGGAAGGCTGTTGGGTCATGGTGACAGCGCAGCCCGAACGGGGCGGGCTGCTGCCCGAACTCACGGGCCCCCCTCGCGGATCACTCGCCGTCACGGCGTGCATGGAGACACTCCAGGTGGGTTATCTCCACGCGGTCGCCGCGGCCGCGGGCTGTTCGCTCTCCCAGCCGTTCCCGGACAACGGCATCGACTGGCACGTCAGCCACAGCGCCCCCGGTCACACCGTCGACGACGAGGTGACCGTCAAGGTGCAGCTGAAGGCCACGTACCAGCTCGCGCCCGACCCGCCGGGACGCTCCTTCTCCTTCACGCTGGACAACGACCATCTGCGCAAGCTCGCCCGCACCCCGGTGTCGGTGCACAAGATCCTCGTCGTGATGATCGTCCCGCGGTCGCGGGACCAGTGGCTGCGGGCCGGACACGACCGGCTCGACCTGCGGCACTGCTGCTACTGGGTCAACCTGGCGGGGCATCCGGTCACCGGCCGGTTCCGGACCACCGTGCGGATCCCGACCGCGCGGATCTTCGACGACCGGGCGCTGTGCGAGATCATGACGCGGGTCGGGACGGGAGGCAGACCATGACGCACCGCCCGCTGGAGGAGCCCCTGAGGCCGGTCCGGCCACACCCCGTCGACTCCTCCTGGAACCGGCCCCCCGAGGCCGCGGAGGTCGACCCCGCCGTCCTGCGCGCCCTGCTCCGCCGGCACGGCTGGCAGCGCCGCGGCGGCGCCGCCGGCCGCTACGGCCGCTGGACCCCGCCCGGACCGGGCGGCGCCGCCACCAGCCTGCTCGTCCCGGAGACCCGCGCCTTCCCCGACAGCGACGACCTGCTCGGCGAGGCCCTGCTGGCGCTGGAGCGCAGCCAGACGCCCGCCGCCCGCGAGGTGCTCCTCGCCCTGGCCGTGCCGAGCGACGAGATCCGCTGGTGGCGGGAGACCCCGTCCGGACCCGCCGAGGCGGCCGGAACCACCTCCTGGGCGGTCGAGGAACGGCTGCGCGCCGCCGCCCGGCAGATGCTGCTCGCCGGCGCGCTCGCCACCCGCGCGCGGACCGGCTACCACGGCGCCCGGCACCGGCGGTCGGCCGGCGCCCTGCTGGAGAGCGTCCTCGTCGGCACCGCCGCCGACGGCCGCCGGCTCACCGCCTTCGCCCCCGTCGGCACGGCCCGCCCCCTGGCCGTACGCCTCCACCAGGCGCTCCACGCGGTCCGCGAGGCCATCGACTACCGGCGCGCCACCGGCGGCATGGACGCCTTCGACGGCGCCGTGGAGGCCGGGGTCAGCCGCGAGCTGACCGAGGCGATCGTCGACCTGGTGCGCGGCACCGAGGGGGCCCGGATCGCCGTCGAGTGGGCGCCCGCCGCCGGGGTCCCCGAGGACTGCGCGGCCGGTGCCGGCCCCGTGGAGTTCTCCCCCGGAGACCTCACCGCCCTGCGCGAGGCGGGCGCCCGCTACCTGCGCGCGGAACCCTCCGTGCCCGTGCGGATCACCGGCACCGTGGTCCGGCTGCGCAGGTCGGGGCCGCGCGGCGAGGGCGGCGTACGGCTGCGGGTGCTCGCCGGGGCCGAGGTCCCGCACGTCCGGCTCGTCCTCGACGAGGAGGACTACCGCATCGCCGGCCAGGCCCACCTGGTCGGACTGCCGGTGCGGGTGCAGGGCCGGCTGGAGAGCCGGGGCGGGTTCCGCAGGCTGAGCGGCGCCCACGGGGTGGTCCCGGTGCAGGTCGACGACGCCGAACGGGACCGGCTGATGAAATCCCTCCAGGAGAACCTGGACTTCTTCGAGGAGGCCTGCGGAGGGGAATGATTTCGCGGAGGGCGGTCCGGGGTCGGTACGATCGCCTCTTGCGTGGCGATGGATTCCGGGCCGCGCTTCCGCCTTCAGTCAGGAGAGACCGGTGTCAGACGTCCGTGTGATCATCCAACGCGATTCCGAGCGGGAAGAGCGCACGGTGACGACGGGCACCACGGCCGCCGACCTCTTCGCCGGTGAGCGCTCGATCGTCGCCGCGCGCGTGGACGGCGAACTGAAGGACCTCGCCCACGAGCTGCGCGACGGCGTGACCGTCGAGGGCGTCGAGATCTCCTCCGCGGACGGTCTCGACATCCTGCGCCACTCCACCGCGCACGTCATGGCGCAGGCCGTGCAGGAACTGTTCCCCGAGGCCAAGCTCGGCATCGGCCCGCCGGTCAAGGACGGCTTCTACTACGACTTCGACGTCGAGAAGCCGTTCACGCCCGAGGACCTCAAGGCCGTCGAGAAGAAGATGCAGGAGATCCAGAAGCGCGGGCAGCGCTTCTCGCGCCGGGTGGTGACCGACGAGGCCGCCCGCGAGGAGCTGGCGGACGAGCCGTACAAGCTGGAGCTGATCGGCCTCAAGGGTTCCGCCTCCCACGACGACGGCGCGGACGTCGAGGTGGGCGCCGGCGAGCTGACGATCTACGACAACCTGGACGCCAAGACCGGCGAGCTGTGCTGGAAGGACCTCTGCCGCGGTCCCCACCTGCCCACCACCCGCCTCATCCCGGCGTTCAAGCTGATGCGCAACGCGGCCGCCTACTGGCGCGGCAGCGAGAAGAACCCCATGCTCCAGCGCATCTACGGCACCGCCTGGCCGTCCAAGGACGAGCTGAAGGCGCACCTCGACTTCCTCGCCGAGGCGGAGAAGCGCGACCACCGCAAGCTGGGCAGCGAGCTGGACCTGTTCTCCATCCCCGAGCAGATCGGCTCCGGCCTCGCCGTCTTCCACCCCAAGGGCGGGATCATCCGCCGGGTCATGGAGGACTACTCGCGCCGCCGCCACGAGGAGGAGGGCTACGAGTTCGTCTACACCCCGCACGCGACGAAGGGGAAGCTCTTCGAGACCTCGGGCCACCTGGACTGGTACGCCGACGGCATGTACCCGCCCATGCAGCTCGACGAGGGCGTGGACTACTACCTCAAGCCCATGAACTGCCCGATGCACAACCTGATCTTCGACGCGCGCGGCCGCTCCTACCGTGAACTGCCTCTGCGCCTCTTCGAGTTCGGGACCGTGTACCGGTACGAGAAGTCCGGTGTCGTGCACGGTCTGACCCGTGCCCGCGGCTTCACCCAGGACGACGCCCACATCTACTGCACGCGCGAGCAGATGTCGGAGGAGCTCGACAAGACGCTCACCTTCGTCCTCGGCCTGCTGCGCGACTACGGCCTGACCGACTTCTACCTGGAGCTGTCCACCAAGGACCCCGAGAAGTTCGTCGGCTCCGACGAGGTCTGGGAGGAGGCGACCGAGACGCTGCGCCAGGTCGCCGAGAAGCAGGGCCTCCCGCTCGTCCCCGACCCGGGCGGCGCCGCCTTCTACGGCCCGAAGATCTCGGTGCAGACCAAGGACGCGATCGGCCGCACCTGGCAGATGTCGACCATCCAGCTCGACTTCAACCTGCCGGAGCGCTTCGACCTCGAGTACACCGGCCCGGACGGCTCCAAGCAGCGCCCGGTCATGATCCACCGCGCGCTGTTCGGCTCCATCGAGCGGTTCTTCGCGGTGCTCCTGGAGCACTACGCGGGTGCCTTCCCGGCCTGGCTGGCCCCGGTGCAGGCGATCGGCATCCCGATCGGCGACGCGCACGTGGAGTACCTGGAGAAGTTCGCCGCGGCCGCGAAGAAGAAGGGGCTGCGGGTCGAGGTCGACTCCTCCTCCGACCGCATGCAGAAGAAGATCCGCAACGCCCAGAAGCAGAAGGTGCCCTTCATGGTCATCGCGGGCGACGAGGACATGTCGAACGGCTCGGTGTCCTTCCGCTACCGCGACGGCTCCCAGGAGAACGGCATCCCGCTCGACGAGGCCGTCGCGAAGATCGCGAAGGTCGTCGAGGAGCGCACGCAGGTCTGACCCACCGGACGCGGGGCCCCGGGGAGTCCGCTCCCCGGGGCCCCGTCCCGTCCCGTCCCGTCCTCGCGGAAGCGGACCCGCGGGACCCCGTCGTCCGGCCGTCACGCTCCCGGCGGGCCCGCGGTCTCCTCCTCCCGCTCGTCCTCGCGCGCGAAGACCTGGATCAGCCAGGACGAGAAGGAGCCGGTGACCGCGCCCAGCAGGGCCAGGCCGCACGCCATCAGCCCGACCGCGATGAACCGGCCCATGGTGGTGACCGGTGTGACGTCGCCGTAGCCGACGGTGGACAGGGTCGAGCAGGCCCACCAGACCGAGTCGCCGAAGGTGTGCATCTCCGTGCCCGGCGCCCCGCGCTCCTCGGCGTACACGGCGAGCGAGCCCGCGAACCCGAGCAGCAGCGTCGACACCCCCGCGTAGAGCATCACGCGCGCGTGCAGCGACAGCCGCGGCGCCCCGCGCCGTCGCAGCACGGCCTCGTAGAGGCGCACGATCCGCAGCGGGCGCAGCAGCGGCAGCACCACCACCAGGGTGTCCAGCGCGTGCCGCCGCACGAAGCGCAGGCCCTGTCCGCTGAGCCGCCAGCGCACCGCGTAGTCGACCACGAACAGCGCCCACGACGCGAGCAGGACCGCCAGACTGCAGTCCCGCCAGGCGTCGGCGAGGCCGGGGGCGAGGACGAGGACGGCGTACCCGGCGAGATAGACCAGCGAGGCGAGCGAGAGGGGCAGCTCGGTGCGCCGTTCCCAGCGGGTCAGGCGGCTGTCTTCGGTCATCGGCCCAGCTTGGCCCGCGGCGCGTTCCGGCTCCCCCCGCCGACACGCCGCGAACGGGCGAAGCCATATGCTGCCTAGCATGACGAGTGAGCCGGAGCAGCAGATCGGAGTGGGGACGCAGGACGCGTTCCAGCGCCTGTGGACACCCCACCGGATGGCCTACATCCAGGGGGAGAACAAGCCCACGGGCCCCGGAGCCGACGACGGCTGTCCGTTCTGCGCGATCCCGGCGAAGTCCGACGAGGACGGCCTGGTGGTCCGGCGCGGCGAGCACGTGTACGCCGTCCTGAACCTGTACCCGTACAACGGCGGCCACCTGATGACCGTCCCCTACCGCCACGTCGCCGACTACACCGGCCTGACCGGGCCGGAGACCGCGGAGCTGGCCGAGCTGACCAAGCAGGCGATGACCGCGCTGCGCACCGCGTCCGGCGCGCAGGGGTTCAACATCGGCATGAACCAGGGATCGGTCGCGGGCGCCGGCATCGCCGCGCACCTGCACCAGCACATCGTGCCCCGCTGGGGCGGCGACACGAACTTCATGCCGGTGGTCGGCCACACGCGCGTGCTGCCGCAGCTGCTGGCCGACACCCGCAAGATGCTGGCGGAGGCGTGGCCGACCGCTTGACGGCGGCGGAGCGCACATCCAGCCGGTCCGGCGCTTGAGGACGAGGCGGTCCGGGCCGGCAGCGGGGGCGGGGGGGGGGGGGGCCCCCCGGCCCCCCCCCCCCGGCCCCCCCCCCCCCCCCCCCCCCCCCCCCCCCCCCCCCGGGGGGGGGGGGGGGGTGGGGGGGGGGGGGGGGGGGGGGGGCCCCGCGGGGGGGGGGGT
>NZ_JBVIKX010000006.1:131740-145284 GCF_055580685.1 Streptomyces sp. NPDC031554 | reverse complement strand
CACCCGAATTTTGGGGGGGGTGGGGGGCCCCCCCGCTGGCGGGGGGGGGCGCGACCTGCCCCCCGGGCGGGGGGTGGGGGGGGGGGGGGGCGGGGCGGGCGGGGGGGGCCGGGGGGCGCCCCCCCCCGCGCCCCCGCCGTCGGCAAGAGGCCCCCGCCCCGCCGCCGGCGGCCTACGCGTCGTAGGTGTCGGCCTTCTTCGGCGTCAGGTCCTGGACCGCGCCGCTGAGGGCCGACGAGCGGGAGCTGAACCTCTCGGTGTCCACGTCGTGCTCCTTGAGCACCTTCAGCGCCGCGCTGTGCACCACCCTCAGCACCGGCGTCGCCGCGCGCAGCGCGTCGTCGGCCATGAAGCGGTGCCGCCACGGCTGGTCGGCCCAGGCGTGCCGCAGGCCGAACGGCTCGGGCAGGCCTATGGAGCCGCCGAGCCAGTTCAGCAGCGGCGGGTACCAGCTGATCGTGGCGCGCGCCGCCACCCGGACCACCTCGTCCGCGGTGACCAGCGGCAGGCTGATCTTCCGCGTCTCCCAGAACCGGACGGTCTTGGCGACCTCCCTCGTGGGGGCCTCCGGCTTCGAGGTGAACAGGGAGTTCACCGGGCCCAGCGCGTGACCGGTGACCTCGATGCGCAGCGTCTCGTGCAGCACGGTCACGGTGATCAGCATGGTGATGATCAGCTGGCCGTCCCACAGCGGCCACTGCACGCCGAGGTAGTGCCGGTCGCCGCCGCCGAACTGCTGGTTGTTGCAGATGTCCTCCACGGCCCGCGGCTTCACCTGGTACGCCTCCACGTCGGTGCCCTCCGGCCGGGCCACCGCCTTGGCGTTCTCACCGACCGGGGTGACGATCCAGTGCCGTACCGAGGGAGGCGGGAAACCGCCGGTCTTCAGGCTCTGCCGGTGCAGCACCTGGAGCTGGTCGTGGATGGCCTTGGCCACCGTCCAGCTGCGGAACTCGTGGATGCCCTTGACCGGGTCGACCGGCGTCAGCTCCTCCGCGAGGTGCCAGGCGCCCCAGCGGGTGCCCATGCCGAGGATCCCCTTGGGACCGGCGTAGAACACCGAGTTGGACTGCTGCTCGGCGCTCAGCCGGGCCAGGGACTGGCGCAGCTGCTCGGCGGCCGTCTGGTTGGGGCTGGTCGGCACCGCCTCGGGGACCTTGGCGCCGACACTGCCCCCGGACAGCAGGCCGTCCCAGCGCTCGCGCAGGTCCTTCGCCGTGCTCTCGCAGATCCGCTTGGCCAGGAACCAGCCGGCCACCGGCGCGACGACCGCACCGCGCGCGTACCACCCGGCCAGGCCGGAGAACGGCATCTTGAGCAGGAAGAGCGCGGCGAGCGCGGCGACGGCCACGAGCAGCCCGGTGGCCAGCCCGGAGACCCGCTTGTCGCCCGCCTTGCCCATGGTGGCCCGGAGCTGGAAGACCAGCAGCCACACCAGCAGTCCGGGCAGGAACAGCAGCCCGCACACGATCATGATGCCGGTGAGCTTCTTGTCGCGCTCCCGGCGGATCCGGTTGGCGGCCAGGCAGTGCTCGACGACCACCTGCGGTTCACTGCCGAACGACTGGATCAGCGGCTTGCGCCCGACGCCCAGCATGCGGTCGACCACCGCCTGGGAGAACGCCTCGCCCAGGTTGGGCCGGAAGATCCGGGCCCAGCCGCGACCGGTGGAGACCGCCGACTGGTGCCATTCGTTGTCGGCCTTCTTGATGTCCTCGACGGGGTTGTCCCGGTAGGCGGCCGAGGCCAGCGCGAAGGTCGGAGTCTGCCCGCCGTCGCCCTGCTGCGGCACCTGTGGCCCGAAGAAGTCCCCAACGGTCATTCCCGCCCCCGATCGCCGCCACTGTCGCTCCTGCGGCCTTCCCGACTTCCGTGCTCCGCACACCTGTTGATCAGGTCATCAGCGTATATCCAGGCACGGACATCCGTCGGCGGACGGCCGAAGCCGCCCGCCACGGTGGAAGAACACCTTCCCCACCCGTCACTCAGGGGTGGCCGTGCCCCAACCCCTGATCCGACCGCTCCTGTTGACGGAGCCGCTCCGCCACCTGCGAGGGCATCGGCTCGTGCCGGGCGTAGACGCGGTGGAAGCCGGCCGTGCCGTGCGACAGGGAACGCAGGTCGACCGCGTACCGGCCGATCTCGATCTCGGGCACCTCCGCGCGCACCAGCGTGCGGCCCCCGGCGGACTGTTCGGTGCCCAGGACCCGGCCGCGCCGCCCCGACAGGTCGCTCATCACGGCGCCCACGTACTCGTCGCCGACCAGCACGCTCACCTCGGCCACCGGCTCCAGCAGGTGGATCCTCGCGTCCGCCGCGGCCTCCCGCAGCGCCAGCGCCCCGGCCGTCTGGAAAGCGGCGTCGGAGGAGTCCACCGAGTGCGCCTTGCCGTCGACCAGGGTCACCCGGACGTCGACGAGGGGATGGCCCGCGGCGACGCCCCTGGCCGCCTGCGCCCGTACGCCCTTCTCCACGGACGGGACGAACTGGCGCGGCACCGCGCCGCCCACGACCTTGTCCACGAACTCGATGCCCGAACCACCCGGCAGCGGCTCCACCTCGATCTCGCAGATCGCGAACTGCCCGTGCCCGCCGGACTGCTTGACGTGCCGGCCGCGCCCGGCGGAGGCGGCGGCGAACGTCTCCCGCAGGGAGACCCGGTGCGGGACGACGTCCACCTGCACGCCGTAGCGGCTGCGCAGCCGTTCCAGGGCGACGTCCGCGTGGGCCTCGCCCAGGCACCACAGCACCACCTGGTGGGTGTCCGGGTTCTGCTCCAGCCGCATCGTCGGGTCCTCGGCCACCAGCCGGGACAGCCCCTGCGACAGCTTGTCCTCGTCGGCCTTGCTGTGCGCCCGGACCGCCACCGGCAGCAGCGGGTCGGGCATCCGCCACGGCTCCATCAGCAGCGGGTCGTCCTTGGCGGAGAGCGTGTCGCCGGTCTCCGCGCGGCTCAGCTTCGCCACGCACGCCAGGTCGCCCGCGATGCAGTGCGTCAGCGCCCGCTGCTGCTTGCCGAAGGGCGCGGACAGGGCGCCGACGCGCTCGTCGACGTCGTGGTCCTCGTGGCCGCGGTCGGTGAGCCCGTGCCCGGACACGTGGACGGTCCGGTCGGGGCGCAGGGTGCCGGAGAACACGCGCACCAGCGAGACCCGGCCGACGTAGGGGTCGGAGGCCGTCTTCACGACCTCGGCGACCAGCGGGCCGTCCGGATCGCACGGGGCCAGCACGCGCGGCTCGCCGTCGACCGTGGTGACACGGGGCGCCTCGCGCTCCAGGGGCGTCGGGAAGCCCCTGGTGACCAGTTCGAGCAGTTCCACGGTGCCGATGCCCTGCCGGGCGCCCTCGGCGGCCGGTGCCGCGGCCAGGACGGGGAAGAACGTGCCGCGCGCCACGGCCCGCTCCAGGTCCTCGATCAGCGTCTTCACGTCGATCCGCTCGCCCCCGAGGTAGCGGTCCATGAGGGTCTCGTCCTCGCTCTCGGCGATGATCCCCTCGATCAGCCGGGCACGGGCCTCCTCGATCCCGGGCAGCGCGTCCTCGCCCGGTTCGGACTCCTCGCGCGCGCCGGAGGAGTAGTCGAGCAGCTTCTGCGACAGCAGCCCGGTCAGACCCGTCACGGGCGCGTGCCCGTCCGGCGCCTGCGGACCGTGCAGCGGGAGGTACAGCGGCAGCACGGCGTCGGGGTCGTCGTCGCCGAAGGCCTCCGCGCAGATCCGCGTCATCTCCTCGAAGTCCGCGCGCGCGGCCTCCAGGTGCGTGACGACGATCGCCCGGGGCATCCCGACGGCCGCGCACTCCTCCCACACCATCCGGGTCGAGCCGTCCACGCCGTCCGAGGCCGAGACGACGAAGAGGGCGGCGTCCGCGGCGCGCAGACCGGCCCTCAGCTCCCCGACGAAGTCGGCGTACCCGGGGGTGTCGAGAAGATTGATCTTGATGCCGTCCCATTCGACCGGCACCAGGGAGAGCTGCACCGAGCGTTGCTGACGGTGCTCGATGTCGTCGTGGTCGGAGACGGTGCCGCCGTCCTCCACGCGGCCCGCCCGGTTCACCGCTCCCGCCGTCAGCGCGAGAGCCTCCACCAAGGTCGTCTTGCCGGATCCGGAAGGGCCGACCAGCACCACGTTCCGTACGGACGCGGGGTGGTCGGCCGCCGTCGCCCTGCCGGCGGCCCCGGGATGTGTGTGCGCCTTGTCGCCCATTTCTCCGCCTCCCGTGCACGGTGAGGTCATCGGGGCGCGGACACGGCGGCTCCTCCTCCCCCGGACTCCGCCCGGGGGTGACCCCCGAACGGTGGTGGCTCCGGCGACGTCCGCGGTCCTTCGAGCTTTCCACTCCCGTCACGCCGCGTCCATACGGAGGACGCGGCGAGGCCTGCGGCCCGGCCGGGAACGGACACCGGCGGTGACCCGGCGGGCGTCCCGGACGTGACACCGGGCCCGGTGCCCGGGGGCCGCGCACGCACGCGCGTGGCTACGATGGGCCAGCCGGTGGCCAGCAGGGGCCGCGCGGTCATACAACCTTCGGGAAGGCCATGCTGAACAAGTACGCGCGTGCATTCTTCACGCGTGTCCTCACACCGTTCGCCGCGTTTCTCATCCGCCGGGGCGTGAGCCCCGACACGGTCACGCTGCTCGGCACCGCCGGCGTGGTCGCGGGCGCGCTGGTCTTCTACCCCAGGGGCGAGTTCTTCTGGGGCACGATCGTGATCACACTGTTCGTGTTCTCCGACCTCGTCGACGGCAACATGGCCCGCCAGCTCGGCCGCTCCAGCCGCTGGGGAGCCTTCCTGGACTCCACGCTCGACCGGGTCGCGGACGGCGCGGTCTTCGGCGGCTTCGCCCTCTGGTACGCGGGCCACGGCGACGACAACGTGCTGTGCGCCGTCTCCATCTTCTGCCTGGCCAGCGGCCAGGTCGTGTCGTACACCAAGGCGCGCGGCGAGTCGATCGGGCTGCCGGTCGCCGTCAACGGGCTCGTCGAGCGCGCCGAGCGGCTCGTGGTGTCGCTGGTCGCCGCCGGGCTCGCGGGCCTGCACGCGTTCGGGGTGCCGGGCATCCAGTACCTGCTGCCGGTCGCACTGTGGCTCGTCGCCGTCGGCAGCCTGGTCACCCTGATCCAGCGGGTCGTCACCGTGCGGCGCGAATCGGCGGAGGCCGACGCGGCGACCGCGGCGGCGGCCGGTACCGAGCCCGAGCCGGGGGGACGTGAGACGGCCCGGTGAGCGCACGTGACCAGCTGACCGACGGGCTGTACGGGCTCGGCTGGAGCACCGTCAGGAAGCTCCCCGAGCCGGTCGCGGTCCGCCTCGGACGCACCGTCGCCGACCTCGCCTGGAGGCAGCGCGGAAAGGGCGTCCAGCGCCTGGAGAGCAACTACGCGCGCGTGGTGCCGGACGCGAGCCCCGAGCGGCTCGCCGAGCTGTCCCGCGCGGGCATGCGCTCCTACCTGCGCTACTGGATGGAGTCCTTCCGCCTGCCCGCCTGGAGCCCGGAGCGGATCGCCTCCGGGTTCGAGCCCAAGGACCTGCACCACCTGACCGACGGCCTCGCGGCCGGCAACGGCGTCGTCCTTGCGCTGCCGCACCTGGCCAACTGGGACCTCGCCGGCGCCTGGGTCACCACCGAGCTGCGCACGCCGTTCACCACGGTCGCCGAACGCCTCAGGCCCGAGACGCTCTACGACCGCTTCGTCGCCTACCGCGAGGGCCTCGGCATGGAGGTCCTGCCGCACAGCGGCGGCACCGCCTTCGGCACCCTCGCCCGGCGGCTGCGCGACGGCGGCCTGGTCTGCCTGGTCGCCGACCGCGACCTGTCCGCGTCCGGCGTCGAGGTCGAGTTCTTCGGCGCCACCGCGCGCATGCCCGCCGGACCGGCCCTGCTCGCCCAGCAGACCGGCGCGCTGCTGCTTCCCGTCACGCTCTGGTACGACGACTCGCCCGTCATGCGGGGCCGCGTCCACGCCCCGATCGAGGTACCCGGGTCGGGTACGCGCGCCGAGCGGACGTCCGTCATGACGCAGGCGCTGGCGGACGCCTTCGCCACGGGGATCGCCGACCATCCGGAGGACTGGCACATGCTCCAGCGGCTGTGGCTCGCCGATCTCGACCCCGCGAAGGGACCCGCGTGAGAATCGGCATCGTCTGCCCGTACTCCTGGGACGTGCCCGGGGGCGTCCAGTTCCACATCCGCGACCTCGCCGAGTACTTCGTCCGGCTCGGCCACCAGGTGTCCGTCCTCGCCCCCGCCGACGACGACACCCCCCTGCCGCCGTACGTCGTCTCGGCCGGCCGGGCCGTCCCGGTGCCGTACAACGGCTCGGTGGCCCGGCTCAACTTCGGCTTCCTGAGCGCCGCCCGGGTGCGGCGCTGGCTGCACGACGGCGCCTTCGACGTGGTCCACATCCACGAACCGACCTCGCCGTCGCTCGGGCTGCTGACCTGCTGGGCGGCGCAGGGCCCCATCGTGGCCACGTTCCACACGTCGAACCCGCGCTCGCGCGCGATGATCGCCGCCTACTCGATCCTCCAGGCCGCCCTGGAGAAGATCAGCGCGCGGATCGCGGTGAGCGAGTACGCCCGCCGCACCCTGGTGGAGCACCTCGGCGGGGACGCCGTGGTCATCCCCAACGGCGTCGACGTCGACTTCTTCGCCCGCGCCGAGCCCCGGCCCGAGTGGCAGGGCCAGACGATCGGCTTCGTGGGGCGCATCGACGAGCCCCGCAAGGGCCTGCCGGTGCTGATGGCGGCCCTGCCGAAGATCTTCGCCGAACGCCCGGACGCGCGCCTGCTGGTGGCCGGCCGCGGCGACGAGGAGCAGGCCGTCGAGAACCTCCCGGCGGAACTGCGCCCGCGCGTCGAGTTCCTCGGCATGGTCAGCGACGAGGACAAGGCCCGCTTCCTGCGCAGCATCGACCTCTACGTCGCCCCCAACACCGGCGGCGAGAGCTTCGGCATCATCCTGGTCGAGGCCCTGTCCGCCGGGGCCCCGGTCCTCGCCTCCGACCTCGACGCCTTCGCCCAGGTGCTCGACCAGGGCGCCGCGGGAGACCTCTTCGCCAACGAGGACGCGGACGCGCTGGCCGAGGCCGCCGTACGGCTGCTGGGCGACCCGGAGCGACGGGCCCGCCTGCGTGAACGCGGCAGTGCCCACGTCCGGCGCTTCGACTGGTCCACGGTCGGCGCGGACATCCTCTCCGTCTACGAGACGGTGACGGCGGGCGCGGCGGCGGTGGCCGCGGACGACAAGGGCTCCCCGGGGCTGCGGGGCCGGTTCGGCCTGGCCCGGGACTGACCCGGGGCGGGTACGGCGACGCCGGGCGGCCGGACCCGGCCGGCGTCCGACGGCGGGACCGCCCGGACCGGGGCGGGGCTCCGGGGCCGCGGACCCCGGCAGCCGCCGGGGGAGGCGTCCCGGCCGTGTCCGCGGAGCGGCTAGCCTTGCCGCCCGTGACCGCAACCCTCATCTGGATCCTCGTCGCCCTCGTCGCCGTCGGCCTCTACCTGAGCTGGACCGCGGGACGCCTGGACCGGCTGCACGCCCGCATCGACGCCGCCCGCGCCGCACTGGACGCGCAGCTGCTGCGCAGGGCCTCCGTGGCCCAGGAACTGGCCACCTCGGGCGTGCTCGACCCGGCCGCCTCGATCGTGCTGTACGAGGCCGCGCACGCCGCCCGGCAGGCCGAGGAGGAGCAGCGGGAGGTCGCCGAGAGCGACCTGAGCCAGGCGTTGCGGGCGGTCTTCGCGGACACGCAGCAGCTGGAGGCCGTCCGGGAGGCGCCCGGGGGAGAGGCCGCGGCGCACGAGCTGACCGAGGCCGTGCTGCGGGTCCCCATGGCCCGCCGTTTCCACAACGACGCGGTGGGCGGCGCCCGCAGGCTCCGCGAGCACCGCAAGGTGCGCTGGTTCCGGCTGGCCGGCCACGCCCCGTTCCCGATGGCCTTCGAGATGGACGACGAGCCGCCGGCCGTGCTGACGGCTCGTTCGCGGTCGTGAGCACCGCGAACGGGCGCGTCGCCCCCACCCACGGGTCCACGGGTGGCGCCACGGTTTTTTTCCGGACACCCCCGGAGCAGCGCATCACGGGCGTGTCGCCGTGCCCGACATGATCGTTTCTGCAGATCACCGGCGGTTCCCCCGGCGTTCACAGGTGGCGACAGCGACCGTTGCGAAGTGAGGGAAAACCCGGTGGATCACGCGATTCGGTCGAACGTACGGTTCACCCGGGTGGCCGACCGGCCGCCGTTGGCAACTGAGGAGGGTGTTATGACCGAGCACACCGAGCTCTCGACCCCCGAGCCGTACGAGCCGCCGACCCTGGTGGAGGTCGGGGAGTTCAACGAGGACACCCTGGGATTCATCGGCTGGGGCAACGACATCTTCGGTCACTACTCCGGCGGCTTCTAGGCGCCGGTCGCCGGTCTCGGAGACATGAGCCAATGACAGGCACCGGGTTCGTGGTCCTGCCGGACACGGCGGACGCCGCGCGGCTTCGCGCGGCGGTCCCCTGGGAGTCGCCGCAGGAGTTCCCGCACGCCTCGGGGCGCCCGTGGCTGGTGGGCCGGTGGTCCTCCGGCGAGATCACGGCCGTGGCCGCGGGCCCGGTGCGGCTGGCGGTGATCGGCGTCTGCCCGGTCACCGCCGCCCGGCTCACCGAACTCGCCGCCCGGATACGGACGGTGGCCGACGTGGGCGCACTGGCGGCGGGCCTGCCCGGTTCCGGCCACGTGGTCGCGTCGGTCGGCGGGCAGGTCCGCCTCCAGGGCGGCCTCACCGGGCTGCGCCGGGTCTTCCACACCCGGCTGGACCGGGTCGACGTGGCCGCCGACCGGGCCGACGTGCTCGCGGCGATGACCGGCGCCGGCATCGACGACGAGGTGCTCGCCCTGCGCGTGGCCACCGGCGGGTTCCTGCCGCCCCCGCTGGGCGACCGGCCGCTGTGGTCCGGGATCTCCGCGCCGGCGCCGGACCACTGCCTGGTGTGGGAACGCGACCGGGTGCGGGAGACGAGGTGGTGGCGGCCACCGGCCCCGGAGCTGTCGCTCGCCGAGGGCGCCGAAGCCGTCCGGGAGGCCCTGACCTCGGCCCTGCGCGACCGCGCCCCCGGCCGGGGACGGCTGAGTTCGGACCTGTCCGGCGGCATGGACTCCACCTCGCTGTGCTTCCTCGCCGCCCGCGACGTCCCCGGCCTGCTGACGTTCCGCTGGGGCGAGGCCGAGGCCGGCAACGACGACTCCCTCTTCGCCGACCACGCCATCGGCGTCCTCGACCGCGCCGAGCACCTCGTCGTACCGCCGGGGGACCTCCCGCCGCTCTTCGCCGACGTGGACGAACCCGTGGACCTCGAGGAGCCCTACCCCTTCGTCCGCACCCTCGCGCGCACCCGCCACACGGCGCGGCTGCTCGCCGACCGGGGCTCGCGCCGCCACCTCGCCGGCCACGGCGGGGACGAACTGTTCACCCCGTTCCCCGGCTACCTCCACGGGCTTCTGCGCCGCCGCCCGCTGACCGCCCTGCGGCACGTCCGCGGCTACGCAGCCCTCCGACGCTGGCCCGTGCTGCCCACCCTGGCCGCGCTAGCGCGCCCCGGGGACGAGGCGGCCTGGTGGCGGGCCCAGGCCGACGCCCTCACCGACCCGCACCCGCCGCGGCGCCGGCCCGCCCTCGGCCGGGGCGTGTGGCCACTGAGGGCACCGGGGTGGGCCACCGCCGCGGCGGTCGAGACGACCCGTGCGGCCCTGCGCGACACCGCGGGCCGGGCACGGCCGCACTCCCCGGACCTGGCCCAGCACCAGCTGCTGGTCGCGATGCGCGCCGGTGCCCCCTGGTACCGGCTGCTGGCCCGGGTGTTCGCCGGATCCGGCGTGCAGCTCGACTCGCCGTTCTTCGACGACCGCGTGGTCGAGGCCGTCCTCGCGGTCCGGGTCCACGAACACGCCGGACCCTGGCGGTACAAGCCGCTGCTGGCCGAGGCGATGCGCGACATCGTGCCGCCGCCCGTGCTGGGCCGCTCCACCAAGGGCGAGTTCAGCGACGAGGCCAACACCGGGCTGCGCCGCAACCTGCCCGCGATCCTGGAGCTGTTCGAGGACTCGGCCCTGGCCGCCCACGGCCTGATCGACCCCGCCGCACTGCGCGCCCGACTGCTCGCGCCCCAGCCCGACAACGCCACCAGGAACGCGCTGGAACCGCTGATCGGCTGCGAGACCTGGCTGCGCGCCGCCACCCGACCCGACCCCGCCTGGAGGTTCGACGCCCGTGCGTCTTCACCCTGACGTGAGCAGCACCGAAACCGGCGACGGCACCGTCCTGCTCGACGAACGCACCGGCCGCTACTGGCAGTTGAACAACACCGGAGCCCTCGTGCTCCAGGGACTGCTGGCGGGGCGCGAACCCGCCGTCATCGCCGCCGACCTCGCCGGCCGGTACGGCATCGACACCGGGCAGGCCGAGCGCGACGTGAGCGCCGTGACCGGGCGGCTGCGCGGCTCGAAGCTGGTGATCTCGTGAGCATGTCCGTCGCGCTGGGCGAACGGCGCCGGCTCCCCGTGCACCGACGCCTGCTGCCCCTGCTGGCCGTGGCCGTCGCCCGCCCGCTGGCCGGGGTCAGGCCCGCCCGGTTGCGCACCGTCCTGGAGTTCGCCCGCCGCGGCGCGCCCCCGGCCACCGCCGCCCAGGCGCTGCGGGCCCGCGAGGAGGTCGTGTCCGTCAGCCTGCGCTGCGCCGGACAGGGCTGCCTGCAACGGTCCGTCGCCACCGCCCTGCTGTGCCGCGCGCGGGGGAGCTGGCCCACCTGGTGCACCGGAGTGCGCACGCATCCCTTCGCCGCCCACGCCTGGGTGGAGGCGGAGGGCGGGCCCGTCGGCGAGGGCCACCCGAAGGGCCATTACAAGACCCTGATGTCCATCCCGCCGGTGCCCCGCGACCGGGCCGCCTGACCCGCGGGAGGAAGGGGAGCCGCGTCCGGACCGGTCAAAAGGATCCACCGCCTTCCCATTGGCCCTTGCTGTGGACTGGTCCACTCACGTTTCCTCGGGGCGGTAGTACAGCCCTCTTTCCCTTCAGTGAGGTCAACCCGTGTCCAGCACCCAGAACCAGGCCCCCGAGACCGGCACCGCGCGCGTGAAGCGCGGCATGGCCGAGCAGCTCAAGGGCGGCGTGATCATGGACGTCGTCAACGCGGAGCAGGCGAAGATCGCCGAGGACGCGGGCGCCGTCGCCGTCATGGCCCTGGAGCGGGTGCCCGCCGACATCCGCAAGGACGGCGGCGTGGCCCGGATGTCGGACCCGAACATGATCGAGGAGATCATCGAGGCGGTCTCCATCCCGGTCATGGCGAAGTCCCGCATCGGCCACTTCGTCGAGGCCCAGGTGCTCCAGTCCCTCGGTGTGGACTACATCGACGAGTCCGAGGTCCTCACCCCGGCCGACGAGGTCAACCACTCCGACAAGTGGGCGTTCACCACCCCCTTCGTCTGCGGTGCCACCAACCTGGGCGAGGCCCTGCGCCGCATCGCCGAGGGCGCCGCGATGATCCGCTCCAAGGGCGAGGCCGGCACCGGCAACGTCGTCGAGGCGGTCCGTCACCTGCGCCAGATCAAGAACGAGATCGCCAGGCTCCGCGGCTTCGACAACAACGAGCTGTACGCCGCCGCCAAGGACCTGCGGGCCCCGTACGAGCTGGTCAAGGAGGTCGCCGAGCTGGGCAAGCTGCCCGTCGTGCTGTTCTCCGCCGGCGGTGTGGCCACCCCCGCCGACGCCGCCCTGATGCGCCAGCTCGGCGCCGAGGGCGTCTTCGTCGGCTCCGGCATCTTCAAGTCCGGCGACCCGGCCAAGCGCGCCGCCGCCATCGTGAAGGCGACCACCTTCCACGACGACCCGAAGATCATCGCGGACGCGTCCCGCAACCTCGGCGAGGCCATGGTCGGCATCAACTGCGACACCCTCCCCGAGGCCGAGCGCTACGCGAACCGGGGCTGGTAGGCACCCATGGGCGACACCCCCGTCATCGGAGTCCTGGCCCTCCAGGGCGACGTACGGGAGCACCTCGTCGCCCTGGCCGCGGCCGACGCCGTGGCCAGGCCGGTCAGGCGCCCCGAAGAACTCGCCGAGGTCGACGGCCTGGTCCTGCCCGGCGGCGAGTCCACCACCATCTCCAAACTGGCCGTCCTCTTCGGCCTGATGGAACCCCTGCGCGCACGCGTGCGGGCCGGCCTGCCCGTCTACGGCACCTGCGCGGGCCTGATCCTGCTCGCCGACAAGATCCTCGACCCGCGCTCGGGCCAGGAGACCGTCGGCGGCATCGACATGATCGTGCGCCGCAACGCCTTCGGACGGCAGAACGAGTCCTTCGAAGCGGCGGTCGACGTCGAGGGCGTCGAGGGCGATCCCGTGGAGGGCGTCTTCATCCGCGCCCCCTGGGTGGAGTCCGTCGGCGCCCGCGTCGAGGTGCTCGCCGAGCACGAGGGCCACATCGTCGCGGTCCGCCAGGCGAACGCGCTGGCCACGTCGTTCCACCCGGAACTGACCGGCGACCACCGCGTGCACGCCCTGTTCGTGGACATGGTGCGCGCGAACCGGACACCGGAGTCCTTGTAGGATCTCTGGCGTTCAGGCAGAGATGGGTTACGCGAAGGAGACAGGCAGATGTCCGGCCACTCTAAATGGGCCACGACGAAGCACAAGAAGGCCGTGATCGACGCCAAGCGCGGCAAGCTCTTCGCGAAGCTGATCAAGAACATCGAGGTCGCGGCGCGCATGGGCGGTGTCGACCTGGACGGCAACCCGACGCTCTACGACGCCGTCCAGAAGGCGAAGAAGTCGTCGGTCCCGAACAAGAACATCGACTCCGCGATCAAGCGCGGCGGTGGACTCGAGGCCGGCGGTGCCGACTACGAGACGATCATGTACGAGGGCTACGGCCCGAACGGCGTCGCGGTGCTCATCGAGTGCCTCACCGACAACCGCAACCGCGCCGCCTCCGACGTGCGCGTCGCCATGACCCGCAACGGCGGCTCCATGGCCGACCCCGGCTCGGTGTCGTACCTCTTCCACCGCAAGGGCGTCGTCATCGTCCCCAAGGGCGAGCTGACCGAGGACGACGTGCTCGGCGCCGTCCTGGACGCGGGCGCCGAGGAGGTCAACGACCTCGGTGAGTCCTTCGAGGTCCTCAGCGAGGCCACCGACCTGGTCGCGGTCCGCACCGCCCTCCAGGACGCCGGCATCGACTACGACTCCGCCGACGCCAACTTCGTCCCGACCATGCAGGTCGAACTGGACGAGGACGGCGCCCGGAAGATCTTCAAGCTGATCGACGCGCTCGAGGACAGCGACGACGTGCAGAACGTCTTCGCCAACTTCGACGTCAGCGACGAGGTCATGGAGAAGGTCGACGCGTAGCGCTGCCGCGGATCGAGCGGATCGAGCGGATCGAGCGGACCCGTGGGGGGGGGGGGGGGGGGGGCCCCCCCCCCCGGGGGGGGGTGGGGGGGGGGGTCGCGCCGACGGGGGGGGGGGGGGGGGGCCGACCCCCCGGGGTGGTGCG
>NZ_JBVIKX010000006.1:0-131730 GCF_055580685.1 Streptomyces sp. NPDC031554 | reverse complement strand
TATTCCCCCAAATCCTAGTCCCCGCCCTGGTACTGGTACATGGCCGCGGGGTCGCGGCGCGGCGTCTGCCGGGGACGGGGCGTACGCCCCGCCCCGGGGGGGGGGGGGGCCCCCCCCCCCCCCCCCCGACGGCGTTGTCAGTGCCGGCGGATAGCCTGGCGACCATCGGAGATCACCGGAGATCACCGGAGATCACCGGTCACGGCCGTCGGCCGTACCGGCCCGGACGCGAGAAGATGGTCGCGAGGGCCGGAGCCCGAAGGTCCGGGCGCCGGTCCGGACGAGGAGGAGAGGGCACGTGCGCGTACTCGGGGTGGACCCCGGCCTCACGCGATGCGGCGTGGGCGTCGTCGAGGGCGTCGCGGGCCGGCCGCTCACCATGCTCGGCGTCGGTGTCGTGCGGACACCCGCGGACGCCGAGCTGGGACAGCGCCTGGTCGCCGTCGAACAGGGCATCGAGCGGTGGCTGGACGAATACCGTCCCGAATTCGTCGCCGTGGAGCGGGTGTTCAGCCAGCACAACGTGCGCACGGTCATGGGCACCGCCCAGGCCAGCGCCGTCGCCATGCTGTGTGCCGCACGCCGCGGCACACCGGTCGCCCTGCACACCCCCAGCGAGGTCAAGGCGGCCGTCACCGGAAGCGGTCGCGCCGACAAGGCCCAGGTCGGGGCCATGGTGACCCGGCTGCTCCGGCTCGACGCACCTCCCAGGCCCGCCGACGCCGCGGACGCCCTCGCCCTGGCCATCTGCCACATCTGGCGCGCCCCCGCGCAGAACCGACTCCAGCAGGCCGTCGCCCTGCACACATCGAAAGGCCGTACGGGATGATCGCCTTCGTGAGCGGACCGGTCGCCGCCCTCGCCCCCGACTCCGCGGTGGTCGAGGTGGGCGGCATCGGCATCGCCGTCCAGTGCACGCCGAACACGCTCTCGGGCCTGCGCACGGGCCGGGAGGCCAGACTCGCCACCTCCCTGGTCGTCCGCGAGGACTCCCTGACGCTGTACGGCTTCGCCGACGACGACGAGCGTCAGGTCTTCGAGCTGCTCCAGACCGCGAGCGGGGTCGGCCCCCGCCTCGCCCAGGCGATGCTGGCCGTCCACGCGCCGGACGCCCTGCGGCGAGCCGTCGCCACCGGTGACGAGAAGGCCCTCGTCGCCGTCCCCGGCATCGGCAAGAAGGGGGCCCAGAAGCTCCTGCTGGAGCTGAAGGACCGCCTCGGCGAGCCGACCGGCGCCCCCGCCGTCGGCACCCCCGTCACCCAGGGCTGGCGCGACCAGCTGCACGCGGCCCTGATCGGCCTCGGGTACGCGACCCGCGAGGCCGAGGAGGCCGTGACCGCGGTCGCGCCGCAGGCCGAGGCCGCCGGTGGCACACCCCCGGTCGGCCAGCTCCTCAAGGCGGCGCTGCAGACCCTCAACCGAGCCCGCTGACCCCCTACATCCCCGAGGCACACCACATGAACTGGGACGACCCGACCGACGCGACCGCCGACGAGGAGCTCACCGGCCCCGCCGCGGAGCGGCTGGTGGGCTCTGTCGCCGACGGCGAGGACCAGGCCGTCGAGGCCGCCCTGCGCCCCAAGGACCTGGGCGAGTTCATCGGCCAGGAGAAGGTCCGCGAACAGCTCGACCTCGTCCTGCGCGCCGCACGCGCGCGCGGCGCCACCGCCGACCACGTGCTGCTCTCCGGCGCCCCCGGCCTCGGCAAGACCACCCTCTCCATGATCATCGCGGCCGAGATGGGCGCCCCGATCCGGATCACCAGCGGCCCCGCCATCCAGCACGCGGGCGACCTCGCCGCGATCCTCTCCTCCCTCCAGGAGGGCGAGGTCCTCTTCCTCGACGAGATACACCGCATGTCCCGGCCCGCCGAGGAGATGCTCTACATGGCGATGGAGGACTTCCGCGTCGACGTCATCGTCGGCAAGGGCCCCGGCGCCACCGCCATCCCCCTGGAGCTGCCCCCCTTCACGCTGGTCGGCGCCACCACGCGCGCGGGCCTGCTGCCGCCCCCGCTGCGCGACCGCTTCGGCTTCACCGCGCACATGGAGTTCTACGAACCGACCGAGCTGGAGCGGGTGATCCGCCGCTCGGCGAACCTCCTCGACGTCGAGATCGACACCCACGGCGCCGCCGAGATCGCCGGCCGCTCCCGCGGCACGCCCCGCATCGCCAACCGCCTGCTGCGCCGCGTCCGGGACTACGCCCAGGTCAAGGCCGACGGCGGGATCACCCGCGAGATCGCGGAAGCCGCGCTGAAGGTCTACGAGGTCGACGCCCGCGGTCTCGACCGCCTCGACCGCGCGGTCCTCACCGCCCTGCTGAAGCTGTTCGGCGGCGGACCGGTCGGCCTGTCCACGCTCGCCGTCGCGGTGGGGGAGGAGCGCGAGACCGTCGAGGAGGTCGCCGAACCCTTCCTCGTCCGCGAGGGCCTGCTCGCCCGCACGCCCCGCGGCCGGGTCGCGACCCCCGCCGCCTGGACCCACCTGGACCTGGCCCCGCCCCGCCCCGCCACCGCGGGAAACGGACAACAGGACCTGTTCGGGGCGTGAGCGCCCGGGCGTCCGCCCGGGATCGGACGCGGTGATGGCGGCACCAGGAACCCTGGTGCCATGCTGAGCGTTGTTCCCTGCACGCGGACTCGCTTAGACTCCGCCGATGCCGCCCTTGTCGGCAGCGCACCTCCCCCCAACCATCAGGCCGCTCACCATCGCGGTCGCGTGAAGGAAGTACCGACCCGTGAGTCTCGTGACCCTCCTCCCGTTCATCGTGCTCATCGGGGCCATGTTCCTGATGACCCGGTCGGCGAAGAAGAAGCAGCAGCAGGCCGTGGACATGCGCAACCAGATGCAGCCCGGCAGCGGTGTCCGCACGATCGGGGGCATGTACGCGACGGTCAAGGAGGTCAACGAGGACACGGTCCTCCTCGACGCCGGCCCGGGTGTGGACCTGCTCTTCGCGAAGAACTCGATCGGCGCCGTGCTGACGGACGACGAGTACAACCGCATCGTCCACGGCATCGAGCACGACCTGAAGTCCGACGCCGGCGTCGTCCCGGACGACGCATCCTCCCTCACCGGGACCGACGGGTCCGACGACGCTGCCGCCGCCTCCGACGAGCGGCCCGTCGACCTCGGCAAGAAGGACGAGGAGCCCGGCACGAAGAACGAGGCCGAGGAGACCGCCGCTGCCGAGGCCGACGAAGAGCCGAAGAAGACCGACGGCGACTCCGACGCGAAGAAGTAGCCACGACCCGGGGTGCGCGGGCCCGTCCCGCGCACCCCGGGCGCGCGCAATCTCGCACGTAGGGGATCCCGACACCATGTCATGGCCGCTGCCGCGCTGACCCGGCGCGAGGCGGCCCGAGAGGGAGTACGAGAAGGTGGCAGCACCTAAGAAGGGCCGGAGCGCGAGTGCCCAGAGCAAGCCGTGGCGCTCGCTGGCCCTGATCCTGATCGCCATCGTGGGGCTCACCGGAGGCATGTTCCTCTCCGGCCACACGACTCCGCGTCTCGGCATCGACCTTGCCGGCGGTACGAGCATCACGCTCCAGGCGAAGGCCGACCAAGGGTCCGCGATCAACAAGGCCAACATGGACACCGCGGTCGAGATCATGAACCGCCGTGTCAACGGTCTCGGCGTCTCCGAGGCGGAGGTGCAGACCCAGGGCGACCGCAACATCATCGTGAACATCCCCAAGGGCATCAACTCCAAGGAAGCCCGGGCGCAGGTCGGCACCACCGCCAAGCTGTACTTCCGCCCGGTCCTGGCCAGCGAGCCCACCGGTGCCGTCGCGAGCGGCTCGCCGAGCCCCTCGGCCAGCGGTTCCCCGGCCGCCTCCGCGAGCCCCTCCGCGAGCGCCTCGGCAGGTGAGAAGGCCTCCTCCTCGGCCTCCCCGTCGGCCTCCGCCACCTCCCAGGGCCGTGCCGTCACCGACGCCCTGAAGGCCGACTCCACGCCGTCGCCCTCCACGAGCGCCGCCGCCTCCGCCAGCCCCTCGGCTTCCGCGGGCGGCACCACCGACGAGACCGCCCTCCAGGCGAAGTACGCCGCCCTGGACTGCAGCAAGCAGTCGCAGCGCTCCGGTCTCGGCGAGGGCGTCAAGCCCGCCGACACCACCGTGGCCTGCGGCGACATCGACGGCGTCTGGTACAAGTACCTGCTCGGCCCGGCCGCCGTCGACGGCACCGAGGTCGACGAGGCCAAGGCGATCTACGACACCCAGGGTGCCGCCGGCTGGCAGGTCAACATGAAGTTCGACTCCAAGGGCGCGAAGAAGTTCGCGGACATCACGGGTCAGCTCGCCCAGAACCAGCAGCCGCAGAACCAGTTCGGCATCGTCCTCGACGGCGAGGTCGTCTCCAGCCCCTACGTCAGCTCCTCCATCGCCGGCGGCCAGGCCCAGATCTCCGGCAGCTTCCAGCAGGAGGAGGCCCAGAACCTCGCCAACATGCTGTCGTACGGCGCGCTGCCGCTCAGCTTCGAGGAGTCGAGCGTCCAGACCGTGACCGCCGCGCTCGGCGGCGACCAGCTCCGCGCCGGCCTGATCGCGGGCGCCATCGGCCTCGGCCTGGTCATCGTCTACCTGGTGGCCTACTACCGCGGCCTGTCGCTCATCGCGATCGCCTCGCTGCTGGTCTCCGCCGCGCTGACGTACGTCATCATGTCGCTGCTCGGCCCGACCATCCACTTCGCCCTCAACCTGCCGGCCGTCTGCGGCGCCATCGTCGCCATCGGCATCACCGCGGACTCGTTCATCGTGTACTTCGAACGGGTCCGGGACGAGATCCGCGAGGGCCGCTCCCTGCGTCCCGCGGTCGAGCGGGCCTGGCCCCGGGCGCGGCGCACCATCCTGGTCTCCGACTTCGTGTCGTTCCTCGCCGCCGCGGTGCTGTTCCTGGTCACCGTCGGCAAGGTCCAGGGCTTCGCGTTCACGCTCGGCCTGACCACCGTCCTCGACGTGGTCGTGGTCTTCTTCTTCACCAAGCCGCTCATGACGCTGATCGCGCGCCGCAAGTTCTTCGCCGGCGGCCACAAGTGGTCCGGCCTCGACCCGAAGAGCCTGGGCGCCAAGCCGCCGCTGCGCCGCACCCGCCGTCCCTCCGGTCCTGCCGCCGGTCCCGTCGAGACGAAGGAGGCGTGAGCGATGTCGAAACTCGGCAGCATCGGCGCCCGACTGCACCGTGGTGAGATCAGCTACGACTTCATCGGTCACCGCAAGATCTGGTACGGCATCTCGATCCTGATCACGATCACGGCCATCCTCGGCCTGGCGGTCCGCGGCCTGAACATGGGCATCGACTTCCAGGGCGGTGCCGTCTTCACCACCGCCAAGAACACCTCCGTCTCCGTCTCGCAGGCCGAGACCGCCGCGGAGGAGGCGGCGGGCCACCCGGCGGTCGTGCAGAAGCTCGGCGACGGCTCGCTGCGCATCCAGATCGCCGGCATGGACACCAAGCAGTCCGACAAGGTCAAGGAGGACCTGGCCCAGGAGTTCAAGGTCGACCCCGAGACGATCGCCGCCGATCTGGTCGGCCCCAGCTGGGGCGACCAGATCGCCAACAAGGCCTGGCAGGGCCTGGCGATCTTCATGGTGCTGGTCGTGATCTACCTGGCGATCGCCTTCGAGTGGCGCATGGCCGTCGCGGCGCTCATCGCCCTGATCCACGACATCACCATCACCGTCGGCATCTACGCCCTCGTCGGCTTCGAGGTCACGCCGGGCACGGTGATCGGTCTGCTGACCATCCTCGGCTACTCCCTGTACGACACGGTCGTCGTCTTCGACTCCCTCAAGGAACAGACGAAGGACCTCACGAAGCAGACCCGCTTCACCTACAGCGAGATCGCCAACCGCTCGATCAACGGCACCCTGGTGCGTTCCGTCAACACCACGGTGGTCGCGCTCCTCCCGGTCGCGGGCCTGCTGTTCATCGGCGGCGGCTTCCTCGGCGCGGGCACGCTCAACGACATCTCGCTGTCGCTGTTCGTCGGCCTGGCCGCCGGTGCCTACTCCTCGATCTTCATCGCCACCCCGCTCGTCGCCGACCTCAAGGAACGCGAGCCGCAGATCAGGGCCCTGAGGAAGCGCGTCCTCGCCAAGCGCGCCCAGTCGCACACCGACGAGGAGCCCGCGCGGCGGTACGGCCACGACGGGCGTGAGGAGAACCCCGAGGACTCCGGGGACGCCGAGACGGCCGTCGTCGGCCCCCGCACCCAGCCCTCGTCCCGCAGCCGCGGCCGCGGCCGTCCTTCGGGGAAGCGCCGATGACCGAGACCACCGACCTCACGACGCTGCTGCTCAGCCGCATCCGCGACGTGGCCGACTACCCGGAGCCGGGCGTGATGTTCAAGGACATCACGCCGCTGCTCGCGGACCCGGCGGCGTTCGCCGCGCTCACCGGGGCGTTCGCGGAGATCGCCGTGCGCACCGGTGCCACCAAGGTCGTCGGCCTGGAGGCCCGCGGCTTCATCCTGGGCGCTCCCGTCGCCGTCCGGGCCGGCCTCGGCTTCGTCCCCGTGCGCAAGGCGGGCAAGCTCCCCGGAGCCACCCTCGCCCAGGCCTACGACCTGGAGTACGGCTCGGCCGAGATCGAGATCCACGCCGAGGACCTCAGTGCCGACGACCGCATTCTGATCGTCGACGACGTCCTCGCCACCGGCGGCACCGCCGAGGCGTCGATCCAGCTCATCCACCGCGCCGGCGCCGAGGTCTCGGGCGTCGCCGTCCTCATGGAGCTGGGCTTCCTCGACGGCCGGGCCCGCCTGGAGGCGGCACTGGACGGAGCCCCGCTGGAGGCGCTCCTCACGGTCTGACAGCGCTGTCACGCACGACCGGCACGGCATGACGACCGCCGTACGGCAGACGGGCGGGCCCGGAGGAATCCGGCGCCCGCCCCTCGCGTTCCACGGGCGGACCGCTCTCCCACCGGTCCGGAGGCGATCCCGGAGCCCGGGATCGCTACGATGGATGCTCCGGAGCCTGACCGGGGCACCCGGATCGCGCACGAGGAGCCCTCTTGCCAGACGAGGCCCAGCACCTGACCGCCGCCAAGCCCGAGTCGCCCTCGGAGCCCGCGGCCGAGCCCGCGCCGCGGGCGCCCGACGACGCCCGCGGGCAGGTCGAGCACGACCGCTCCGCCCCCGTCGAGCAGCAGCCGGCCGAGCAGCCCCGCCCCAAGCCGTCCCCCGCGCCCGACGCGGCCCGGGCGGCGTCCCCCTCGCCCGAGCGCCCCGCCCCGCCGGCCGTCCGCCCCGCCGCGCAGCCGTCCGCCCGTTCCGGCTCCTCCAACCGCGTCCGGGCCCGCCTCGCCCGCCTCGGCGTCCAGCGCGCGAACCCGTACAACCCGGTCCTGGAACCGCTGCTGCGGATAGTGCGCAGCAACGACCCGAAGATCGAGACCGCCACCCTGCGCCAGATCGAGAAGGCCTACCAGGTCGCCGAGCGCTGGCACCGCGGGCAGAAGCGCAAGAGCGGCGACCCGTACATCACGCACCCGCTCGCGGTGACGACGATCCTCGCCGAACTGGGCATGGATCCGGCCACCCTCATGGCGGGCCTGCTCCACGACACGGTCGAGGACACCGAGTACGGCCTGGACGACCTGCGCCGTGACTTCGGCGACGTGGTCGCCCTCCTCGTCGACGGCGTGACCAAGCTCGACAAGGTCAAGTTCGGCGAGGCCGCCCAGGCCGAGACCGTCCGCAAGATGGTCGTCGCCATGGCCAAGGACCCGCGCGTCCTGGTCATCAAGCTCGCCGACCGCCTGCACAACATGCGCACCATGCGCTACCTCAAGCGCGAGAAGCAGGAGAAGAAGGCGCGCGAGACCCTCGAGATCTACGCGCCGCTCGCCCACCGCCTGGGCATGAACACCATCAAGTGGGAACTGGAGGACCTCGCCTTCGCGATCCTCTACCCCAAGATGTACGACGAGATCGTCCGGCTGGTGGCCGAGAGGGCACCCAAGCGTGACGAGTACCTGGCCATAGTGACCGACGAGGTCCAGGCCGACCTGCGCGCCGCCCGCATCAAGGCGACCGTCACCGGCCGCCCCAAGCACTACTACAGCGTCTACCAGAAGATGATCGTCCGCGGCCGCGACTTCGCGGAGATCTACGACCTGGTCGGCATCCGCGTCCTGGTGGACACCGTCCGCGACTGCTACGCGGCGCTGGGCACCGTCCACGCCCGCTGGAACCCGGTTCCGGGGCGGTTCAAGGACTACATCGCGATGCCCAAGTTCAACATGTACCAGTCGCTGCACACGACGGTCATCGGCCCCAACGGCAAGCCGGTCGAACTCCAGATCCGCACGTTCGACATGCACCGCCGCGCCGAGTACGGCATCGCCGCGCACTGGAAATACAAGCAGGAAGCCGTCGCCGGCGCCTCCAAGGTCCGCAGCGACGCGCCCAGGACGTCCGGCAAGGGCAAGGACGACCACCTCAACGACATGGCGTGGCTGCGGCAGCTCCTGGACTGGCAGAAGGAGACCGAGGACCCCAGCGAGTTCCTCGACTCGCTGCGCTTCGACCTCTCCCGCAACGAGGTCTTCGTCTTCACGCCGAAGGGCGACGTCATCGCGCTCCCGGCCGGGGCGACACCGGTCGACTTCGCGTACGCGGTGCACACCGAGGTCGGCCACCGGACGATAGGAGCACGGGTCAACGGCAGACTCGTACCGCTGGAGTCCACGCTGGACAACGGCGACCTGGTGGAGGTCTTCACCTCCAAGGCGGTCGGCGCCGGACCGTCCCGCGACTGGCTGGGCTTCGTCAAGTCGCCGCGCGCCCGCAACAAGATCCGGGCCTGGTTCTCCAAGGAGCGCCGCGACGAGGCCATCGAGCAGGGCAAGGACGCCATCGCCCGCGCGATGCGCAAGCAGAACCTGCCGATCCAGCGCATCCTCACCGGGGACTCCCTGGTCACGCTCGCGCACGAGATGCGCTACCCGGACATCTCCTCGCTGTACGCAGCGATCGGCGAGGGCCACGTCGCCGCGCAGAACGTCGTGCAGAAGCTGGTGCAGGCCCTCGGCGGCGAGGAGGCCGCGAGCGAGGAGATCGACGAGACGGTCCCGTCGCGCGGTCGCGGGCGCAAGCGGCGCAGCAGCAACGACCCGGGCGTGGTCGTCAAGGGCGTCGACGACGTGTGGGTCAAGCTGGCCCGCTGCTGCACGCCCGTCCCCGGCGACCCCATCATCGGCTTCGTCACGCGCGGCAGCGGCGTCTCGGTGCACCGCAGCGACTGCGTCAACGTGGACTCGCTCTCGCGGGAGCCGGAGCGCATCCTCGAGGTGGAGTGGGCGCCGACGCAGTCCTCGGTCTTCCTGGTCGCCATCCAGGTCGAGGCGCTGGACCGCTCGCGGCTCCTCTCGGACGTCACGCGCGTCCTGTCGGACCAGCACGTCAACATCCTCTCGGCGGCCGTGCAGACCTCCCGCGACCGCGTCGCCACCTCCCGCTTCACCTTCGAGATGGGCGACCCCAAGCACCTGGGCCACGTCCTGAAGGCCGTCCGCGGGGTCGAGGGCGTCTACGACGTCTACCGGGTGACGTCGGCCCGCAGGCCCTGACCCGCGGGCGGACGACGGGGAGCGACGGGGACGGGGGAGAGGCACGGGCGGGGCGCCGCCGGACGCGTCGCCGCCCGCCGCGCCCGCGCCCCCGGGGCCGCCCGGCTCTCCGGACACCGTGAGACACCCGGGCACCGTACGCCGTGCCGGGTCCGGGAACGCCGAGCGGCCCGACCGTGGTCTCCCACGGCCGGGCCGCTCGAGCCGGCTCCGGCGGTGTCAGCCGCCGAACTCCTGGAGACCCTTGAGGGCCTGGTCCAGCAGCGCCTGACGGCCCTCCAGCTCACGCTCCAGCTTGTCGGCCCGGGCGCTGTTGCCCTGGGCGCGCGCCTGCTCGATCTGGGAACGCAGCTTGTCCACGGCCGCCTGGAGCTGACCGGTCAGACCCTCGGCACGCGCGCGTGCCTCCGGGTTGGTCCGGCGCCACTCGGCCTCCTCGGCCTCCTGGATGGCCCGCTCCACGGCGTGCATCCGGCCCTCGACCTTCGGCCGGGCGTCGCGCGGCACGTGACCGATGGCCTCCCAGCGCTCGTTGACCGAGCGGAACGCGGCCCGCGCCGCCTTGAGATCCGTCACCGGGAGGATCTTCTCGGCCTCCTCGGCCAGCTCCTCCTTCAGCTTCAGGTTCTCCGTCTGCTCGGCGTCGCGCTCAGCGAAGACCGAGCCGCGGGCGGCGAAGAAGACGTCCTGGGCGCCGCGGAAGCGGTTCCACAGGTCGTCCTCGTGCTCGCGCTGGGCGCGGCCGGCCGACTTCCACTCGGTCATCAGGTCGCGGTAGCGCGCGGCCGTCGGACCCCAGTCGGTCGAGCCGGACAGCGCCTCGGCCTCGGCGACCAGCCGCTCCTTGACCCGGCGGGCGTCCTCGCGCTGCGCGTCGAGCTGCGCGAAGTGGGCCTTGCGACGCTTGGAGAACGCCGAGCGGGCGTGCGAGAACCGGTGCCAGAGCTCGTCGTCCGACTTGCGGTCCAGGCGCGGCAGCCCCTTCCAGGTGTCCACCAGCGCCCGCAGCCGCTCACCGGCCGCCCGCCACTGGTCGGACTGCGCCAGCTGCTCGGCCTCCGCGACGAGGTCCTCCTTGGCCTTGCGGGCCTCGTCGGACTGCTTGGCCCGCTGCTGCTTGCGCTCCTCGCGGCGCGCCTCGACCGTCGCCACCAGCTTGTCCAGCCGGGTGCGCAGCGCGTCCAGGTCGCCGACCGCGTGATGCGCGTCCACCTGCTCGCGAATGTGGCCGATCGCGACCTGGGCGTCCTTCGCCGACAGGTCGGTGGTCCGCACCCGCTTCTCGAGGAGGCCGATCTCGACCACCAGGCCCTCGTACTTGCGCTCGAAGTAGGCCAGCGCCTCCTCGGGGGAGCCGGCCTGCCAGGAACCGACGACCTGCTCACCGTCGGCCGTACGCACGTACACGGTCCCCGTCTCGTCGACGCGGCCCCACGGGTCGCTGCTCACAGCGCCTCCTCCACATGATGCCTCCGAAGGGCTTCGGCGCCCCGGGCATCGTCCACAGTTTCGTCACGGCCAACATAGGCGACCGGCGGGTCGCCTGTCCGCATCCAGCGCGACCGAAATCGGTCGGCCGGCCGCGTCGGCGTCAGGACTTGGCGACCGTCGCCTTGTCGATCACCACGGTCGCGTTGGGAGCACCGTCGCCGGCACCCGTGTTCTCGCCCGCGGCGGCGATCTTCTTGAGGACGGCCATGCCGGCCTCGGAGACCGTGCCGAACGGCGTGTAGCTGGGCGGGAGCTGGCTGTCCTCGTAGACGAGGAAGAACTGGCTGCCGCCGCTGTTCGCCTGACCGGTGTTGGCCATCGCCACCGTGCCGGCCGGGTAGACGTTCGCCTTGAGGCTCGTGTCCTTCAGGTTCTCGTCCGGAATGGTGTAGCCGGGCCCGCCGCTGCCGCTGCCCGTCGGGTCGCCGCACTGGAGCACGAAGATGCCGTTGGTGGTGAGCCGGTGGCACTTGGTGTGGTCGAAGTAGCCCTTGCCGGCGAGGAAGGAGAACGAGTTCACGGTGTGCGGGGCCGCCGACGTCTTCAGCGCGAGGTCTATGTCACCGCAGGTCGTGGCCAGTTTCATCGTGTACTTCGCCGACTTGTCGATCGTGATCGCCGGCTCCTTCTTCCACGTCTGCGTCTTGACCGCGCCCGCGGCGGGCTTCTCGCACGGGTCCTCGACGGCGCTGGGCGAGGCCGACGGGCTCGCCTCGGAGCTCGCGTTCGCCTTGTCGTCGTCCTTGAGGACGCCGGTCGTGTACAGCGCCAGACTGCCCACCAGGATCACGCCGAGGACCGACGCGATCACCGCGTTGCGAGCGCGTGCCTTGCGGCGCAGGGCCGTACGGCGCTGCTGCTGCCGCAAGAACTTCTCCCGGGCGAGCTGACGCTTGCGCTGTTCCTGGGTGACCACCGGGTTCTCTCCTCGTGCGTCTCGTATGTCCACCGGTACGCGTGGGTCCAGCGAGCCGACCGCCTGCGTGTGCCCCGTACCGTATATGGGTTCGCTGAGGAATCGGCAGCGCCGGTAGGCTCTGACCACAGGCGCAGCCGCCCTCAAGCCACCCGTATCGACACAAACGAAGGACGATCGTGCTCATTGCCGGGTTCCCCGCCGGGGCCTGGGCGACGAACTGTTACCTCGTCGCCCCCGCCGCCGGTGAGGAGTGCGTGATCATCGACCCGGGCCACCAGGCGGCCCCCGGAGTCGAGGAAGCGATCAGGAAGCATCGGCTCAAGCCCGTCGCCGTCGTCCTCACCCACGGCCACCTCGACCACGTGGCCTCGGTCGTCCCGGTGTGCGGGGCGCACGACGTCCCGGCCTGGATCCACCCCGAGGACCGGTTCATGATGAGCGACCCCGAGAAGGGGCTCGGCCGGTCCATCGGCCTGCCGCTGCTGGGCGAGCTGACCGTGGGGGAGCCCGACGACGTCCGTGAGCTGACGGACGGGGCGAAGCTGGAGCTGGCGGGGCTGGAGTTCTCCGTCGCGCACGCACCGGGCCATACCAGGGGGTCGGTGACCTTCCGGATGCCCGAGAGGGCGGACGTCCCGCCCGTCCTCTTCTCGGGCGACCTGCTGTTCGCCGGCTCCATCGGACGCACCGACATGCCCGGTGGCTCCATGGACGACATGCTCGAGTCGTTGGCCCGCGTGGTCCTTCCGCTCGACGACTCCACCGTGGTGCTGCCCGGTCACAATGAGCACACGACCATCGGCCGGGAACGCGCCGCCAACCCGTATCTGCGGCAGGTGGCCGCCGGCCAGGGAGCCCCCCGGGCTCCCCGACGAGGAATGTGACGAGAGACCTCCGTGAGTACCTTCCAGGCCCCCAAGGGCACGTACGACCTCATCCCGCCGGACAGCGCCACGTACCTGGCCGTCCGCGAGGCGATCGCCGCCCCGCTGCGCAACTCCGGCTACGGCTACGTCGAGACGCCCGGTTTCGAGAACGTCGAACTGTTCGCGCGCGGAGTCGGTGAGTCCACCGACATCGTGACCAAGGAGATGTACGCCTTCGAGACCAAGGGCGGTGACCGGCTCGCGCTGCGTCCCGAAGGGACGGCGTCCGTCCTGCGCGCCGCTCTCGAGGCCAACCTCCACAAGACCGGCAACCTCCCGGTCAAGCTCTGGTACTCCGGCTCGTACTACCGCTACGAGCGCCCCCAGAAGGGCCGCTACCGCCACTTCTCCCAGGTCGGCGCCGAGGCGATCGGCGCCGAGGACCCGGCGCTGGACGCCGAGCTGGTCATCCTGGCCGACCAGGCGTACCGCTCCCTGGGACTGCGGGACTTCCGCATCCTGCTCAACAGCCTGGGCGACAAGGAGTGCCGCCCGGTGTACCGGGAGGCGCTGCAGACCTTCCTGCGCGGCCTGGACCTCGACGAGGACACGCTCCGCCGCGCCGAGATCAACCCGCTGCGGGTCCTCGACGACAAGCGCCGGGAGGTCCAGCAGCAGCTCGCCGGGGCCCCGCTGCTGCGCGACTACCTCTGCGACGCCTGCAAGGCGTACCACGAGGAGGTCCGCGAGCTGATCACGGCGGCCGGCGTCGTCTTCGAGGACGACCCGAAGCTGGTCCGCGGCCTGGACTACTACACCCGCACCACCTTCGAGTTCGTCCACGACGGTCTCGGTTCGCAGTCCGCGGTGGGCGGCGGCGGTCGCTACGACGGCCTGTCCGAGATGATCGGCGGCCCCGCGCTGCCGTCCGTCGGCTGGGCGCTGGGCGTCGACCGCACGGTCCTGGCACTGGAGGCGGAGGGCGTCGAGCTCGAACTCCCCGCCACCACCAGTGTGTTCGCCGTACCGCTCGGCGAGGAGGCCCGTCGGGTGCTGTTCTCGAAGGTCTCCGAACTGCGCAAGAACGGCGTCGCCGCCGACTTCGCCTACGGCGGCAAGGGCCTCAAGGCCGCGATGAAGGCGGCCAACCGGTCGGGCGCCCGGTACGCGCTGCTCCTGGGGGAACGCGACCTCGCCGAGGGCGTGGTCCAGCTCAAGGACCTGGAGTCCGGGGAGCAGACGGCGGTCGGCGTGAACGAGGTCGTCGCGGAGCTGGAGTCACGGCTCGGCTGACGGCCACGCGTGGGGCGCCGGACCTCTCCTCGGAAGGTCCGGCGCCCTCGTCGTGCCCCGGTACCGGGCCGACACGGCGCCCGGTGTTCCGCGCGGCGGGTGCCCGGCGCCCCGTGCGGCGGGTGTCCGCGACCGGACCCCGGTACGGCTGTCCGGAACCGAACACCCGTACCGGCTCTCACCTTCACCCTTATGTGGAGCGAACGGTGCGCACGCGCGCGCGTACGGCACAATGGCCGTGCCCGAAGAAGGTCCAGGTCTCCAGTGACGGAATCGGCGTGATGAGCAAGACGACAGTCAAGGACGTCTCCACCGAGCCCGGCCCGCGGCGCGCCGAACCGGCCGCGGCCGGGACGACGGGCGGCAGCCGGGCGTTCGCCCTGCTGCTGGTGATCACCGGCGCGGCCGGACTGCTCGCCGCGTGGGTCATCACGGTCGACAAGTTCAAGCTCCTCGAGGCCAAGGTCGAGGGCAAGACCTTCACCCCCGGGTGCAGCCTCAACCCCGTCGTCTCCTGCGGCAGCGTCATGGAGAGCGACCAGGCCTCGGTCTTCGGCTTCCCCAACCCGATGCTCGGCCTCGTCGCCTACGGCATCGTCGTCTGCGTCGGCGTCAGCCTGCTCGCGGGCGCCCGCTTCCCGCGCTGGTACTGGCTCACCTTCAACGCCGGCACGCTCTTCGGGGTCGTCTTCTGCGCCTGGCTGATGTTCCAGTCCCTGTACCGCATCAACGCCCTGTGCCTGTGGTGCTCCCTGGCCTGGGTCGCCACGATCATCATGTTCTGGTACGTGACCTCGTTCAACGTCCGCAACGGCCTCCTGCCCGCCCCCGGCTGGCTCAGGAGCTTCTTCGGCGAGTTCACCTGGGTCCTGCCCGTCCTGCACATCGGCATCATCGGCATGCTGATCCTGACCCGCTGGTGGGACTTCTGGACCAGCTGACCCGGCCGGCCGGGGCCTCTCGGCGGCCGACGGCGTTGTCGGTGCGGTGAACTAGGGTTTCAGCGTGGAGCCCGATCTGTTCACCGCCGCAGCCGAAGAACGCCAGGAGAAGGACCCCGCCGGGAGCCCCCTGGCGGTCCGGATGCGCCCGCGCACCCTCGACGAGGTCGTGGGCCAGCAGCACCTGCTGAAGCCGGGGTCACCCCTGCGCCGCCTGGTCGGCGAGAGCGCCAGGGGCCCGGCCGGTCCCTCCTCGGTGATCCTCTGGGGTCCGCCGGGCACCGGCAAGACCACGCTGGCCTACGTCGTCTCCAAGGCCACCGACGCCCGCTTCGTCGAACTGTCCGCGATCACCGCCGGCGTCAAGGAGGTCCGTGCCGTCATCGACGGCGCCCGCCGTGCCACCGGCGGCTTCGGCAAGGAGACCGTCCTCTTCCTCGACGAGATCCACCGCTTCAGCAAGGCCCAGCAGGACTCCCTCCTGCCCGCCGTCGAGAACCGCTGGGTCACCCTGATCGCGGCCACCACGGAGAACCCGTTCTTCTCGGTCATCTCGCCCCTGCTCTCCCGTTCGCTCCTGCTCACCCTCGAACCGCTCACCGACGACGACCTGCGCGGCCTGCTGCGGCGCGCGGTGACCGACGAACGCGGCCTGAAGGACGCCGTCGGCCTCCCCGAGGACACCGAGGACCACCTCCTGCGCATCGCCGGAGGTGACGCCCGCCGCGCCCTCACCGCCCTGGAGGCCGCCGCCGGGGCCGCCCTGGACAAGGGCGAGACACAGATCTCCCTCGCCACCCTGGAGGAGACGGTCGACCGGGCCGCCGTGAAGTACGACCGCGACGGCGACCAGCACTACGACGTCGCCAGCGCCCTGATCAAGTCGATCCGCGGCTCCGACGTCGACGCGGCCCTGCACTACCTGGCCCGCATGATCGAGGCGGGCGAGGACCCCCGTTTCATCGCCCGCCGCCTGATGATCTCCGCCAGCGAGGACATCGGGCTGGCCGACCCCGGAGCCCTGCCGATCGCGGTCGCCGCCGCCCAGGCCGTCGCCATGATCGGCTTCCCCGAGGCCGCCCTCACCCTGAGCCACGCCACCATCGCCCTGGCCCTCGCCCCCAAGTCGAACTCCGCGACGACCGCGATAGGCGCCGCCCTGGACGACGTGCGCAAGGGGCTGGCCGGGCCCGTGCCGGCGCACCTGAGGGACGGGCACTACAAGGGGGCCGCCAAACTGGGCCACGCCCAGGGGTACGTGTACCCGCACGACCTGCCCGAGGGGATCGCCCCCCAGCAGTACGCCCCGGACACCGTCAAGGACCGCCGGTACTACGAGCCCACCCGGCACGGCGCGGAGGCGCGGTACTCGGACGCCGTGGAGTGGACCAGGAAGCACCTCGGTCGCAAGCGGGACTGAGCACCCTGTAAACTTTCCCCGAGCGCTGCGTCCCGCGCTGTCAGAACGGGACAGTCAGCCGGAGCCCGGTCCCTCGCGGACCGGCTCCAGGAGCGTCGCGCACCGTCGAACGGTGTCGCGGGCAGCCCACCACCGGCCGGGGTTCCGGCAGGGTCGGTGGGCCACTCGCGTGCTGCACGTATGTGCCCAGACCAGGGGAGCGGCTGCCCGGCAGGTCCCCCGTGGACCCGGCGGGTCTCCCCGGCTGCGAATGCGACCTCCCTTAACCCTGACGAGCCGAACACCAGGAAATGAGAGACAGTGGCGAACCAGTCCCGCCCCAAGGTCAAGAAGTCGCGTGCCCTCGGCATCGCGCTGACCCCGAAGGCCGTCAAGTACTTCGAGGCCCGCCCCTACCCGCCGGGTGAGCACGGCCGCGGCCGCAAGCAGAACTCGGACTACAAGGTCCGTCTGCTCGAGAAGCAGCGTCTGCGCGCGCAGTACGACGTGTCCGAGCGTCAGCTCGTCCGCGCCTACGAGCGTGCCTCCAAGGTCCAGGGCAAGACCGGTGAGGCCCTGATCATCGAGCTCGAGCGCCGTCTCGACGCGCTGGTCCTGCGTTCGGGCATCGCCCGCACGATCTACCAGGCCCGCCAGATGGTCGTCCACGGCCACATCGAGGTCAACGGCCAGAAGGTCGACAAGCCCTCGTTCCGCGTCCGTCCCGACGACGTCGTGATGGTCCGCGAGCGCAGCCGCGAGAAGACCCTCTTCGCGGTCGCCCGCGAGGGTGGCTTCGCCCCCGACGGCGAGACCCCGCGCTACCTCCAGGTGAACCTCCGCGCCCTGGCCTTCCGCCTGGACCGCGAGCCGAACCGCAAGGAGATCCCGGTCATCTGCGACGAGCAGCTGGTCGTCGAGTACTACGCCCGCTGATCCTCCGGCGGCCGCAGGACTTCCGTGTCCGGACCCGCCGTCCCCCCGCCCCTCCGGGCGGGCGGGGCGGCGGGTCCGCGCGTGTCCGGGTCCGCGCGTGTCCGGGTCCGCGCGTGTCCACGGCGGCGACGCGGCCCGCGCCGCCGGTTAATCCGGTGCGGACCGGTCCCGGCGGCGCGATAGGCTCGGTGCACGACTTTTCCGATGCAGAGGCACGTTTCAGGGAGCGGGTGCACAGTGTCCGGTGGAGAGGTGGCCGGCATTCTGGTGGCCGTGTTCTGGGCGATCCTGGTCTCCTTCCTCGCGGTCGCGCTCGCGAGACTGGCCCAGACGCTCAGGGCCACCACCAAGCTGGTCGCGGACGTGACCGACCAGGCCGTACCGCTGCTGGCGGACGCCTCCACGGCGGTGCGCTCGGCGCAGACCCAGATCGACCGGGTCGACGCGATCGCCTCGGACGTCCAGGAGGTCACCTCCAACGCCTCCGCGCTCTCCACCACGGTCGCCTCCACCTTCGGCGGCCCCCTGGTGAAGGTCGCCGCCTTCGGTTACGGCGTACGCCGGGCCCTCGGCGGACGCAAGGAAGACGGGCCCGCCAAGGCGCCCCGACGCACCGTGATCGTGGGCCGGACCGTCCCGGCCCAGCGGTGGGGCAAGCGGAAGAAGGACTGAGACTCAAGCGATGTTCCGCCGTACGTTCTGGTTCAGCACGGGTGTCGCCGCCGGTGTGTGGGCCACCACCAAGGTCAACCGCAAGCTCAGGCAGCTGACCCCCGAGAGCCTCGCCGCGACCGCGGCCAACAAGGCGCTCGAGACGGGAGCGCGCCTGAAGGACCGCGCGGTGGGCTTCGCGCTCGACGTCCGCGACAACATGGCCCAGCGGGAGGCCGAACTGGGGGACGCGCTCGGACTCCGCCCGGACCCCGAACTCCCCGCGCCCCGGCGGTACACCGCCATCGAGAACCACCCCAGCAAGCCGAGGCACGTCGACGACACGACGTACCCGTACAACCGGAATGAGGACCACTGATGGAGTCGGCTGAGATCCGCCGCCGCTGGCTGAGCTTCTTCGAGGAGCGCGGGCACACCGTCGTCCCTTCGGCGTCGCTCATCGCGGACGACCCGACTCTGCTCCTGGTCCCCGCCGGCATGGTGCCCTTCAAGCCCTACTTCCTGGGCGAGGTCAAGCCGCCCTTCCAGCGCGCCACCAGCGTGCAGAAGTGCGTGCGCACGCCCGACATCGAAGAGGTCGGCAAGACCACCCGCCACGGCACGTTCTTCCAGATGTGCGGCAACTTCTCCTTCGGCGACTACTTCAAGGAAGGCGCCATCAAGCACGCCTGGGAGCTGCTCACCGGCTCCCAGGACAAGGGTGGTTACGGCCTGGAGCCGGAGAAGCTCTGGATCACCGTCTACCAGGACGACGACGAGGCCGAGCGCATCTGGCACGAGGTCGTCGGGGTGCCGAAGGAGCGCATCCAGCGCCTCGGCATGAAGGACAACTACTGGTCCATGGGCGTCCCCGGCCCCTGCGGTCCCTGCTCCGAGATCAACTACGACCGCGGCCCCGAGTTCGGCGTCGAGGGCGGCCCCGCCGTCAACGACGAGCGGTACGTGGAGATCTGGAACCTCGTCTTCATGCAGTACGAGCGGGGCGAGGGCATCGGCAAGGACAACTTCGAGATCCTCGGTGAGCTGCCGAGCAAGAACATCGACACGGGCCTCGGCCTGGAACGCCTCGCCATGATCCTGCAGGGCGTGCAGAACATGTACGAGATCGACACCTCCATGGCCGTCATCGAGAAGGCCACCGAGCTGACCGGTGTGGCCTACGGCGACGCCCACGCCTCGGACGTCTCCCTGCGCGTGGTCACCGACCACATGCGCACCTCGGTGATGCTGATCGGCGACGGGGTGACCCCCGGCAACGAGGGCCGCGGTTACGTCCTGCGCCGCATCATGCGCCGCGCCATCCGCAACATGCGTCTGCTCGGGGCCACCGGCCCGGTGGTCAAGGGCCTCATCGACACCGTCATCGCGATGATGGGCCGGCAGTACCCCGAGCTCATCACGGACCGCGAGCGCATCGAGAAGGTCGCCGTCGCCGAGGAGAACGCCTTCCTCAAGACGCTCAAGGCCGGCACCAACATCCTGGACACCGCCGTCACCGAGACCAAGGCCGCCGGCGGCCAGGTCCTCGCCGGCGACAAGGCCTTCCTGCTCCACGACACCTGGGGCTTCCCGATCGACCTCACCCTGGAGATGGCCGCCGAACAGGGCCTCTCGGTGGACGAGGACGGCTTCCGCCGCCTGATGAAGGAACAGCGCGAGCGCGCCAAGGCCGACGCCCAGGCCAAGAAGACCGGCCACGCCGGCACCGGCGCCTACCGCGAGATCGCCGACAAGGCCGGTGAGACCGCCTTCATCGGCTACACCGACACCGAGGGCGAGACCACGATCGTCGGCATCCTCGTCGACGGCGTCTCCTCCCCGGCGGCCACCGAGGGCGACGAGGTCGAGATCGTCCTGGACCGCACCCCGTTCTACGCCGAGGGCGGCGGCCAGATCGGCGACACCGGCCGTATCAAGGTCGACACCGGTGCCGTCGTCGAGATCCGCGACACCCAGAAGCCGGTGCCGGGCGTGTACGTCCACAAGGGCGTCGTCCAGTTCGGCGAGGTGACCGTCGGGGCCAAGGCCCACGCCTCGATCGACGGCCGCCGCCGTACGGCCATCGCCCGGGCCCACTCGGCCACGCACCTCACCCACCAGGCCCTGCGCGACGCCCTCGGCCCGACGGCCGCCCAGGCCGGTTCCGAGAACCAGCCCGGCCGCTTCCGCTTCGACTTCGGTTCCCCCGCCGCCGTGCCCACGGCCGTGATGACCGACGTCGAGCAGAAGATCAACGAGGTGCTCGCCCGCGACCTGGACGTGCACGCCGAGATCCTCAGCCTGGACGAGGCCAAGAAGCAGGGTGCCATCGCCGAGTTCGGCGAGAAGTACGGCGAGCGGGTCCGCGTCGTGACCATCGGCGACTTCTCCAAGGAGCTGTGCGGCGGCACCCACGTGCACAACACCGCCCAGCTCGGCCTGGTGAAGCTGCTCGGCGAGTCGTCGATCGGTTCGGGCGTGCGCCGCATCGAGGCCCTCGTCGGCGTCGACGCCTACAACTTCCTGGCCCGTGAGCACACGGTCGTCGCCCAGCTCCAGGAGCTGATCAAGGGCCGCCCGGAGGAGCTTCCGGAGAAGGTCTCCGTCATGCTCGGCAAGCTGAAGGACGCCGAGAAGGAGATCGAGAAGTTCCGCGCGGAGAAGGTCCTGCAGGCCGCCGCCGGCCTCGCCGGGTCCGCCAAGGACGTCCGCGGCATCGCCGTCGTCACCGGGCAGGTCCCGGACGGCACCACGCCGGACGACCTGCGCAAGCTGGTCCTCGACGTGCGCGGCCGCATCCAGGGCGGCCGGGCCGCCGTGGTCGCCCTGTTCACGGTCAACAACGGCAAGCCGCTCACCGTCATCGCCACCAACGAGGCCGCCCGCGAGCGCGGCCTCAAGGCCGGCGACCTGGTCCGCACGGCGGCCAAGACCCTCGGCGGCGGCGGCGGCGGCAAGCCGGACGTCGCCCAGGGCGGTGGCCAGAACCCGGCCGCCGTCGGCGAGGCCGTCGACGCCGTCGAGCGGCTCGTGGCGGAATCGGCCAAGTGAGCCGTCCCATGCGCAAGGGCCGCCGTCTCGCCGTCGACGTCGGGGACGCCCGGATCGGGGTCGCCTCGTGCGACCCCGACGGGATCCTCGCCACCCCGGTGGAGACGGTCCCCGGCCGGGACGTCCCGGCGGCCCACCGTCGGCTGCGGCAGCTCGTCGAGGAGTACGAGCCGATCGAGGTCGTCGTCGGTCTCCCCCGCTCCCTCAAGGGGGGCGAGGGCCCGGCCGCGGTCAAGGTGCGCGCCTTCGCCCAGGAGCTGGCCAAGGGCATCGCACCGGTCCCGGTCCGGCTGGTCGACGAGCGGATGACGACGGTGACGGCCAGCCAGGGCCTGCGCGCCTCGGGCGTGAAATCCAAGAAGGGACGTTCCTTCATCGACCAGGCGGCCGCTGTGATCATCCTTCAGCAGGCCCTGGAATCCGAACGGGTGTCAGGCTCGGCACCCGGCGAGGGCGTCGAAGTGGTCATCTGATCGCGGTACGGTAACGTTCCGCGCGATGCGGTGGTGTTCGAACAGTGACCGCACAGAAAGAGGCGGGACGGTAGCCGGACCCACAAGCCGCGCGACCGCCGCCTCGCGGCTCTAGGGGATCGATGACTGAGTATGGCCGGGGCCCCGGCTCCGAACCGTGGCATCCGCAGGACCCGTTGTACGGGGACGGCGGATGGGAAGGGCAGCAGGGCCACGCCGGCCACCAGCCTGCCCACGGCGGCCAGCCGCAGCACCAGTACCCGCAGCAGCCGCAGCAGCAGGAGTACCAGGAGTACCCGGACTGGAACGACGGCCGGCCGCAGCAGTACGACCGGCAACAGTACGAGCAGCAGCAGTACCAGCAGCAGTACCAGCAGTCCTACGAACAGCAGCAGTACGCCGCTCAGGGCCGGCAGTACCCCCACCAGGACCAGCCGGCCTACCAGGAGGGCGGCTGGGACGGCACCGGCAGCCACGCGCACGTCCCGTACGCGGCCGACCCCGGTGACCCGTACGGCCAGCAGGCCGCGGCCTACGGCGCCGAACAGCCCGACCTCTACGGGACGCCGGACGCCTATCCGCCCCCGGAACCGCCCGCGCGCAGGCGCGCCGAGCCGGAACCGGAACCCGAGGCGGAGCAGCCGCGGCCCGACTGGGACCCCGGTCCCGACCAGGGCGAGCACGCCTTCTTCGCGGGTGGCGAAGGAGACGACGAGGACGACGACGAGCCGGAGGCGCGCGGCGACCGGCGCGGCCGTGGCGGCAAGGGCTCCAAGGAAGGCAAGGGCGCCAAGAACAAGAAGAGCCGCAACGGCTGTGCCTGCCTGGTCGTCCTGCTGGTGTTCGGCGGTGGCCTCGGCGGCGTCACCTATTTCGGTTACCAGTTCTATCAGAGCCGTCACAGCACGGCACCCGATTTCGCGGGCGGCGGCACCGGCGAGACCGTCAGCATCGAGATCCCCAAAGGCGCCCGCGGCGTCGACATCGGCCGCAGACTGAAGGACGCCGGGGTGGTGAAGAGCGTCGACGCCTTCGTGTCCGCCTTCACCACCAACGACGGGGACAAGATCCAGGCGGGCGCGTACATCCTCAAGAAGGAGATGTCCGCCAAGAGCGCCGTGGAGATGATGCTCGACCCCAAGAGCCAGGCCAACGTGATGGTCACGCCCGGCCAGCGGAACATCGTCGTCTACAAGGCCATCGACACCAAACTCGGCCTCGCCGCCGGCACCACCCGGGGCGTCGCGGAGAAGGAGTCCGCAACCCTCGGCCTGCCCGACTGGGCGAACGCCGACGGCGACGTCAAGGACCCGTTGGAGGGCTTCCTCTACCCCGGCACCTATCCCGCGGCCAAGGGCATGAAGCCCGCCGCGGTCCTCAAGCAGATGATCGGCCGGGCCGAGGACGCCTACGACAAGTACGACCTCGCGGCCAAGGCCGAGGCGCTGAAACTGGAGAACCCGCTCCAGGTCATCACGGTCGCCAGCCTGGTCCAGGCGGAGGGCAAGACGCACGACGACTTCCGCAAGATGGCGGAGGTGGTCTACAACCGCCTCAAGCCGACGAACACCGAGACCAACCAGCTGCTCCAGTTCGACTCGACCTTCAACTACCTGAAGAACGAGAGCAACATCCACATCAGCGAGTCCGAGATCAACAGCAACCAGGACCCGTACAACACGTACACGCAGAGGGGCCTCCCGCCCGGGCCGATCGGGAACCCCGGGGCCGAGGCGCTGACGGCCGCGCTGACCCCGACGAGCGACGGCTGGATCTACTTCGTGGCGACCGACGGCCAGAACAAGACCGAGTTCGCCAAGACCTACGCGGAGTTCGAAGAGCTCAAGGACAAGTTCAACGAGAGCGCCGGTAACTGAGGACATGACCGCCACCACCCGACCCGAGCCCGTCCACCGGCACCGCGCCGCCGTGCTCGGCAGCCCCGTCGCCCACTCCCTCTCCCCGGTGCTGCACCGCGCCGCGTACCGGGCGATGGACCTCACGCGGTGGACGTACGACCTCTTCGACGTGGACGAGGCGGCCCTGCCCTCCTTCGTCGAGGGGCTCGGGGCCGAGTGGGCGGGACTGTCGCTGACCATGCCGCTCAAGCGCGCGGTCCTCCCCCTGCTGGACGAGGTCGGCGAGACGGCGGCCGCCGTCGAGGCGGTCAACACCCTGGTGTTCACCGAGGACGGCCGCCGCGTCGGCGACAACACCGACATCCCCGGCATGGTCGCCGCCCTGCGCGAGCACGGCGTCGAGCAGGTCGACTCGGCCGCGATCCTCGGCGCCGGCGCCACCGCCTCCTCCGCGCTGGCCGCGCTGGCCAGGGTCTGCGCGGGCGAGGTCGTGGTCTACGTGCGCAGCGCGGACCGCGCCGCCGAGATGCGGCGGTGGGGCGAGCGCCTCGACGTCGACGTCCGCACGGCCGACTGGGCCGACGCGGCCGAGGCGCTGCGCGCGCCCCTGGTGATCGCCACCACGCCGGCGGGCACCACCGACGCGCTGGCCACCGCCGTACCGGAGCGGCCCGCCACTCTCTTCGACGTGCTCTACCACCCCTGGCCGACCGAACTGGCCGCCCGCTGGTCGATGTTCGGCGGAGCCGTCGTCAGCGGCCTCGATCTGCTGGTGCACCAGGCGGCGCTCCAGGTGGAGCGGATGACCGGCCGCTCCCCGGCCCCCCTGGACGCGATGCGCAAGGCCGGGGAGCACGCGCTCGCCTCCCGCCCGTAGCGGGATCGCCGCGCCCGGCCCGCCCCACGCGGGAGCCCGCCCTGTGGCACCCGACGTCCGCCAGGTGGACCGGCGGCCGGTTCCGGGCGGCGGACGTGGGAGGATCGGGGGTGGCGGACCAGGGTCGCGCACCCGGTCACGCCGTTGCCGTACGCGAGGACGTGCGTACGCAGGGCAGTACCAGGCGCGAGACTGAGGAGCACCGTTGAGCAGGTTGCGCTGGCTGACCGCGGGGGAGTCCCACGGTCCCGCACTCGTGGCGACGCTGGAGGGCCTTCCCGCCGGCGTGCCGATCACCACGGACATGGTGGCGGACCATCTGGCGAGGCGCCGGCTCGGCTACGGGCGCGGTGCGCGGATGAAGTTCGAGCGGGACGAGGTGACCTTCCTCGGCGGTGTCCGCCACGGCCTCACCCTCGGTTCCCCGGTCGCGGTCATGGTGGGCAACACCGAGTGGCCGAAGTGGGACCAGGTCATGGCGGCCGACCCGGTCGACCCCGAGGTGCTCGCCGGGCTCGCCCGCAACGCGCCGCTGACCCGCCCCCGCCCCGGCCACGCCGACCTGGCCGGCATGCAGAAGTACGGCTTCGACGAGGCCCGGCCGATCCTGGAGCGCGCCTCCGCCCGCGAGACGGCCGCCCGCGTGGCGCTCGGCGCCGTCGCCCGGTCGTACCTGAAGGAGACGGCCGGCGTCGAGATCGTGTCCCACGTCGTGGAGATCGCCGCCGCCAAGGCGCCGTACGGCGTGTACCCGACCCCCGCCGACGTCGAGAGGCTGGACGCCGACCCGGTGCGCTGCCTGGACGCGGACGCGTCGAAGGCGATGGTCGCCGAGATCGACCAGGCCCACAAGGACGGCGACACCCTCGGCGGAGTCGTCGAGGTGCTGGCCTACGACGTGCCGGTGGGCCTGGGCTCGCACGTGCACTGGGACCGCAAGCTGGACGCCCGGCTGGCCGGTGCCCTCATGGGCATCCAGGCGATCAAGGGCGTCGAGGTCGGCGACGGCTTCGGCCTCGCGCGCGTGCCCGGATCGCAGGCGCACGACGAGATCGTCGGCACCCCCGAGGGGCTGCGCCGGACCTCCGGCCGCGCCGGCGGCACCGAGGGCGGACTGTCCACCGGTGAACTGCTGCGCGTCCGCGCGGCCATGAAGCCGATCGCCACCGTGCCGCGCGCGCTGCGGACCGTGGACGTGGCCACCGGCGAGGCCACGCAGGCCCACCACCAGCGTTCCGACGTCTGCGCCGTACCGGCGGCCGGCATCGTCGCCGAGGCCATGGTCGCGCTCGTCCTCGCGGACGCCGTCGCGGAGAAGTTCGGCGGCGACAGCGTCGCCGAGACCCGCCGCAACGTGCGGTCGTACCTCGACAACCTCCCCGTCCGATGAGCGGTCCGCTGGTCGTCCTGGTCGGGCCGATGGGCGTCGGCAAGTCCACCGTCGGTCAGCAGCTGGCCGAGCGGCTCCAGGTCGCCTACCGGGACACCGACGACGACATCGTCGCCGCGCAGGGCCGCGCCATCGCCGACATCTTCGTCGAGGAGGGCGAGGCGGCCTTCCGCACCGTGGAGAAGACGGCCGTGCTGCGCGCCCTCGACGAGCACGACGGCGTCCTGGCGCTCGGCGGCGGCTCGGTCCTGGACGAGGAGACGCGTGGCCTGCTGGCCGGGCACCGGGTGGTCTACCTGTCGATGGACGTCGAGGAGGCCGTCAAGCGGACCGGCCTCAACGCCGCCCGCCCGCTGCTCGCCGTCAACCCGCGCAAGCAGTGGCGCGAGCTGATGGAGGCCCGTCGGCACCTCTACGAGGAGGTCGCCACCGCGGTCGTGGCGACGGACGGCCGGACGCCGGAAGAGGTCACCCAGGCAACCCTGGACGCGTTGGAGTTGAAGCAGGCATGAGTGAGGCAGTGAAGCGGATCCGGATCGGCGGCAGCGCCGGCTCCGAGCCGTACGAGGTGCTGGTGGGCCGCCGGCTCCTCGGCGAGCTGGGCGGCCTGATCGGCGACCGCGCGAAGCGGGTCGCGGTGATCCACCCCGAGGCGCTCGCCGAGACCGGGGAGGCGCTCCGCGCCGACCTGGCCGAACAGGGGTACGAGGCGGTCGCCATCCAGGTGCCCAACGCGGAGGAGGCCAAGACCGCCGAGGTCGCGGCCTACTGCTGGAAGGCGCTCGGCCAGTCCGGGTTCACCCGCACCGACGTCGTGGTGGGCGTCGGCGGCGGCGCGACCACCGACCTCGCCGGGTTCGTGGCCGCCACCTGGCTGCGCGGAGTGCGCTGGATCGCCATTCCGACCACCGTGCTCGCCATGGTGGACGCGGCCGTCGGCGGCAAGACCGGCATCAACACCGCCGAGGGCAAGAACCTCGTCGGCGCCTTCCACCCGCCGGCCGGCGTGCTCTGCGACCTGGCCGCGCTGGATTCCCTCCCGGTCCACGACTACGTCTCCGGGCTCGCCGAGGTCATCAAGGCCGGCTTCATCGCCGACCCGGTCATCCTCGACCTCGTCGAGGCCGACCCCCAGGCCGCCCGCACCCCGGCCGGCCCGCACACCGCCGAGCTGATCGAGCGCTCCATCCAGGTCAAGGCGGACGTCGTCTCCTCCGACCTCAAGGAGTCGGGCCCGCGGGAGATCCTCAACTACGGCCACACGCTCGCCCACGCCATCGAGAAGAACGAGCGCTACAAGTGGCGGCACGGCGCCGCCGTCTCGGTCGGCCTGCACTTCGCCGCCGAGCTGGGCCGCCTGGCCGGCCGGCTGGACGACGCCACGGCCGACCGCCACCGCACCGTGCTGGAGTCGGTGGGACTGCCGCTGCACTACCGCTACGACCAGTGGCCCCGGCTGCTGGAGAACATGAAGGTCGACAAGAAGTCCCGCGGCGACCTGCTGCGCTTCATCGTCCTCGACGGCCTGGCCAAGCCCACCGTCATCGAGGGCCCCGACCCGGCCGTCCTGCTCGCCGCGTACGGCGAGGTGGCCGAGTAGGTCCGCAGGGTCCCCGTCCGTCCGATCCGCTCGGCGCACCGGGCACTGCGCACCACCCCCGGCCGTTCACCGAAGGACGGCCGGGGACGGTACCGTTCGGTGGGCGGCGAGAGGGCCCGCACCCTCGCCGCCGGCGTCGATCGCCTGTACGAGACGGACCTGTACGAGACGGAGTGGCACCGGATGCAGCACGCCGTGGGTTCTCCGCTGCCGCAGCCCCCTCAGCCGGGGCACGGACCGGCCGTCGGCCGGCCGCCGGCCGCGCACCACCCGAGTCCGCACCAGCCCGCCGGTCCCCCCGGACGGCCCGTACCCCCGCCGCCCCCGGGCTTCACCCCCCCGCCGCCGGGACCGCCCCGGCCCGCACCCCCGGCCCCGCCCGCCGCGCACCCCCCGGCCCCGCAGCACGCCCCGCCCCCGCAGCACGCCCCGCCGGGCGCCGACGTCACCGGGCACGTGCCGCTGCCCCCCGGCGGCCCCGTGGGCATGCCGAGCGCGCCGCAGGCCCCGGCCGCCCCCGACCCGGCGGCCACGACGCTCGCGGTGCTGCTCATCGGACCCGCCGGCGCGGGGAAGACCAGCGTCGCCAAGTTCTGGGCCGACCACCGCCGGGTGCCCACCGCCCACATCAGCCTCGACGACGTCCGCGAGTGGGTCCGCTCCGGCTTCGCCGACCCCCAGTCGGGCTGGAACGACCACTCCGAGGCGCAGTACCGCCTGGCCCGCCGCACCTGCGGCTTCGCCGCGCGCAACTTCCTGGCCAACGGCATCTCGTGCATCCTCGACGACGCGATCTTCCCCGACCGCCCGGCCGTCGGTCTCGGCGGCTGGAAGCGGCACGTGGGACCCGGTCTACTCCCGGTCGTCCTGCTCCCCGGCCTGGAAGTCGTCCTGGAACGCAACGCGGAGCGCTCCGGCAACCGCCGTCTCGCGGACGAGGAGGTCGCCCGCATCCACGGGCGCATGGCCGGCTGGTACGGCTCCGGACTCCCGATCATCGACAACTCCCAGCTGGACGTCCCGGCGACGGCACGGATCCTGGACGACGTGCTGGCGCGGGCGATAGCCAGCCCGCCGAGCTGGTGACCACGCCGGCGGCCGTCGCGACGCGGTAGCCGGGGCGCGGGCCCACTCCTCCCTCCACCCCGCTCGGCGCAGCCCAACCGGCACAATTCGGACAATCCTCCTACGCTCGACACATGTCAGAGGTGTACGCGGCTCGCCGCAAACGGCTCAGGGAACGGTGCAGCGCCGGCGGCAGCGCGAGCGCACTGATCTCCCGTCCCGCCAATGTGAGATACCTCGCGGGCGCGGCCCCCCGGGGTGCCGTCCTGCTGCTGGGCACGGACGAGGAACTCCTCCTGTGCACGGACCCGCCCGACGACCGGCCCCACGAGGGCAGGCCCGACCGGTCCCTGGCGGTCCAGGTGCTGTCCCGCTCCGGAGGCGACCCCGCGGTGGCCGCCGCGGGTGTCCTCGCGGACCGCGGCGGCGATTCCCTGGCGGTCGAGGAACACCACCTCACGGTGGCCCGGCACCGCGCCCTGCGGTCGGTCGCGCCCCGGCTGCGCCTCGCCGACCTCGGCGGTGCCGTGGAGCAGCTGAGGGTGGTCAAGGACGAGGAGGAGATCTCCTGTCTGCGCATCGGCGCCGAGATCGCCGACCAGGCCCTCGGGGAACTGCTGGAGTCCATCCTCGTCGGCCGCACCGAACGCCATCTCGCCCTGGAGCTGGAGCGCCGCCTCGTCGACCACGGAGCCGACGGTCCGGCCTTCCCCACGTCCGTGGGCACCGGCCCGAACGCGGGGCGGCGGGGCCACCGGCCCACCGACCGGCGGGTGGAGGAGGGCGATTTCCTGTCGGTCTGCCTCGGGGCGACGTACCGCGGCTACCGCTGCGAGATCGGCCGTACGTTCGTCATCGGCACCTCTCCCGCGGAGTGGCAGATCGAGCTGTACGACCTCGTCTTCGCCGCTCAGCGGGCCGGACGCGAAAGCCTGGTGCCCGGTGCCGCGTACCGCGACGTGGACCGCGCGGCACGGCAGGTGCTGGACTCCGCGGGGTACGCCGAGGGCCTCACGGCACTCACCGGGCACGGTGTGGGACTCGAAATCGAGGAGGACCCGCAGCTGGCCCCCGCGGCCATGGGTAAACTGGACGCTTGCGTGCCGGTCACCGTCGAACCGGGGGTCCACCTCCCGGGCCGGGGCGGTGTCCGGATCGATGACACGCTCGTCGTGCGCCCCGAGGCGGACGGCGGACCCGAGCTACTCACCATCACGACCAAGGAGCTGCTCGCACTATAGCTACAGGCAGGTGCGTGCCCCCGGGGTCGTCCACGTCAGTCCAGGAGATTCCGCAACCGTGGCTTCCACGAACGACCTCAAGAACGGCCTGGTGCTCAAGCTCGAAGGCGGCCAGCTCTGGTCCGTCGTCGAGTTCCAGCACGTCAAGCCCGGCAAGGGCCCGGCCTTCGTGCGCACCAAGCTCAAGAACGTGCTGTCCGGCAAGGTGGTCGACAAGACCTTCAACGCCGGCGTCAAGGTCGAGACGGCCACTGTCGACAAGCGCGACATGCAGTTCTCCTACATGGACGGCGAGTACTTCGTCTTCATGGACATGGAGACCTACGACCAGCTCATGGTCGACCGCAAGGCCGTCGGCGACGCCGCCAACTTCCTGATCGAGGGCTTCACCGCCACCGTCGCGCAGCACGAGGGCGAGGTGCTCTTCGTCGAGCTGCCGGCCGCCGTCGAGCTCGTCGTCCAGGAGACCGAGCCCGGCCTCCAGGGCGACCGCTCCACCGGTGGCACCAAGCCCGCCACCCTGGAGACCGGTCACCAGATCCAGGTCCCGCTCTTCATCACCACCGGTGAGAAGATCAAGGTCGACACCCGTACGAGCGACTACCTCGGCCGGGTGAACAGCTAACCGTGGCTGCCCGCAACACGGCCCGCAAGCGCGCCTTCCAGATCCTCTTCGAGAGCGACCAGCGCGGCGCCGACGTCCTGACGGTCCTCGCGGACTGGATCCGGCTCTCCCGGGCCGACACCCGGCAGCCTCCGGTGAGCGAGTACACGATGCAGCTGGTCGAGGGCTTCGCGGAGCACGCGCGGCGCATCGACGAGCTGATCTCCCAGTACTCGGTCGGCTGGACGCTCGACCGGATGCCGGTCGTCGACCGCAACATCCTGCGGCTCGGCGCGTACGAGCTGATCTGGGTCGACGAGACCCCGGACGCCGTCGTCCTCGACGAGATGGTGCAGATCGCGAAGGAGTTCTCCACGGACGAGTCGCCCTCGTTCGTGAACGGCCTGCTCGGCCGGCTGAAGGAGCTCAAGCCGTCGCTGCGCCGGGAGGCGTGAGAGCGGTACCGGTGACGCCGGAGGGCCCGTGGACGGCACGTCCACGGGCCCTCCGGCACGTCCGGGTGTGTCGCGGCCCGGTGGCGCCGCCGCCTCGCGGGGATCCACGGGCCCCCGGGCGGCCCTCCACGGGCCGGGACGAAGCCGCCGGGGCGGCCGGAACCCTTCGGTCCGGCCGCCCCGGCGGCACGTTTCTGCTGAGTCGCCGCGGCGCTCAGCCCTCCTCGTGGGAGACGGCGCGACGCGCGTCCGCGTCCAGGACGCCCCAGCTGATCAGCTGCTCGGTCAGGACCGAGGGCGACTGGTCGTAGATGACGGCGAGGGTGCGCAGGTCGTCCTGACGGATCGAGAGCACCTTGCCGTTGTAGTCGCCGCGCTGCGACTGGATGGTGGCTGCGTACCGCTGGAGGGGGCCGGCCTTCTCGACCGGCACGTGGGCCAGCCGCTCCAGGTCCAGGACCAGCTTCGGCGGCGGCTCGGCGGCACCGCCCGGCGTGGTGCCCGGCAGCAGCTCCTGCACGGGAACACCGTAGAAATCGGCCAGCTCCGCAAGGCGCTGCACGGTCACGGCGCGGTCGCCGCGCTCGTACGAACCGACCACGACCGCCTTCCACCGTCCCTGGGACTTCTCCTCGACACCGTGGAGGGAAAGGCCCTGCTGGGTGCGGATCGCCCGGAGCTTGGCCCCGAGCTGTTTGGCGTATTCGCTGGACATATAGCTCCCCGGCACTGGGTCGACGCGACTGGGTGAGGTTCCGGGCCGCGCGGCTGGTCACTCACTGTGAGGTTACGCAGCGTGATTCTTCTGCGTCAAGCCGAATGGTCCACACCGACTCTTCCGTGGTACCCGCACCCCGTTGGGCCGATGGGGTGAACGGAGGTGTCCCTCCGGCCTGCTAACGTGGATGGCGCAAATCCGACGTCCTTTAAGGTCCGTCCCGTGAGGCGGAGAAGGAGGTCCGTTTCCCATGGACACGTACGACAATCAGGACGAGCGGGACCCGCAGGGCCCGCACGCGGCCGAGGACGCGTCGCAGGACGCGCGGTCCGACGCACGGCCCGTCCTCGAAGGCCCCGACATCGCGCGGGTGCTGACGCGCATCGCCCACGAGATCGTCGAGCGCGCCAAGGGCGCCGACGACGTGGTCCTCCTCGGCATCCCGACCCGGGGCGTCTTCCTGGGCCGCCGGCTCGCCGACAAGCTCGAGCAGATCACCGACCGCAAGATCCCGGTCGGCTCCCTCGACATCACCATGTACCGCGACGACCTGCGCATGCACCCGCCGCGGGCGCTCGCCCGCACCGAGATCCCCGGCGACGGGATCGACGGCAAGCTGGTCGTCCTCGTCGACGACGTGCTCTTCTCCGGCCGCACCATCCGCGCCGCCCTCGACGCCCTGAACGACATCGGGCGCCCGCGCGCGGTGCAGCTCGCGGTCCTCGTCGACCGCGGTCACCGCGAACTGCCCATCCGCGCCGACTACGTCGGCAAGAACCTCCCCACGTCGCTGCGGGAGACGGTCAGGGTCCAGCTGGCCGAGGAGGACGGTCGCGACACCGTGCTGCTCGGCGTCAAGCAGACCGCCCCGGGCGCATCGCACTAGCACTCCGGCGTACGCCCCCGAGTGCGTGCCCCCACGCGCCCGCATGCCCGAAAACTCCCCCCTGTCCTACGGAGCCTGACAGATGCAGCGTCATCTCATCTCGGCCGCCGACCTCACCCGCGACGACGCCGTCCATGTCCTCGACACCGCCGAGGAGATGGCCCGGGTGGCGGACCGGCCCATCAAGAAGCTGCCGACCCTGCGCGGCCGCACGATCGTCAACCTCTTCTTCGAGGACTCCACCCGGACCCGGATCTCCTTCGAGGCCGCCGAGAAGCGCCTGTCCGCGGACGTCATCAACTTCTCCGCCAAGGGGTCCAGCGTCTCCAAGGGCGAGTCTCTCAAGGACACCGCCCAGACCCTGGAGGCCATGGGCGTCGACGCGGTCGTCATCCGGCACGGCGCCTCCGGAGCGCCCTACCGCCTCGCCACCTCCGGGTGGATCGACGCGGCCGTCGTCAACGCCGGTGACGGCACCCACCAGCACCCCACCCAGGCGCTGCTGGACGCCTTCACCATGCGCCGCAGGCTCGTCGGCCGCGACGCCGGACTCGGCCAGGACCTGTCCGGCAAGCGCATCACCATCGTGGGCGACGTGCTGCACAGCCGGGTCGCCCGCTCCAACGTCGACCTGCTGCACACCCTCGGCGCCGAGGTCACCCTCGTCGCCCCGCCCACCCTGGTGCCGGTCGGCGTCGAGACCTGGCCCTGCGAGGTGTCGTACGACCTCGACAGCACGCTTCCCAAGTCCGACGCGGTGATGATGCTGCGCGTCCAGCGCGAGCGGATGAACGCCGCCTTCTTCCCGACCGAGCGCGAGTACTCGCGGCGCTACGGCCTCGACGGCGACCGGATGGCGCGGATGCCCGAGCACGCCATCGTGATGCACCCCGGCCCGATGGTCCGCGGCATGGAGATCACCGCCGAGGTCGCCGACTCCGACCGCTGCACCGTCGTCGAGCAGGTCGCCAACGGCGTGTCCATCCGGATGGCCGTGCTCTACCTGCTCCTGGGCGGGAACGAACCCGCCGTCAGCCACACCCGTACCACCGAGGAGAAGTGAGAACCATGAGCAAGATCCTTATCCGTGGTGCGCGGGTGCTCGGCGGCGAGCCGCAGGACGTCCTGATCGACGGCGAGGTCGTCGAGGCCGTCGGCGGCGGGCTGTCCGCCGAGGGCGCCGAGGTCGTCGAGGCCGACGGCAAGGTGCTGCTGCCGGGCCTCGTCGACCTGCACACCCATCTGCGCGAGCCGGGCCGGGAGGACTCCGAGACCGTCCTGACCGGCACCCGCGCCGCCGCGAGCGGCGGTTTCACGGCCGTCTTCGCCATGGCCAACACCTTCCCCGTCGCGGACACCGCCGGTGTCGTCGAGCAGGTCTGGCGACTGGGCCGGGAGCACGGCTACTGCGACGTGCGGCCCATCGGCGCCGTCACCGTCGGCCTGGAGGGCAGGAAGCTCGCCGAGCTGGGGGCGATGCACGAGTCCGCCGCCGGCGTCACCGTCTTCTCCGACGACGGCAAGTGCGTCGACGACGCCGTGATCATGCGCCGCGCGCTGGAGTACGTGAAGGCCTTCGGCGGCGTCGTCGCCCAGCACGCGCAGGAGCCGCGGCTGACCGAGGGCGCCCAGATGAACGAGGGCGTCGTCTCCGCCGAGCTGGGGCTCGGGGGCTGGCCGGCCGTCGCCGAGGAGTCGATCATCGCGCGGGACGTGCTGCTCGCCGAGCACGTCGGCTCCCGCGTCCACATCTGCCACCTGTCCACCGCCGGCTCCGTCGAGATCGTCCGCTGGGCCAAGTCCCGCGGCATCGACGTCACCGCCGAGGTCACCCCGCACCACCTCCTCCTCACCGACGAGCTGGTGCGCTCCTACAACCCGGTCTACAAGGTGAACCCGCCGCTGCGCACCGAGCGTGACGTGTACGCCCTGCGCGAGGCGCTCGCCGACGGCACCATCGACATCGTCGCCACCGACCACGCCCCGCACCCGCACGAGGACAAGGACTGCGAGTGGGCCGCGGCCGCCATGGGCATGGTCGGCCTGGAGACCGCGCTGTCGGTGGTCCAGGAGACCATGGTGGAGACGGGCCTGCTGGACTGGGCCCAGGTCGCCGACCGCATGTCCTTCGCCCCGGCCCGCATCGGACGGGCCCAGGGACACGGCCGCCCCGTCTCGGCTGGTGAGCCCGCCAACCTCACGCTCGTCGACACGGCATACCGTGGGCAGGTGGACCCCGCGGGCTTCGCCTCGCGCAGCCGGAACACCCCGTACGAGGGGCGTGAGCTGCCGGGCCGTGTGACGCACACCTGGCTCCGGGGCAAGGCCACGCTCGTCGACGGGAAGCTCACGTGACATCTGCAGCACTACTGCTCGCGGCCGAGAAGGAATCGGCCCAAGTGACCGACTGGGCCGCCCGGATCGGCTGGGTGGTCGGCCTCGGCCTCTTCGTCGCGCTCGTCTACTGGCTGATGCGCGAGGGCTGGAAGTGGCGCGGCACGCTCCAGGGCGACCTGCCGGAGCTGCCCACCGCGCCGGACTCCCCGGGCCCGGCGAAACCGGCCGTGCTGTCGATGAGCGGCCTCTACCACGGCTCCACCACCGCCGGTCAGTGGCTGGACCGCATCGTGGCGCACGGCCTGGGCACCCGCAGCCGGGTCGAGCTCACCCTGACGGACGAGGGACTGGACGTCGTGCGCCCCGGCGCGAACGACTTCTTCGTCCCGGCCGGCGCGCTGCGCGAGGCGGTGCTCGGCAAGGGCATCGCCGGCAAGGTCCTCACCGAGGGCGGACTGCTCCTGGTGACCTGGGAGCACGGCGGCCGGCTGATCGACTCCGGTTTCCGCTCGGACCACGCGGCCGAGCACACCGCGTGGGTCGAGGCCATCAACTCCATGATCAACAAGAGGGAAACGGAAGGCGCACGATGACGACCTCCATCCAGGGGATCGCCTCGCAGAGGCACAAGGCGGCTCCCGCCGTACTCGTCCTGGAGGACGGCCGCACCTTCCGCGGCCGCGCCTACGGGGCCGTGGGGGAGACCTTCGGCGAAGCGGTGTTCTCCACCGGCATGACCGGCTACCAGGAGACCCTGACCGACCCCTCCTACGCCCGCCAGATCGTCGTGGCGACCGCGCCGCAGATCGGCAACACCGGCTGGAACGACGAGGACGACGAGTCGGGCCGCATCTGGGTCTCCGGCTACGTCGTCCGCGACCCCGCGCGCGTGCCGTCCAACTGGCGCTCCCGGCGCTCCCTGGACGACGAGCTGGTCGCGCAGGGGGTCGTCGGCATCTCCGGCATCGACACCCGCGCCCTCACCCGCCACCTGCGCGAGCGCGGCTCCATGCGCGCCGGCATCTTCTCCGGCGAGGCGCTCGCGACCGGGCCCGAGCTGCTCGCCCGCGTGCAGGCCCAGCCGCACATGAAGGGCGCGAGCCTCTACGAGGAGGTCGCCACCGAGGAGGCCTACGTCGTCCCGGCGGTCGGCGAGAAGCGCTTCACCGTCGCCGCGATCGACCTCGGCATCAAGGGCATGACCCCGCACCGCATGGCCGAGCGCGGCATCGAGGTGCACGTGCTGCCCGCGACGGCCACGGCGGACGAGGTGTACGCCGTGGCCCCCGACGGCGTGTTCTTCTCCAACGGCCCCGGCGACCCGGCCACCGCCGACGGTCCCGTCGCCCTCATGACCGAGGTGCTGGAGCGCAGGACCCCGCTGTTCGGCATCTGCTTCGGCAACCAGATCCTCGGCCGCGCCCTCGGCTTCGGCACCTACAAGCTGAAGTACGGCCACCGCGGCATCAACCAGCCGGTCCAGGACCGTACGACCGGCAAGGTCGAGGTCACCGCGCACAACCACGGCTTCGCCGTGGACGCGCCGCTCGACAAGGTGAGCGAGACGAAGTTCGGCCGCGCCGAGGTCTCCCACGTCTGCCTCAACGACGACGTCGTGGAGGGGCTCCAGCTGCTCGACCAGCCGGCCTTCTCCGTCCAGTACCACCCCGAAGCGGCAGCCGGCCCGCACGACGCCGCCTACCTGTTCGACCGCTTCGTTTCCCTGATGGAGGGCCAGCGTGCCTAAGCGCACCGATATCCAGTCCGTCCTGGTCATCGGCTCCGGCCCGATCGTGATCGGACAGGCAGCCGAGTTCGACTACTCCGGCACCCAGGCGTGCCGCGTCCTGCGCGCCGAGGGCCTGCGCGTGATCCTCGTCAACTCCAACCCGGCGACGATCATGACCGACCCGGAGATCGCCGACGCCACCTACGTCGAGCCGATCACCCCGGAGTTCGTCGAGAAGATCATCGCCAAGGAGCGGCCGGACGCCCTGCTGCCCACCCTGGGCGGCCAGACGGCCCTCAACACGGCCATCTCGCTCGCCGAGAACGGCGTTCTGGAGAAGTACGGCGTCGAGTTGATCGGCGCCAACGTCGAGGCCATCAACAAGGGCGAGGACCGCGACCTCTTCAAGGGTGTCGTGGAGGCCGTGCGCGCGAAGATCGGCCACGGCGAGTCCGCCCGCTCCGTCATCTGCCACACGATGGACGAGGTCCTCGCCGGCGTCGACGAGCTGGGCGGCTACCCGGTCGTCGTGCGGCCCTCCTTCACCATGGGCGGCGCCGGCTCCGGCTTCGCCCACGACGAGGAGGAGCTGCGCCGCATCGCCGGCCAGGGCCTCACGCTCTCGCCGACCACCGAGGTGCTCCTGGAGGAGTCCATCCTCGGCTGGAAGGAGTACGAGCTGGAGCTGATGCGCGACAAGCACGACAACGTCGTGGTCGTCTGCTCCATCGAGAACTTCGACCCGATGGGCGTGCACACCGGCGACTCGATCACCGTCGCGCCCGCGATGACGCTGACCGACCGCGAGTACCAGATCCTGCGCGACGTCGGCATCGCCGTGATCCGCGAGGTCGGCGTGGACACCGGCGGCTGCAACATCCAGTTCGCGGTGAACCCCGAGGACGGCCGGGTCATCGTCATCGAGATGAACCCGCGCGTGTCCCGTTCGTCGGCGCTGGCCTCCAAGGCGACCGGCTTCCCGATCGCCAAGATCGCGGCCAAGCTCGCCGTCGGCTACACCCTCGACGAGATCCCGAACGACATCACGCAGCAGACCCCGGCCTCCTTCGAGCCCACGCTCGACTACGTGGTCGTCAAGGCCCCCCGCTTCGCCTTCGAGAAGTTCCCGAGCGCGGACTCGACGCTGACGACCACCATGAAGTCCGTCGGCGAGGCCATGGCCATCGGCCGCAACTTCACCGAGGCCTTCCAGAAGGCGCTGCGCTCGCTGGAGAAGAAGGGCAGCCAGTTCACGTTCGTCGGCGAGCCCGGCGACAAGCGGCAGCTCCTGACGGAGGCCGTCCGGCCCACCGACGGCCGGATCAACACCGTCATGCAGGCCATCCGCGCGGGCGCCACCCCGCAGGAGGTCTTCGAGTTCACGAAGATCGACCCCTGGTTCGTCGACCAGCTGTTCCTGATCAAGGAGGTCGCGGACGAGCTGGCCGCCGCCGACCGCCTCGACGGCGACCTGCTCGCCGAGGCCAAGCGGCACGGCTTCTCCGACCAGCAGATCGCCGAGATCCGCGGCCTGCGCGAGGACGTCGTCCGCGAGGTCCGGCACTCGCTGGGCGTCCGCCCCGTCTACAAGACGGTCGACACCTGCGCCGCCGAGTTCGCGGCGAGGACGCCGTACTTCTACTCCTCCTACGACGAGGAGAGCGAAGTCGCGACCCGCGAGAAGCCGGCCGTCATCATCCTGGGCTCCGGCCCGAACCGCATCGGCCAGGGCATCGAGTTCGACTACTCCTGCGTGCACGCCTCCTTCGCGCTGTCCGACGCCGGGTACGAGACCGTGATGGTCAACTGCAACCCGGAGACCGTCTCCACCGACTACGACACCTCCGACCGCCTGTACTTCGAGCCGCTGACGCTCGAGGACGTGCTGGAGATCGTCCACGCGGAGGCACAGGCCGGCCCGATCGCCGGTGTCGTCGTCCAGCTCGGCGGCCAGACCCCGCTGGGCCTGGCGCAGGCCCTCAAGGACAACGGCGTGCCGATCGTCGGCACGCCCCCCGAGGCGATCCACGCGGCCGAGGACCGGGGCGCCTTCGGACGCGTCCTCGCCGAGGCCGGCCTGCCGGCCCCGAAGCACGGCACCGCCACCACCTTCGCCGGCGCCAAGGCCATCGCCGACGAGATCGGCTACCCGGTCCTCGTCCGCCCGTCGTACGTCCTCGGCGGCCGCGGCATGGAGATCGTCTACGACGAGACCCGGCTGTCCGCCTACATCGCCGAGTCGACCGAGATCAGCCCCACCCGGCCGGTCCTGGTCGACCGCTTCCTCGACGACGCCATCGAGATCGACGTCGACGCGCTCTACGACGGCGAGGAGCTCTACCTCGGCGGCGTCATGGAGCACATCGAGGAGGCCGGCATCCACTCCGGCGACTCGGCGTGCGCCCTGCCCCCGATCACCCTCGGCGGCTTCGACATCAAGCGCCTGCGGGCCTCCACGGAGGCCATCGCGCGCGGGGTGGGCGTCCGCGGTCTGATCAACATCCAGTTCGCGATGACCGGGGACATCCTCTACGTCCTGGAGGCCAACCCGCGCGCGTCCCGCACCGTCCCCTTCACCTCGAAGGCGACCGCGGTGCCGCTGGCCAAGGCCGCCGCCCGGATCTCCCTGGGCGCGACCGTCGCCGAACTGCGCGCCGAGGGGCTGCTCCCGGCGACCGGTGACGGCGGCGAGCTGCCGCTGGACGCGCCGATCTCCGTCAAGGAGGCCGTGATGCCGTGGACCCGCTTCCGCGACACCTCCGGCCGCGGCGTCGACACCATCCTGGGCCCGGAGATGCGCTCCACCGGCGAGGTCATGGGCATCGACTCCGTCTTCGGCACGGCGTACGCCAAGTCGCAGGCGGGCGCCTACGGCCCGCTGCCCACCAAGGGCCGCGCGTTCATCTCGGTCGCCAACCGCGACAAGCGGTCGATGATCTTCCCGGCGCGCGAGCTGGTCGCCCACGGCTTCGAGCTGCTCGCCACCTCCGGCACCGCCGAGGTCCTCAGGCGCAACGGCATCAACGCCACGGTCGTGCGCAAGCAGTCCGAGGGCACCGGCCCGAACGGCGAGAAGACCATCGTCCAGCTCATCCACGACGGCCAGGTCGACCTCATCGTCAACACCCCCTACGGCACCGGCGGCCGTCTCGACGGCTACGACATCCGTACGGCGGCGGTGGCGCGCTCGGTGCCCTGCCTGACGACGGTCCAGGCGCTCGCCGCCGCCGTCCAGGGCATCGACGCCCTCAACCACGGGGACGTGGGCGTGCGTTCCCTCCAGGAACACGCCGAGCATCTGACCGCGGCCCGCGACTAGCAAGCCCCAGGGGGACACCGGAAACGGTGTCCCCCTCTGTATGAGGTCTTCGAGGACATCGTCATGTATCAGCTCTTCTTCCGTCTGGTCTTCTCCCGGATGGACCCGGAGAAGGCCCACCACCTGGCCTTCCGCTGGATCCGGCTCGTCGCCCGGATCCCGGTGCTCCGCACGTTCGTCGCGGCCGCACTCGCCCCCCGCCACCGGGAACTGCGCACCGAGGCCCTCGGCCTGCGCATGCACGGCCCCTTCGGGCTCGCCGCCGGCTTCGACAAGAACGCGGTCGCCGTCGACGGCATGGCGATGGTCGGCTTCGACCACGTCGAGATCGGCACGGTCACCGGGGAGGCACAGCCCGGCAACCCCAAGAAGCGGCTGTTCCGCCTGGTCGCCGACCGGGCGCTGATCAACCGCATGGGCTTCAACAACGACGGCTCGCTGACCGTCGCCGCGCGCCTGGCCTCCCGCGAGCCCGTCTTCAGGACCGTCGTGGGCGTCAACATCGGCAAGACCAAGGCCGTGCCGGAGGCCGAGGCGGTCGCCGACTACGTGAAGTCGGCCGAGCGGCTCGCGCCGTACGCCGACTACCTGGTCGTCAACGTCTCCTCCCCGAACACGCCGGGGCTGCGCGACCTCCAGGCCACCGAGGCGCTGCGGCCGCTGCTGAGCGCCGTGCGGGAGGCCGCCGACCGCACGGCCGCCCACCGACGGGTGCCGCTGCTGGTCAAGATCGCCCCCGACCTCGCCGACGAGGACGTGGACGCCGTCGCCGACCTCGCCCTGGAGCTGGGCCTGGACGGGATCATCGCCACGAACACCACCATCGCGCGCGAAGGCCTCGGCCTGACCTCGTCACCCGCCCTGGTGCAGGAGACCGGAGGTCTGTCGGGGGCGCCGCTCAAGGCGCGCTCCCTGGAGGTGCTGCGGCGCCTCTACGCGCGCGTGGGCGACCGCATCACCCTCGTGGGCGTCGGCGGCGTCGAGACCGCCGAGGACGCCTGGGAGCGCATCCTGGCGGGTGCCACCCTCGTCCAGGGCTACAGCGCCTTCGTCTACGAGGGGCCCTTCTGGGCCCGCGCGATCCACAAGGGCCTCGCCGCCCGCCTGCGCACCAGCCCGTACGCCACCCTCGCCGACGCGGTCGGCGCCGACGTGAGGAGGACGGCATGACCCCGGAGCCCTTCGGAGCCCGCCTGCGCCGTGCCATGGACGAGCGCGGCCCGCTGTGCGTCGGCATCGACCCGCACGCCTCGCTGCTCGCCGAGTGGGGCCTGGACGACACCGTCGCCGGTCTGGAGCGGTTCAGCCGGACGGTCGTCGAGGCCGTGGCCGACCGCGTCGCCGTCCTGAAGCCGCAGAGCGCCTTCTTCGAACGGTTCGGCTCGCGCGGGATCGCCGTCCTGGAGAGGTCGGTCGAGGAGGCGCGGGCGGCCGGCGCCCTGGTCGTGATGGACGCCAAGCGCGGCGACATCGGCTCGACCATGGCCGCCTACGCCGAGTCCTTCCTGCGCGAGGGCGCCCCGCTCTTCTCGGACGCGCTGACCGTGTCGCCGTACCTCGGCTACGGGTCGCTCTCACCGGCCGTGGCCCTGGCGCGCGAGAGCGGCGCCGGCCTCTTCGTACTGGCGCTCACCTCCAACCCGGAGGGCGGCGAGGTCCAGCACGCGGTGCGCGCGGACGGCCGTACCGTCGGCGCGACGATGCTGGCGCACCTGGCGGCCGAGAACGCGGGGGAGGAGCCGCTGGGCTCCTTCGGCGCGGTCGTCGGCGCGACGCTCGGTGACCTGTCGACGTACGACCTCGACTTCGACGGCCCGATCCTCGCGCCCGGCATCGGTGCCCAGGGGGCGACCCCGGCGGACCTGCCGCACGTCTTCGGGGCCGCGGTGCGCAACGTCGTGCCGAACGTCAGCCGCGGCGTGCTGCGCCACGGTCCCGACGTGGTCGCGCTGCGTGACGCCGCGGACCGGTTCGCGCGACAGGTCAGGGCCGCGGTCGAGGCCGCCTGACCGCCCGCGGCCGTCCGGCCGGGTCCTCCGCCGGACGGCCGCGGACCGGCTTGAGCCTGAATACATTCTCAAATCCTGGGCAATTTGTCTTAAATATCCAACCCGGTAGAGGCTGACCAGGACTTTTCCGCTGTTCTCGCTGACTCTGGCGGAGTTGGCCGCTAGTCTCCGAGCGGAGGGTCGACGGGCAACGGTGTTGCTCGCGGCTCTCCAGGTGTGGGGCCACCAGGTTCCTCACCGGTCCGTATCCGACAGTTCGACATCCGAGGTGACGTAGGCGTGGCTCTTCCGCCCCTTACCCCCGAACAGCGCGCAGCCGCGCTCGAAAAGGCCGCCGCGGCTCGCCGGGAGCGGGCCGAGGTCAAGAATCGACTCAAGCACTCCGGCGCCTCCCTTCACGAGGTCATCAAGCAGGGCCAGGAGAACGACGTCGTCGGCAAGATGAAGGTCTCCGCGCTCCTGGAGTCCCTGCCGGGCGTGGGCAAGGTCCGCGCCAAGCAGATCATGGAACGGCTCGGCATCTCCGAGAGCCGCCGGGTGCGCGGGCTCGGCTCCAACCAGATCGCCTCGCTGGAGCGTGAGTTCGGCGACACGGCCAAGTGAGTCCGACGCGCTCCGGGCACAGCGTCCCGGGCACGGCGAGACAGCTGGAATAATCGCTGCATGGCTGTAACACCCCGGGGGACGACCCCCGAACCCCCGGACGCACGTCCGCGGCTGACCGTGCTCTCCGGCCCCTCAGGGGTCGGCAAGAGCACGGTCGTCGCCCATATGCGCAAAGAGCACCCCGAGGTCTGGCTCTCCGTCTCGGCGACGACCCGCAGGCCCCGCCCCGGCGAGAAGCACGGTGTCCACTACTTCTTCGTCACCGACGACGAGATGGACAAGCTGATCGCCAACGGCGAGCTGCTGGAGTGGGCCGAGTTCGCCGGCAACCGCTACGGCACACCGCGCGCGGCCGTGCTGGAGCGCCTGGAGGCCGGCGAACCCGTCCTCCTCGAGATCGACCTCCAGGGCGCGCGGCAGGTCCGCGAGTCCCTGTCCGAGGCCCGGCTGGTGTTCCTGGCCCCTCCCTCCTGGGAGGAGCTGGTGCGCAGGCTCACCGGCCGCGGCACCGAGTCGCCCGAGGTCGTCGCGCGCCGTCTGGACGCGGCCAAGGTCGAACTCGCGGCCGAGCCGGAGTTCGACGAGACCCTGGTCAACACCTCCGTCGAGGACGTGGCGCGCGAGCTGCTAGCCTTGATGGATGTTGTGTGATCACGACTGTGTGATCATGCCCCGTCTTTTCCCACCTATCGGAAGGTAGAGCGTGTCCTCTTCCATCTCCGCTCCCGAGGGCATCATCAACCCGCCGATCGACGAGCTCCTCGAGGCCACCGACTCGAAGTACAGCCTCGTGATCTACGCGGCCAAGCGGGCCCGTCAGATCAACGCGTACTACTCGCAGCTCGGCGAGGGCCTCCTCGAGTACGTCGGTCCGCTCGTCGACACCCACGTCCACGAGAAGCCGCTCTCGATCGCGCTCCGCGAGATCAACGCGGGTCTGCTGACCTCCGAGGCCATCGAGGGCCCGGCTCAGTAGTATTTTCAGCTCGCAGTAGGTTTTTCCACAGGCCCGGCGGCGCGACCGCCGGGCCTGTGGTGTGTGATGGACCCATGCGCCGGGAGCCGCGGCGCACGGTTTCCGAGGTCCGGGGAGAGACGGTGGACAAACCCAAGGTCGTGCTCGGGGTCAGTGGCGGCATCGCCGCCTACAAGGCCTGTGAGCTGCTGCGCAGGCTGACCGAGTCGGGTCACGACGTGCGCGTCGTCCCCACCGCCTCCGCCCTGCACTTCGTCGGCGCGGCCACCTGGTCTGCCCTCTCCGGCCACCCGGTCTCCACCGAGGTCTGGGACGACGTCCACGAGGTCCCGCACGTCCGCATCGGCCAGCACGCCGACCTCGTGGTCGTCGCCCCCGCCACCGCCGACATGCTCGCCAAGGCCGCCCACGGACTGGCCGACGACCTGCTCACCAACACCCTGCTCACCGCCCGGTGCCCGGTCGTCCTCGCCCCGGCGATGCACACCGAGATGTGGGAGCACCCGGCCACCCAGGAGAACGTGGCGACGCTGCGCCGCCGCGGTGCCGTCGTCGTGGAACCGGCCGTCGGCCGGCTCACCGGCGCCGACACCGGCAAGGGCAGGCTGCCCGACCCCGCCGAGATCTTCGAGGTCTGCCGACGCGTCCTGGCCCGCGGGCCGCGGGAGCCCGACCTGGCCGGGCGGCACGTCGTCGTCAGCGCGGGCGGCACCCGCGAACCCCTCGACCCCGTCCGCTTCCTCGGCAACCGCTCCTCCGGCAAGCAGGGCTACGCCCTCGCCCGTACCGCCGCCGCGCGCGGCGCCCGCGTCACGCTCGTCGCGGCCAACACCGCGCTGCCCGACCCCGCCGGCGTCGACGTCGTCTCGGTCGGCACCGCCGTACAGCTGCGCGAGGCGGTGCTGAAGGCGGCGGCCGACGCCGACGCGGTGGTCATGGCGGCCGCGGTCGCCGACTTCCGGCCCGCCGTCTACGCGTCGGGCAAGATCAAGAAGAAGGACGGGCAGGAACCGGAACCCATCGTCCTGCTGCGGAATCCGGACATCCTCGCGGAGATCTCCGCGGAGCGCGTCCGCCCCGGCCAGGTGGTCGTCGGCTTCGCCGCCGAGACCGACGAGGTGCTGGCCAACGGCCGGGCGAAACTGCGCCGCAAGGGCTGCGATCTGCTGGTCGTCAACGAGGTGGGGGAGCGCAGGACCTTCGGCTCGGAGGAGAACGAGGCGGTCGTCCTGGACGCCGACGGCAGCGAGACCCCCGTCCCGCACGGCCCCAAGGAGGCGCTGGCCGAAATCGTGTGGGACCTGGTGACGCGGCGGCTGGCGTGATTGTTTGATGCGCACGGTCCCCCGACCCTCGCCCGTTCGGCGTGGCGCCTCTGGCCAACAGCGGCAGGCATTCGGCAGAATGCCTGTGTGCCGCAGGTCACAGCGCTCCCGAGAGGCGAGACGGGTGGGCCGGTGGTGAAGCGCGACCGATAAACTGTTGTCGGACGACGCCGGGCGCAGCTCCCGTCGCGTCCGCCCATGATCAGCCAGCAGCCGCTGCAACCCCAGGGAGCGTTGTGTCCCGTCGCCTGTTCACCTCGGAGTCCGTGACCGAGGGTCACCCCGACAAGATCGCTGACCAGATCAGCGACACCATTCTCGACGCGCTTCTGCGCGAGGACCCGACGTCCCGGGTCGCCGTAGAGACCCTGATCACGACCGGCCTGGTGCACGTGGCCGGTGAGGTCACCACCAAGGCGTACGCGCCGATCCCGCAGCTGGTCCGGGACAAGATCCTGGAGATCGGTTACGACTCCTCGAAGAAGGGCTTCGACGGCGCCTCCTGCGGCGTCTCGGTGTCCATCGGCGCGCAGTCCCCGGACATCGCCCAGGGTGTCGACACGGCGTACGAGACGCGGGTCGAGGGTGACGACGACGAGCTGGACCGGCAGGGCGCGGGCGACCAGGGCCTGATGTTCGGCTACGCCTCCGACGAGACGCCGACGCTGATGCCGCTCCCGATCTTCCTGGCCCACCGCCTGTCGAAGCGCCTCTCGGACGTCCGCAAGAACGGCACCATCCCCTACCTGCGCCCCGACGGCAAGACCCAGGTCACCATCGAGTACGACGGCGACAAGGCGGTCCGTCTGGACACCGTCGTCGTCTCCTCGCAGCACGCGTCCGACATCGACCTGGACTCGCTGCTCGCGCCCGACATCCGCGAGTTCGTCGTGGAGCCGGAGCTGAAGGCGCTGCTGGACGAGGGCATCAAGATCGACACCGAGAACTACCGGCTGCTGGTCAACCCCACCGGCCGTTTCGAGATCGGCGGCCCGATGGGCGACGCGGGTCTGACCGGCCGCAAGATCATCATCGACACCTACGGCGGCTTCGCCCGCCACGGCGGCGGTGCCTTCTCCGGCAAGGACCCGTCCAAGGTCGACCGCTCCGCCGCCTACGCGATGCGCTGGGTCGCGAAGAACGTCGTCGCCGCCGGCCTGGCCGCGCGCTGCGAGGTCCAGGTCGCCTACGCGATCGGCAAGGCCGAGCCGGTCGGTCTGTTCGTCGAGACCTTCGGCACCCACAAGATCGACCCCGAGAAGATCGAGAAGGCCATCGACGAGGTCTTCGACCTCCGCCCGGCCGCGATCATCCGCGACCTCGACCTGCTCCGCCCGATCTACGCCCAGACCGCCGCGTACGGCCACTTCGGCCGCGAGCTGCCCGACTTCACGTGGGAGCGCACGGACCGGGTGGCCGCGCTGAAGGAGGCGGCGGGCCTCTGAGGCCACCGCCACCGCGACGCACCGGGCCCGGCTTCCCCAGGGAGGCCGGGCCTCGGCGTTGCACGGCGCGGCCCCGCGGCCGGCGGGGCGGGGGAGCACGGGCGCTCGGGGACGGCCGTTGTCGGCGGCGTTTGGTATGAATGCAGGCGTGAGCGGCGAGAACGGGCAGCGGGAGGACGGCGGGGACGGGGCACCGCCGGAGCAGCTCGCGCTTCTCCGCGAGAGCGTGCGGCAGTCCAAGGCACCGCGGGCGAAGCCGCGCACCTGGCGGGGGGCCGCGCTCGCCGAGAGGATGCCGGTCGCCCGGGTGCTCGTCGACAAGGGCGTCCTGCACCTCGACCGGTACTTCGACTACGCGGTGCCCGCCGAGCTGGACGCGGACGCCCAGCCGGGCGTGCGGGTGCGGGTGCGGTTCGGGGCCGGCCGCGGACGGGTGCGCGAGGGGCGCCGTGAGGGCGGCGGGCTGATCGACGGGTTCCTCGTCGAGCGGCTCGCCGAGTCGGACTACGCCGGGCCGCTGGCCGCCCTCGCCCAGGTCGTCTCGCCCGAGCCCGTGCTGAGCCCGGAACTGCTGGGGCTGGCGCGCTCCGTCGCCGACCGGTACGCGGGGAGCCTGGCGGACGTGCTCCAGCTGGCCGTGCCGCCGCGCAGCGCCCGGGCCGAGCGGCGGCCCTCGCCCGCGCCCCTCCCCCCGCCGCAGGCGCCGCCACCGGGCTCCTGGGGGCGGTACGAGCACGGGGCCGCGTTCCTCGACGCGCTGGCCCGGGGAGGGTCCCCGAGGGCGGTGTGGAACGCGCTGCCCGGTCCCGAGTGGAGCGAGGAACTGGCGCGGGCCGTCGCCGCGACGCTGGCCTCGGGACGCGGCGCCCTCGTCGTCGTACCGGACGGGCGGGCCGCCGCGCGGGTGGACGGCGCTCTGACGGCGTTGCTGGGGGAGGGGCGGCACGCTCTGCTCACCGCCGACGCCGGGCCGGAGAAGCGCTACCGGGAGTGGCTCGCGGTGCGGCGCGCGAGTGTGCGGGCGGTCGTCGGGACGCGGGCCGCCATGTTCGCGCCGGTGCGCGACCTGGGACTGGTCGCCGTGTGGGACGACGGTGACGACAGCCACAGCGAGCAGCACTCCCCGCAGCCGCACGCGCGCGACGTGCTGCTGCTGCGGGCGGCGCAGGACGGGTGCGGTTTCCTGATGGGGGGGTGGAGCTGCACCGTCGAGGGGGCGCAGCTCGTCGACAGCGGGTGGGCGCGGCCGCTGGTCGCCGGCCGGGAGCAGGTGCGCCGGACCGCGCCGCTGGTGCGGACCGTGGGGGACCAGGATCTCGCCCGGGACGAGGCGGCCCGGGCGGCCCGGCTGCCCAGCCTCGCCTGGCAGGCCGTCCGCGAGGGCCTGCGGCACGGTCCCGTGCTCGTGCAGGTGCCGCGGCGCGGTTACGTGCCGCGCATGGCGTGCGCCGCCTGCCGGGCGCCCGCCCGCTGCCGGCACTGTTCCGGGCCTTTGGAGGCGCGGGACGCCGGGGCGCTGTGGTGTGGCTGGTGCGGGCGCGAGGAGGGGGCCTGGCACTGTCCGGAGTGCGGTGGTTTCCGGCTGCGCGCGCAGGTCGTCGGGGCACGGCGGACGGCCGAGGAACTGGGCCGGGCGTTCCCCGCCGTACCGGTGCGCACGTCCGGACGGGAGCAGGTGCTGGACACCGTGCCCGGCACCCCCGCGCTCGTGGTGAGCACACCGGGTGCCGAGCCCGTCGCCGAGGGAGGGTACGCGGCGGCCCTGCTGCTGGACGGCTGGGCCATGGTCGGACGGCCCGACCTGCGGGCCGGGGAGGACGCGCTGCGGCGCTGGATCGCGGCCGCCGCCCTGGTGCGGCCCCAGGGCGACGGGGGGACCGTGGTCGTCGTCGCCGAGCCGACCCTGCGGCCGGTGCAGGCACTGGTGCGGTGGGACCCCGTCGGACACGCCGTGCGGGAACTGTCGGAACGGGCCGAGCTGGGCTTTCCCCCGGTGTCGCGGATGGCGGCCGTCGCCGGCCCGGGGGAGGCGGTGGCCGCTTTCCTCGGCTCCGTGGAGCTGCCCCGGGAGGCCGAGGTGCTGGGACCCGTCCCCCTGCCGGTCACCCCCGCGGGGCGGACCCGGCGGCCGGGGGCACCGCCGCCCGGCGAGCAGTGGGAGCGGGCGCTGGTCCGGGTGCCGCCGGGGAAGGGGGCCGCCCTGGCCGCCGCGCTCAAGGCGGCGCAGGCCGCGCGGACGGCGCGGGGCGGTGCGGCCTCGCGGGGTGAGGGGGCCGCGGGGCCGGTGTGGGTGCGGGTGGATCCGCCGGACATCGGGTGACGGCCGGGCAGGGCCGTGCCGGGCCGGACAGGAGGGCCGGGGCAGAGGGCGCTGAGGCGGTCGGCGCCCGGCGGCCGGGAAGGAGAGGTCGGCCGGGCCAGGAGGGACGTCGCACCGGTCGGTGGCCGGGCCGGGCGTCACGGGCGAGGCGTCACGGGCCAGGGGCCGCCGGGCACACGGCCACAGGGTCCGGACCGCAGGCGTCCCACGGCCCACACGGCCCACCGGGTACACGGCTCACGAGGCACACGGCTCACGGCCGGCGGTCCCCTCCGGGTGCGCGCCGCGCCGAGCGGGCGTGCCGCCGCCCTGCCCTCCTCCGCTCCGCGCCCTCGGTCCCCGAGCCCTGATCCCCGAACCCTGATCCCCGGGACGCCCGCGCGGTGCGGGCCCCGGCATGTGTCCGCCCCCCCGGACGTGCCGAGGAAGGCAGGCGGAGGAGGCAGGCGGAGGAGGCGGGCGGGCGGGAGAGGTCAGCCGTTCCGTGAGCCGGGGAAGGCCGTCGGTCTGACGTCCTCGCGCAGGGAGGGGCTGCCCGCCGTCGGCTGGGTCGGCATCGAGCGGGCCGCGGGGACCGTGGGGACCACGGAGATGCCGGCGCCCACGTCGACCGTGCGGGGGGCCGGTGTCTCGGCCGCCGTCCGGTCGGCCTCCGCGGCCGTCCGGTCGGCGGCACGGCGGGCGCCGTAGCGCCGGTGCACCGCCTGCTTGGTGACGCCGAGCGCGGAGCCCACCGCGTCCCACGAGAAGCCGAGCGAGCGGTCGAAGTCCACCGCCGCGGTGACCAGGGTCTCGACGCTGTCCCGCAGTTCCTGGGCGAGGCGGACCGTCGGTGCGGGAGCGCGTCCGTAGACGACGAAGCCCGTGGACGGGCCGGAGCGGCGCGGACGGTAGACGTTGCCCAGCTGGGCCGTCAGGGTGCGCAGCGCGTCCACCTGCCGGCGGACCCGCTCGATGTCCCGCACCAGCAGTTGCAGGCTGGCACGGGCCTGGGCGTCGTGGGTTGCGTGGTCGGCCATGAACAAGCCTCTCGAACCGGCGTTGAAGAGAAAGGAGCGGCCCGCGGTGGGCGCGGTCCGATGTGGTCAACTCTTTCTTGACCAACGCGGATGCGCTCCGCTGGTCACGGTGTGGGGGCGTATGGGCATATGCGTACGCCCCCGGCGAGGAGCGTCGAGCAGCCCCTGGACGGCCGTGGACGACCGTGGGCGGCCCGTGCCGTCGGCGGCTTTCCCCGGGGGCGCAATAAACTTGTGCGTCGCCCGTCGTCCGTTCCCTCCGAGAGGCCCGTACCCACTCATGAAGCTCGTCTTCGCCGGTACCCCCGAGGTCGCCGTTCCCGCTCTGGACGCCCTGCTCGCCTCCGGGCGGCACGAGGTGGCCGCCGTCGTCACGCGGCCCGACGCGCAGGCGGGGCGGGGACGCAGGCTGGTCGCCTCCCCCGTGGCGCAGCGGGCCGAGGAGGCCGGGATCGAGGTGCTGAAGCCGGCCCGGCCGCGCGAGCCGGAGTTCCTGGCGCGGCTCGGGGAGATCGCCCCGGACTGCTGTCCCGTCGTCGCCTACGGCGCCCTGCTGCCCCGGGCGGCCCTCGACATCCCGGCCCACGGCTGGGTCAACCTGCACTTCTCGCTGTTGCCGGCCTGGCGGGGGGCCGCGCCCGTGCAGCACGCCGTCATGGCGGGGGACGAGATCACCGGCGCCTCCACCTTCCTCATCGAGGAGGGACTGGACTCCGGACCCGTCTACGGCACGGTGACCGAGGAGATCCGGCCCGCCGACACCAGCGGTGACCTGCTCACCCGTCTGGCGTTCGCCGGCGCCGGGCTGCTCGCCGCCACCATGGACGGGATCGAGGACGGCTCGCTGAAGGCCGTGCCGCAGCCGCAGGACGGCATCACCCTCGCGCCGAAGATCGGCGTCGAGGACGCACAGGTCGACTGGGCCGCTCCGGCGCTGCGCGTCGACCGGGTCGTGCGCGGCTGCACCCCCGCGCCGGGCGCCTGGACGACGTTCCGCGGTGAGCGGCTGAAGCTCATCCAGGTGCGGACCGCCCCGGGACGCGACGACCTCGCGCCGGGCGCCCTGGCCGTCGGCAAGAACAGCGTGCACGTCGGCACCGGATCGCACGCCGTCGAGCTGCTGTGGGTGCAGGCGCAGGGCAAGAAGCCGATGCGGGCGGCCGACTGGGCCCGCGGGGTGCGCATCACGGACGGCGAGCGGGCGGGCGAGTAGTCCCGGCCCCGCGGCCGGCGCGGCGGCCGCCGGGAGCGGGCACGGGAGCGGAACAGGCACGGGAACGGGGGCCGGGCGGGCGGCCCGGAGAGGGCCCGGCGGCACGTCCGGGGGCGCGACGCTCCCGCACCGGGGCCCGTCCGGCCGTCGTAGGCTGGGCGTACCGTCGTCCTGCAATCCGGAGCACCTTTTTCGTGAGCGAGCAGCCCCGCCCTCCCCGCACCACCGGCAAGCCCCACCGTCGGCCCAAGAAGGACCCCGTCCGCTTCCTCGCGTTCGAGGTGCTGCGGGCCGTGGACGAGCGGGACGCCTACGCCAACCTCGTGCTGCCGCCGCTGCTGCGCAAGGCGCGGGCGAACGGGGACTTCGACGGACGGGACGCCGCCCTCGCCACCGAGCTGGTCTACGGGACGCTGCGCCGGCAGGGGACGTACGACGCGATCGTCGCCGCCTGCGTCGACCGGCCGCTGCGGGAGGTCGACCCGCCCGTGCTCGACGTATTGAGCCTCGGTGCCCACCAGCTGCTCGGGACCCGGATCCCGACGCACGCCGCCGTGTCCGCCTCCGTCGAGCTGGCGCGGGTGGTGCTCGGCGACGGGCGGGCCAAGTTCGTCAACGCCGTCCTGCGCAAGGTCGCCCGGCACGACCTCGACACCTGGGTCGAGAAGATCGCGCCGCCCTACGACGACGACCCCGAGGACCACCTCGCCGTCGTCCACTCGCACCCGCGCTGGGTCGTCTCCGCGCTGTGGGACTCCCTCGGCGGCGGCCGGGCCGGCATCGAGGAACTGCTGGCGGCCGACAACGAGCGGCCCGAGGTGACCCTGGTCGCCCGGCCCGGACGGGCCACGACGGACGAGCTGCTGCGCGAGGAGGCCGCCGTCCCCGGACGCTGGTCGCCGTACGCCGTGCGGCTCGCCGAGGGCGGCGAACCCGGCGCGATCGAGGCCGTGCGGTCCGGGCGCGCGGGCGTCCAGGACGAGGGGAGCCAGCTGGTCGCGCTCGCGCTCGCCGGCGCGCCGCTGGAAGGGCCCGACACGCGCTGGCTCGACGGCTGCGCCGGACCCGGCGGCAAGGCCGCGCTGCTGGCGGCGCTCGCCGCCGAACGCGGCGCCGTGCTGCTCGCCTCGGAGAAGCAGCCGCACCGGGCCGGCCTCGTGGCCAAGGCGCTCGCCGGGAACCCCGGCCCGTACCAGGTCATCGCCGCCGACGGGACGAGGCCGCCGTGGCGGCCCGGGTCCTTCGACCGGGTGCTGATGGACGTCCCCTGCACCGGGCTCGGTGCCCTGCGCCGCCGGCCCGAGGCGCGCTGGCGGCGCCGGCCCGAGGACCTGGACGGCTTCGCCCCCCTGCAGCGCGGCCTGCTGCGGACCGCGCTGGAGTCCGTACGGGTCGGGGGCGTCGTCGGGTACGCCACCTGCTCCCCGCACCTGGCGGAGACCCGGGCCGTCGTCGCCGACCTGCTCAAGCAGTTCCCGGAGACCGAACTGGTCGACGCGAGGCCCCTGCTCCCGGGCGTGCCCGCCCTCGGTGACGGGCCGGACGTCCAGCTGTGGCCGCACGTGCACGGGACCGACGCGATGTACCTGGCGCTCATTCGGAGGACCGGCTGACCCGCGCTCCCGGCCGGGACGTCCGCGCCGCCGCGTCGTTCCGGCGGGCCAGCGGGTGCGGCCACCACACCTTCTCACCCACGTCCAGGAAGAGCGCGGTGACCAGGACGGAGCGGACGACGAAGGTGTCCAGCAGGACACCCAGCGCGACCGCGAAGCCGATCTCGGCGAAGCCCAGGACGGGAAGCGTGCCGAGCGCGGCGAAGGTGCCGGCCAGGACCAGACCGGCCGAGGTGATCACCGCTCCGGTCGTGGCCAGGCCGGTCACCACGCCCGGCCGGGTGCCCCGCCGGACCGCCTCCTCGCGGATGCGCGTCGTCAGGAAGATGTTGTAGTCGATGCCCAGCGCCACCAGGAACACGAACACGAACAGCGGGAAGGCCACGTCCTCGCCCGCGTAGTCGAAGACGTGACGGAAGACGAGGGCGCTCACTCCGAGCGCGGTGGCCAGGGACAGCACCACCGTCCCGATCAGCAGCAGCGGTGCCACCAGGGCGCGCAGCAGCACACCGAGCACGAGCAGCACCACGACCAGGACCAGCGGGATGACCAGGTAGTTGTCGTGGGTCTGGGCCTCGTCCATGTCCAGCAGGGCCGCGGTGCCGCCGCCCACCCGGGCGTCGGCGCCGGGCACGGCGTGCACCGCGTCGCGCACGCGCTCCACGGTCGCCTTGGCCGCGGAACTGTCGGCGGGGGCGCGCATCGTCGCCTCCAGCAGCACCTTCCCGTCGTGCTCGGGCGCGGTCCCGGGCGGTGTGCCGACGCTCGCCGGGACGACGCCCGGAGCCGCGGCGACCGCGCGGCCCACCTGTCCGGCCCGGTCCGCGTTCGACACGATCACCAGCGGATCGCCGGCGCCCGCCGGGAAGTAGCGGGCCGACACCTTCTGCCCCACGATCGAGTCCGGTTCGCCGGTGAGGGCGTCCGCGTTGGCGATGCCCGCCGCGCGCAGCTGCAGCAGCCCCAGGGACAGGGCCGCCAGCACCGCGGCCGTGACACCCCACACCATGCGGGGCCGGCGGGCGATACGGCGGCCGGTACGGGCCCACACGCCCCCCGTCGTGGGGTCGGCGGACCCCTCGTGCGGGACGGCCGGCCAGAAGATCCAGCGGCCGAGGACGAGCAGCAGGGCCGGGAAGAGGGTGAGCATCGCCAGCAGGGCGACCGCGACACCGATGGCGGCGACCGGGCCCAGGCCCCGGGTCGAGTTCATCTCGGCCACCAGCAGCACCAGCATGCTGAGCACGACGGTGGCGCCGGAGGCGACGACCGCCGGACCGGCGCGGCCCAGGGCCAGCTCCATCGCCTCGTGCCGGTCGTGATGACGGCGCAGTTCCTCCCGGTAGCGGGCGACCAGCAGCAGGGCGTAGTCGGTGCCCGCGCCGAAGACGAGCACCGTCAGGATGCCCGCGCTCTGGCCGTTGACGGTCAGGCCGGCGTGCGTGGCGAGGACGTGGATCAGCGCCTGGGCCGTGAACAGCGCGGCCACCACCCCGAGCAGCGGCACGAACAGCAGGACCGGGCTGCGGAAGGTGAACAGGAGCATCACGACCACGACGGCCATCGCGGAGAACAGCAGTGTGCTGTCGATGCCTTCGAAGGCCTTGGAGAAGTCGGCCGACGTGCCGCCGGGCCCCGTGATGTGAACGGTGAGTCCGTCCTCGCCCCGGCCCACATCGTCGCGGATGGAGTCGACCGCGGGGGCGATGCGCTGCCAGCCCTGCGCGTCCATGACGATGGGCACGTAGATCTGGGCGGCCCGCGGTGCCGCCGGCCGGTCGAAGACCGGGCCCTTGACCTCCGCGCCGAGGATGCCGTGCGCGCGCAGCGCGCTCACCTCGCGCACGTCCTCGGCGATCCGCCGCCGGTCCTGGTCGGTCAGCCCGTCGGCGCGCGCGTAGACGACGACCGCCGGGATCTGCTCCGGCCGGAACTCCTCGGAGAGGCTGAGGACCCGGGTGGACTCCGCGGAGCCCGGCAGCCAGGACTGGGCGTCGTTGTCCTGCGCCTCGTTCAGCTTCGCGCCGAAGGGCGCCGCGATCACCAGGACGACCAGCCAGAGGACCAGGATCAGCCACTTGGACCGCCGTCCGCAGACGAGCCGGACGGCGCCCCTCTTCCAGACGCCGAGCTGCCTCACACCTGCCCCCGTTCCCGAACGTGGTACCGGTGGGGCGCCCAGGACGGCACGCGGGGCTCCCGCGCAGCGTCCGGCGGACGTCCCGGTTGTGGACCGGGGCGAACGAACGTGCCCGGACATGGCAGTCTTGGGTCATGGCCGCGCAGATCAACCCCAGCATCCTGTCCGCCGACTTCGCCCGCCTCGCGGACGAGGCGAAGGCGGTCGAAGGAGCCGACTGGCTTCACGTCGACGTCATGGACAACCATTTCGTCCCGAACCTCACGCTCGGTGTGCCGGTCGTGGAATCCCTGGCCCGTGCGACGGACACCCCGCTGGACTGCCATCTGATGATCGAGGCCCCCGATCGCTGGGCGCCCCGGTACGTCGAGGCGGGGGCCGGTTCCGTCACCTTCCACGTCGAGGCGGCCGCCGCGCCGGTCCGGCTCGCCCGTGAGATCCGCGCCAAGGGTGCGCGCGCCTCCATGGCGCTGAAGCCGGCCACGCCCGTCGAGCCGTACGAGGACCTGCTCCCCGAACTCGACATGCTGCTGATCATGACGGTCGAACCGGGCTTCGGGGGACAGGCGTTCCTCGACATCATGCTGCCGAAGATCCGCCGCACCCGCGAGTTGATCAGCAAGCACGGTCTCGAGCTCTGGCTCCAGGTGGACGGCGGGGTCTCGGCCTCCACCATCGAGCGGTGCGCCGAGGCGGGCGCCGACGTCTTCGTCGCCGGCTCGGCGGTCTACGGGGCGCAGGACCCGGCCGAGGCGGTACGTGCACTGCGCACGCAGGCGGAGAGGGCGACCGCCGGGGCGTCCTGGGCGTGCGCCCACTGACGGACGGGTGGGCCACCACAGGACCAAGGGAAGGTGAACGGCCGCGATCAGGGCCGATCGAGCGCGCCGCATCTGCAAGGATGAACGGCGAATCCAGAGTGTGAACAGCAGTGAGGAGATCGCCGTGTCGGGTATGTCGGCGGGCCGGTCAGCCATGCGGATGGGACCCGCTGAGCTGGTGCAGGCGGCGGCCATGGCCCGCCGCTTCTACCTCGAGGGCAAATCCAAGATCCAGATCGCCGAGGAGTTCGGCGTCAGCCGCTTCAAGGTGGCCCGGGTCCTGGAGACCGCTCTCGAACGGGATCTCGTACGGATCGAGATCCGCGTCCCCGCCGAACTGGACGCCGAGCGCTCGGACGCGCTCCGCGCCCGGTACGGCCTCAGGCACGCCGTGGTGGTCGAGTCCCCGGCCGACGCCGAGGAGTCGCCCGACCCCGAGAACCTCGGGGAGGTGGCCGCCGACCTGCTCGGCGAACTGGTCGACGAGGGGGACGTCCTGGGCCTGGCCTGGGGCCGGTCCACCATCCACATGGCGGCGGCCCTGGACCGGCTGCCGCCCTGCACGGTGGTGCAGCTGACGGGCGTGTACGACGCCGGGACCGCCGAGCGCGGCTCGGTCGAGGCCGTCCGCCGCGCCGCCCAGGTGTCCGGCGGCGACGCGCACCCCATCTACGCGCCGATGCTGCTGCCGGACGCGGCCACCGCGATCGCGTTGCGCCACCAGACCGGGATCGCCCGGGCCTTCGAGTACTTCGACAAGGTCACGGTCGCCTGCGTCTCCATCGGTTCCTGGGAGCCGGGGATCTCGACGGTGCACGACATGCTCAGCGACGAGGAGCGGGCGCACTACGCCTCGCTCGGGGTCGCCGCCGAGATGTCCGCGCACCTCTTCGACTCCGAGGGGCGCCGGGTGGGCCGGGACCTCGGCGAGCGGTGCATCACCGTCAAGGCGGACCAGCTCCGTCGTATCCCCGAGGTCGTCGCGATCGCGGGCGGGCAGCGCAAGGCGGCCGCCATCGACGCGGTGCTGCGCTCGGGGCTCGTCACCAGCCTGGTGACCGACACCTCGGCCGCGGACTACCTGATGACGGCGGGTCCGACGCCCAGGCCCGCCCTGAACCGGGCGGACCCCGACGGGGCCTGACCGCCCCCGACGGCAGGTCGGGAAGCGCACGGGGGGACGGCCGCGGCAGTGTCGACGCACACTGCCGCGGCCGTCCCCCGTCCGCTTTCCCGCCCGCCCGCGCACCGCTGCACCGACGATCCCCCGACTCGTCAGGACGGTACCGAGACGACGACGACACAGCACGTGGTCACGCCGGACCTCGACGGGGTCACGGACCAGGCGGGCCTGATGGACCGTGCCGCCCGGGCCCTGGACCTCCCGGAGTGGTTCGGCCGCAACGGGGACGCGCTCGCCGGCTCCCTCGCCGGCCTCGGGGTGTGGCCCTCCGGGTGCGCCGGCCGGGGGCTGCTGCTCGTCGTACGGGGCCGGCGGCCGTACGCGCGGCAGAACGCGCGGGAGCGGGCTCTCGCCGAAGAGGTCTTCGCGCAGGCCGTGGACCGCACGCCGGAGCCGTCCGTGGCGCTCGCCCCCAGGGCGCCCCGGCCGCTTGGACGGCGTGTTCCGCGGGTATCCCTCGGACGATCCTCCGAACCCCCTCCCGACCGGCCTGGACGATTCTCCCGGGCCGGACATCACGGCTCTCATGGGACAATGAAGTACGTGCTCTTCCCCCTGGCCGGCCGGTCCGGGGGTCACCTCTGATCGACTGGGATGTGCGGCACGTGCGTTTCCTCAACGACATCCAGCCCGCGTACGACCTCACGTACGACGACGTCTTCATGGTCCCGAGCCGCAGCGCGGTCGGATCGCGTCTGGGCGTGGACCTCAACTCCCCGGACGGCACGGGCACCACGATCCCGCTGGTCGTGGCCAACATGACCGCCGTCGCCGGGCGCCGGATGGCCGAGACCGTGGCGCGGCGCGGCGGCCTCGTGGTGATCCCGCAGGACATCCCGATCGACGTCGTCACCGACGTCATCTCCTGGGTCAAGAGCCGCCACCTCGTGCTGGACACCCCGATCGTGCTCGCCCCGCACCAGACCGTCGCCGACGCGCTGGCCCTGCTGCCCAAGCGTGCGCACAACGCGGGCGTCGTCGTCGACGGGGACGACCGCCCCGTCGGTGTCGTCACGGACGCCGACCTCACCGGCGTCGACCGCTTCACCCAGCTCACCGAGGTCATGTCCAAGGACCTGCTGCTCCTGGACGCGGACATCGACCCCCGCGAGGCCTTCAACACCCTCGACGCGGCCAACCGGCGCTACGCCCCCGCGGTCGACGCCGAGGGCCGGCTGGCCGGCATCCTCACCCGCAGGGGCGCCCTGCGCGCCACCCTGTACACGCCCGCCACCGACGCGCGGGGCAGGCTGCGGATCGCCGCCGCCGTCGGCATCAACGGAGACTTCGCCGAGAAGGCCAAGCTGCTCCTGGACGCGGGCGTCGACACCCTCGTCATCGACACGGCCCACGGCCACCAGGAGTCGATGATCAGCGCGATCCGGCTGGTGCGCGACCTCGATCCGCAGGTCCCGGTCGTCGCCGGCAACATCGTCTCCGCCGAGGGCGTCAAGGACCTCGTCGAGGCGGGAGCCGACATCATCAAGGTCGGTGTCGGCCCCGGCGCCATGTGCACCACCCGCATGATGACCGGCGTGGGCCGGCCGCAGTTCTCCGCGGTCCTGGAGTGCGCGGCCGAGGCGGCGAAGTACGGCAAGCACGTGTGGGCCGACGGCGGCGTCCGCCACCCGCGCGACGTGGCGATGGCCCTCGCGGCCGGCGCGTCCAACGTGATGATCGGCTCCTGGTTCGCGGGCACCTACGAGTCCCCGGGCGACCTCCAGCAGGACGCCGGCGGGCGGCTCTACAAGGAGTCGTTCGGCATGGCGTCCGCGCGCGCCGTGCGCAACCGCACCTCCGAGGAGTCGGCGTACGACCGGGCCCGCAAGGCGCTGTTCGAGGAGGGCATCTCCACCTCCCGCATGTTCCTCGACCCGGACCGCCCGGGCGTCGAGGACCTGATCGACTCGGTCGTCGCGGGCGTCCGCTCCTCCTGCACCTACGCCGGTGCCGCCTCCCTGGAGGAGTTCGCCGCGAAGGCCGTGGTCGGCCTCCAGAGCGCGGCCGGCTACGCGGAGGGCCAGCCCCTGCACGCCAGCTGGAGCTGAGCGCCCGGCGGGGCGGTGCCGCCGCCGTGAGGACGGGGCGGGTCCGGCCGTCGCCGGGCCCGCGTCTTCCGCGCCGCCGACCGGCCCGCGCCCCCGGCGTCCTCTGAATGGTCTTCGGTGTCCGGACGGCGGTCGGGCTCGTGTTCTACTTCCTCTACGGCCACCGCCGCTCCCGCCTCGCGTCATCCGAAGTGAAGTGAACGACCCGCAGTGCTGAACGATCTCGACGAACGCATCGTGCACGCCCTCGCCGAGGACGCCCGCCGCTCCTACGCGGACATCGGGCAGCTCGTCGGCCTCTCCGCGCCCGCCGTCAAACGGCGTGTGGACCGGCTGCGCACCACCGGGGCCATCACCGGGTTCACGGTGCGCGTCGACCCGGCGGCCCTGGGCTGGGAGACCGAGGGGTACGTCGAGATCCACTGCCGGCGCAACACCTCGCCGGAGACCATCCAGCGGGGCCTGGAGCGCTACCAGGAAGTCGTGGCCGCCTCCACCGTCACCGGGGAGGCGGACGCGATCGCCCAGGTCTTCGCCGCCGACATGCGCCACTTCGAGCGGGTGCTGGAGCGGATCGCGGGGGAGCCCTTCGTGGAGCGCACGAAGTCGGTGCTGGTGCTCTCCCCGCTGCTGCGCCGCTTCTCCTCCGGCTCGCCGACCTGAGGGCCGCCGCCTCGAGGGCCGTCGCCCTGAGCGCCGTCGCCCCGAGGGCCGCCGGTTCCGAGGCCGGCAGCTTCGCGAAGCGCTGGTGAGCGGGCCGGGCCCGGGGCTACCCTCGGTCCCATGACCTGGCGACATTGATCCAGCAGCCGTGCCTCCCGAGGACCGCCTCGGACGCCGTACCCCCGGTGTCCGAAACGTCCCTGCGGGAAGGCCTCATGACTCACTCACCCGTGCGCGCGCCCGCCGGAGCCCCCGGCGTGCGGCGGCTCACCACCACGCTGTACGGCTACGCGTTCCTGGACGAGTTCGTCCTGCTCTACCCGGTGTACGCGCTGCTGTTCGCCGACACCGGCCTGTCCCTCGCGCAGACGTCCTCACTGTTCGTCCTGTGGTCGGCGACCGGCGTCCTGCTGGAGGTCCCCTCCGGCGTCTGGGCGGACGCCGTCTCCCGCCGGCTGCCGCTGTGGCTGGGCCCGCTGCTGGGCGCGGCCGGCTTCGCGCTGTGGGTGCTGTTCCCGTCGTACGGGGCCTTCGCCGCCGGCTTCGTGCTGTGGGGCGCGCGCGGGGCGCTCGGCTCGGGCGCCCTGGAGGCCCTGGTCTACGAGGAGCTGGAGCGGCTCGGCGCGACGGACCGGTACGCCCGCCTCATGGGCCGGGCCCATGCGGCCGGACAGGCCGCGGTGATGACGGCCATGGCCCTGGCCGGCCCGGTGTTCGCGGGGTACGGCTATCCGGCGGTCGGCGCGGCCAGCGTGCTGGCCTGCCTGCTGTGCGCCGCGACGGCGACCCGCTTCCCCGAACACCGTGCCCCCGGCCCCGCAGGCACAGGCGCGCACGGGGACGGTGACGGTGGCGAGGGCTGGGCGGCGACGCTGCGGGCGGGCCTCGCCGAGGCCCGCCGCGACCGCTCGGTGCGCGGCGCCCTCCTGCTCGTCCCGGCCGTCGCCGCCGTCTGGGGCGCGCTCGACGAGTACACCCCGCTGCTGGCGCGGGACACCGGCGCCTCCGACGCGGCGGTCCCTCACCTGCTGATGACGATCTGGGCCGGCGTCACCGCCGGAAGCCTGCTGGCCGGGCCCGCCGAACGCCTGGGCCGCAAGGGGTTCGCCGCGCTGCTCGCGGCCTCCGCGCTCGCCCTCGCCGCCGGAGCGGGCGCAGGCACACCGGCCGGCCTGACGCTGGTGGCCCTGGCCTTCGGCGGCTTCCAGCTGGCGACGGTACTGGCCGACGCCCGCCTCCAGCGGTGCATCGAGGGCGCCGGACGGGCCACCCTCACCTCCGTCGCGGGCCTGGGCACCGAACTCACCACCATCGCGGTGTACGTCACCTACGCCCCGCTCGCCTCGGCCACCGCGCACGGCACCGCCTTCGCGCTGTTCGCGGCGCCCTGCCTGGCGACCGCGCTGCTGGTGGCCGTACGCCGCGGACCCCACGGCGCGGAGCCCGCGGCGGGGACCTCGTGGTGATCCCGCGACCAAGGACCCGGGGCGGTCCCGCGACGGTGGGCCCGCAGCGGTGATCCCGGGCGCGGTGCCGCGCAACGAATCGCCGCCCCGCGCCTCCCGCACGCAACGAACAGCTCACCACCGCGCAACGGCTCCTCCTTGTCCGCCCTGGTCAGCGGACCGTAGCGTCTAGGTGTCCCCCACACCTTCCGCCTCCGGTGAGGAACACGCATGCGCATCGCCCTGCTCCAGAGCTCCGGCCGCCCCGGCTCCGTCGTCGAGAACCTCGAGGTCCTCGACGAGGCCGCCGGCCGCGCCGCCGCCGCGGGTGCCGGACTGCTGGTCGCGCCGGAGATGTTCCTGACCGGGTACGCGATCGGTGACGACGTCGCCCGTCTCGCCGAGCCCGCCGACGGCGACTCCGCGGACGCGGTCGCCGACCTCGCCGGCCGGCACGGTCTCGCGGTCGCCTACGGATACCCGGAGCGTGACGGCGGGACGGTGTACAACGCCGCGCAGCTGATCTCCGCCGACGGGTCCCGCCTCGCGAACTACCGCAAGACCCACCTCTTCGGCTGCTTCGAGCGCGACCGGTTCACGCCCGGCGACCGGCCCGTCGTCCAGGCCGAACTGGGCGGCCTGACCGTCGGCCTCATGATCTGCTACGACGTCGAGTTCCCGGAGAACGTCCGCGCCCACGCCCTGGCCGGCACCGGCCTGCTGGTGGTGCCGACGGCACAGATGCACCCCTTCCAGTTCGTCGCCGAGTCGATGATCCCGGTGCGCGCCTTCGAGAACCAGATGTACGTCGCCTACGTCAACCGGGTCGGCCAGGAAGGGGAGTTCGAGTTCGTCGGACTCTCCACCCTGGCCGGTCCCGACGGCGTCGCCCGCGCCCGCGCCGGACGCGACGAGGAACTCGTGTTCGCCGACGCCGACCCCGCCTTCGTGGCCGCCTCCCGAGAGGCGAACCCCTACCTGAAGGACCGCCGCCCCGGCCTCTACGGGTCCCTGGTCTGACACCCCCGTCCTCTTCCTCTTCCTCGTCGCCGCAAGGAGTCCGCACCCCATGACGTCCACCGTGCCCAACGCCGTCGAGCACGCAGACGAGGAGCAGCCGCCGATCACGATGTTCGGCCCGGACTTCCCCTACGCCTACGACGACTTCCTCGCCCACCCGGCGGGCCTCGGCCAGGTACCGGCCACCGAGCACGGCACCGAGGTCGCCGTGATCGGCGGCGGACTGTCCGGGATCGTCGCCGCCTACGAGCTGATGAAGATGGGCCTCAAGCCCGTCGTGTACGAGGCCGACCGGATCGGCGGACGGCTGCGCACGGTGGGCTTCGACGGCTGCGACCCCTCGCTGACCGCCGAGATGGGCGCGATGCGCTTCCCGCCGTCCTCCACGGCCCTGCAGCACTACATCGACCTGGTGGGCCTCGAGACCCGCCCGTTCCCCAACCCGCTCGCCGAGGCCACGCCCTCGACCGTCGTCGACCTCAAGGGCGAGTCCCACTACGCCGAGACGATCGACGACCTGCCGCAGGTCTACCGCGACGTCGCCGCCGCCTGGAACAGGTGCCTGGAGGAGGGCGCCGACTTCTCCGACATGAACCAGGCCATGCGCGAGCGCGACGTGCCGCGCATCCGCGAGATCTGGGCGAAGCTCGTCGAGAAGCTCGACAACCAGACCTTCTACGGCTTCCTCTGCGACTCCGAGTCCTTCACGTCCTTCCGGCACCGCGAGATCTTCGGCCAGGTCGGCTTCGGTACCGGCGGCTGGGACACCGACTTCCCCAACTCCATCCTGGAGATACTCCGCGTCGTCTACACCGAGGCCGACGACCACCACCGCGGCATCGTCGGCGGCTCCCAGCAACTGCCGCTGCGGCTGTGGGAGCGCGAGCCGGAGAAGACCATCCACTGGCCGTACGGCACCTCGCTGGCCTCGCTCCACGAGGGCGGCGAGCCCCGCCCGGCCGTGACCCGCCTGAACCGCACCGCCGGCAACCGGATCACCGTGACCGACGCCGACGGGGACATCCGCACCTACCGGGCGGCGGTCTTCACCGCCCAGTCCTGGATGCTGCTGTCGAAGATCGCCTGCGACGACTCGCTCTTCCCGATCGACCACTGGACGGCGATCGAACGCACCCACTACATGGAGAGCTCCAAGCTCTTCGTGCCCGTGGACCGTCCCTTCTGGCTGGACAAGGACGCGCGCACGGGCCGGGACGTCATGTCGATGACGCTCACCGACCGCATGACCCGCGGCACCTACCTCCTCGACGACGGCCCGGACAGGCCCGCCGTCATCTGCCTGTCCTACACCTGGTGCGACGACAGCCTGAAGTGGCTGCCGCTGTCCGCGAACGAGCGGATGGAGGTCATGCTCAAGTCGCTCGGCGAGATCTACCCGAACGTCGACATCAGGAAGCACGTCATCGGCAACCCGGTCACCGTCTCCTGGGAGAACGAGCCCTACTTCATGGGCGCGTTCAAGGCCAACCTGCCCGGCCACTACCGCTACCAGCGGCGCCTGTTCACCCACTTCATGCAGGACCGGCTGCCCGAGGACAAGCGGGGCATCTTCCTCGCCGGCGACGACATCTCCTGGACCGCGGGCTGGGCCGAGGGAGCCGTCCAGACCGCCCTCAACGCGGTGTGGGGCGTCATGCACCACCTCGGCGGGACGACGGACACGACCAACCCCGGCCCGGGCGACGTGTACGACGAGATCGCCCCGGTCGAACTGCCGGAGGACTAGACACCCTCGGCTCCTCGGCCTGGGGGCCCGGGCGGGCCCGCGCCGGCCGGCCGGTCCGGCAGGGGGGTCAGGAGCATGCGGCCCGCGAAGCCGACCGCCGCGTCGAGGCGGTCGGTGAACTCCCCGGCGACGTCCGGCAGACGGCGCAGGGCCCACAGGGCGCGGGCCGCGGACCAGGCGGCGTCGAGGGCCCGCTCCAGGCTCCAGGAGCCGAGCAGGTGGGTGAGCGGATCGGCGATCCGGAACAGGTCGGGGCCGGGCACCAGGTCCTCGCGCACCCGCTCCTCCAGCGCCGTGAGGAGATCGCCCGCCCGGTCGAACTCGTCCTCCAGCGCGGCCGGTTCGCAGCCCAGGGCCTGGCAGGCGTCCACGACGGCGAGCGCGAGGTCGTGCCCGACGTGGGCGTTGACGCCCGCGAGCGCGAACTGCAGTGGGCGTACGCCCGGATGGCGGCGGAGCTGGAACAGCGGGCGCCAGCAGGCCGGCGGGCGGTGGCCGGCCGCGGCCGCGTCGACGGCGGCGAGGTAGCGCTCGGCGAACCGGAGGTCCGGCGTGACCGCGGTCCGGAGGGCGCCGGACCGGCCGGTGCCGACGTGCCGGTCCGCCTCCTCGGTCACGGCGAGACGGAAGCGGTTGAAGACGGCGATCCCGTCCTGCGGCGGGAGGGCCGCGTCGAGGGCGCGCATGCGGGAGAGCACCCCGTCGACGGGGTTGCCGGGGGGAGGGACGAACTGTTGCGGGTGCGGCATGCAGGCAGGGTCGCAGCCCCGGACGGGCCGGTGGGCCCGCCGGCCCGCTGCTTCCCCGGAACGGGCGAACGGGTCCCGGCGCGGGAGGCTGCCGGACGGCGCGGGAAGCCGGACGGCGCGTGCCGTGCGGGCCGGATGGCACGCGCGGGCCGTGAGCCGGACGGCGGGGCGCCGCACCGGCCGCGACGGTGGCCGGGCGGGCGGCGCCCCGGTACTTCTACGAGCCGGCCTCGTCGTAGGAACTGGTGCCCTCGTCGAGGAGCGGCGGCTGGGTCTTGAGGTGGGCGGGGGCGAAGGCGCGCAGCGCGTGGTAGCCGGTGATGACGACCAGGGTGCCCAGGGCGATGCCGCTGAGCGAGAAGGTGTCGGTGAACTCCATGGTGACGTTGCCGACGCCGATGATGATGCCCGCGGCGGCCGGGACCAGGTTCAGCGGGTTGCGCAGGTCCACCCCGGCGTTGAGCCAGATCTGGGCACCGAGCAGGCCGATCATGCCGTACAGGATGACGGTGATGCCGCCGAGGACGCCGCCCGGGATCGCGGCCACCACCGCGCCGAACTTGGGGCACAGTCCGAACAGCAGCGCGAAGCCCGCCGCGGCCCAGTAGGCGGCCGTGGAGTAGACCCGGGTCGCGGCCATCACGCCGATGTTCTCGGAGTACGTGGTGTTGGGCGGGCCGCCGACCGCCGTGGACAGCACGGAGCCGAGGCCGTCGGCCGAGATCGCCGTGCCCAGCTTGTCGTCCAGCGAGTCGCCGGTCATCTCGCCGACCGCCTTGACGTGCCCGGCGTTCTCCGCGACCAGCGCGATGACGACGGGCAGGGCCACCAGGATCGCCGACCACTCGAAGCTCGGCCCGTGGAAGGACGGCAGGCCGATCCAGTCGGCCCGGCCCACGGCGGAGAGGTCCAGGCGCCAGTGGTCGACGACCTCGCCGCTCGCGTCCGCCGAGTGGATCCGGCCGAAGATCCGGTCGAACGCCCAGGAGATGCCGTAGCCGAAGACCAGACCGAGGAAGATCGCGATGCGGGACCAGAAGCCGCGCAGGCAGACCACGGCCAGACCGGTGAACAGCATGACCAGCAGGGCCGTCCACTGGTCCTGCGGCCAGTAGGTGGAGGCGGTGACGGGGGCGAGGTTGAAGCCGATCAGCATCACGACCGCGCCCGTCACGACCGGTGGCATCGCCGCGTGGATGATCCGGGCGCCGAACCGCTGGACGGCCACCCCCACGAGGAAGAGCGCCACACCCACGACGAGGACCGCGCCGGTGACGGTGGCGCTCGTGCCGCCCTGGGCGCGGATGACCGCCGCGACGCCCACGAACGACAGCGAGCAGCCGAGGTAGCTGGGCACCCGGCCGCGGGTCGCGAGCAGGAAGATCACGGTCGCGACGCCCGACATCATGATGGCCAGGTTGGGGTCCAGGCCCATCAGGACGGGGGCCACGAAGGACGCCCCGAACATGGCCACCACGTGCTGTGCGCCGAGACCGGCCGTGCGGGGCCAGGAGAGCCGCTCGTCGGGGCGGACCACCGCTCCGGGCTCCGGCGTGCGCCCGTCGCCGTGCAGTTTCCAGCGGACGCCAAGATCCATGGGGGTTTTCGCTTTCGTTCGTGCGGCGCGCGAGCCGTCCCGGCGCGGTGCGGAAGTCGTTCGGCGCGGTGCGGATGTCCGGCCCATTCTCACGCGGATCCGGAGGGTGAGCGACCGCTTAGGATAGGGGTGATTGCCTCGTACATCTTCCTCGTCCGCCCCCTTCGCCCCCAGGAGCCCCGCCCGTGACCGCCGAAGCCCCGGCCGCCCCCGCCCTGTCCCACGGCCGGCTGATGCCCGTCACCGTCCACTTCGACGACCTCGACGCGCTCGGACTGCTGCACAACGCCCGCTACCCGCTGATGGTCGAGCGGGCCTGGACCGAGCTGTGGCAGGAGCACGGGGTGCGCTTCGAGGGGGACTGGGCGGCTGCCGGCGACGCCTGCAACGCCGTGAAGGAACTGCGCATCGGCTACGAGGCGCCCGTCACCAGGCCGGGCGCCTACGCCGTCCACCTGTGGCTGGAGCGGCTCGGCAACACCGGCCTGACCTACGGCTTCCGGTTCTGCTCGGCCGACGGGGCGCTCACCTACGCGCACGGCACCCGCGTCCTGGTCCGCCTCGATCCCGCGACCATGCGCCCGGCGCCGTGGAGCGAGGCGTTCAGGAGCGCGGGCCGGGCACTGCTGCGTCCGGCGGACTGACCTTCACCGGCGTACGCTCGCCGCCGCGCAGCACACCCGCGAACACCACGAGCCCGAACGCCAGCACCGTCACCACGCCGAACGACACCATCAGGCTGGTCGCCTGCGCCACCCCGCCGATCAGGCTCGGGGCGATCAGCCCCGAGGTGTAGGTGATGGTCGCGACGCCCGCGATGGCCTGGCTGGGGTTCGGTCCGCTGTGCCCGGCGGCCGCGAAGCACAGCGGGACGACGACGGCGATGCCGAGGCCCATCATCCCGAACCCGCCGATGGCCGTCGCCGGGTGGTCCGCCACCACGATCAGCAGGCCGCCCGCGGCGGCCAGCACCCCGCCCGCGCGGACCGTGCGGACCGCGCCGAACCGGTTCACCACGGCGTCCCCCAGGATCCGGGCCACCGCCATGGTGAGCATGAAGCCGGTCGTGCAGGCCGCGGCGAGGCCGGCCGAGGTGCCGAGGTGGTCGTCCAGGTAGACCGCCGACCAGTCCAGGCTCGCGCCCTCCGCGAAGACCGCGCAGAACCCGACCGCGCCGATCAGCAGCGCCGAGCGGGGCGGCAGGGTGAAGCGCGGCGGGGGCTCCTCGTCCTCGGTGGGCCGCAGGTCGAGCACCCACCGGCAGGCCAGGAGACCGAGCGCGGTGAGGACGGCCGCCGCCAGGACGTGGTGCAGGCGCGCGTCCGTGCCCAGGTGCGCGGCGAGGGTGCCGGCCGCGGAGCCGAGCAGCGCGCCCGCGCTCCACATGCCGTGCAGCCCCGACATGATCGACTTCTCGAGCCGTCGCTCGACCTCCACGCCGAGGGCGTTCATCGCCACGTCGGCCATGCCCGCGGTGGCGCCGTAGACGAACATCGCCAGGCACAGGGTGAGCATGTCCGGCGCCAGGGAAGGCAGGACCAGCGCCAGCGTCCACAGCGCCAGCAGCGCGCGCAGGGCGGCCCGGCTGCCGAGGCGGTGGGTGATCCGGCTCGCCAGCGGCATGGCACAGGCCGCTCCGAACGCGGTGAAGGCCAGGGCGAAGCCGAGCGTGCCGGCGCTCACGGAGGCGTGGTCCTGGATCCACGGCACCCGCGTGGCGAAGGAGCCGGTGACCGCGCCGTGCACGGTGAACACGGCGGCCACCGCGTACCGGGCCGACCGTACCTTCGACGGTGCATACGCCGTTTCGCTCATTCCCGGGCCCCTCCTCGCCGGTGTGCCGCCCGGCGGGGTGCCGTGCGCGGGCCGCGTCAGCGCGGCGCCCGCGTAAACTATCAGGAACCCTGCCTGATAAATAGAGGCCGGTCCGGGGTGACGCTCCGGCGTCCATGGGAGGATTCCGCGCATGCCCGCATCCCCGAGCACCGCCCGGGCCATCAACGACCGGCTCGCCCTGCGGCTCCTGCAGGACGAAGGCCCCCTGACGGCGGGGCAGTTGAAACAGCTCACCGGCCTGTCCCGGCCCACCGTCGCCGACCTCGTCGAACGTCTCACCGTCTCCGGCCTGATCGAGGTCGTGGGCGAGGCGGGGGAGCAGCGGCGCGGCCCGAACGCCCGGCTCTACGGCATCCTCGCGGACCGGGCCCATCTGGCGGCGCTGGACGTCCGCACCGAGGGCGTCGCCGTGCTGGTCTCCGACCTGGTCGGACGGGTGCTCGCCGAGGCGTCCGTGCCCATCGGCGGCGACATCGGCACCGGGCCCGCCGTGGAACAGGCGGTCACCCTGGTGGAACGGGCCGTGAAGGAGGCCGGGGCCGGCCGGCTGCACACCGTCGGCATCGGCGCGCCCGGCCTGATCGACCCGGCCAGCGGCGAACTGCGCGACTCCTCCGGCCTGCCCGCCTGGCACCGCCGTCTGGTGGCCGCCCTCCAGGAACGGCTGCCCGCGGCCCGCGTCACCGTCGAGAACGAGACCAACCTCGCCGCCCTGGCCGAACAGCGCGAGGGCGGCGCCCGGGACCGCGACACCTTCGTGCTGCTGTGGCTGGGCCACGGCACGGGCGCGGCCGTGGTCCTGGACGGCGCCCTGCGCCGGGGGGCCTCCGGCGGCACCGGCGAGATCGGTTTCCTGCCGGTCCCCGGTACCACCGGCCTGCCGTCGGCCACGGACTGCGAGGGCGGCTTCCACTCCCTGGCCGGTTCGGCGGCGGTCGCGGCGCTGGCGCGGGAGCACGGGCTGGGGCCGGTCCCGCACCCGGTGCCCGGCGAACCGGAGGCGGCCGGCCTGGTACGGGCGGCGGTGGCGGGGGCCGACGCCGGCCCGGGCGCCCGCGGCGGCGGCTCCGACCGGGCCCGCGCCCGCTTCCTGGACGCCCTCGCCGACCGGCTGGCCATCGGCGCCGCCTCCGTCGTGGCCGTCCTCGACCCCGGGTGCGTGGTCCTGGGCGGGGAGGTCGGCCGGGCCGGCGGCGAGAACCTCGCGGCCCGGGTGGCGGAACGGCTGCGGCGGATGGCGCCGCTCCCCACCCAGGTGCGCCCGAGCCCCCTGGGCGGCGCGGCGGTGCTGCGCGGCGCGCTGCTGACGGCGCGGGAGTCCGCCCAGGAGGACCTGTTCGGGGCCCACGACGGCTGACCTCCCGGGGGCCGGACCGTGCGGCGGCCGGATCGTGCGGCGGCCGGGTCATGGACCCCGGAAGCCGGGTCATGGACCCCAGCGGCCGGGTCGTGGACCCCGGCGGCCGGGGCCGGACTCCGGAAAGCCGGGTCGTGGAGAGGCCCGGCGGCGGGCAAGGGCCGTCGTCACCGCCACCGGGCCGGTCGTACGGGGCGGGCGGAGTCGAGATCCTGCCGCACACCCCCGTTCACCGGTGGTGCCGGGCTCCTCGCTCCTCGCCCACCACCGGGCGCGCCGGGTGCGCCCCCGGTGGGGCGCCTTGCTGCCGCCGGAGGATGACGGGGAGGCACTGCCCGACGGGCCAGGGCCAGGGCCAGGGCTCGGGCTCGGTCCTGGGCTCGGGCTCGGTCCTGGGCGCACGCTCGGACCGGACGGAGTCCGTCTTCTCCGGGCAGGCCGTGCCCCCGGCCGAGCAGCAGCGGAGGCCCGCACCCGGCGTCCCGTGGAGGCCGTCGAGGCGGCGTGGGCCCTGCCCGACGGCGTTCGAGACGGCGGCCCGCGGTCCGGCGAGCGGCAGGCCCGCCACTGCCACCACCGCCGACGTCACCGTCGCCGTGGCGGGCGGTGCGGGTCTCGCCCGGTGTCGTGAGGGGGACGGCACGGTCGGTTCCTCTCCGCGGAAGTTGCGCAGACCCTAGAGAGGACTAGACCAGTACGTCAATAGGTATGGACCAATCGAGGGGCCGGCTCCCTGGTCACGGGCCGGGGCGCCGGGCGGTCCGGCCCGGACGCCCGCGCACCCCCTGTGAGCCACCCCACAGACGTCACCCGCATGGACGCGTACCGGGCGTGGCACACTGGCCCTGTACCTAAAGCAGCGCACTCCGGGGTCGGTGAAATTCCGAACCGGCGGTTACAGTCCGCGACCCGGCCGCTTCCAGCGGCCGGTTGACCAGGTGAAATTCCTGGACCGACGGTTAAAGTCCGGATGGGAGGCAGTGCGCGGCGGGCGGGCATTCGTGCGCGCCGCCGTACCCGAACTCGTCCGTGGACGAGTGCGTCCGGCGTCGCTCCCGGTGTGCTCACCCGCTGTCTTCTGTCGTCATCGACAGACCCCGGAGTCCGTGCCCCAATGAGGCAGGAGGACCCGGGAAGTGTTCACCGGAATCGTCGAAGAACTGGGTGAGGTCACCGCCGTCGAGGACCTCGGCGACGCCTCCCGCTTCCGACTGCGCGGCCCCGTCGTCACCGACGGCGCCAAGCACGGTGACTCCATCGCCGTCAACGGGGTCTGTCTCACCGTCGTCGAGCACGAGGGCGACGAGTTCACCGCCGACGTCATGGCCGAGACCCTGAAGCGGTCCAGCCTCGGCGCCCTCACCGCCGGCTCCCGCGTCAACCTCGAGCGGCCCACCGCCGTCGGCGCGCGCCTCGGCGGCCACATCGTGCAGGGCCACGTCGACGGCACCGGACGGGTGCTGGAGCGCACGCCCTCCGAGCACTGGGAGATCGTCAGGATCGCCCTGCCCGCCGACCTCGCCCGGTACGTCGTCGAGAAGGGGTCCATCACCGTCGACGGCATCAGCCTCACGGTCGTGGAGGCCGGAACCGACCACTTCACCGTCAGCCTCATCCCCACCACCCTCGCCCTGACCACCCTCGGCCTGAAACAGCCCGGCGACCCGGTCAACCTCGAGGTGGACATCGTCGCCAAGTACGTGGAACGACTGATGGCCGCCACCGGGGGAGCGGCGAAGTGAACTCCCTGAACTCCGAGGCCTTCGTCCTCCTCGACCAGCACATCCTCTGGTCGGACATGATCGGCAACATCTTCGGCCTGGCCGCGCTCGCACTCGGCTGGCGCCGGTCCCTCTGGAGCTGGCCGGTGCAGTTCCTCTCCGGCCTCATCCTCTTCGGCGCCTTCTTCGGCCACCTCACCGGCAGCGCCGGCAAGCAGGCCGTCGTCATGACCGTCGCCCTCTACGGCTGGTGGCAGTGGAACCGCGACCGCGGCGGATCCGCCGACGGCCACATCACCCCGCGCTTCGCCACCTGGCGCGAGCGCGCCGCCATGACCGGCGCCGCCACCGCCGGCACGGTCGCCGTGGCGCTCCTGTTCAAGGCCCACCCCGCCCTGTCCTGGGACCCCTGGCCCGACGCCTACATCTTCGTCGGCACCGTCGTCGCCATGTACGCCCAGGCCAAGGGCATGGTCGAGTTCTGGTTCGCCTGGCTCCTCGTCGACCTCGTCGGCGTCCCCCTGAACTTCGCCAACGGCTACGCCTTCTCCGGTTTCGTCTACGTCGTCTACGGCGCGCTCGTCCTGTGGGGCATGCGCGACTGGTGGCTGCGCTCCCGCAAGGGTCCGCGGCCCGCCCTGGAAGGAGCGCCCGCATGAGCGCCCACCCGTCCGCCACCCCCACGATCCCCTCCGTCCGCCACACCACCGACGACGTCGAGGAGTTCGTGCTCGACCCGATCGAGCGGGCCGTCGCCGACATCGCCGCCGGCCGCCCGGTCGTGGTCGTCGACGACGAGGACCGCGAGAACGAGGGCGACCTCGTCATCGCGGCCGAGAAGGCCACCCCCGAGATCGTCGCCTTCATGATGAGCGAGTGCCGCGGGCTGATCTGCGCCCCCATGGAGGGCGACGAACTCGACCGGCTCGAACTCCCGCAGATGGTCGCGGACAACACCGAGTCGATGAAGACCGCGTTCACCGTCTCCGTGGACGCCTCCGCCGCACACGGTGTGACCACCGGCATCTCCGCCGCCGACCGCGCCACCACCCTGCGGCTCCTGGCCGACGGCACCGCCGGATCCGGCGACCTCGTCCGCCCCGGCCACGTCTTCCCGCTGCGCGCCCGGCCCGGCGGCGTCCTCGTGCGCAACGGACACACCGAGGCCGCCGTCGACCTCGCCCGGCTCGCGGGCCTGCGCCCGGCCGGCGCCATCGTCGAGATCGCCGGCGAGGACGGCCGCATGCTCCGCCTGCCCGAGCTGATCCCCTTCGCCCGCAAGCACGGCCTGACGATCATCTCCATCGAGGACCTGATCGCCTACCGCCGCACCGCCGAGCCCACCGTCCGCCGCGAGGCCGAGACCCGCCTGCCCACCGTCCACGGGACCTTCACCGCGTACGGCTACCGCTCCACCGTCGACGGCGTCGAGCACGTCGCCCTCGTGCACGGCGAGATCGGCGACGGCCGCGACGTCCTCGTCCGCGTCCACTCCGAGTGCCTCACCGGGGACGTCTTCGGCTCCGCGCGCTGCGACTGCGGCCCCCAGCTCGACACCTCCCTGCAGCGCATCCAGTCCGAGGGCCGGGGCGTCGTGGTCTACCTGCGCGGACACGAGGGCCGCGGCATCGGCCTGCTGTCCAAACTGCGGGCGTACGAACTCCAGGAGCGCGGCCGCGACACCCTCGACGCCAACCTGGAGCTGGGCCTGCCCGCCGACGCCCGGGACTACGCGGCCGGCGCCCGGATCCTCGACGACCTCGGCGTCCGCAGCGTACGTCTGATGACGAACAACCCCGAGAAGACCGACGCGCTCACCCGGCACGGCATCGAGGTCGCCGCCCGCGAACCGATGCCCGTCCAGGCGGGCGAGCACAACCTCCGCTACCTGCGCACCAAGCGGGACCGGATGGGACACGACCTGCCCTGGCTGGACACGGCCCCCGTGTCCCCCTGCGGCAACCAGTAAGCACGGCAAGCACGGCACGAAGGAGAGACGTGAGCGGCAAGGGCGCACCGGAACTGTCCGTACGCGACGTGGGCGACCTCAGGGTCGCCGTCATCGCGGCGCAGTGGCACGAGAAGGTGATGGACGGTCTGGTCGACGGCGCCCTGCGCGCCCTGCACGACCTGGGCATCGACGAGCCGACCCTGCTCCGGGTGCCCGGCAGCTGGGAACTGCCGGTGGTCGCCAAGGTCCTCGCGGGCCGCGGTTACGACGCGATCGTCGCCCTCGGCGTCGTCATCCGGGGCGGGACCCCGCACTTCGAGTACGTGTGCCAGGGCGTCACCCAGGGCCTGACCCAGGTCTCGGTCGACACCGGCGTGCCCGTCGGCTTCGGCCTCCTGACCTGCGACACCGAGGAGCAGGCCCTGGACCGGGCCGGCATCGAGGGTTCCACCGAGGACAAGGGGCACGAGGCGGTGACGGCGGCGGTGGCGACGGCGGCCACCCTGCGCTCAGTATCCGAACCCTGGCGGTAGGCGGGCACGTACAACGGCTAGGGTGGGGTCACCATGTCCAAGAAGACGTTCGAGGAGCTGTTCACCGAGCTCCAGCAGAAGGCCGCCGACGGCGACCCCGCCACTTCCCGCACCGCAGAACTGGTCGGGAAGGGGGTCCATGCCATCGGCAAGAAGGTCGTCGAAGAGGCCGCCGAGGTCTGGATGGCCGCCGAGTACGAGGGCAAGGACGCCGCGGCCGAGGAGATCTCGCAGCTGCTGTACCACGTCCAGGTGATGATGGTCGCCCGCGGCATCTCGCTGGACGACGTCTACGCCCACCTGTAAGCCCCGCCCGCCCCCTCCCGAACAACACCACGCGAAGGAAGCCGACCTCATGCTGCGCATCGCCATCCCCAACAAGGGTTCCCTGTCCGGACCTGCGGGGGAGATGCTGCATGAGGCCGGCTACCAGCAGCGCCGCGAGTCCAAGGAACTGCGGATCGTCGACCCGGGGAACGAGGTCGAGTTCTTCTACCTCCGCCCCCGCGACATCGCGATCTACGTCTCCTCCGGCCGCCTCGACATCGGCATCACCGGCCGCGACCTGCTCGTCGACTCCGGCGCGGACGCCGAGGAGATCCTCCCGCTCGGCTTCGCCCGCTCCACCTTCCGCTTCGCCACCAAGCCCGGCACCGCCCGCGGCGTCGAGGACCTCAAGGGCATGACGGTCGCCACCTCCTACGAGGGGATCGTCGCGGGGCACCTCGCCGACCACGGCATCGACGCCTCCGTCGTCCACCTGGACGGCGCCGTCGAGACCGCCATCGAACTGGGCGTCGCCGAGGTCATCGCCGACGTCGTCGAGACCGGCACCTCCCTGCGCAACGCGGGCCTGGAGGTCATCGGCGAGCCCATCATGAAGTCCGAGGCCGTCGTCATCCGCCGGACCGGCGCCGACGTCGAGGAGCCCAAGGTGCAGCAGTTCCTGCGCCGCCTCCAGGGCGTCCTGGTCGCCCGGACGTACGTGATGATGGACTACGACTGCCGCGTCGAGCAGCTGGAGAAGGCCGTCGCGCTGACGCCCGGCCTGGAGTCGCCGACCGTCTCCCCGCTGCACAACGAGGGCTGGGTCGCCGTCCGCGCCATGGTCCCCGCCAAGGAGGCCCAGCGGATCATGGACGACCTGTACGACATCGGCGCCCGCGCCATCCTCACCACGGCCATCCACGCCTGCCGCCTCTGAGAACCCCGGGAAGATGTCCGACCAGCCCACGCTCCCCGTCACCTTCCGGCCGAGCCGCACCCGCGCGGTGCTCCTCTCGGCCGGAGCGGTGCTCTTCCTCGTCATCTCCGCCGTCGCCCTGCTCCTGGAGCTGGGACCGGGGGAGAGACTCAGCTTCGTCCTCACCGGCGCCCTCTGCTTCTGGGTGCCGGCCCAGCTGGCCCGGGTCAGGGTCGTCGCCGACGACTCCGGCATCACCGTGGTGAACATCGCGAGCAGGCGGCGCCTGGAGTGGGCCGAGATCCTCCGGGTCAACCTCCGGCAGGGAGACCCCTGGGTGTTCCTCGATCTCAGCGACGGCACCAGCCTGCCCGCCCTCGGCATCCAGCCGGGCATCGACAAGCAGCAGGCCATCGCCGACGCGCGCGCCCTGCGCGACCTCGTGGAGGCCCGGTCCGTGCACCGTCCCGACCGGGATCAGGGCTGACGCGGAGCGGGATCAGGGCTGACTCGGGGGCGTCCACCCTGCCGCTGACGCCCCTGTCGTGATTAATCTGGTGACGGAGGCGTCCCCTTTGCGCCTCCACCCCCGTCGTGCCCTGCCGGGCGCACGGGGGGTCCTGCTACCCGAGGAGTGACCCTCTCCGGCGATGGACGGTTCGTCCTGTAGTACCTGCGCCGCCCCCTCCACCACGGAGGCGGCGGCTTCATGACCATCCCCCTGCTGCTCCTGGCAGCCGCGTTCCTGCTCATCCTCGCCAACGGCTTCTTCGTGGCCGCCGAGTTCGGGCTCGTCACCGTCGAGCGCCAGGAAGCCGAGAAAGCCGCCGCCGACGGCGACCGACGGGCCCGTACGGTCGTCGAGTCGCTCAAGGAGCTGTCCTTCCAGCTCTCCGGCACCCAGCTCGGCATCACCATCACCTCCCTCGTCGTCGGCATGCTGGCCGAACCGGCGCTCGCCGAGCTCCTCGGCGCTCCCCTCAGCGCGATCGGCGTCCCGGAGGGCGCCGTCTCCGGGGTGGCCGTCGTCACCGGCATGCTGCTGGCCTCCGCCGTGCAGATGGTGATCGGTGAACTCGTGCCGAAGAACTGGGCGGTCTCCAGACCCCTGCAGGTCGCGCGCTTCGTCGCCGGCCCGCAGCACGCGTTCGCCCGCCTGTTCCGGCCGGTCATCGCCGGCCTCAACGCGGTCGCCAACCGGCTCGTGCGCGCCCTGGGCGTGGAGCCCACCGAGGAGCTGGCCTCCGCCCGCACCCCCGGCGAGCTGGTCTCCCTGGCCCGGCACTCCGCCCAGGCCGGCACGCTCGAACAGGACACGGCCGACCTCTTCGTGCGGACCCTGTCCCTGGCCGAGCTGACCGCGCAGCACGTGATGACCCCGCGGGTGAAGGTCAGCGCCCTCCAGACGTCGGCCACCGCCGAGGACGTGGTCAACCTGACCCGCGCCACCGGTCTGTCCCGCTTCCCCGTCTACCGCGAGAAGATCGACGAGGTCGTCGGCATGGTCCACCTCAAGGACGCCCTGGCCGTCCCCGTCCACGACCGGCTGCGCACCCCGCTCGGCCGGATCGCCCGCCCGGCCCTGCTGGTCCCCGAGACCCTGCCGGTACGGCCGCTGCTGGCCCGGCTGCGCAGCGAGCAGCCCATCGCCGTCGTCGTGGACGAGTACGGCGGCACGGCCGGCGTGGTGACCCTGGAGGACATCGTCGAGGAGATCGTCGGCGAGGTCCGCGACGAGCACGACGGCCTGGACATCCCCGAACTGGCCGCCGCCCCGCCCGAGGACGGCAGGCCCGCCTGGGACGCCGACGGCAGCTGCCGGGTCGACGCGCTCCGGCGCATCGGCCTCGACGCGCCCGAGGGACCCTACGAGACGGTCGCCGGGCTGGTCGCCGACCTGCTCGGCCGCATCCCGGCCGTCGGCGACCGGGCCGAGCTGCCCGGCTGGCGGCTGTCGGTCCGCCGCGTCGGCCACTACCGGGCCGAGCGGGTCAGGCTCGTCCGCACCGGAGTGGTCGTGGAGGTCGCCCGATGAGCGTGCTCCAACTCGTCTTCGCCGGCTTCCTCGTGCTCGCGAACGGCTTCTTCGTCGGCGCCGAGTTCGCCCTCGTCTCCGTCCGCCGCAGCCAGATCGAGCCGCTGGGCACCGCGCGGGCCCGCCAGGTCCTCCAGGGCCTGGAACACCTGCCGCAGATGATGGCCGCCGCCCAGTTCGGCATCACCATGTGCTCGCTGACCCTGGGCGCCGTCGCCGAGCCGACGGTGGCGCATCTGCTGGAGCCGGTCTTCGAGGGCGTCCACCTGCCGCACGGCATGATCCACCCGCTCGGTTACGTCATCGCCCTGGCGGCCGTGGTCTTCTTCCACCTCGTCGTCGGCGAGATGGTCCCGAAGAACCTCGCCATGGCGGCCCCGGAGAAGGCCGCGCTGTGGCTCGGCCCCGGCCTGGTCGCCTTCGCCCGCCTCTGCCGGCCGGTCACCGCCGGCCTCGGCGCCTGCGCCCAGGGCATCCTGCGCCTCTTCAGCGTCGAGCCCAAGGACGAGGTCGAGGCCGTCTTCACCAGCGAGCAGCTCAACCGGCTGGTGGAGGACTCCGGCCAGGCCGGCCTGCTCGATCCCGAGGAGCAGGAGCGGCTGGAGGACGCGCTGGAACTGGGCTCCCGTCCCGTCACCGACGTCCTGCTCGGGCGCGAGTCGCTGGTGACGGTCCCGCCGTCGGTCACCCCCGGGCAGATCGTCGCCCTCACCGCCCGCACCGGGTACTCCCGCTTCCCCGTCGCCGCGGAGAACGGCGCCTTCATGGGCTACCTCCACGTGAAGGACGTCCTCGACCTCGAGGAGTCCGACCGGGCGGTGCCCCAGCAGGTGTGGCGCCCGATGACGACGCTCCGCTCCGAACTGCCGCTGGACGACGCGCTGACGGTGATGCGGCGGGCGGCGACGCACCTGGCGCAGGTCGCCGACGCCTCGGGCCGGGTGCTCGGGCTGGTCGCCCTGGAGGACGTCCTGGAGCTGCTGGTGGGCGAGGTGACCGACCCCGCCCACCGGGACTACCCCGAGGTGGTGATGGCGACCTAGCCGGTCGCCGGGGGCGGAGGCCGTACGCGCCCCCGGCGGACCCGCGCAGGTGTGCCTAGGCCGGGTCCTGCGGTCCCCGTCCCGACAGCACCTCGCCGTACGCCTGCATCAGGTCCGGCAACCGCAGTGTCGACAGGTCGTCCCGGGTCAGGGTCCCCGGGTACGTGGACAGCCGCAGGTCCCGGTAGGCGCAGCTCTTCTCGTACAGGGTCCGCAGGAACCGTCCGTTGCCCAGCTCGTCGATCCACCCCTGGTCCACCACGTGTCCGGCGATCGACCGCAGCTCGTCCAGGGCCTCCTCGTCCCACACGTCCCCGTCGTCCGCCGCGAGCACCTCACCGATCGAGGTCAGTTCGAGAGGCCGGTACGAGGGGAAGTCGACGCGGGTCGTGAAGCGGGACGACAGTCCGGGGTTCGCCGCCAGCAGCCGGTCCATGCCCTCCGGGTAGCCGGCCAGGATCACCACCAGGTGGTCCCGGTTGTCCTCGGCCCGCTTCAGGAGCACCTGCAGGGCCTCGTCCCCGTAGGCGTCCCCCTTGCCGTAGCCGGAGTTGGACAGGGAGTAGGCCTCGTCCACGAACAGGACGCCGCCCAGCGCGGAGTCGATCAGTTCGTTGGCCTTCACCGCGGTCTGTCCCAGGTACTCGCCGACCAGGTCGGCCCGCTGTGCCTCCACGAGGTGGTCGCCGCCCAGCAGGCCGAGGGCGTAGAAGACGCGGCCGAGGATGCGGGCCACCGTGGTCTTGCCGGTCCCGGAGGGGCCGGAGAAGACGAAGTGCCGTTTCGGCGGCTGGACCGGGAGTCCTTGGCCGGCCCGCAGCCGCGCCATGTTCAGCTGCGCCGACAGGGCCTTGACCTGCCGCTTCACCGGTTCCAGACCCACCATGCGCTCCAGCTCGGTGAGCGCCTCCTCCAGTAACGTCGGGTCGGTGGGACCGGCCGGCAGGACCGGGGGCACGACGGTCTTCTGGCGCACGGCCGGGTCGGGGACGGTCGGGGCGGGACCCACGGGCGGCAGGTCGGAGAGGTCGCCGAGCTTCAGGTCCCGGCCCTCGGTGCCGAACAGCGGGTCCAGGAGGTCCGGCCCGTCCCCGGCGTCCTGGCCGATCCCGGCCAGGGTGACGGACGCCAGGTCGCCGGTGTCGTCGTAGCCGTCGCCCTCGGCGATCGCGGCGAGCCGGGCCGAGGTGTCCATGAAGGCGGGGTCGACCCGGTGCACGGCCCGGTACAGGGGGAGCGCGGCGGCGGAACGGCCGGTGCCCTCGTGCGCGCGGGCCAGCCAGTACCGCAACTCCTTGCGCTGCGGCTGCTCGCTGCGGCAGCGCATGAGCGCCGTCGACAGCAGCGGCTCGGCCTGCCCGTACATCTCCAGCCGGACCCGGGCCATGCCGCCGAACAGACCGGCCTCGATGCCGAGGAGGGGGTCGTCGAGGAGGGAGTCGGTGTGCCGGACCAGCTGCTCCCAGTCCTTGACCAGATAGGCGCGGCAGGCGTGCAGGAAGCGGACGTGATGGTCGGCGTCGACGGGCGGAAGGCCCGCCAGCGCCCGGTCCAGCTCGGGCACGTGCCGGCCGTCCAGCCAGTGCGAGGCGTGCGCGAGGAGCAGGTCACGGGGGCTCTCCAGCACGGGCTGCACCCACCAGCCGAGCCAGTACCAGGAGTTGAGGGTGCGGCGGTGCCGGACGCGCTGCTCGCCGAAGCGCTCCCGGTGCCGGAACATCCTGAGCAGCGCGGTCGTCGTGTCGACGCGCAGCGCGTGCAGCCCGAGCCAGCCGTCGGCCATGCCGGGATCGATCCGCACCGCGGCGCGGAACTCCTCCTCCGCCTGCGGATACGCGCCCATGGTGTAGGCGTCCACGCCTCGTAGCCAGGCGAGGTCGGCCGGGGCCTCGGGGCCCCGCGTGCCGAAGTCCATCACGTCCCCCACGAACCGTGCCCCCGTCGGTATGCCACCGGGCCGGAGCCCATCGGCTGCGATGGTCGAACCGCTGTGCCGCGGACCGGAGTTGCCAGGTGCGCACAGCGGTCGTCCACAGGTCGCACCGAGGGCATCGTACCTGCGGGGGAGGACCTGCCGAAGGGCGCCGCAAGGCCTGTTCGGCGAGGTGGGAGCAGAGGGGGCGCACCGTCGCACGGTGACCCTGGGTGATCGGAAGGCGGCGCGGGGCGCCGGTGAAACGGCCCGAAAGCGGTGTGCGGGCAGAACGAAGCCCCCGATCACGGGGGAACAACCGGGGGCTTCGCGACTGCGGGGCGGCTTCCAGCGCCGCACATCGAGAACGTAAGTCCTGTACGGACCCTCGGTCAAGCCGAGTTGGAGCACTTGGCGAAGTTCGCATGCAGGGACCTTCACACTTTCACCACACAGCAGGCGGCCACTCACCCTGTGTGACGTGGCGGTGCGCTCAACGCGTTCCCGAGGGCCCCGGCAGCACCTCGTACCCCTGCGGCGACTGCCGCACCAGACCGTGCGCGTACGGCCTCGACGGGTCCCCGGCGAAATGTCGCGCCTCCGCCTCGACCCAGCCGTCCCAGAACTCCCGCTGGTCCTCGCCGTCCCGGGACCGCCCGCGAGCCCAGGCCTCCTCGCGCGGCAGCTCCATCCACAGCAGACGGGCCAGGTGCGGCCGCAGGGCGCGGCGGCCGGCGCCCACCCCCTCGACCAGGATCACGGGGGCCGGGGGGAGCGGGCGGGGCGGGCCGAACCCGCGGGCGCGCCAGTCGTAGGGGGCGTAGTGCGCCGTCTCGCCGCGGCCGAGCGGCTCGATCACCTCGGCCAGCAGCCGCCCGGTCCACGCGAACGGTTCGTCGTGGGTCGCGATGTCGTCCAGGTGCAGCACCGGTGCTCCGCCCGACACCTCGGCCAGCCGCCCCGCGAACGTGGACTTGCCCGAACCGGCGTGCCCGTCGACGCCGATCAGGCGGACCGGGCCGCAGGACGGCGGCAGGCTGCGGAGCCGGGAGGCGAGCTGGCGGATGACGGTTCCTGGCGGTGGAGGTGGCGGTGGCGGGGACGAAGCCGAGGCCGGGGCCGGGGCGGGGCCGGTCAAGTCTAGCGGCGCGGGCCGGCCCTCCCGCAGGTCACGTCAGTGGACCGGGCCCACATTGCCGGGCGCGGCACGGGCGGAAGTGCTGGCGGGTCCGCCCGCCTCCCGCCATAGTTGGCGCACACCGCACACCGCACACCGGACCCGCTCCGCCCCGGACACCCTGGGAGTCTTTCGCTCATGAGCAGAGCCGAACAGCCGTCCAGGAGGGCCGAACAGCTCTCCGACCGAACCGACCAGCCGTCCCGCAGGACGCTCCTCGCCGCCGCGGTCGTCGCCGCCGTGGCGGGCGGTGCGGCCCCCGCGGTGGCCGAGGCCGCCGTTCCGGCCGGGCCCGCGGGCCCGGACACGCTGCCGGGCGCGGCACCGGGAACGGGACGGGGCGCGGCCCCGGACCGCCCGGTGGAGTACCACTCCTGGACCACCCGCACCGACTGGCGCTCCGGCACCGCCGCGGGCACCCGGGCCGTCGCCGGCGTCCGGCCCGGGCTGGTCCTCGCGACCCCGGCCGGGACCACCGACTACACGGACCCGCACACCGGCACCACCGCCGCCTGGGAGTACGCGACCTGGACCTCCCCCGCCCACCGGTTCGCCGTCCCCGCCACCGAGGTGATCGCCTCCTGGAACGCCGGGACACCGGCCGGCACCTGGCTCCAGGTCGAGCTGAAGGCCGGGTACTCCGACGGCACGGCCACCCCCTGGTACGTGATGGGCCGGTGGGCCGCCGGGGACCAGGACATCAAGCGGACCTCCGTCGACGGCCAGACCGACGGCAGGAGCACCGTGTGGACGGACACCCTCGCGGTCGACGACGCGGCCACGGGCCTGCGCCTGACGACGTACCGGCTGCGCCTGACCCTCCACCGCAGGCCCGGCACGAAGCTCACCCCGACCGTGTGGCGGGCGGGCGCGGCGGGCTCCGACGTCCCGGACCGCTTCACCGTCCCGGCCTCGGTGCCGGGGATCGCGCGGGAGCTGACCGTCCCGCGCTACTCGCAGGAGATCCACGCGGGGCAGTACCCCGAGTACGACAACGGCGGCGAGGCCTGGTGCAGCCCCACCTCCTCGCAGATGATCGTCGAGTACTGGGGCGGCCGCCTCACACCGGAGCAACTGGCCTGGGTCGACCCCGCGTACGCCGACCCGCAGGTGTGCCACGCGGCCCGCCACACCTTCGACCACCAGTACGAAGGCTGTGGCAACTGGCCGTTCAATGCGGCCTACGCCGCCACGTTCGAGGGCCTCCAGGGTGTGGTGACCCGGCTCACCTCCCTCACCGACCTGGAGACGCTGGTCGCGGCCGGCATCCCGGCCATCACGTCGCAGTCCTTCCTGAAGGAGGAGCTGACGGGCGCCGGGTACGGCACCTCCGGTCACCTGATGACGGTGATCGGCTTCACCGCGGACGGCGACGTGATCGCCAACGACCCGGCCTCGCCGAGCGATCCGGCGGTGCGGCGCGTCTACCGGCGGCGGGAGTTCGAGAACATCTGGCTGCGGACCAAGCGGTACGACGCGAGCGGCAAGGTCGCGTCGGGCACCGGGGGTGTCTGCTACCTCTACTTCCCGGCGCGTCCGAGCGCGCTCCAGCGCGGGGCGCTCGCGGCGGTCGGCGTGCGCTGAGCCCCGCCCCGCACGCCGGCGGTCCCCGTCGTCACGGTCCCCGTCGCGGCGGGGGCCGTCCGCGTGTGAGCAAGCTCTCGGCCGCACATGCCTCGTACGGTGGCAAGGTGGACGGATCGGGGGAAGCCCGCCGTCCACCGCACGTACGACCGTCAGCGAGAGACCATCATGACCGCACACGCCGCCACCGCCGCTGCCGCCCGCACCCGTACCGGCGGTCCCCAGGACGACGGTCCGAACGTCTTCGAGCACGTCATGGGATGGATCCTGGTCGTCGTCGTGGCGATGCTCGTGACCCAGCTGGGCCTCGTCTGACGCCTGCGCGGGAGAGCCGTCCGCGCTCCGGGCCCGCCGCGTCCGGCCCCGGTTCGACCTGACATACTGACGTCGTCCCGCCGAGCGTTGGAGCCAGGGTCGACCTTGAACATCAGCCAGCAGCGTGACGCGTCCCGCCCCCGGGTGCGCGGCACCGAACGCTCACTGGCGCGTCGCGCCGAACTCATCGCCATCGGGCGCAGGTTGTTCGCCGACACGTCCTACGACGCGCTCTCCATGGACGACATAGCCCGGCAGGCGCACGTCGCCAAGGGGCTGATCTACTACTACTTCCACTCCAAGCGCGGCTACTACCTGGCGATCATCCAGGACTCCGTCGCCGACCTGGTCTCGTTCGCGGCGAGAGGCATGGAACTGCCCCAGGCGGACCGGGTCCACCGCACGATCGACGGCTACCTCCGCTTCGCCGAGCACCACCAGGCCGCCTACCGCACGATCGTCAGCGGCGGCGTCGGCTTCGACGCCGAGGTGCACGCCATCCGGGACGAGGTGCGCGAGGCGATCGTGGCCACCATCGCCGAGGGCGCCTACGGCCGCAGCGACATCCCGGCGCTGCCCCGCATGAGCCTGCTGTCCTGGGTGTGCAGCGTGGAGGGCGCCACCCTCGACTGGATCGGCCGTCCCGAACTCTCCCGCGAGACCATGCGCGACCTCCTGGTGAAGACCCTGGGCGGTGCCCTGCGCGCCGTCGAGGAGCTCGACGCCGCCTTCCCGGCCCCCAAGCCGGCCCGACGCGAGCCCTGAACCGCCGCCGGACCGGTCGCGGTGCCCCCGGGCGAACCCGGTCCGGCCGCCGGAGGACCGCGGGCACCCGGAGCGGGAGTGTCTCTTCTCCGGCTCGCGCTGCTCCCCGGGCCCCCCGGGCCGTCAGGGAAGACGACGGCCGGATCGTCGACGGGATCAGGGCCCGAGTGACCCGCGCGAGGCCGAGGTCCCGCGGATCGTCGAGGGCGCGGACCAGGTCCGGCGCACGGTCGTCGCCCGGCGGCCGCCGGGTCCGAGGACCCGCCGGACCGGCCCGGCCGTACCGGGGGCGCCACCAGCCGCACCCGCTCCGGGTCCCGCCGGCCGGGCAGGGCACGGCCCCGGCCGGCCCGGGAACGCATCGTGTCCCGGTGGATCGGGGGTCCTGCGGGGGCGGCGGAGCCGACCGCGCCGCCGCGGGGACGGGGACGGACACGTGGTGGTGACGCCCGGACGCCCGACGGGTGGGGTCACACCGGGGCGACGCGAGCGCGTGACGCCGGGTCACGGCTCGCACCCTCGTACGTGGGTCCGGGAAGTGTCCCCGGCGCCAACCGCAGGGATGCCACCGTTCCCTGATGTGCCGTCACATCCCCCTCGCGGGACCGGAGTCCGGCCGTTCGGGGCATGCCGGTCACGGGCCACGGCCGGGCTGCGGCCGTGACGCGGGACGGTCGGGGAAGCCGGGCGGAAGCGCTCAGGCGGCGTGGCGGCGCGGTGCGGGCACCCGCATCGGGCGCGAGGCCGGTCCGCCCACGTGCGAGAAGGGCTGCATGCGCCAGTCCAACCCCTGAGGAAGCGTCAACAGCAGTGCCGTCTCCTGCTCCTGGAGCTCCACCGACTCGTCCGCGGGACGGGCCTCGGCCGCCGCGCGGCCCGTACCGGCGCAGACCGTGAGACCGAAGGGGTTCCACGGCGACGCGCACAGCGCGTGCTCCGGCAGGACCTCCTCGTCCGCCAGCAGGGCGATGGGCTGCGCGCAGTCCGGGCAGATCACCCGGTACATCTCGAAGGTGTCGTAGGCGTCGAACTCGTAGGAGTCGCCGCCGTCGTCGAGGCCGTCGTAGCCGTCGGGTTCGACGCCCTCCGGCTCGGACTCGACGACGGCGGGCTGGAACCGCTTGGGCGCGGTGCGACCAGGACGCTTAAGGCTCTGCATGGGATTCTCCCCCTCGGGCTGGGCCGTTCAGGCACTGCGGCCTCGACCACAGCAAGCACTTCCCAGCGCTCCGCGGCGGTAATCACGGGACCATCACGAAGACTTCGCGCGACCTGTGGTGTTGGTCACATGCCATGCGCAGATGCCGGTCGGACCGTACCGTTCACCACATCACGAACCGGTATGGCCTGGGCTGTATACGTATACGAAGAGATCGCGCGCCCTGTAAGTTCTTGCGCCATGGAGGAGCTGGACCGACAGATCGTGCAGCTGCTCGTCAAGGACGGGCGGATGAGTTACACCGACCTGGGCAAGGCCACGGGCCTGTCCACGTCGGCCGTGCACCAGCGGGTACGCCGGCTGGAACAGCGCGGCGTGATCCGGGGGTACGCGGCAGTCGTCGACGCCGAGGCCGTCGGGCTGCCCCTGACCGCCTTCATCTCGGTGAAACCCTTCGACCCCAGCGCGCCCGACGACATCGCCGACCGGCTCGCCGGGGTGCCCGAGATCGAGGCCTGTCACAGCGTGGCCGGCGACGAGAACTACATCCTCAAGGTGCGGGTGGCCACCCCGCACGAACTGGAGGAACTGCTGGGCCGGTTGCGGGCCCTCGCCGGAGTCTCCACGCGCACCACGGTCGTGCTGTCCACCCCGTACGAGGCCCGCCCGCCCCGGATCTGAGGACCGGCGCCCCGGACGCGCCCCGAGCGCCCCGAGCGCTCCGTGCGCTCCGTGCGAAGGGGTCCCCCGTGCTGGCCGGCCGGGGCGAGGTACGAGACTGGTGTCATGAGCGAGCGCACCCCCGACCCGAAGACCGTCCTGCTCCGCCGAGGAGAGGTCCACAGCCCCGCCGACCCGTTCGCGACCGCGATGGTCGTCGAGCGCGGCCAGGTGGCCTGGGTCGGTTCCGAGGGCGCGGCCGACGCCTTCGCGGACGGCGTCGACGAGGTGGTCGACCTGGACGGAGCCCTGGTCACCCCCGCCTTCACCGACGCCCACGTCCACACCACCTCCACGGGTCTCGCCCTGACCGGCCTCGACCTGTCGGCCGTGCCCTCCCTGGAGGCGGCCCTCGCCCGGGTGCGGGACTTCGCCGCGGCCCGGCCCCGGGACACGGTCCTCCTCGGCCACGGCTGGGACGCCGCGCGCTGGCCCGGCGGCCGCCCCCCGACACGCGCCGAACTGGACGAGGCCACCGGCGGCCGCCCCCTCTACCTGTCCCGCATCGACGTCCATTCCGCGGTCGTCACCACGGCCCTGCTGGAGATGACCCCGGGCGTCGGTGCGACGGACGGTCCGGGAGAGGCCCCGCTCACCGCCGCCGCCCACCACGCCGTCCGCGCCGCGGCGTTCGCAGCCGTGACGCCGGCGCAGCGCACCGAGGCCCAGCGGGCCGCCCTCGCGCACGCCGCCTCGCTCGGCATCGGCTCGGTCCACGAGTGCGCCGGCCCCGAGATCTCCTCCGAGGAGGACTTCACCGCCCTGCTGCGGCTGGCCGCCGAGGAACCGGGGCCGCGGGTCGTCGGCTACTGGGCGGAGCGCGACGCCGACAAGGCGCGCGCGCTGGGCGCCCTCGGCGCGGCCGGGGACCTCTTCGTCGACGGCGCCCTCGGCTCCCACACCGCCTGCCTGCACGACCCGTACCGCGACGCCGCCCACACCGGCACCGCCTACCTGGACGCCGCCGCGGTCGCCGCGCACGTCACGGACTGCACCGAGGCGGGCCTCCAGGCGGGCTTCCACGCCATCGGCGACGCCGCCGTCACCGCCGTCGTCGAGGGCGTGCGCGCGGCGGCGGACAAGGTGGGCCTGGCCCGCGTGCGTGCCGCCCGCCACCGCGTCGAGCACGCCGAGATGCTCACCCCCGAGACGATCGCCGCCTTCGCCGAACTCGGCCTGACCGCCTCCGTCCAGCCCGCCTTCGACGCCCTGTGGGGAGGCGAGGACGGCATGTACGCGCAGCGCCTGGGCGCCGAGCGGGCCCGTTCCCTCAACCCGTTCGCCGCTCTGCTGCGGGCCGGTGTCCCCCTCGCCTTCGGCTCCGACAGCCCCGTGACCCCCCTCGACCCGTGGGGCACGGTCCGGGCCGCCGCCTTCCACCGCACGCCCCGGCACCGGATCTCCGTGCGCGCCGCCTTCACCGCCCACACCCGGGGCGGCTGGCGGGCCGTCGGACGTGACGACGCCGGTGTCCTGGTGCCGGGCGCGCCCGCCGACTACGCCGTCTGGCGTACCGGAGCCCTGGTCGTGCAGGCCCCGGACGACCGCGTCGCCCGCTGGTCCACCGACCCCCGCTCGGGCACTCCCGGTCTGCCCGACCTCACGCCCGGCGCCGACCTGCCCGAGTGCCTGCGCACGGTGGTCGGCGGACGGACGGTGTTCGCGCGACCGGGTGAGTGATCCACCGGGGCGGCGCGGAGGATCAGCGGAAGATCACCCGTCCGCACCGCGTCCCCCGGGGGTCGCCTTCCGACCGTTGACCAGCGTGTTGTCCGAAGAGTCGCAGGTCGAACGACTGTTGACAGCCGCCCGCGGGGGGCCGGTAGGTTCGGCCGGGTCCACCACCGGACGCCCCGCCGGGGAACGTCCGCGCACTCGCCGGTGCGCCGCTGGGTCAGGGACGGCGCGCCGCACCGTGCGCGCCGCCGCTGGGAGCCAGGCGCAGCGCCGCACCAGGGCGAGGGAGCGTTCCGGCCGGTCGGGGCGGTGCGACCCGGGTGGGGCCCGGACGCTCAGTAGACAACGGCTTCAGGTCGACCCGCAGCCGGCGGGTCCCAGGTCGGCCCGAAGGGCGCCGGGCCCCCCTCCGCGGGACCGCACGGGCACACCTCCCGGCGATACGCTTGGTCATACAAGCCCAAAAGCGCATGCATACCCCGCTTTTGCGGAAACGACACCACCATACGAACGTCCTGTCGCGTCACCCCAGGCTGCGGCCACTATGGTGGACCCCTGCGTACGGACACGAAGGGGCAGCAGTGAACGACGGCGACGCGACTCGCGCGGCACAGGACCGGGAGAGGAAGTTCGGTCCGCTGGGTACGGCGTTGGTGATCATTCCGACCTTCAACGAGGCGGAGAACATCAAGAGCATCGTCGGCCGGGTGCGCGAGGCCGTCCCCGAGGCGCACGTCCTCGTGGCCGACGACAACAGCCCCGACGGCACCGGTGAACTCGCCGACGAGCTGGCCGCCGAGGACGACCACGTCCAGGTGCTGCACCGCAAGGGCAAGGAGGGCCTCGGCGCTGCCTACCTGGCGGGCTTCCGCTGGGGCCTGGAGAACGGCTACGGCGTCCTGGTCGAGATGGACGCCGACGGCTCCCACCAGCCCGAGGAACTGCCCCGTCTGCTCACCGCGCTCAAAGGCGCCGACCTCGTGCTCGGCTCCCGCTGGGTGCCGGGCGGCCGGGTCGTGAACTGGCCCCGGTCCCGCGAGATCATCTCCCGCGGCGGCAGCCTCTACTCGCGCCTGGCCCTCGACCTGCCGCTGCGCGACATCACCGGCGGGTACCGCGCCTTCCGGCGCGAGACCCTCGAAGGCCTCGGTCTCGACGAGGTCGCCTCGCAGGGCTACTGCTTCCAGGTCGACCTCGCCCGCCGGGCGGTCAAGGCGGGCTACCACGTCGTCGAGGTGCCCATCACCTTCGTCGAGCGCGAGCTGGGCGACTCCAAGATGAGCCGCGACATCCTCGTGGAGGCCCTGTGGCGGGTCACGGCCTGGGGCGTGGGAGAACGCGTCGGCAAGATCGCCGGCCGCACGGGCGGGCAGGAGCAGGCACAGCCCCCGGCGCAGCCGTCCCCGGCACCGCCCGCCCCGTCCACTCCGTCGCCGCAGCAGCCCTCGCAGTCCTGACCCCGGACACGGCGCCCGGCCCGGCATCGCCCGGCGGATCGCGCGGGAACGGCTGATCGACCCCTTATGCCGCTCTGAGCCGGGGCCAGGCACACTGGGGGCATGACGACTGGCGCTCAGACTCCTCCGCCCCTCGACACCCGGCCCCGGCGCTCCCGTCTGCGGACGTTCCTGCCGCTGGGGCTCGCCGCGTGGCTGGTGCTGGAGATCTGGCTGCTGACCGCGGTCGCGGGCGCGGCCGGCGGGTTCACGGTCCTCCTGCTGCTGCTCGCCGGGTTCCTGCTCGGCTCCGTGGTCATCAAGCGGGCGGGCCGACGCGCCTTCCAGAACCTCAATGAGGCGCTCCAGCGCGGCACACCCCCCTCCTCCGGCGGGGGCAGCGGCCTGATGATGCTGGGAGGTCTCCTCCTCATGATCCCCGGCCTGGTCTCCGACGCGCTGGGGCTGCTCCTGCTCCTCCCGCCGGTCCAGAAGGCCGTCCGCCGCTCCATGGAACGCACGTTCGACCGTAAGCTGCGCACGGCCGGCTCCGGGAGCCTCGGCGACGCCTTCCAGCAGGTCCGCATGCACCGCCCGGACGGAAAGGTGGTCCAGGGCGAGGTGATCAGGAGGGGCGAGCGCGAAGAAGACCCCCAGGACCGGCGCCCCCCGCTGACGCGGTAGGACACGCAAGAAGACCGAGGGCGTCATACGCGATATCGCGTATGACGCCCTCGGTCATTTCTCGTTCGCCGTGGACCGGCCCAGCTCCGTGGAGCTACGCGGACTTGCGGCTGTCCCGAGGATGCACCGCGAGGTTCATCGCCCCGGAACGCAGGACGGCCAGCCGTTCCGCGAGGACCTCTTCGAGTTCCTCCCGGGTCCGCCGCTCCATCAGCATGTCCCAGTGCGTACGCGCGGGCTTGGCCTTCTTCTCCTCAGGGCCGTCGCCGTCCACCAGGAGCGCAGGCGCTCCGCAGACCTTGCACTCCCACTCCGGCGGGATCTCCGCCTCCACCGAGAAGGGCATCTCGAAGCGGTGCCCCTTCTCGCATGCGTACTCCACGGCCTGGCGCGGGGCCAAGTCGATGCCGCGGTCCGTCTCGTAGCTGGTCACCACGAGGCGCGTGCCGCGAAGAGCTCGCTCACTCATGAATCGTGCCTCCCGGGCTTGTCGCCCACAGGACAGGTGTCGCTGTCGTCGTCATCCGGTCAACGTCCGGTCGGCGGTAAAGATTCCCGTTCGGAGTCCCGTTCCGGGTCGTGCGTCGCCGTCGTAGCCGCAGTCTTGTCAACCAGTGCAGTACCCACCGGCGCCCGGTTTGTCACATCTGAAAGGAAATGTCACCCAGCGTTTCGGTGTCTTTGACGCGCAGTAACGGTACGCCTGGCAGGCCAAACGCGTACACTACCGCCCTTTGGGCTTCAGCGCTAAATCCTTTCGGGTGGGGGATTGCCCGCCTCGGCGATGGCCCGCCGTACCGGAACCCGCGCCAGCAGCAGGAAGCCGATGACGAAGAAGATCACCAACGAGATGATCGCGTCCCGGTAGCTTCCGGTCACCTGGTAGGTGATCCCGAACAGCAGCGGACCGAGCCAGCTCGTCCCGCGGTCGCTCACCTCGTACGCGGAGAAGTACTCGGCCTCCTTGCCGGGCGGGACGAGGTGGGAGTAGAGGGAGCGCGACAGGGCCTGGCTGCCGCCGAGGACCAGGCCGATCGCGGCCGCCAGCAGGAAGAAGCCCACCGGCGCGCCGGACGGCAGGAGGTAGCCGGCGGCCAGGGTGAGCGTCCAGGCCACCAGCGAGCCCATGATCGTGCGCTTCGCGCCGTAGATCCGGGACAGCCGCCCCATGGCCAGGGCGCCGGCGACGGCCAGGACCTGCACCAGGAGGACGGCGCCGATGAGGGTCGACTGGTCGAGGCCGAGTTCCTCGGAGCCGTAGACCGAGGCCTGGGAGATCACCGTCTGGATGCCGTCGTTGTAGACGAGGTAGGCCAGCAGGAAGGCGAGGGTCAGCGGACGGCGGCGCATGTCCCGGAAGGTCGCCACCAGCCCCCGCAGGCCCGGGGTGCTCGCCGTGCCCGCGGCGGCGGCCGTCGGCGGGCGGTCGCGCAGCCGCAGCAGCGGGATCAGCGTGAAGCCGCCCCACCACAGGCCCGCCGAGGCCAGACAGATCCGTACGGCGGTGGACTCCGAGACGCCGAACGAACCGTGGGCGAGGTAGAGGACCAGGTTGACGACCAGGACCAGGGAGCCCGCCGCGTATCCGAAGGCCCAGCCGCGCGAGGACACCGCGTCGCGCTCCTCGGGCGGGGCGATCTGGGGCAGGTAGGAGTTGTAGAGCATCATCGCGACGGACTGGGCGGCGTTGGCCACCACCAGCAGCACGCCGCCCAGCAGGTAGCGGTCGCCGGAGAGGAAGAACATGCCCGTCGTGGCCGCGGCCCCGGTGTAGGCCGCTGCCGCCAGGAACGGCTTCTTGCGGCCGGTGCGGTCGGCGGCCGCACCCACCAGCGGCATCACCACGACCGCCGCGATCACCGACAGGGACACCGAGTACGCGAAGAAGGAGCCCGCGCGGACCGGGATGCCCAGCGGGTGCACATAGCCCTCCGGGTCGGCGGCCTCCTCGGCGACCGACGTCAGATACGGGCCCAGGAACACGGTGAGCACGCTCGTCGAGTAGACGGAGCACGCCCAGTCGTAGAAGTACCAGCCCCGCTGCTCGCGCCGCCGCCCGGCCGCGTCGTCGGACGTCTCCGCCCGCACGGTGTCGGTGCCCACCCGCGCCTCCCCGCCGAAGATGCCGCGCGCGGCTGCGGAACGGGAGGGGACCGGGGTCAGACCCAGACGCCCCGGTCCTCCATGACCTGGCGCAACGTGTCGATGTGATCGGTCATGATGCCATCCACCCCCAGGTCCAGGAGCTGGTGCATCCGATCCGCCTCGTTGATGGTCCACACGTGCACCTGGAGCCCGCGCGCGTGGGCGGAGCGCACGAAACGCCGGTCCACGACCTGGATGCCCGACTGGGCCTCCGGGACCTGGGCGGCCACCGCCGACCGGCGTACCGTCGCGGGCACGCCCCAGGACCGCAACCGCAGGTTCAGCACCCCTCGGGTGCCGTACGACGTGGCCAGGCGCGGTCCGGCCAGCCGCTGGGCGCGCACGACGCGGGCCTCGGAGAAGGAGCCGACGCAGACGCGGTCCCAGGCGTCGGCGCGCCCGATGAGGTCGAGCAGGGGATGCAGGGCCGGTTCGGCCTTCATGTCGACGTTCCAGCGGACCTCGGGGAAGGTCTCCAGCAGCTCCTCGAACAGCGGGACCGCCTCCCCGCCCCCCACGCGCGCGTGGCGGACCTCCGACCACGGCAGGTCGGCGATGCGGCCCGTGCCGTCGGTCAGCCGGTCCAGCGTCGGGTCGTGGAAGGCGACGAGCCTGCCGTCCCGGGTGGTGTGGACGTCGGTCTCGATATAGCGGTAACCCGCCTCGACCGCGCGGCGGAACTGCGCCACGGTGTTCTCCAGGCCGTCGGCGGCCCCGCCGCGGTGCGCGAACGGGATGGGACCCGGATGGTCGAGGTACGGGTGGCGTACGAGGGTGCTCACGGACGCAGTATCGCTCCCCGGGGTGACCCGCCGGCAACGACCGTACTGCCGCCGGATGCCGGGGACAGGGCGAACACCCGCAGGAACAGCTGGGCGAGCGGCCCGATCGACACCGCGTACAGCAGGGTGCCGACGCCGATCGTGCCCCCGAGGGCGAAGCCCGTCGCCACCACCGCGATCTCGACGGCCGTCCGCATCAGGCGGATCGACCGGCCGGTGCGCCGGTGCAGCCCCGTCATCAGCCCGTCGCGCGGTCCCGGCCCGAAGGACGCCGCGATGTAGAGACCGGTGGCCGCGCCGTTCAGGACGATGCCCGCCACCAGCAGCGGCACCCGCACGGCCAGTCCGTGCGCCTCGGGGACCAGGGCGAGCGTGCCGTCCATCGCGAGGCCGACCACGAAGACGTTGGAGACGGTGCCGAGTCCCGGACGCTGGCGCAGCGGGATCCACAACAGCAGCACGGCGGCGCCCACGACGATCGACACGATGCCGATGGACAGGCCGCTCCGCTCGGCGAGCCCCTGGTGGAGCACGTTCCAGGGCTCCAGACCGAGGCCCGCCCGCACGAGGAGGGCGGAGCTGGCGCCGTAGAGCACGAGACCTGCGTAGAGCTGGGCGAGCCGGCGGGGGAGCGGGCCGGCGGGCGGGAGCGGCTCGGACAAGTGGACCCCTGGTGGTGGTAGTGGACTGACGCGTGACACTCTGTGGCGTGGAAGGAAAGGTCATCCATGGCCAATCCGGGGAAGGTGGACTGATATCCATGGCGCAGTGGACCTCGGCGGTGGGGGCCGCGCAGCTCGCACGGCTCCTCACGTCCCAGCAGGACCGGCCCGCCGGCCCCGGGACGCGCCGCCCGCCCGCCTACCGCGCCCTCGCCGACGGCGTCCGGCTGCTCGTCCTGGAAGGGCGCGTCCCCGTCGCCGCGCGCCTGCCCGCCGAACGCGAACTGGCCCTCGCCCTGTCCGTCAGCCGTACGACCGTCGCCGCCGCCTACGAGGCCCTGCGCGCGGAGGGCTTCCTGGAGTCCCGGCGCGGCGCCGGGAGCTGGACGTCCGTCCCCGCGGGCAATCCGGTGCCCGCGCGCGGGCTGGAACCCCTGCCGCCCGAGGCCCTCGGCTCGATGATCGACCTGGGCTGCGCCGCCCTCCCCGCCCCCGAACCGTGGCTCACCCGGGCCGTTCAGGGCGCGCTGGAGGAACTGCCCCCGTACGCCCACACGCACGGCGACTACCCCGCGGGGCTGCCCGCCCTGCGCGCGATGATCGCCGAGCGGTACACCCGGCGCGGGATCCCGACGATGCCCGAGCAGATCATGGTGACCACGGGCGCGATGGGCGCCATCGACGCCATCTGCCACCTCTTCGGCGGCCGCGGCGAGCGCATCGCCGTCGAGTCGCCCTCGTACGCCAACATCCTCCAGTTGATGCGGGAGGCGGGCGCCCGGCTGGTGCCCGTGGCGATGGCCGAGGGGCTCGCCGGGTGGGACATGGACCGCTGGCGGCAGGTCCTGCGCGAGGCCGCGCCGCGCATCGCCTACGTGGTCGCCGACTTCCACAACCCGACGGGGGCGCTCGCCGACGAGGACCAGCGGCGCCGGCTCGTCGAGGCGGCCCGGTCGGCCGGGACCGTGCTGGTCGCCGACGAGACGATGACCGAACTGTGGCTCGACGACGACGTCGAGATGCCCCGTCAGGTGTGCGGCTTCGACCCGGCCGGATCGACGGTGATCACCGTGGGCTCGGCGAGCAAGGCCTTCTGGGCGGGCATGCGCATCGGCTGGGTCCGGGCCGCTCCCGACGTCATCCGCAGCCTGGTCGCGGCCCGCGCCTATGCCGACCTCGGGACGCCGGTCCTGGAGCAGCTCGCCGTGAACTGGCTGTTCAGCACCGGTGGGTGGGAGCAGGCCGTGGAGCTGCGCCGCGCACAGGCCGCGAGCAACCGGGACGCGCTGGTCGCGGCGGTGCGCCGGGAGCTGCCCGGGTGGGAGTTCGCCGTGCCGAGGGGCGGGCTGACCCTGTGGGTGCGGGCCGGGGGGCTCTCCGGTTCCCGGCTGGCCGAGGCGGGGGAGCGGGTCGGGGTGCGGGTGCCGTCCGGGCCCCGGTTCGGGGTCGACGGCGCCTTCGAGGGCTTCGTGCGGCTGCCGTTCACCGTGGGCGGCGCGGTGGCGGAGGAGGCGGCGGCACGGCTGGCCGCGGCCGCCCGGATCGTGGAGAGCGGGGGGACCGCGGGCGGCGAGGGACCCCGCACGTTCGTGGCGTGACGGGTCGCGGCCGGGTCGGGGACCACCCGGCCGCGCCCCGTCGGTGGGCGCGCGGTCCCGTCAGGAACTCTCCGCCGCCACGGCCTCGACGGCCACCGGCAGCTTCTCGCCGTCCGCGGGCGTCGTCCGCGGCGGCAGCAGCTCCAGCACCGCCTGCCGGTGCGCGTCGCTGGTGGCCTCGTCGTACGGGTCGGGGGTCGCGGGCACCTGGAGGCGGTGCGCCGGGCCGCTGCCGAGCCTGGCGTAACCGCGCCCCGGCGGGACGTGCTCGGTGGGGGTGGTGTGCGGCCGGACGCCCAGGACCGCCTCCAGCAGTTCGACCGGGGCGGGCCCGAGGACGACCCGCGCGCGCGTGTGCTGCCGTACGGGGTCGCCCAGTGTGTCCAGGCTGTCGAACTGCTCGGCCACCACCACCGTGACCTGGGCCGCGCGGCCGTGCCGGAGGGGAACCTGCAGGAGGGACTGCGGGTCCTTGCGGCCGTCGGCGTCGGCGAGGTGGGTGAACGCCGTCGGCCGGTCGAGCAGGATCCACAGGGGGCGCCTGGTGTCGTCCGGCGGGGGGTGACCCTCCTGGCGCGCACGGTTGGCGGCGATCAGACGGCGCTCGGTCTCGTGCGCCGCCCACTCCAGACTGGCCAGTGCCCCGGCGAGCCCGACCTCGACCCCCAGGACGCCGTCCCGGCCGGTCAGACAGGCGTACTCGCCGGTGCCGCCGCCGTCGATGATCAGGACGTCGCCGTACGGGAGGGCCTGCAGGGCGATGGAGCGCAGCAGGGTCGAGGTGCCGCTGCCGGGCTGGCCGACCGCCAGCAGGTGGGGCTCGGTGGAGCGGATGCCGGTGCGCCAGACCACCGGAGGCACGTCGCGCTGCTCCTCGCCGTGGGTGAGCGGGAGCGTGCGCCGGACCTGGGAGGGGTCGGTGAAGCCCAGGACGGTCTCGCCGGGTGCGGTCACGAAGCGCTGGGCGGCGAGGTCGGTGGGGAGCGGGGCGAGCACCGACACGGTGAGCGTGTTGCCCTCCTCGTCCCAGTCGAAGTGGTACTCCCGCCCCCGGCCGGACTTGGCCGTGAGCAGGTGCTCGACACGCGCGCGCGCCTCGGTCTCGCCGTCCCGGAAGTAGGCGGGGTAGTGGATCTCCAGCCGGGTGATCCGCCCCGAGCCGTCGAAGTCGTACGACGGGAAGGCCTTCTCCCACTCGCCGCCGTGCGCGTAGAGGGGAGAAGGGTCCTCCGCCGTGGAGAAGTACGGCACCAGGGCCTCGTACAGCGTCCGGAGCCGCTGGATCTGCGACTCGTCGGGGCCCTCGGGAACCGGTGGGGTGCGGTCCCGGCCCTGCCAGGCGGCTGCCGCCATCACGGTGATGACGGCGAGCAGCGGCCCGTACGGTACGAGCGCCACGACCAGGATCACCGAGGCCACCAGGAACAGCAGCGGCCCGCGCCGGTCCCTGGGGGTCTCGGCCCACCTGCGCCCGCCGGCCGCGGCCAGCCGGCGCAGACCACGGGTCATCGTGATCAGCGGGTGGAGGATGTCGGTGGCGCTGTCCGCCGCCGTCCGGGCCAGCTCCCGGCTCCGGGCGATCTGCGCGCTGCCTGTGCTCAGGATGCGAGGGAGGGGGCGCCGGGCCACTGCTGTCTCCTGGAGGTGCGTGGGGGAGGGACGGGCGACGGGGCGGCGTCAGAACTTGATGCCGCCGAGGATGCTGGCCAGGCTCTCGCCGCCGGCCTTGATGCTCGGGGCGATGGCCGTACTGGCCAGGTAGAAGCCGAACAGGGCGCAGACGAGGCAGTGCGACGCCTTGAGCCCGTCCTTGCGGCAGAAGAGGAAGACGATGACACCGAGCAGCACCACGCCTGAGATGGACAGGATCATTTCAGTTCTCCTGGTTCACGGGGGACAGTCACCATGAGTACTTCCAGGATCACAGCATGTATCCATACGATAAAAGGTGCAACTGGGTGAAATTCGTCAGATTTCGCCCAGGTGGCCGAGCGGCTGACGGGCCGCGTGAGCAGGAGAGTTGCGGCGAACGGGTTCCGCGGTGAGGGTTGCCTCCGGCAGGTCACGGCGTGTGTCCGGGAAGCCAGTACCCTGACGATTCACCTGAACGGTTGCAACGAGAGGCGGTCCGGCCGATGACCGAAGTCCCCGACCCCGAGGTCGTGGAACTGGCGACCAAGATCTTCGATCTTGCCCGCCGGGGACGGACCGAGGCGCTCGTGGCCTACGTCGACGCGGGCGTTCCGGCCGACCTCACCAACGACCGGGGCGACTCGCTCGTGATGCTCGCCGCCTACCACGGCCACGCCGGGACGGTCCGGGCACTGCTGGCCCGGGGAGGCGAGGCGGACCGGATCAACGACCGGGGCCAGACCCCCCTCGCCGGTGCCGCCTTCAAGGGGGAGACGGACGTCGTCCGGGTCCTGCTCGAAGCCGGCGCCGACCCTGCCGCGGGCACCCCCTCGGCGGTCGACACGGCCCGCGTGTTCGGCAGGACGGAGTTGCTGGAGCTGTTCGGCGCGGGGTGAGCCGAGCGTTCCTGAGCGGGTGAGAAGCAGTTCCTGACCAGGCAAATCGACGACCACGGGGGAGGCGGTACGGGGCCGCCGGAAATTTCGGTCGCGGCAGGCTGAGCTGCCGAGTCATCATGACGACGTGATTCACGGACGCGATGGCTGGGCAGGTGTTGCCGCACCGCGCGGGCCGTGATGCGGTCCGCATGGGCCACCGACGAGAGGCAGAGGAAGATGGCTTACAGCAAGCAGGAAACGGCGGGCGCCCCGACGTGTTGTCACGCGGCCAGGTAATGCACGTCCCCGGTTGCGTCGACGCTTGATGTGAGGCTGTTTCCCATGTTCGATCCGTTCATAGCGCCCAGCGGTACGCTGCTCGGCCTGCTCCAGCGGGGCCGCGGCGACGGCACACTGCACGCGCTCACCGCCCCCCGCACGGAGGCGCTCGCGGCACTCGACCACTGCGTGCTGCGCGATCCGCGCCACGACTGGCAGGTGGAGAACCGCTCCCTCTACTACGCCCGTCTCTACCTCGACCTGGGCGGCGGCCTCGACGCGATCGAGGCACACCTCTTCGACGCCGAGGACGTCTTCGACACCGAGGAATCCCGTACCGGCCTGAGCCTGGCCGTCCTGGGCCACCTCGCCTCCTACGGCAGGCGGGACGCCCTCGACCTGCTCCGCAGGTACGCCGCCTCGGGCTCCAACTGGGCCTGGGCGCTGGACGAACTCGCCCTGCGTGACGACGACGCCGGCCTGCGCGCCCTCGCCGCGCCCGTGCTCGCGCGGTTCGCCACCGATCCCGAGGGGGAGGCCCGGCTGGCCGCCGTCGTACGGGACGCGTTCGAGCCCCGGCCCTGGCGGCTGTGGGCCGAGGACCCCCGCGAGCACGTCTCCGCACGCGTGCGTGCCGCCCAGGAGGCCGGCTGCTTCGACCGCTGGCAGCGGCAGATGAGCCCCACCGGCCCCCGCCCCGGCTGGAGCGTGCGGGCCGTGTTCGAATGGGCCCAGCAAGGCGTCGAACGGGGCGCCGCGCTCCATGTCCCCGCCGCCCGCTGCCTCACCGCCGTGGCCGGGCCCGAGGACCGCGCGGAGATCGTGCGGGCGGCCGAGGACGGCACCGAGGGAGCCCGGTGCACCGCCCTGCGCTACCTCGCCGATCACGACGACCCCGACGCACCCGACCTGATCGAACGGGCCGTGGCGACGGGCGGCAGGTTCGTCGTGGAGGCCGCCGTCGACGCCTTCGAACGCATGCGCAGCGATGCCGCGGTCGACCGGGCCCGCGGCTGGGCCCACCGACCCGACGCCCTCGGCGCCGCGGCCGGGCGGGTGCTCGCCTGCCGGGGCTCCGTCCGTGACAGCGACCTGGTCCTGGGCGCCCTGCGCGAGGCTGTGCGCGGCGAGGGCTGCGACGCGCCGACCCTGTGGACCCTGGTCGACGGTGCCGGACGGCTCGGCATCGCCTGCGCCGCCCCGGTGCTGCGCCACATCTACCGCGAGACCGCCTCGTCCCATCTGCGCGGGCGCTGCGCCCGCGCACTCGCCGCCACCGACCCCTCCTTCGCCACCGGCTTCGCCGTCGAGTGCCTGTGGGACTGCGAGGAGACCACCCGTGAGATCGCCGCCCGGCACGCCGAGACCGGCGACGCCCGGGTCGTGGAACGGCTCCGCCGCCTCGCCGCCGACCCCGCCGAGGAGGCGGAGGTCCAGACGGCCGTACGCAGCCGGATCGGACCGGACGCCGCCTCCGCCATGTGAGCGGCGGCAGAGGCGCGTCCGCCGGGTGAGCGGCGGACGACCCGCGGGTCGGACGGGTGTGGACGCCGTCCGACCTGCCCGGGCGTGCGGCGCAACGCTCATGGGACGTTCGTCGTCCGGAAAGATCCACTTTGACACGTACACGTCCTGCGTGGCGACAACATCCGTATGCGTGTCGTCATCGTGACCGAGTCCTTTCCCCCCGACGTCAACGGCGTGGCCCACTGCGCGCTCCAGACCGCCCGGCACCTCGTGGACCGCGGTCACCTCCCGCTCGTCGTCGCGCCGGCCACCACAGCCGGTCCCGGGCCGGACGCCGAAGCGCCCTGCCCCGTCGTCCGCGTCCCCTCCCTCCCGCTCCCGGGCTACCCCCAGGTCCGCGTCGCCCTTCCCAGCCGACGCGTCGCCGCGGCCCTCGCCGACCACCGGGCCGACATGGTCCACCTGGCCGGCCCCTTCGTCCTCGGCGTACGCGGCATGGCCGCCGCCGCCCGGCTCGGCATCCCCGCCGTGGCCGTCTACCAGACCGACCTCGCCGGATACGCCCGCACCTACGTGCACGCCGGTGAGGCGGCCGCCTGGCGCCGCATCCGCTCCGTGCACGCCGCCGCCGACCTCACCCTGGCCCCCTCCAGCGCGGCCCTGCGCGACCTGGCCGCCCACGGTGTGCCCCGGGTCGGACTGTGGCCGCGTGGCGTCGACGCCGTCCGCTTCCGCCCCGGCCTCCGCGACGACGCGCTGCGCCGGGCACTCGCCCCGGACGGCGAGGTGATCGTCGGCTACGTCGGGCGGCTCGCCCCCGAGAAGCACGTCGAACTCCTCTCCGGCGTCTGCGGCCTGGACGGCGTGCGGGTCGTGGTGGTGGGCGACGGCCCCGCCCGGCCGGGGCTCGCCGAGGCACTGCCCGGCGCGGTCTTCCTCGGCCGCCGCACCGGCGACGAACTCGCCCGCGTCTTCGCCTCGCTGGACGTCTTCGCGCACACCGGGCCCTTCGAGACGTTCTGCCAGACCGTGCAGGAGGCCATGGCGAGCGGCGTCCCGGTCGTCGCGCCCGCCGTCGGCGGACCGCTGGACCTGGTCGCCCACGGACGCACCGGCCTGCTCGTCCCGCCGCGCGACGCCGGCGCGGTGCGTGACGCGGTCGCCGCCCTGGCCGCCGACCCGGCGCGCCGCAGGGCCTACGGGGACGCCGGACGGGCCCTGGTCGAGGGCCGTACCTGGGCCGCCGTGGGCGACCGGCTGATCGGCCACTACGGCGACGTCCTCGCCGCGCGCCGGCCGGTGGTGGCCGCATGAGCGCCGGACCGCTGCGGATCGTCCGCCTCGCCAACTTCGTCGCGCCCGCCTCGGGCGGACTGCGCACGGCGCTGCGCGAACTGGGCAAGGGCTACCGTGCCGCCGGACACGAACCGGTCCTGGTCGTGCCGGGCGACCGTGTGAGCGACCGCGACACCGAACAGGGCCGGGTGATCACCCTGCCCGGACCGCTGCTGCCCGGCACCGGCGGCTACCGCGTCCTCACCGACAAGCGGCGTGTCGCCCGCCTGCTCGCCCACCTGGAGCCGGACCGCCTCGAGGTCTGCGACCGCACGACGCTGCGCTGGACCGGCACGTGGGCGCGACGGGCCAGGGTGCCCGCCATCATGGTCTCCCACGAGACCGCCGACGGGGTGCTGCGCACGTGGGGGCTGCCGGAGGGGGCCGCCCGGTGGGTCGCCGACTCGCTCAACGTCCGTACGGCCCACAGCTACGCGCGCGTGGTCTGCACGACCGGGTTCGCCGAGCGGGAGTTCGTACGGATCGGCGCCCGCAACGTGACGCGGGCGCCGCTCGGCGTCGACCTGGTCGAACGGCACCCCGCGCTGGCCGACACGCGACTGCGGGCCCGGTACGCGCGCGACGACCAGGCGCTGCTGGTGACGTGCACCCGGCTGTCCGTGGAGAAGCGTCCCGGCACGGCCCTGGACGCGCTGGAGTCCCTGGTGCGCCGTGGCACGCGCGCGGTGCTGGTGGTGGCCGGCGACGGGCCGCTGCGGGGCCGCCTCGAACGGCGGGCCCGGGAACGCGGACTGCCGGTCGTCTTCCTGGGACACGTCGTCGACCGCGGCCTGCTGGGCGCTCTGCAGGCCTGCGCCGACGTGTGTCTCGCACCGGGGCCGGCGGAGACGTTCGGGCTCGCCGCGCTGGAGGCCATGGCCTGTGGCACCCCCGTGGTCGTCAGCGCCTCCTCGGCGCTGCCCGAGGTGGTCGGCACCGCGGGGGCGGCCGCGGCCGACCGCGGGGACGCGTTCGCCGACGCCGTGGAGGAACTGCTGGCGCGGTCGCCCGTGGAGCGGCGTGAGGCGGCACGCGCGCGTGCGGAGCGTTTCGAGTGGACGACGGCGGTGGAGGCCTTCCTGGCGGCGCACGATGCGACGGTGCTCACCCGGTCGGGAGCGGGGCCAGGACCGGTGACGGGGCCGGAACCGGGGCTGACACCGGGAGCGGGAGCGCAGGACGGAGCCGCGGGAGCGCCGCGCTCCGGCGGAGGCGACGGTTCCGCCCGGACGGCCCCGTCCCGGTGCTGACGCCGGCCGGCGGGCGTCAGCGGCCGCGTACGGCCACGAAGCGGACCGGGGTGCCCGGCACCGCCTGGGCGGCGTACGGGAGGTCGCGGGGACGGACGACCCCGATCACCGGGTAGCCCCCGGTGGTCGGGTGGTCCGCCAGGAAGACCACCGGCCTGCCGTCGGGCGGCACCTGCACGGAGCCCAGGACCATCCCCTCGCTCGGGAGTTCGCCCGTCGCCGCCCGGTCCAGCGCGGGTCCCTCGGTGCGCAGCCCGATGCGGTTGCTCGCCGCGGACACACGGTACGGGCGCGAGGTGAACACCCGGACCGTCTCCGGCGTGAACCAGTCGTCGCGCGGGCCCAGGGTGATCCGCAGGACCAGCTCGGCCGGAGGCGCGGGCTGCGGGGCGACGTCCACGTGCGCGTACGACGTGCCCGACGGTCCCAGGGGCAGGACCGTGCCGTCGGTCAGGGGTGCCGGGCCGAGGCCCGAGAGGAGGTCCGTCGAGCGGCTGCCGAGGACGGGATCGACGGCCACGCCACCGCCCACGGCGACGTAGCTCCGTACACCGGAGACGGCCCGGCCGACGTCCAGGACGGCTCCCGCGGGCACCCGCACGGGCCTTGCCCAGGCGGCGGGCCGGCCGTCCACGACGACCCGGCACGGAGCGCCGGTGACGGCCACGGTGACCGCGCACCGAGGGCGCAGCGCACAGCCGTCGAGGGTCGTCTCCAGGACGGCCGCCCCGGACGGGTTCCCGACGAGCCGGTTGCCGAGCGCCGCCGCGGGCGCGTCCAGGGCTCCGGAGCACGGCACGCCGAGATGGGCGTGGCCGGGGCGGCCCCGGTCCTGCACGGTGGTGAGCGCCCCGGCACGGACGACGACGAACGCACGGTCCGTCATACGGCACCCTCCCGTGCGGGGGTGGCGCCGGCCGCCTCGGCGGCACGGGCGGACGCGCGGCGCGCGCCGTACCGGAGGAACCCGGCCGTGGGCCACGCCCCCGGCCGGGCCCTGCCGGGGGCCGTGCGACCCGGGCGGCGCGCGGCGGCCGGGTCGCCCCCGGCGCGGCCGCGCCGCACCGGCTCGGGGACGCTTCCCTCGCGGCCGCCCGGCATCGGCGCCGGCACCGGGCCGCTCGTGCAGCGGCCACCGGGCGTCGACGGCCGGCCGTCGACACCGCGGCGGCGCGGCATCCACGTCGGCACGGACATCGGCATCGGCACGGACATCGGCATCGGCGTCGAACCCTTCACGCCTCCTCCTCCCGGTCCACCGGGACGAAGCGCACGCGCGTGCCCGGTGCCAGCAGCGCTGCCGGCACGCGCGCGTGGTCCCACAGCACGGCCCGCGTGGTTCCGATCAGCTGCCAGCCGCCCGGTGAGGAGCGCGGATAGACCCCCGTGTACGGGCCCGCCAGCGCCACCGACCCGGCCGGCACGGCGGTGCGCGGGGTCGCCCGGCGCGGGACGTCGTAGCGCGACGGCAGGCCCGTGAGGTAGCCGAAGCCCGGTGCGAAGCCGCAGAACGCGACGCGGAACTCGGTGGCCGCGTGGATGCGGGCCACCTCCTGCGCGCGGACGCCCCAGCGGGCGGCGACACCGGCCAGGTCGGGGCCGTCGTAACGCACCGGCAGCTCGACCACCTCACCCGTGCGCGGGGGAGCGGGCGGCACGGCGGCCGCGGTCAGTTCGGCGGCCCAGCGGGCCGGGGCGGCCAGACCGTCGAGGAGGACCGTACGGGCCGCCGGGACGATCTCACGCACGGCCAGCGAGCCCTCGGCACGGCGCCGCAGCAACTCGGCGTGGAGGGCTTGGGCCTCCGCGCCGGAGGCCACCTCGACGAGCAGGGCGTCCCGGCCGACGGGCAGTGCCCTCACGCGAACGCCGCCACGCGCACACCGGACTCCTCCAGCCGCCGCCGGACCCGGCGGGCCAGCTCCACCGCGCCGGGCGTGTCGCCGTGCAGGCAGAGGGAACGCGCGCGTACCGCGATGCGCGCCCCCGCGCGGGAGGTGACCTCTCCGAGCCCGGCCAGGCTCACCGACCGCTCGACGACGGCGTCCGGATCGGTGATCACGGCCCCGTCCCGGCCGCGGGGCACCAAGGTGCCCTCCTCGGTGTAGGCGCGGTCCGCGAACGCCTCCGTGACCGCGGACAGCCCCGCCTTCTCCGCCCGTTCCAGCAGGCGCGAGCCCGGCAGCCCGAGCACGGGCAGTGTCGCGTCGGCCAGGAGTACGCCGTCGACCACCGCCGCAGCCTGCTCCTCGTCGTGCACGACCCGGTTGTAGAGCGCGCCGTGCGGCTTGACGTACGCCACGCGGGCGCCCGCCGCGCGCGCGAAGACCTCCAGGGCACCGATCTGGTAGGCCACCTCGGCGGCCAGTTCGGCGGGCGGCACGTCCATCGCGCGCCGCCCGAACCCGGCGAGGTCGCGGTAGGAGACCTGCGCGCCGATCGTCACGCCCCGCTCGGCCGCCAGCCCGCACACCCGCCGCATGGTGGACGCGTCCCCGGCGTGGAAACCGCAGGCCACGTTGGCGCTGGTCACGACGGACAGCAGTTGCTCGTCGTCGGTCAGCCGCCACCGTCCGAAGCCCTCACCGAGGTCCGCGTTGAGGTCGATCATGCCGTCTCCTGGTCAGGCCACGCGACACTGCTCGTCGCGGGCGTCGGTGAGGAACATCTGTCCCGGTGCGTGGGCGAGGGCGAACGGCGGGCGCGACACCGCCACCGCGGCCTGCGGGGTCACGCCGCAGGCCCAGAACACCGGGATGTCGTCCGGTCCGGCGTCCACCGGTTCCCCGAAATCAGGGCTGCCGAGGTCGCCGATGCCCAGTCCCGACGGATCGCCGCAGTGTACGGGGCCGCCGTGCACCGCCGGGAGCGGACTGCTCTCGCGGATCGCCGTCGCCAGGTACTCCGGCGGCACCGGCCGCGTGGACACCACCAGCGGACCGCGCAGCCGTCCCGCCGGACGGCACCGACGGTTCGTCACGTACATCGGGACGTCGCGCCCCTGCCCGACGTGACGGATCGGCACGCCCGCCCCGGTCAGCGCCCACCCGAAGGTGAAACTGCACCCGATGAGGAACGACACCAGGTCGTCCCGCCCGTACCCGCGCACCTCCGCGTACTCGACGACCAGGATCGCGCCGACGGCCCACTCACCGCCGAAGCCGAGGCCCTGGAGGGAACGGAGGAGCAGCGGCGTCTCGTAGGTGGGCGCGAAGCAGTCGTGGGAGTCCAGGGCACAGCCGCCGAAGGCGCCCGCGAAGGCGCGGCGGCCCGCGGGCCCAGGGCGCGCCACCAGGCCGACGCGCCGTCGTCGGCGGCTCGTCCGGCCGCCGGGGGACGGCTGCCGGCGGGTGGAGCCTGCGGTGCAGGGGTCGTGCTCATGGGGCACCTCGCAGAAGGGTGATGGAGGGCGCTGAGGGCTGAGCCGTGCCGTGTGTGGGGCGGGGCCGGGCGGAGGTGGTGACGGGCGGGGCGTTGCCGTGCGGAACAAGGTGTCCAACAAGGTAGAGGATCGTTGAACGATCCCTCAATACCCCTGTTGTTTCGTCCTGGTGCCTGCGGTTGAATTCCGGGCATGGCAGAGCAGCTGGCGGGACTGGCCGACGACCGCGCCCTCCTGGGCCGCACCAGCACGGCCGAACGCGTCTCGGACATCCTCAGGAGCCGCATCGCCGAGGGCTATTTCCCGCCGGGGACGCGCCTGTCGGAGGACAGCATCGGTGGTGCCCTCGGCGTCTCCCGCAACACCCTGCGCGAGGCGTTCCGGCTGCTCACCCACGAACGTCTGCTGGTCCACGAGTTGAACCGGGGTGTGTTCGTCAGGGTCCTGACCGTCGAGGACGTCGAGGACATCTACCGCACGCGCGCCCTCGTCGAGTGCGCCGTCGTACGAGGGCTGGGGGAGCCGCCGTACGCCCTCGGCCACCTCGCCGAGGCCGTCGGGGAAGGAAGGCGGGCGGCGCGCGAAGGTGACTGGAAAGCGTTGGGTACGGCCAACATCCACTTCCACCGGGAACTGGTCGCCCTCGCGGGCAGCGAACGCACCGACGAGCTGATGCGCGGCGTCTTCGCCGAACTGCGCCTGGCCTTCCACGTCGTCGACGACCCCCGCCGGCTGCACGAGCCCTACCTCACCCGCAACCGGCAGATCCTCCAGGCGCTCGAGGCCGGCGACGGGGGCGAGGCGGAGAGGCTGCTCGCCGTGTACCTCGCCGACTCGCTGGAACGGATCGTCGAGGTGTACCGGCGACGGGTGGGCGACGACCCCGCCGGCGGCTGAGGCACTCCGCCGCGGCTCCGGGGAGCGCGGCCCGGACCGGGCGCGGGTGCTGTTGCCGTTGCGGTGGGCCGTGGCTCCTGCGGTCTGTGGCTCCGGTGGGCCGTGGCTCCGGCGGAGCACGGACCTCGAGGGGCGCGGCTCCCGCGGCCTCCGGTGGGCCGCGGCTCCCGGGGGCTGCGGCTCCGGCGGACCGCAGCCGTCGCGGGCCGAGGCCGGGGCGGCCCGGCGCTCGTGACGGGCGGTCTCGCGCCGCCGTGACGGGCGTCGCTTCTGCCTCGTTTGGGCCGATGTCGGACCGAGGACCTAGTCTGTGCACCGTGACTTCGCCTGCATCGACGGACCGCGTTCCGCCCCAGCCCGGCGCGGGGCCGCGCCCGGCGCCGGGCCCGGCCGCCGACGAGGGGCTGGCGCGGCGGCTGCGCGCGCTCGCCTGCACCGCGCCGATCCACGACCTCGACGCACGCAAGGCCAACCTCGCCGGTGAGTACTCGGTCTACGGCATGGCGGAGATCGCCCTCTCCGCGATCGACCTGGTCACCCTGAACATGGACTTCGACACCGGCGCCGACCACGACCAGATAGTCGCCCGCCTGATCCCGCGCATCGCCGCGCAGGCCCCCGGGCGACCGGCCGAGGAACACGAGCGCGTGGCCCGCTGGGTCCTGGAGAACCTGATCAACGTCGGCAGCGTCGACCGCGGCTTCCGCGCCGTGTACGGCACCTTCACCCCGGACGGCGCCTACGTCCGCCGTGACTACGACTTCAAGCTCGTCGAGGAGGTCCCCGGCTACGGCGGCACGGTCTACCTCCGTACCACGGACGAGGCGGTCAACGTCCTGGTGGGCGCGCTCGACACCGATGTCACCAGCGCGCAGATCGCCGCCGAGGTCAAGCTCGAGGTCCTCGTCCGCCGCGGCCGCCTGGCCGACGCCCAGCTCGCCGCCGAACAGGCTCGCTACCGGACCGTGCAGTACTCGGAGACGCTGCGCCGGGCCCTGGAGGCGACCCGGCGCAACGTCCGCGCCGTGGACTGGCTCAACGCCGTGCCCGACATGATCGCCGAGGCCCTCGACCACGTGGCCGACCGCTACCGCCACGAGAACGCGATCCTCACCAACATCCGCAAGGCCCGCGACGAGATCGAGGACGCGGAGAACAAGCGGCGGGCCGCCGAACTCGTCGACATCGTCAAGGACTGCATCCGCCGCCACACCCAACTGCAGTCCCGGCTGCTGGAGGCCGGACCGCTGTTCCGCGCAGAGCAGGACCGGCAGGCCTTCGCCACCCCCATGACGTCGTCCGGGATGGACCTCTACGGACACCTCGTCGCGCCCGTACTGCCGTTGCCGCTGGAAAAGGCGGTCCGGGTCACCGACGCGTTCTTCGCGCGCGGGACGGGACTGCGGACACCGGTCTCCGTCCGGGTGGGCGACCTCGTCGACCTGCTGCTGACGCCGCCGGTGGAGAGGGAGCACCTCGGCGCCGAGATGCCGGAGCCCGACCTCATCGCGACACCCGACGACAGCCGGTTCAGCGAGGAGCAGCTGGCCGTCGCGAAGGAACTGCTGGACCTGCCCGCCGACGCGCCGCGACGGCTGTCGGGCCTCCTCGCCGAAGCACGCGGACGGGATCCCGAGCTGCCCTACCTCGTGGCGCTGCTGGCGGTGCACGCGGCCAGCCCGGCGGTCGGCACGGCCTATCGGCAGGGCGAGCAGAAGCTGTTGTTCGCCGTCGACGACGGGACCGAACTGGACGATCCGGAGTTCGGCGGGGCCGACCTGATCGTGGGCACGGCGCTGCTGGACGCGGCGGGGATGGCCGCGGACCGGACGGAAGCGGCATGAGCCGGTCCCCGAAGCGGAGCGGCGCCGGCCGGATCCGGAGCGAAGCGACGTGAACCGGCCGCCGAAGCACCACAGCGAGCACCCCCGCAGCACCCCCGCAGCAACGAGCACCCCCGCAGCAAGGAGCCGAGACCGTGACCGAGCACGTCGACCGGAGTGAGCCCGAGGCCGCCGCGCCGGCCTCCGCCGTCGTCACTCCCGCCGACGCCGCCGACGCGGCGCGGCTCGTCGCCTTCGGGCTCCAGCCCAAGCTCCAGCCCGCGCGCGACCAGGAGTACGCCGACCTGCTGCGGCGCTACCGCGAGGACCCGCCGTTCGCGCGGCTCGCGGACGCCGTGGCCACCGGGCTGGGGCTGATCGTGCTGGAGGTGTCCCCGCGCGCGGGGATGGCCGTCACCGCGGCCGAGGACTCGGTGTTCGCCGTCCGCATGGGCGACTACGCGCGGCGTACGTCCGCCGACTCCGGGGACCGGTTCCTGCACGGCCTGGCCCACCTCGCCGTCGCCGCGATGGCGTTCCCCCGCCCCGAGGACCTGGCCGACGACGGCTACATCGGCCGGGTCAGCGTCAACGGCGTCGACGCCTTCGTGCGCCAGGTCTGCCGTCGTCTGGAGGAGCGGGCGGAACAGCAGGGCGAGAACACCGACCCCGCGACCGACGCCCCGGGACTGGAGGCCGCCTGGCGGATCTGGGCCAGACGCAGCGCCGCCGGTGCCACCAAGGACGCCCGCCGGCTCGCCGGGTCGACGACCGGCATCGTCGGCAAGGCCGTCGTGTTCCTCACCGACTCCGGGTTCCTCCAGCGCACCGGCGACGACAACGGCGGTACGTACCGGACCACCGCCCGTTACCAGCTCCAGGTCCGCGACATGGCGGGGAGCGCGGCCCTGGCCGAGCTACTGGAGCTGGGCGTCGTCCCGGTCACCGACGGCACACCGACGCTGCTGCCCCCCGAGGAGTCCGACGACCTGGAGCTCGTCGCCGACGCGGGGCTGCCGTTCCACTCCTGAAGCAGCCCGGGCAGCCCGAGGCCCAGCCGGGACCTCCCGCGGCCTGCGGGGGCTCCGTGAACTCCACGGAGCCCGGGCAGCACCTTGAAGCACCGATCCACCGCACCTTTCCGAAGACTTACGAGAGTCCGCCATGTACGAGCTGTCCCGGATCCGCCTCTACTCGATCGGGCCCGCCGGTGCGCGCTACGCCGACACCGTGCTTGACCTGCGAGGCGTGGGCGACGTCGTGCCCGATCCCGCCCCCATGCAGGCGGAGTTCTTCGAGGACGAGCCCGTCGGCCCGCCGCGCCGGCCCGCGCCCGCGGGCGTGCTCTTCCTGGAGAACGGCGGCGGCAAGTCCGTCCTGCTCAAGCTGATCTTCTCGGTGATGCTGCCGGGCCACCGCAACACCCTCGGCGGCGCCAGCTCCGGCGTCCTGCGCAAGTTCCTGCTCGCCGACGACTGCGGTCATGTCGCGCTGGAGTGGCAGCACGTGCTGACCGGCGAGTGCGTGGTCGTCGGCAAGGTCAGCGAGTGGCGCGGCCGCCAGGTCTCCAACGACCCGCGGAAGTTCGCCGAGGCCTGGTACTCCTTCCGCCCCGGCCCCGGCCTCACCCTCGACAACCTCCCGGTCGCCGAGTCCACCGCCGTACGGCCGTCCGTCGAGGGCCAGTCCGGAGCGCAGGGCCGCCGTCGCACCATGAAGGGCTTCCGGGACGCGCTCACCGACGCGGGCAAGGCCTACCCGCACCTGGAAGCGCACTGGGAGGAGATCCACGACCGGTGGATCGAGCACCTCGGCGAGCTGGGCCTCGACCCCGAGCTCTTCCGCTACCAGCGGGAGATGAACGCCGACGAGGGCGAGGCAGCCGGTCTCTTCGCGGTCAAGAAGGACTCCGACTTCACCGACCTGCTGCTGCGCGCGGTGACGGACACACGGGACACCGACGGTCTCGCCGACCTCGTCGGCGGCTTCGGCAGCAAACTGGGCCGACGCGCCGAGCTGATCGCCGAACGCGACTTCACCGCAGGCTCGGTGGACCTGCTCGGGCGCATCGTGGAGGGCGCGGACACACGGGCACGCGCGCGTGACGTCCACGCCGGTGCCGAGCGCCGCACCCGCACCCTCGCGCGCCGGCTCACCGCCCGTGGCCTGCGGGAGCGCACCCGTGCCGCAGACCTGGCCCAGCGGGTCACGGCCGCCGCCTACGCCGTCACGCACGCGGAAGGCGCCCGCGAGCGCAGCGCGCTGATCGCCGCCGAACTCGCCTTCCGGCACGCCTCCCTGGCGCTCGCCGCCGCGGAGAAGTCCGCCGCCGCGCAGAAGCGGGAACTCGCCGAGGCGCGCACCCTGCACGCCGCCTGGCAGGCCGCCGAGGTCTCCCTGCGCCAGCGTGCCGCCGCCGACCGCGTCGCGCGCGTGTCCGCCGCCATCCAGGAGGCCGAGCGGGACGCGGCCCCGGCGCTGGCCGCCCGTGCCAGGGCCGCCGCCGACCTCGTCCGCGCCCTGCACGCCGCCGCCGCGAGCGCCGAGACCCTCGCCAACGAGGAGGAGGAACGCTCCGCGGCGCTCCAGGACGTCGGCGAGGCCGCCCACCGGGACGCCACCTCCGCCGCCACCGAGGCGCAGCGCGCCCGCAGCGAGGCCGGCCACCTGCGCCAGCGCCTCACCGAGGTGGAGCAGGAGACCGCCGAAGCGGTCCGCGCCGGCTGGCTGGACGACAGCGCCCCCGACGCCGACCCCGCCCGCGCGGCCCTCGCCGCCAGCGACGCCGAGAAGAGCGCCGTGGCCGCCTGGGACACCGCCCGCGAGGCCTCGCGGGCCGCCGCCGAGCACGCCCGTGAGGCCGCCGCGGCCGAGTCCCGCGCCGAGCTGACCGCGGCCCGGGCCGCGGACGCGGCAACCGCCGCGCAACGGTCGTACGAGGCCGAGCGCCGGCTCGCCGAGGGGCTCGCCGGGGAGGAACGGCCGGCCGAACTGCTCGGCCTGACGGGCGGCGCGACCGCGCGGATCATCCCCCCACCACGCCAGGAGAGCGAGGCCGCGAACACCGGGCTCACGCCCGAGGACCTCGACCGCTACGCCGAGGAACTGCGCGAACTCCTCGACGACACCGTCTCCTCCGCCGAGCGGCAGCTGTTCGAGCTGCGGACCGCCGCCGCCGACGACTCCCGCATCCTCGGCGCACTCGGTGACGGCGGACTGCTGCCGCCCGGCCCCGACGTGCTCGCGACGGTCGAGTTCCTCGGCGAGCACGGCATCCCCGCCCTGCCCGGCTGGCGCTACCTCGCCCAGTCCGTCGACCCCGTCGACCACGCGCGCGTCCTCGCCGCCCGGCCGGAACTGGTCGACGGAGTGATCATCACCGACCCGGACTCGCACGCACGCGCGCGCGAGGCGCTCAGCGAGGCCGCGCTGCTGCCCCGGTCCGCCGTGGCCGTCGGCACCGCCGCCGCCCTCCTCGCCCCCACCCCGGCGCCCGACGCCGACACCCGGGACGTCTTCCTCGTACCGCCGAACCCGGCCATGCACGACGAACACGCCGCCGACGAGGAACGGCAGACGCTGCGCGCGCGGGCCACGGAGCGGGACGAGGAGATCCGCCGGCTCGCGGCGCGGCTCGGCAAGGACCGCGAACTGGCGGCCCGGCTGGCCTCCTGGCGCACCGGCTGCCCCGCCGGGCGGCTCACCGAACTGGCGCGGGCCGCGGAGGAGGCACGCGCCTTCGCCGAGGAGACCGAGGCCGAGCTGACCGAGGCGCGGACCGTGCGCGCGGAGGCGGACGAGGCGGCCGCCGAAGCCGCGCAACTGCGCGACGAGCGGCAGGAGACCGCGCAGAAGGCCCGGCGCGCCGCCGACGCACTCGCCGGTCTCGCCTTCCGGCTGCGCGAACGCGCCGGCTGGCAGGTCAGGCTGCGTGAACTCGCCGACGAGGCCACGGAGTCCGAGGCCCGAGCCCAGGTCTGTCTGGAGCGCGCCCGCGCTGCCGACGAGGACCGTCGTGCCGCCCAGCGCGCAGCCGACGACTCCCGCCGCACCGCACGTGCGCTGCGCGCCGAGCGCGCCGAGATCGCCGGCGCCCCCGACGACGTCCCGGAGGACGCGCCGGACGCGCCCACGGCGTCCCTGCCCGCCCTGCGCGAGGCCTATCGAGCGGCCTCCCAGGTGTACGAGAAGGTGGGCGTCGGCGCAGACCTGCGAGCCGAACAGGCCCGCGCGGAGAGCGACGAGAGCGCCGCCCTGGCCGAGCTGGACCGGCTGAGCAACAAGGTCCGCACCCGCGCGGAGCAGTTGCTCCAGTCGCCCGACGGCTCCGACGGGCCGTCCCGGCAGGCGGCCGCCGCACGGGCGGAGGAACTGGTCCAGCTCCTGGAGACCCGCGTGTCCAGTGCGAGCGAGCAGCTCGGCCGGCTCCGCGGCGAGGCCGAACGGTACGCGCCCGAGGACGGCGACGCCCACACTCGGCTGCCCGAGGAGCTCGAACCGCGCGACGCCGAGCACGCACAGGCCCTGCTGCGCACCGCCAACGCCGAACTGGCCTCCCGGAACGAGGCGTTGGGCCAGGACCGGGAGGCGCACGCCGAGTTGCTGGACGCCCACCGGGCCGCCGAGGACGCGGCCGGCGGCTTCGACGAGATCGCCGCCATGCTCCGCGACCTGCTGCGCGAGCACACCCTCGAGGAGGAGCAGGAGGTACCGGAGCCCTATCCGGGCTCCCTGGAGGAGGCCCGCCAGTCCGCGGCCGAGGCCCGCCGGTCCCTGCGCGGCTGCGCCGCCGACCTGTCGGCCGCGGAGGCGGCCGTCCGCGAGGCGAGCGACATCCTCGTCCGGCACGCCAACTCCACCCGCTACGAACAGGTGCGTACCCCCGCCCGGCAGCAGATCCGCGAACTGCCCGCCGCCGCGCTGCCCGAGCACGCCCGGAAGTGGGCGGAGGCCTTCGCGCCCCGGCTCCGCGTCCTCACGGACGAGCTGGAGCAGCTGGAGCGCAACCGCGACTCGATCGTGGACCGGCTGCGCGGCCTCGTGGAGTCGGCGCTCGCCACACTGCGGTCCGCCCAGCGGCTGTCCCGGCTGCCCGAAGGACTCGGTGAGTGGTCCGGGCAGGAGTTCCTGCGCATCCGCTTCGAGGAACCCGACCAGGCCACCCTCACGGAGCGGCTCGGTGAAGTCGTCGACGAGGCCACCCGAGCCGCCGTCAAGAAGAACTCCGACCTGCGGCGCGACGGCATGTCCCTGCTGCTGCGAGGTGTCGGTGCGGCGCTCCAGCCCAAGGGCATCGCCGTCGAGATCCTCAAGCCGGACGCCGTGCTGCGCGCCGAGCGGGTGCCCGTCGGCCAGATGGGCGACGTCTTCTCCGGTGGCCAGCTGCTCACCGCCGCCATCGCCCTGTACTGCACGATGGCGGCCCTCAGGAGCAACGACCGGGGCCGCGACAAGCACCGGCACGCCGGCACGCTCTTCCTCGACAACCCCATCGGCCGCGCCAACGCGACCTACCTGCTGGAGCTCCAGCGTGCGGTCTCGGACGCCCTCGGCGTGCAGCTCCTCTACACCACCGGCCTGTTCGACACGACGGCGCTGGCGGAGTTCCCCCTGGTCATCCGCCTGCGCAACGACGCCGACCTCCGGGCCGGTCTGAAGTACATCAGCGTGGAGGAACATCTCCGTCCGGGACTGCCGCAGACGTCCTCCGGCGAGGCGGGCCACAGCGAGATCACGGCGACGAGGATGTTCAAGCGCCCGGCCCCGACGGCCGCCCCGTAGCGCAGTGACGGCGGACGACCGCCGCCACGACGGGCGCTCGCCCGGGAGGAAGGACGGAGGCAGGGCGGGAGCGCCGGGACCTGCCTGATGAGACGGTGGTCGCGGCCGCCCCGGCTGCGGACCGGAGCGGTCGGCCGGTCGAGCCGTGCACCCCGGTGAGACGGGTTTCGGCTGTCAGGCGTGCCCAGTGGGGCCGCTCATGGGCGTCAGGGATGGGACAGCTGTCCGGCGCCGCCGCTGCGGCGACCTATCCGCTTCTGCGCACGATCGGCGACGCGCTCCTGCCGGCGTGCCCGACGACGCTCACGGCGCAGTGCTCGCGCGGTGCTGCTCGGCGTCGACACGACACCGTTGCGCTGGTTCCACACCTGGCGGGTCACCCAGACGTCCAGCGCGCCCCAGGTGGACACCACGGTGCTGACCACGCTGCTGATGACCATGGGGAACGCCAGCCAGGACTCGGCCAGCGTGCACAGGAGGGCGACCATGGCCTGGAGCAGGGTCACGGCGATGAACAGCACCGCCCGCACCGCCGACCTGCGGACGGGGTCGGGAAGCCGACGCCGACGGGCGGGCTCCTCCACCCACAAGGGCCGGTACTGCCGCCGCTCCCGCTCCTGTTCCCGCTCCGTGCGGGACGTGCCGCCGCTCCGGACCACCCTTGAGCGACGGACATCTTCGGCCGTGTCGCCGGCGGCCGCAGCGGTCGTGGGAGACCCACTTCGCTCCGTCGCTCCGCGCCTCTGCACCGGAATGTCGCGATCCCGTGCCTCGGGGTCCCGCAGCGCCGTACCGCGCGCCGCCGTGCCGCTCTCGGGCGCCTCGCGCCGCTCCGCCGTGCCCATCAACGTGTCACTCCCCACCGCCGGCAGACCGCTTGCCCCCGGCTCCAAGAACCGGCTCCCCATTGGCTGCCCGGCTTGCGCTCTTTTACGCCGCCCGGGTGCGGCATGCGGCTCCTGTGGCCGATTCCGTCCCCAATTCCCGATGAGTAGGACGCGTGAACTGCTCCGAAGATTCCCGAACTGCGAAAAATTCTGGCCAACTCCGCCATCGCGCCGGTCGGATCCCGTCCTGTTCGGGGGTGCTGGTTCCGGGAGGCAATCTCCCGCAATGAAAGGACAACTCACCCCGCTGAGGCGCCTATACGGACGTTCAGATTCCGGACGTGTCTTCGATTTAACGGTGTGTCGGTAGTAGGCTCGCGCCGTTTGTTGACGCACATGCGTACCCCCTGCCGGTGGGGGTTCGAGCTGGGGGAGTCCATGCGCTTTCGCGGGAAGTCGATCCGCCGGAAGATCGTGGCGCTGCTGCTCGTGCCGCTGGTGTCCCTGACCGCCCTCTGGGGCTTCGCCACGGTGCTCACGGGCCGCGAGGCGAGCCGCCTGTTCACGGTGTCGAACCTCGTGGAGAAGGTCGGCTACCCCGTCGAGGACACCGTCCGGATCGTCCAGCAGGAACGCCGCCAGACCCTGGTCTACCTCGCCGACCCCCGCGCCTCCGACGCGCTGTCCGCCCTGCGCCGCACCCGCACCGCCACCGACGAGGCGCTCGCGGAGATCCACGCGAACGCCGGGGACTCCGACGTGCGTGAGGTACTGGACGAGGACGACGCCGAAGGGCTGATGGCGGTCCTCGACGCCTTCGACGGGGTCGACGTCCTGCGTCGCAGTGTCGAAGAGGGGACCGTGACCCGCGCCCAGGCGCTGGACCTCTACAACCGCCTGGTCGACCCCTGTTACACGCTGCTGGCCAAGCTCGACGTCGTCGACAGCGTGGAGATGGACAAGCAGTACCGGGCCCTCGTCAGCGTCGCCCGAGCCCGGGAACTGCTCTCCCAGGAGGATGCCCTGCTCGGCTCCGCCCTGGTCGTGGGCCGCGTCACCCGGGACGAGATCCGCCAGGTCTCCGACCTCGAGGCCCAGCGTAAGGTCGTCTACGACATCAGCCTCGCCCAACTGCCCGTCGCCGAGCGCGAACGCTACGAGCGCTTCTGGAAGAACGCCACCACCGCCCCCGTGCGCACGACGGAACAGGCGGTCGCGTCCACCGAGCCCGGCGAGATGCCCCGCGGGGTCACCGCCAAGACCTGGGACACCGCGGTCGCGAACGTCCTCGACGAACTCGGCACCCTCGACGAGCAGGCGAACGACCGCTACCAGGACCGCGTCCGCCCCGTGGCCGTCGAGGTGATCGTCAAGGCCGTCGTCGCCGGGGTCTTCGGCCTGATCGCCCTGCTGGTCTCCCTCGTCCTGTCCGTGCGCATCGGCCGCGCGCTCATCCGTGACCTGCGCCAACTGCGCCTGGAGGCGCACGAGGCGTCCGGCGTGCGGCTGCCCAGCGTCATGCGCCGCCTCTCCGCCGGCGAACAGATCGACGTCGAGACCGAGGCCCCGCGTCTGGAGTACGACAAGAACGAGATCGGCGAGGTCGGTCAGGCACTCAACACCCTCCAGCGCGCCGCGGTCGAGGCCGCCGTCAAACAGGCCGAGCTGCGCTCCGGCGTCTCCGAGGTCTTCGTCAACCTCGCCCGCCGGAGCCAGGTCCTGCTGCACAAGCAGCTCACCCTGCTCGACACCATGGAGCGCCGCACCGAGGACACCGAGGAACTCGCCGACCTCTTCCGCCTCGACCACCTCACCACCCGCATGCGGCGGCACGCCGAGGGCCTGGTCATCCTCTCCGGTGCCGCCCCCTCGCGACAGTGGCGCAAACCCATCCAGCTGATGGACATCGTGCGCGCCGCCGTCGCCGAGGTCGAGGACTACGAACGCATCGAGGTCCGCCGTCTCCCGCGTGTCGCCGTCACCGGCCCCGCCGTCGCCGACCTCACGCATCTCGTGGCCGAGCTCCTGGAGAACGCCACCGTGTTCTCCCCGCCGCACACCGCCGTGCAGGTCCTCGGCGACCGGGTCGCCAACGGCTTCACGCTGGAGATCCACGACCGCGGTCTCGGCATGGCGCCCGAGGCGCTCCTGGACGCCAACCTCCGGCTTGCCGAGACGCCCGAGTTCGAACTGTCCGACACCGACCGGCTGGGCCTCTTCGTGGTCAGCAGGCTCGCCCAGCGCCAGAACGTCCGCGTCTCCCTGCAGCCCTCCCCGTACGGCGGCACGACCGCGGTCGTCTTCATCCCCGACGCCCTGCTCACCGACGACGTCCCCGACACCAACGGCATCGGCTTCCGGCTCGACCGCCCCCGGCCCCCCAAGGACGCGGAGGCCGCCAGGGGCCACAGGTCCGCGCCGGCCCGGACACCGGTGCAACTGCCCGGCACACCCGCGCTGCTGGACGGCCCGGTCGAACTGGAGGCGCCGGTCGACCTGGACGCCTTCGGCGGCTTCCCGGCCCCCCTGGACGACGACAGCGGCGAGCGAGGCGGCCTGTTCCGTCCCGGCCTCACCCGCACGTCGGACGGCCCGCTGTCCGACGCGGTCGAGCAGCGCCGGCGGCTGACCGACGTCCGGAACGCCCCGGACCGTCCCGCGACGGGCGCACCGTCCGCCCCCGTACCCCTGCCGAGCCGGAGAACCCCGAAGCTGGTCAGTTCGCACGGCCGTCCGGTCGCCGATCAGCGGTCCCGACGCACGGGTGCGGAGACGGACGCGGGCGAAGAACCCCCGTCGCGGCCGGCCGGGGGACGGCCGGAGCAGGACGGTCCGGCCCCACTGCCCTCCCGCCGTCGCGGCGCGACGCCACAGATACCGCGGAGCACCGACGCCACCGAGCGCTCCGGCGACGGCGCGGGCATCGGCCGGCGGCCGCAACCGCCCGCCCTGCCGAGCCGCAGCCGAAGGCCCGCAGACCCGGACGAGACGGCCACCCCCGCGCACGACCCGCCCCACCGGCCCGAGGACGCGCAAGGCAGCCCCGAGGGCCCCACCCGGCCTCCTGGCGAAGCGGCTCATGACACCGGCCCCGACACGGGTGCCCTGCCCCGGCGCGTACGGCAGGCGAACCTGGCCCCACAACTGCGCCAGGACCCCGAACGCCCCGCCCAGGACCGCTCGGACCCCGCCGACCGCGACGCGGACGAGGTCCGCAGCCGCATGGCCTCGCTCCAGCGCGGCTGGCAGCGCGGCCGCGCGGAGAACGCCGCGGACGACGATGTCCACAGCGGCACAGCACCACGACGAACGACAAAGGGGGACGGTCGATGACCGCACCGAAGACGACCGGCCGCACCACGACCGACAACGGCGAACTGAACTGGCTCCTCGACGACCTCGTCGACCGCGTCGGCAGCATCCGCAAGGCCGTCGTGCTCTCCGGCGACGGGCTGGCGACGGGCGCCTCCCAGGACCTGAGCCGCGAGGACAGCGAGCACCTGGCCGCTGTGGCCTCCGGATTCCACAGCCTCGCCAAGGGCGTCGGCCGCCACTTCGAAGCCGGCGACGTCCGCCAGACCGTCGTCGAACTCGACGAGGCCTTCCTGTTCGTCACCGCCGCGGGCGACGGCAGCTGCCTCGCCGTCCTCGCGGACGCCGACTCGGACGTCGGTCTGGTGGCGTACGAGATGACGCTGCTGGTGAAGCGGGTCGGCGCACATCTGGCCACCGCTCCGCGCACCGATCTGTCCGCCGGCGGGTAGTGGGACGGTATGAGGACAGACGGACAGGGAAGCAGCCACTGGTTCGACGACGAGGCCGGACCGGTCGTCCGTCCGTACGCCATGACGCGCGGCCGCACCACCAGTGCGGTCCAGCACCGTCTCGACCTGATCGCGGTCGTCGTGGTCGAACCGCACGCCGACGACCCGGACGCCGACCTCGCGCTGTCCCCGGAACACGTCGACATCGTGGACCTGTGCCGGGACACCCCCCAGTCGGTCGCCGAACTCGCCGCCGGGCTCGACCTGCCCATCGGGGTGGTGCGTGTCCTCGTCGGAGACCTCGTGAACGCGGAATTCGTCCATGTGAACCGGCCCGTACCCCCGGCCGAACTGCCGGACGAGAGTATTCTGCGCGACGTGATCAACGGCCTCCGAGCGCTGTGAGCAGCGCGGAAGCGAGGTGAGGACGTGACGGGCTGGCAGTTCTGGGTGGACCGGGGCGGCACCTTCACTGACGTCGTCGCGCGCCGTCCGGACGGGCGGCTGCTCACCCACAAGCTGCTGTCCGACAACCCGTCGCGGTACGCCGACGCGGCCGTCGCCGGCGTCCGTGCCCTCCTCGGCGACGCGCGTGAGCCCGTCGAGGCGGTGCGCATGGGGACCACCGTCGCCACCAACGCCCTCCTGGAGCGCACGGGCGAGCGCACCCTCCTCGTCGTCACCCGCGGCTTCCGCGACGCCCTGCGCATCGCCTACCAGAACCGCCCCCGCATCTTCGCCCGCCGCATCGACCTGCCGGAACTCCTCCACGAACGGGTCGTCGAGGTCGACGAGCGCATCGCGGCCGACGGCACCGTCCTGCGCACCCCCGACCTGGAGGCCCTCGCCGGACCGCTGCGGCAGGCCTACGAGGACGGCATGCGTGCCGTCGCCGTGGTCTGCATGCACAGCCACCGCCACCCCGCCCACGAGCAGGCCGTGGGACGACTCGCCGCCCGCATCGGATTCCCGCAGATCTCGCTGTCCAGCGAGGTCAGCCCCCTCATGAAGCTCGTCCCGCGCGGGGACACGGCCGTGGTGGACGCCTACCTCTCGCCGGTGCTGCGCCGCTACGTCCGGCACGTCGCCGACGAACTGCGCGACGTCCGTCTGATGTTCATGCAGTCCAACGGAGGTCTGGCCGAGGCGAGCCGGTTCCGCGGCAAGGACGCCGTCCTGTCCGGGCCCGCGGGGGGCATCGTGGGCATGGCCCGCATGTCCCAGCTCGCCGGCTTCGACCGTGTCATCGGCTTCGACATGGGCGGCACCTCCACCGACGTCTCCCATTTCACGGGCGCCTACGAACGGGTCTTCACCACACAGCTCGCGGGCGTCCGCCTGCGCGCGCCCATGCTGGACATCCACACCGTCGCCGCCGGCGGCGGCTCCGTCCTGCGCTTCGACGGCTCCCGCTACCGCGTGGGGCCGGACTCGGCCGGCGCGGACCCGGGCCCCGCCTCCTACCGCGGCGGCGGCCCCCTCGCCGTCACCGACGCCAACGTGATGCTCGGCCGCATCCAGCCCGCCCACTTCCCGCAGGTGTTCGGCCCCGAAGGCGACCAGCCCCTCGACGACGCACTCGTCCGTGACCGCTTCACCGCACTCGCGCGCGAGATCCGCGAGACGGCCGGCGACCACCGCACACCCGAGCAGGTCGCCGAAGGGTTCCTCCAGATCGCCGTCGCCGACATCGCCAACGCGGTGAAGCGGATCTCCGTACAGAAGGGCCACGACGTCACTCGCTACGCCCTCACCACCTTCGGCGGTGCGGGCGGTCAGCACGCCTGCATGGTCGCCGACTCCCTCGGTGTCCGCACCGTCCTGGTACCGCCCATGGCCGGTGTCCTGTCCGCGCTCGGCATCGGCCTCGCCGACACCACGGCCATGCGCGAACAGTCCGTGGAGGCGCCGCTGGAGGCCGCCTCCCTGCCCGGGATCCTCAGGACGGCCGACGACCTGGAGGCGGCGGCCCGCGCCGAACTCCGGGCCGAACAGGTCCCCGACGACCGCGTCCGGGTCACCCGCCGCGCCCAGCTGCGCTACGACGGCACCGACACCACCCTCATCGTCGAACTGACCGACCCCGCCACCATGCGGACCACCTTCGAAGAACGTCATCGCGCCACGTACTCCTTCGTGCTCGACCGCCCGGTCGTCGTGGAAGCCCTCTCCGTGGAATGCACCGGCATCACCGAACCCCCCGATCTCTCCGCCCTCGCCCCGTACGAAGGCCGTACCGCACCACCCCGCACCGTCCGCCTCCACACCGGCGGCACCTGGCGCGACGTACCCCTCCACCGCCGCGAGGAACTGCCTCCCGGCCGGACCGTCACCGGACCGGCGATCATCACCGAGACCAGCGCGACCACCGTCGTGGACGACGGCTGGCGGGCCGTGACCACACACGACGGGCATCTGCTCCTGGAACGGACGGCGGTCACGCAGAGTTCCCGTCCGGACACGGGAGTGGACCCCGTGCTCCTCGAAGTGTTCAACAACCTCTTCATGTCCATCGCCGAACAGATGGGCGCCCGTCTGGAGTCGACGGCCCAGTCGGTCAACATCAAGGAACGCCTCGACTTCTCCTGCGCGCTCTTCGATCCCGACGGAAACCTGGTGGCCAACGCCCCCCACATCCCGGTCCACCTGGGATCGATGGGAACCAGCGTCAAGGAGGTCATCAGCCGCCGCGGTCCCGCCATGCGCCCCGGCGACACCTACGCCGTCAACGACCCCTACCACGGCGGCACCCACCTGCCCGACGTCACCGTGATCACGCCGGTCTTCGACACGGGGGACGACCACGGCACGGAGAGTGACCGCGACACCGGGAGCGACCCACGGGTCCTCTTCTACGTCGCCTCCCGCGGCCACCACGCCGAGATCGGCGGCATCGCCCCGGGCTCCATGCCGGCCGACAGCCGCACCATCGACGAGGAAGGCGTGCTCTTCGACAACTGGCTGCTCGCGGAGAACGGCCGTCTCCGGGAGAGGGAGACCCTCCGCCTGCTCACCGCGGCCCGGTACCCCTCCCGCAGCCCCGCGACCAACCTCGCCGACCTGCGCGCGCAGATCGCCGCCAACCGCAAGGGCGTCGACGAAGTCGCCCGCATGATCGAGGACTTCGGGCTCGACGTCGTACAGGCGTACATGCGGCACGTCCAGGACAACGCCGAGGAGGCCGTGCGCCGCGTCATCGACGCCCTCGACGACGGCGAGTACGCCTACGAGACCGACGCCGGCGCCTTCATCCGGGTACGCGTGCGCGTGGACCGCGAGAACCGCTCGGCGACCGTCGACTTCACGGGCACGTCGGCGCAGTCCGCGACCAACTTCAACGCCCCGTACGCCGTCGTCAACGCGGCCGTCCTGTACGTCTTCCGCACCCTGGTCGCGGACGACATCCCCCTCAACGACGGCTGCCTGCGCCCTCTCAGGATCATCGTGCCGAAAGGTTCCCTGCTGGCGCCCGAGCCCCCCGCCGCGGTGGTCGCCGGCAACGTCGAGACCTCCCAGGCGATCACCGGCGCCCTCTACGCCGCCCTCGGCGTCCAGGCCGAAGGCTCCGGCACGATGAACAACGTCACCTTCGGCAACGACCGCCACCAGTACTACGAGACCGTCGCCTCCGGATCCGGCGCGGGCGACGGATTTCCCGGCGCGAGCGTCGTCCAGACCCACATGACCAACTCCCGCCTGACCGATCCCGAGATCCTGGAGTGGCGGCTTCCCGTACGGCTCGACGAGTTCGCCGTCCGGCGGGGGAGCGGCGGCGAGGGAGAATGGCACGGCGGGGACGGCGCCGTACGCCGCATCCGGTTCCTGGAACCGATGACCGTCTCCACCCTCTCCCAGCACCGCAGGGTCCCTCCCTACGGCATGGCGGGCGGCGCCCCCGGAGCACTGGGCGTCAACCGCGTGGAACGCGCGGACGGCACCGTCGCCGAACTCGGCGGCAGCGACTGCGTGGACGTCGGCCCCGGCGACGTGCTCGTCATCGAGACCCCCGGCGGCGGAGGCTACGGTCCGCCGCCCACGACCCCCCATCGAGCAGGAGAAGCAACCGATGATCTTCGGGCGTTCTGAGCGCGTCAAGCCCCCGGTGGAGCCTGTCACGCTCAAGATCCTGGTGGCAGGCGGCTTCGGCGTGGGCAAGACCACCCTCGTCGGCGCCGTCAGCGAGATCAGGCCGCTGCGCACCGAGGAGTTCCTCACCGAGGCGGGCCGGCCGGTCGACGACACCACGGGCGTCGAGCGCAAGCACACCACCACGGTCGCCATGGACTTCGGGCGCATCACCCTGCGCGAGGACCTGGTGCTGTACCTGTTCGGCACGCCCGGCCAGGAACGGTTCTGGTTCATGTGGGACGAGCTCTCCGAGGGCGCGCTCGGCGCCGTCGTACTGGCCGACACCCGCCGTCTGGAGGACTGCTTCGCCGCCATCGACTACTTCGAGCGCCGCTCCATCCCCTTCCTCGTCGGCGTCAACTGCTTCGAGGACGCGGTCCGGTACCCCGTGGAGGACGTACGCCGCGCTCTCGACCTCGACGACGCGGTACCGGTGCTGTTGTGCGACGCCCGCGACCGTGACTCGGTGAAGGACGTGCTGGTCGGTGTCGTCCAGCACGCCATGGAGCACGATGCCGGCCCTCGCCGGACCGTCACCGTCTGAGGCGTACGGGCGGCCCGTACCCCCGTCGAACGGGGTACGGGCCGCCCGCCGCGGCGCGGGACGGCTCACACGCGTGTGGCGGCACGGGGCAGGTTCTCGCCGGTGCCCACCGGACGGACGGCGCGCGATCGTCTTCCCGCGCGGGACGGGTCCTGATAGAGGCAGGGAACATGACACGACTTTCCAGCGCCGTACGCGCCGGCGCCGCACGGGGTGCCGTCACCGCGCTCGCCGCCCTGCTGGCCCTGACCACCGCGTCCGCCACGGTCCGCGCGGACGCCGGCCCCGGAGCCCCGGCGGACTTCGTCGCTCTGCGGGCCGTGGACCGGACGATCCTCCAGGACATGCGCTACGTCACCCCGCACAACTTCGTCGGCGAACGCGTCGACGGCTACCGCCGGCCACTGTGCATCCTCACCCGGCCGGCCGCCCGAGCCCTGCACAGGGCCCAGACGAAGCTCCTGCGCCAGGGCTTCACGCTCAAGGTCTACGACTGCTACCGCCCCCAGCGCGCCGTGAACCACTTCGTCCGCTGGGCCCAGGACCTCGACGACCAAGCCATGAAGGGGGAGTTCTACCCGAACGTCGACAAGACCCGCCTCTTCGAGGACGGCTACATCGCCGAGAAGTCCGGTCACAGCCGCGGCTCCACCCTGGACGTCACCCTCGTCAGGCTCCCGGCCCGACCGACCAGGCCCTACGTGCCCGGTGAGCCCCTCGTGCCCTGCTTCGCACCACGGCGCGACCGCTTCCCGGACAACTCCGTCGACATGGGCACCGGTTTCGACTGCTTCGACACCCTCAGCCACACCCTCGACCCGCGCGTCCGGGGAGAACAGCGGGCCAACCGCCTGCTCCTGAAGAGCACCCTGGAGGAGCAGGGCTTCGTCAACCTCGCCGAGGAGTGGTGGCACTACACCTTCAAGCCCGAACCCCACCCGGAGACCTACTTCGACTTCCCCGTCTCCGCCAAGTACCTCACCACAACGCCCTGAACCGTCCGCGCACGACGCCCGCAGCCGATCGGATACAGTCCGCGCGTGTCCGAAACTCAGCACTCGACTTCCGACTCCGTTCCCGATTCCCACTGTTCGGGCTGCGGAGCGCCTTACGGAGAGGGCGTCACCGGCTGGCCCCGCACCTGCCCGGCCTGCGCCGCCGTCGCCTACCGCAACCCCCTGCCGGTCGCGATCGCGCTCCAGCCCGTGTACGACACGAAGGGCACCGCCCTCGTCGTCATCACCCGGACCATCGCTCCCGCGCGCGGAGGCACCGCCCTGCCCGGCGGCTACGTCGACCACCAAGAGGACTGGAAGCAGGCCGTCGTCCGGGAACTCGAGGAGGAGACCGGCATCGTCGCCGCGAGCCGCGACGTACGCCTCGCCGACGCGATGAGCTCGCCCGACGGCCACCTCCTGCTCTTCGGACTCCTGCCGGAACGCCCCGCGGACCGGCTGCCGACGTCCGCCGCCACCGGCGAGACGGGAGGCTGGCACCTCCTGCACAGGCCGGAGGAGCTGGCCTTCCCGCTGCACACGATCGCCGCGCGGGCGTTCTTCGAGGGCCGCTACATCTGAGCCGGCCGGCCGAGCCCGTGCACGCGCACGGGGTGGGACGGCTCACGCCCGCCGTCCTCCCCCTCCCGTTCCACGACGACCTCCCGGCCGACGTCCCGGCGGACGACGTACCGCTCGATCTCGGGCTCGCTCCAGCCGTCGCCGGCGTCCCGCACCACCAGCCCGCCCCCCGCCCCTCCCGGGACAGGCGCCCACACCTCCAACTCCAGCCCGCCGTCCTCCCCGCGCACGGGCACCACCGCACCCGCGCGGGCGAACACCGGTATCCGCCCCAGAGGCGCGTCGACGAGAACCTGGCCCGGTCCCGCGTACCGCTTTCCCGTCGCCGTGTCGTACCAGAGGCCCCGCGGCAACCGCACGGCCCGCCGGTCCGCGCCCGGTTCCAGCACCGGAGCCACGAGCAGGCAATCACCCAGCAGGAAGGCGTCCTCGCAGTCGCGCAACGCCCGGTCCTCGGGGGTGCTCCACCACAGCGGCCGGGCACAGGGAGCCCCCGTCCGCCGGGCCAGATGCGCCAGGGTCACGAAGTACGGCAGCAGCCGCCGACGCTCGACGAGCGCCACACGCGCGTGCTCCAGCACCTCGGGGCCGAACTCCCACGGCTCTCCGAACCCCGCCCGGGGAGCCGCACGGGTACGGAACAGCGGCAGGTGGGAGCCGAGCTGCAGCCACCGCAGGTACAGCTCCGGCGACGGGCCGCCGTCGACTCCGCCGACGTCCGGCCCCGACCAGGGCACCCCGCACAGCCCGAGCCCCAGCACCAGCGACAGCGACGCCCGCAGCCCCGCCCAGTTCGCGGTGACCTCACCGGACCAGGCGCCGCCGTAGCGCTGGAGCCCCGCCCAGCCGGAGCGCGAGAACACGAACGGGCGCTCCTCGGGAAGCAGCTCCCGCAATCCCTCGTAGCCCGCCCGCGCCATGGACAACCCGTACACGTTGTGCGCCTCGCGGTGGTCGCCGCCCCGGCCCTCCAGAGCGTGCCGCGCCGACCTGGGGAGCGTCGGCTTCCCGAAGACGGTGGACGACGTGGGCTCGTCCATGCCGTGCCAGAAACCCGAGAAGCCCTGCTCGATCCCCTCCGCGTACAGCCCGCCCCACCACCGCCGCACACGCGCGTGCGTGAAATCCGGGTACACCGAACCGCCGGCCCGCACCACACCCTCCACGATCCGCCCGGAGGCGTCCCGCACGAACACGTCCTCGGCGACCCCGCTGTCGTGAACGGCGTCGCCCGGCAAGACCCGTACGGCAGGCTCGACGACCGACACCAGGCGGACCCCGTCCTGCCGCAACTCCTCGGCGAGCACCGCCGGCTTCGGAAAACGCTCCCGGTCGACGGCGAACACCTGGCCGTCCTCCGAAGGGCCGGCACCGCCGAGGTGGACCACGTCGAGCGGCAGGCCGCGCTCCTGGTGGCCGGCCACGACACGACGCACCTCCTGCTCGTCGCCGAAGTCCCGCACGTGATGGTGCCCGAACGCCCAGGCGGGCGGCACCGCCGGGGCACCGGTGAGCGAGGCCCAGCCGAGCAGCACGCGCGCAGGGGTCCCCACCACCACCCAGCAGCGCAGGGGACCGCCGTCCATCCGCAGCTCGGACGTCCCGGGCCGGTCGTGCCCGGAGCCGGCCCCCTCCTCGCCCTCCCGCAACCTCACCGAGCCGTCCCAGGACGTGTCGTGGAACGCCAGATGTGTGGCCGCGTCGGCCACCACCAGCTGCACCGGCATCGTCAGGTGCAGCGGATCGTCGCCCCGGTCGAGCGCACGCCCCGGATCGGTGTTCCACAGCCGGTAGGTCCCCGCCCGCAGACGAGGCCCGCACGCACGCCCGCCCAGTCCGAAGAAACGGGCGTCCGCCGTCACCTCCGACCGCTGCATCCAGCGTCCGGGGCTCCCGTCCGCCGGTTCCCACCACCGCGGCGGCAGGTCCCGTCGCAGCGCCACACCACCCGGCGTCCGCACCTCGATCGCCCCGTGCCGCGAGACCACGACGGTCACCCGCTCCGCCACCACCCGCCAGCCGCCGTCCTTGTCCGGCTCCAGCACCGCCCGCGGATCGGCCTCGGGGGCGCGCCCGGCCAGGGCGTACGACGGTTCCGGCCCGGCCCCGTCCCAGCCCCAGAAGACGGCACCGTTCACCGTCACCCGGATCTCCAGCTCGGATCGGCCGAACCGGATCGTCCCCCCGCCGGGTCCCGGCTCCACGTCCCGCACCACCCCCGGCACCCGCGCGCGCTCGACGCCCCGCGCGGGCAGCGCCAGGGCGTCGGCACGCCGCCGACGCCACGCCGCCCGCACGGTGCGCAACCCCCGTGCGGACCCCGCGGAACCGACCATTCTCATCGAACGCACCAGGTCACGACCGTCCATGTCGCTCACCCTGCCACTGACGGCACCACGCGCGTGTCGCGTTCAACTGCCGTTCACCTGTGCCGGACCCACATCTTCACGACACGGACTGTGTGGGACACACCCTGGTGTGGAAGTCGATCACATGGCATCGTCCGTGTCAGCCGCGTCACGCGCACACCCCAGCACGTGCGCGAGCGACGCACACGACGCGCACAGTCCGGGAGCCGCCCCATGTCGACCGTGAACCCCGAGCCGCTCTGGCGGCCCGATCCGCAGCGCACCGCGGGCGCGCAGGTCACCAGATTCCAGACCTGGGCGGCCGAACACCACGGAGCCCCGTCCGACGGCGGCTACCCGGCCCTGCACCGCTGGTCCGTCGACGAACTGGAAACGTTCTGGAAAGCCGTCACGGAGTGGTTCGACGTCCGTTTCTCGACCCCCTTCACGCGCGTCCTGGGCGACCGCGCCATGCCCGGCGCCGAGTGGTTCCCCGGCGCCACCCTGAACTACGCCGAGCACGCACTGCGCGCCGCCTCCAGCCGCCCGGACGAGCCGGCCCTCCTGCACGTCGACGAGACCCACGAACCCCGGCCGGTGACCTGGGCGGAACTGAACCGCCAGGTCGGCTCCCTCGCCGCCGAACTGCGCCGCCTCGGCGTCCGCCCCGGAGACCGGGTCAGCGCCTACCTCCCGAACGTCCCCCAGGCCGTCGTCGCCCTCCTCGCCACGGCCGCCGTCGGCGGCGTCTGGACCTCCTGCGCCCCCGACTTCGGCGCCCGCAGCGTCCTCGACCGCTTCCAGCAGGTCGAGCCGGTCGTCCTCTTCACCGTCGACGGTTACCGCTACGGCGGCAAGGAACACGACCGCCGCGACGTCGTCGCCGAGCTCCGCCGCGAACTGCCCGGCCTGCGTGCCGTCGTCCACATCCCCCTGCTCGGCACCGAGACCCCCGAGGGGGCCCTGGAATGGTCGGCCCTGACTTCCGCCGACCAGGAACCCGCCTTCGAACAGGTCCCGTTCGACCACCCCCTGTGGGTGCTCTACTCCTCCGGCACGACCGGCCTGCCCAAGGCCATCGTCCAGTCCCAGGGCGGCATCCTGGTCGAACACCTCAAACAGCTCGGCCTGCACTGCGACCTGGGCCCCGAGGACCGCTTCTTCTGGTACACCTCGACCGGCTGGATGATGTGGAACTTCCTCGTGTCCGGCCTCCTCACCGGAACGACGGTCGTCCTCTACGACGGCAGCCCCGGTCACCCCGACACCGGAGCCCAGTGGCGCATCGCCGAGCGCACCGGCGCCACCCTCTACGGCACGTCGGCGGCCTACGTGATGGCCTGCCGCAAGGCCGACGTGCACCCGGCCCGCGACTTCGACCTCTCCAAGGTCCGCTGCGTCGCCACCACCGGTTCGCCGCTGCCGCCCGACGGCTTCCGCTGGCTGCACGAGGAGGTCCGCGACGACCTGTGGATCGCCTCCGTCAGCGGCGGCACGGACGTCTGTTCCTGCTTCGCGGGAGCCGTCCCCACCCTTCCGGTGTACACCGGCGAACTCCAGGCCCCCTGCCTCGGCACCGACCTCCAGGCCTGGGACCCGAGCGGCCGGCCCGTCGTCGACGAGGTCGGCGAGCTCGTCGTCACCAACCCCATGCCGTCGATGCCGGTGTACTTCTGGAACGACCCCGACGGCAGCCGGTACCACGACAGCTACTTCGACACCTACCCCGGTGCCTGGCGCCACGGCGACTGGATCACCCTCACCTCGCGGGGCACCGTCGTCATCCACGGTCGGTCCGACTCCACACTCAACCGCCAGGGCGTCCGCATGGGCTCGGCCGACATCTACGAAGCCGTGGAGCGGCTGCCCGAGATCAGGGAGTCCCTCGTCATCGGCATCGAACGGCCCGACGGCGGCTACTGGATGCCCCTTTTCGTCCATCTGGCACCGGGAGCCGTCCTCGACCAGGCACTCCTCGACCGCATCAAACGGACCATCCGCGAGGAACTCTCGCCACGTCACGTGCCCGACGAGGTCATCGAGGTCCCCGGAGTGCCACACACCCTCACCGGCAAGCGCATCGAGGTCCCCGTCAAACGCCTCCTCCAGGGCACCCCCCTGGAGAAAGCGGTCAACCCGGGCTCCATCGACAACCTCGACCTCCTCCACTTCTACGAGGACCTCGCCCGCAAGCGAGCCTGACCGAAAGGAAACCGCAGCTCAGGACGCGTTGTCAGTGCCGACGGTTACTGTGAGTGAGCATTGATCGACTGTGCACACACAGGGGGAGTCATGGCGGCACATACCGACCACTGGACCATGCGACGCGTCCTGCGCCGCGAGATCGCCGGCACCATCGGCCTGCTCACCGACGAACACGACTTCCGGGCCATGCTGCGCTACCGCACCTTCACCTTCGACGACCACACCACCTACCTCCGGCAGGTCGAGGACCTCCTCAAAACGCGTGCCCTCCAGGGCACCCACACCACCGTCGCCCTCTTCGATCCCCAGGAGTACGCCGACTTCTGCGAGGCGAGGGGCCTCGACCCCGACAACCCCGCCCACCGCACGCGCTTCACGGCCGAACTCGCCACCACCGGCCCCACCCTCCCCTACGAGGGCCAGCCGCTCGCCGACCTGGTACCCGCGCTGGTCGACGAAGCCGTCCGGCAAGCGACCTGGGAGTACGCGGCCACCCTCCTGGCCCGCCTCGGAACCTGCGCGACGTGCGGTGAGGACATCGGCCGTGCGGCCTTCGGTCAGGCCTCCGACCTGCTCGCACGCATCCTGGACACGGCACCGTCCGGCGACCGTCACCTCGTGTGCAGCGTCACCGGCACGCCCGAGACCCTGATCGCCGTCCTCCACGCGGACGAGGCAGCCGACGGCACCACCCCGCTCGACGAGGCCGAGGTCCTCGAGTTCACCACCGTCCTCGCCCTCGGCGTCGCCACCCGGAGCCCCGGCGGGCTGGTCATGCGCACCAGCTCCGCCGGCAACCCCGACCGCGTCTACGGCTGGCGGCTGCGCGGCGAAGGGCTGGAACCACTGACCGCCGGTGAGGTTTTCGACGCCTACTGCACCGATGTCGAATCCGGCGACCTCATCGCACCCGAGTCCGACGTCGACTACTGCGTACCGCCGGACCTCACCGACGACGGACAACGAGGGCCGGCCCCGGGCCACCACCACTGACACGCAGGAGGGGCGCTCCGCCGCACGAACGGAGCGCCCCTCCTCACCGGCCGGACACGGCACCGACGACTACTCGCCGGACAGCACCGCCCGCGCGGCCTCCCGCGCGTCCTCGGCACTGTCGGTCGCACGGGCCGCCGCCGCCGCCCGCTCGCACTGCGCGAGCGTGTGCTTCGCGAGCGTCGCCCGCACATACGGAATCGACGCCGATCCCATCGACAGGGAGGTGACACCCAGCCCCGTCAGCACGCAGGCGAGCAGCGGGTCGGCCGCGGCCTCACCGCAGACTCCGCAACTCCTGCCCTCCGCCTTCGCCGCCTCGGCGGACAGCGCGACCAGGTCGAGCAGCGCGGGCTGCCACGGGTCCTGCAGCCGCGACACCGCACCCACCTGACGGTCCGCGGCAAAGGTGTACTGCGCGAGGTCGTTCGTTCCCAGGGACAGGAACTCGACCTCCCGCAGAATCGAGCGCGCCCGCAGAGCGGCCGACGGGATCTCCACCATCGCACCGAACTTCGCCCGGAGTCCGGCCGCACGGCACGCGTCGGCGAACGCCTTCGCATCGGCACGGTCCGCGACCATCGGTGCCATCACCTCGAGGTGGACCGGCAGGCTTTCGGCGGCCTTCGCCAGTGCCGACAGCTGCGTGCGCAGCACCTCGGGGTGGTCGAGGAGCGTCCGCAGCCCGCGCACGCCCAGCGCCGGATTCGGCTCGTCCGCCGGGGTCAGGAAGTCCAGCGGCTTGTCGGCGCCGGCATCCAGCACCCGCACCACGACGCGCCCCTCGGGAAACGCCTCCAGCACCTGCCGGTACGCCGCGACCTGCTTCTCCTCCGACGGAGCCTTCCGGCTGTCGTCGAGGAAGAGGAACTCGGTACGGAACAGGCCGACACCTTCAGCGCCTGCTTCGAGGGCGGCCGGTACGTCGGCCGGGCCACCGATGTTCGCCAGCAGCGGCACCTTGTGTCCGTCTGCGGTGGCGCCCGGTCCCGTCGAGGCGGACAGGGCCGCCTTCCGCTCCGCCGCCGCCGCTTCGAGCTGCGCCTTCTTATCCTCGGTCGGATCCACGAAGATCTCGCCGGTGCTGCCGTCGACGGCGATGACCGTCCCTTCGGCAATTTCACCGGCACCCGGCAGTGCCACGACGGCCGGCACGCCCAGCGCCCGCGCCAGAATCGCGCTGTGGCTGGTCGGTCCGCCTTCCTCGGTCACGAACCCGAGTACCAGCGTCGGATCCAGCAGTGCGGTGTCGGCCGGCGCGAGATCCCGCGCCACCAGCACGTACGGCTCGTCGCTGTCCGGGACGCCCGGCATCGGGACCCCCAGCAGACGGGCGACGATACGGTTCCGCACGTCGTCGAGGTCGGCCACGCGACCGGCGAGGTACTCCCCGGCGTTCGCCAGCAGCTCGCGGTAGGCGGCGAACGCGTCGTACACAGCACGCTCGGCCGTGCTTCCGACGGCGATGCGTCGCTCCACGTCCGCCATCAGTTCCGGGTCCTGGGCCATCATGGCCTGAGCTTCGAGCACCGCTTGGGCCTCGCCTCCCGCCAGATTGCCGCGCGCCATCAGATCGGCGGCCACAGCGTCCACGGCCTGGCGGGCGCGTCCCTGCTCACGCTCCGCCTCCTCGGCCCGGATCTGCTTGGCGGGCGGTTCGAGGACCGCCGTTCCCATGTGCCGAACCTCGCCGATCGCCACACCGTGGCTCACGCCGACGCCTCGCAGCGTTGTCTCCATCTCACCCGTCTCCGGTAGTGCGGCGGGTCCCGCCGCCGCGGTGGTTGTCCCGTCTGCCGTCATTCGCACGACGGCCCGGCTCAGCGCCAGGAAAAGAGAACGTCGCCAGTCTTCACGTCGCCGTCCTCGCGGAGATCACCGAGGGCGTCGACCGTGGCTTCCAGAGCCACGACCGGGCACACCGGGGACTTGCCGGCTTCTTCGACCGCGACGGGATCCCACCGCACGATGCCCTGTCCGCGGGTCACCGTGTCGCCCTTGTTCACGAGCAGCTCGAACCCCTCGCCGTTCAGTTGCACGGTGTCGATGCCGAGATGAGTGAGTACGCCGTGTCCCTCCGCGTCGACCACCACGAAGGCGTGCGGGTGGAGGGAGACGATGACTCCGTCCACGGGTGACACGGCCTCGGAGGGCTCACGCACCGGGTCGATGGCCGTACCGGGGCCGACCATGGCCCCGGAGAAGACCGGATCGGGCACTGCTGCCAGTCCGATGGCGCGTCCTGCCAACGGGGACGTCACGGTGGTCATGGGAAGCCTCCCAGGGGTGGAGATGTATATGGGCCGTCACTACCAGTCCCGGACGGCGCACTGTGCAGCAGGGTATGTCATATGAAGTACCAGTTCTGTACGAGTGATCCCGATCCGTGGTCTAGACCACTAGCCTAATCGATTTGCACGCGCTCCGTGGCCCCGTGTACAGTCGTACTCCTGCTTGAGGGTGAGTGACGCCGATGAGCGCGCTTAACCGGGCAGCATCCAACTTGTCAGACCCTAACTTTTGATCATCTTTCGCATGCCTGCGAGACGGTGGTCAGGAGGAAGGAAATTCACTGATAGAGTCGGAACCGCCGGAAAGGAAACCGCGAAGGAAAAGCGGGGGCCTGGAAAGCGCCGAGGAAATCGGATCGGGAAACGGTCTGATAGAGTCGGAAACGCAAGACCGAAGGGAAGCGCCCGGAGGAAAGCCTGAGAGAGTCTCTCGGGTG
>NZ_JBVIKX010000005.1:443747-599421 GCF_055580685.1 Streptomyces sp. NPDC031554 | reverse complement strand
CCACCCGCTACGACAAGACCGCCGAGTCCTACCAGGCAGCCGTCACCCTCGCATCGCTCCTGATGTGGGCGTGACATTTGAAGACAGAACCTAGGAACCGAGGGTGTCCAAGGGGACCCGCGGATCGGCCAGTGCCTCCGTGTCGACCCGTTCGCGGGAACGGACGAGCCGCTGGATCTGCTCTGTGACGTCCCACACGTTCACGTTCATCCCCGCCAGCACCCGTCCCTCCTTCACCCAGAACGCGATGAACTCCCGTTTCCCCGCGTCCCCGCGGATCACCACCTCGTCGTACGTCCCCGGCGGCGCCCACCCGCTGTACTCCATCCCCAGGTCGTACTGGTCGGAGAAGAAGTAGGGCACCCGGTCGTGGGTGACGTCCTTGCCGAGCATGGCGCGGGCGGCGGCCGGTCCGCCGTTGAGGGCGTTGGCCCAGTGCTCGACGCGCAGGGTGGTGCCGAACAGGCCGTGCGGGAAGGACGCCACGTCGCCGGCGGCGTGGATGTGGGGGTCGGAGGTGCGCAGCCGGGTGTCCACCGCGATGCCGCCGCCGTGGGCGCGGTCGGCCAGCTCCAGTCCGGCGGCCTCGGCGAGGGCGGTCCGCGGGGCGGCGCCGATCGCGGCGAGCACGTCGTGCGCCGGGTGCTCCTCGCCGTCGTCGGTGCGGGCGGCGAGGACCATGCCGTCCTGGCCGACGATCTCGGTGAGCCGGACGCCGAAGCGGAAGCGGACGCCGTGCTCACGGTGCAGTTCGGCGAAGACGTTGCCCAGCTCGGGGCCGAGGACGCCGTGCAGCGGGGTGGGCTCCGGTTCGACGACGGTGACCTCCGCCCCGTACTCGCGGGCCGCCGCCGCGATCTCCAGGCCGATCCAGCCGGCGCCGGCGATCACGATGTGGCCGTTGTCACGGCCGAGTGCGGCCAGGACCCCCTTGAGGCGCTCGGCGTGGGCGAGGCGGCGCAGGTGGTGGACGCCCGCGAGGCCGGTGCCGGGGATGTCGAGGCGACGCGGTTCGGAGCCGGTGGCCAGCAGCAGCTTGTCGTAGTGGACGAGGGTGCCGTCGTCGCCGAAGCGGACGGTTCCGGCCGTGCGGTCGACGGCGTCGACGGTCTGGCCCAGGTGGAGCTCGACGTCGTTGCGCGCGTACCAGGCGGGCTCGTGGACGAAGACGCTCTCGCGGCTCTCCTTGCCGAGCAGGAAGCCCTTGGAGAGGGGCGGGCGCTCGTAGGGGTGGTCCCGTTCGTCGCAGATCAGTATCACGCGGCCGGTGAAGCCCTCGGTCCTGAGTGTCTCGGCCGCCTTGGCGCCGGCCAGGCCTCCTCCGACGATGACGAACGTCTGATCCGCGTCGACCACGTGATGCCTCCTCGTAACGGTGCCGCCACCCGAGCGTCCCGCACGCGACAGGCCGGGGGAAGGGGGGCTGACCCGATCAGGCCACGGAGTGTCACCTCCGGGCCCGTCCGGCCGGCCCCCCGACCCGGCCCGCCCGGCTGCCCCGCCCGACCGGTCCGGGGCCCGGTCCCGCCCGGTTCAGGGCCGGGTGGTGAGGCGGGCGTGCAGCGAGCGGGCCGAGGCGTCGGTGAGCGAGGCGATCTGGTCGACGATCACCCGCTTGCGGGCGCGGTCGTCCCCGGCCCGGTCGAACAGGGAGCGGAACTGGGGGTCCAGCCCGTCGGGGGCGCGGGCGGTGAGCGCCTCGGCCAGCTCGCCGATGACCACGCGCTGGTCGGCGCGGAGCAGCTCCTGCTCGGCGCGCTGCATGACGTACCGGTCGGCGACGGCCTTGAGGACCGCGCACTCCAGGCGGGTCTCGCGGGGCACGACGAGTTCGGCGCCGTAGCGGGTGAGGCGTCCCGTGCCCCACCGCGCGCGCGTGGCGCCCTCGGCGGCCAGGCAGAAGCGGCCGATGAGCTGGCTGGTGGCGTCCTTCAGACGGGCCTGGGCCACGGCCGTGCCGTCGTAGCCGTGCGGCCACCACGGCTGGTCCTGGAGGCGGTCGAGGGCGGCGGCGAGTTCCGCCGGGTCGGTGTCCGCGCTCACGTAGCGGCCGACGGCGACGCGGAAGACCTCCGCGCGCTCCGGTTCGGCCTGCAGGCAGCCGGGGTCGATGTGGCCGGCGTGCAGGCCGTCCTCCACGTCGTGCACCGAGTAGGCCACGTCGTCCGACCAGTCCATGACCTGCGCCTCGAAGCACGTGCGCGTGCCGGGGGCCTCCTTCCGGACCCAGTCGAAGACGGGGCGGTCGTCGTCGTAGACACCGAACTTGGGTGACGCCGGGTCGACGGGGTGGGCGCCGCGCGGCCAGGGGTACTTGGTGGCGGCGTCGAGGGTGGCGCGGGTGAGGTTGAGGCCGACGGAGCCCTCGGGGGTGAAGCGCTTGGGCTCGATGCGGGTGAGCAGGCGCAGCGACTGGGCGTTGCCCTCGAAGCCGCCGCAGTCGTGGGCGAAGTCGTTCAGCGCCTGTTCGCCGTTGTGCCCGAACGGGGGGTGGCCGAGGTCGTGGGAGAGGCAGGCCGCCTCGACCAGGTCGGGGTCGCAACCCAGGGCCGCGCCCAGCTCCCGGCCGACCTGGGCGCACTCCAGGGAGTGGGTGAGGCGGGTGCGGGGGGTGGCGTCCCAGGCCCGGGCACGGGTGCCCGGGGTCACCACCTGGGTCTTGCCGGCGAGCCTTCTGAGCGCCGAGGAGTGCAGGACGCGGGCGCGGTCGCGCTGGAAGGCGGTGCGGCCGGGGCGCTTGTCGGGCTCCGTCGCCCAGCGTTGTGTCGACAGCTCGTCGTAGGACATGCCCCGACAGTAAGCGGCGGCGGTGACAATCGGACGCCGTGGGGCCGCCGGGTCCCCGGGGGTGCGCGGCGGCCTTCGTGGCGCGCGTCCTCAGGCGGCGCTGCTGCCGGCGGTCGCCGCGCGTGCCTGGTCGTAGCGGTGCAGGACCAGGCGGGCCATCGCCTCGTGGGGGCCGAGGGGGGCCGCGGCGATCCAGGGCGCGGCCTGCGCGCACTCGGTGGCGAAGCGGCCGGGGGCGGTGAAGTACGAGGCGACGGCCACCCGGTGGCGGCCCCTCGCGGCGAGCGCGCGGACGGCGTCGGGGACGGTGGGCGCGGCCGTGGAGGCGTACGCCGCGACCACGGGGACGCCGAGGCGGGCCGCGAGGAGGCGGGCCGTGCGGCCGGTGTCGACGGCCGAGTCCGGGTCGCGGGAGCCCGCCGCCGCGAGGACCACCGCGCTCGTGCGGCGCTCGGCGTCCGTCATCCGGGTGCGCCAGCCGGCCTCGACGAGACGGGCGTGCAGCGTCTCCACGAGGAGGGGGTGCGGGCCGAGCGGCGCGGCCACGCGCGTGCGCACCCGTGCCGCGGCGGCCGCCTCGGGGATGTCCCGGCGCACGTGGTAGCCGCGGCTCAGGAGCAGCGGCACGAGGACGGCACCCGCCGTGTCCGCGGCGCCCGCCGTGCCCGCGGTGTCCGCCGCGTCGAGGCCGGCGAGGGTGTCCGACAGCAGCGGCTCGTTCAGTTCGATGTGCCCGAGGTGCACGGGCAGGCCGGGGCGCAGGTCGCGGACGCCGTCCAGGAGGGTGCGGACGGTCCGCAGGGCGCGCGGGTCGCGGCTGCCGTGGGCGACGACCACCAGCGCGGGCGGGCCGGGGCGCCGGCGGCGGTCGAGCGGGACGGGGCCGGGCCGGCCGGCGGGCCGGGAGCGGATCCGGTTCATGGGGTGCGCCGTCCTGTCGGGGTGGGCGCCATCGGGCAGCGGGCTGCCGGGGCGGTGGGGGGACTCGTCGTACGTCCCGTCGTACATCTCGTGGTCCGTGGAGGGCGACGCCGTCATGGACCGATCGTGGCGGTGCGAGGTTGCACCCCCGTTGCACGACCGTCACGGGTGTTTTCCGGGGGTTCACGGCGGGCGCGGCCGCGCTGTGAGGTGCCGCGCGGGCGGCGGGCGGGGCGGATGTGACCGGAGTGACGCGCGGACGGCCGAACCGGACCGCCTCCCGTCGCGTCTTTCCCGGGCGGAACCGGCGGAACTGGCGGGGCCGTCCGGGAGAGCCCGCGGGAAGGCGCTCCGGGAGGGTGGTCCGCGCGACCGGTCCGCAAGGGCGGCAAGGACGGCAAGGGCAGCAGGGGGCACCTCATGAGGATCCGTCGACCGCGGCTGCCGCGCACCCGTACCGGGTGGCGGCGGCTGGTGCAGGGGGTGATGGCCGGGTGTGTGCTCGGGCTGCTGCCGGCCACGTGGCTGTTCGTGTCGACGGCGGACCGGCTGGGCACGACGGCCGGCGCGCCGCGCACCGACGTCGCGGTGGTGTTCGGTGCCGGTCTGTGGGACGGGGAGCCGTCGCCGTACCTCGCGCACCGGCTGGACGCGGCGGCGACGCTGTACCGGGAGGGACGCGTCAGGGTGGTGCTCGTCACCGGGGACAACAGCCGTGCGGACTACGACGAGCCCGACGCCATGCGCGCCTACCTGACGCGGCACGGCGTCCCGGACGCGCGGATCGTGAGCGACTACGCGGGGTTCGACACGTGGGACTCCTGCGTGCGCGCCAAGAAGATCTTCGGGGTCGACCGGGCCGTCCTGATCAGCCAGGGCTTCCACATCCGGCGGGCGGTCGCGCTGTGCGAGGCGGCGGGCGTCGAGTCGTACGGCGTCGGCGTCGCCGCCGAGCACGACGTGACCTGGTACTACGGGGGCGCGCGGGAGATCCTCGCGGCCGGCAAGGCGGCGCTGGACGCGGTGTTCGAACCGGATCCGCGCTTCCTCGGACCCGAGGAGCCTGGGGTGAGCCGGGCGCTGGCGTCGGCCGGACGGGACGGATGACGTCCGCGGCGGCTCTCCGCGGGCCCTCGCGCCCGCGGCCTCCGGACCGGGCGGGCCCGGCCCCGCCCGGTCCGGGTGGCGCCTCACGCCGGGCGGGCGGCCGCCGGGAGGGCACCACCACACCGCCGTAACAGGAGGCCGCACGGCGCGTAACACGGCCGAAGCACGCTGACACGCATGGAGACCACCTCGACGCCCACCCACTGCCCGTACTGCGCCCTGCAGTGCGGGATGAACCTGTCGCCCACGCCGGAGGGGGGCGTCGAGGTGACCGAGCGCGCGGACTTCCCGGTGAACCGGGGGGCACTGTGCGGCAAGGGCCGCACGGCGCCGGCGGTGCTCTCCTCCCGGGTGCGGCTGACCTCCCCGCTGGTGCGCTCCGGCGGCGCGCTCGTGCCCGCCGGCTGGGACGAGGCACTCGACCGGATCGCCGGTGAGCTGGGCAGGATCCGGGCGGAGCACGGTGCCGACGCGCTCGGGGTGTTCGGCGGGGGCGGGCTGACGAACGAGAAGGCGTACGCCCTCGGCAAGTTCGCGCGGGTGGTGCTCGGCACCTCGCAGATCGACTACAACGGCCGCTTCTGCATGTCGTCCGCGGCGGCCGGCGGCATCAAGGCCTTCGGCCTGGACCGGGGGCTGCCGTTCCCGCTGGAGGACATCCCGAGGACCGGCTGCGTGATCCTCGTGGGCTCCAACCTCGCGGAGACCATGCCGCCCTCCCTGCGCTTCTTCAGCGAACTGCGCGAGAACGGCGGCACGTTGATCGTCGTCGACCCGCGCCGCACGAAGACCGCCGAGCAGGCCGACCTGCACCTGGCGCCCCGGCCCGGCACCGATCTCGCGCTGGCGCTCGGGCTGCTGCACCTGGTCGTCGCCGAGGGGCGGGTCGACGAGGAGTACGTGCGGGAGCGGACGTCCGGCTGGGAGGAGGCGCGGGCGGCGGCGATGGCGCACTGGCCGGAGCACGTGGAACGGATCACGGGCGTGTCCGTTCCGCAACTGCGCGAGACCGTGCGGATGTTCTGCGAGCCGGAGGCCGCGATGGTGCTCACCGCACGCGGACCCGAGCAGCAGTCCAAGGGCACCGACACGGTGGGCGCGTGGATCAACCTGTGCCTGGCGACCGGCCGGGCGGGACGCCCGCTGTCCGGCTACGGCTGCCTCACCGGTCAGGGCAACGGGCAGGGCGGACGCGAACACGGCCAGAAGGCCGACCAGTTGCCCGGCTATCGCAAGCTGGACGACCCGGCGGACCGCCGGCACGTGGCCGGGGTGTGGGGGGTGGACCCCGACAGCCTGCCCGGTCCGGGGCGCAGCGCCTACGAACTGCTGGACGCGATGGGCACCGACATCCGCTCGCTGCTGCTGATGGCGTCCAACCCGGTGGTGTCCGCGCCGCGCGCCGCGCACGTCGAGGACCGCCTCAGGTCCCTGGACTTCCTGGCCGTCTGCGACGTGGTGCTGTCGGAGACGGCCGCGCTCGCGGACGTCGTGCTGCCCGTCACCCAGTGGGCCGAGGAGACCGGCACGACGACCAGCCTGGAGGGCAGGGTGCTGCTGCGGCGGCGGGCGGTCGCTCCCCCCGAGGGGGTGCGCAGCGACCTGGAGGTGCTGCACGGGCTGGCCGCTCGGCTCGGGGTGGAGAAGGGTTTCCCCACCGACCCCGAGGAGGTCTTCGACGAGCTGCGCCGGGCCGGCGCGGGCGGGCCCGCGGACTACTCCGGGATCACCTACCGGCGCCTGGCGGAGGAGAACGGGGTCTTCTGGCCCTGCCCGGCGCCGGCGGAAGCCGCGACGGCGGGAGCGGGAACGGCGGAAGCCGCGTCGGCGGCGGGAGCGGCGACGACGGAAGCCACGTCGGCGGCGGGAGCGGCGACGACGGAAGCCACGTCGGCGGCGGGAGCGGCGACGACGGAAGCCACGTCGGCGGCGGGAGCGGCGACGACGGGAGCCGCGTCGACGACGGGAGCCGGGGCCGGCGGCCGGGAGGGCACCGGTTCCGGCGTGTTGCCGGACGCCCCCGCGCACGACGGCCCCGGCAGCGTCCACCCCGGCACGCCCCGCCTCTTCCTCGACCGGTTCGCCACCGCCGACGGCCGGGCCCGTTTCGTGCCGGTCTCGCACCGGCCCACCGCGGAGGAGCCGGACGCGGAGTACCCGGTCCTGCTCACCACCGGACGGGTGGTGGCCCAGTACCAGTCCGGTGCCCAGACCCGGCGCGTGGACGAGCTGAACGCCGCCGCGCCCGGCCCGTTCGTGGAGCTGCACCCCCGCCTCGCGGCGCGGCTCGGCGCGGCCGAGGGCGATCCGCTGGCCGTCGTGTCACGGCGGGGCCGGGCGGTGGCGCCGGCCCGGATCACCAGCGGCATCCGCCCCGACACCGTCTTCATGCCCTTCCACTGGCCGGGCGAGGGGCGTGCCAACACGCTGACGAACCCGGCCCTGGACCCGACCTCGCGGATGCCCGAGTTCAAGGTGTGCGCGGTGCGGGTGGAGATCGCCGGGGCGTAGGGCGTGTCGCGGAAGCCCCTCCCCCGCGGGGGGCGCCCCCCGTTCGGCACGCCGGTGGGCGGCACCCTCGCGGGGGTGCCGCCCACCGGCTTTCCCGGTGCGCGAGGGGTCAGTTGACGTTGACCGCGCTCCAGGCGGCCGCTACCGCGTTCTGTTCCGTGCTGCCGGCGCCGTAGAGGTCGCGGGCCGCGTTGAGGGTGGCCGTGCGGGCGCCCGCGTAGTTCGTGGAGGACGTCATGTAGACGGTCAGCGCCCGGTACCAGATCTTGCCGAGCTTGTCCCGGCCGATGCCCGTCAGCGTCGAGCCGTTGGACGTCGGGGAGTTGTAGGTGACGCCGTTGACGGTCCGGGTGCCGCTGCCCTCCGCCAGGAGGAAGGCGAAGTGGTTGGCGACGCCCGAGGAGTAGTGGACGTCGAGGCCGCCGACCGAACTGCTCCAGTAGTCCGCGGAGTTGCCGTCCTTGGACGGCTTGTCCATGTAGCGCAGGGCGTCCCGGCCGAAGCCCGGACGGACGATCTTCTCGCCGATGAGGTAGTCGCCGGCGTCGGAGGTGTTGGCGGCGTGGAACTCCACGAGGGTGCCGAAGATGTCGGAGGTCGCCTCGTTGAGGCCGCCGGACTCGCCCGAGTAGGTCAGCTTGGCGGTCTTCGAGGTCACGCCGTGGCTCATCTCGTGGCCGGCCACGTCCAGCGCCACCAGCGGGCCGAGCTGGGTGCCGTCGCCGTCGCCGTAGGTCATGCAGAAGCAGCTGTCGTCCCAGAAGGCGTTGTTGTAGGCGTTGCCGTAGTGGACGCGGTTGTAGGAGCCCTTCCCGTCGTTGCCGATGCCGTTGCGGCCGTGGACGTTCTTGTAGTAGTCCCAGGTCACGTCCGTGCCGTACTGCGCGTCCGCCGCGACGGTGGCGCGGTCGGCGGTCGTGCCGGTCCCCCAGTGGTTGTCGGCGTCCGTGAACACGGTCGAGGGGGCGCGGCTGATGCAGATGCCGAAGATGCACAGGTCGGTCTTGTTGGCCGCGTCGCCGGTGTAGGTGTTCCCGCGGGTGGGGTCCTTGAGCTGGTACGTCGATCCGGAGGGGGTCGTCTCCAGCGGGACCGTGCCGCCGTACAGCGACGCGCCGTCGCCGGTCGCGGTCTCCAGGGTGTCCCAGGCGTCGATGCGGGTGCCGGTGCGGGCGTCGGTCAGGACGGCGCGGGCGACCGGGTTGCCCCGCGCGTCCAGCGCGACGACGTCCGTGTGCCAGGCCAGCCGGGGCGCGCCGTGCAGGGCGTCGACGACCAGTCGCGGCTTGGCGGTGAGCTTCCTCAGTTCCTCGCCGGGGTGCGCGGCGCGCAGGGCGTCGGCGGCGGTGTCGGCGGCCCTGGGCGCGGGGAGGGCGGGCACGACGGTGGGCAGGGAGATCTCGCTCCCGGTCGCGCGGTCGGCGCCGCGGTAGCCGCCGTCGGGCGCCAGGTGGACCACGAAGTCGCCGCCGAGCACCGGGAGTTTCCGGTAGGTGCGGTCGTAGCGCACGTGCTGGGTGCCGTCCCGGTCGACGATCACGTCCCGGACGGCGGTGCCCTGGGCGGCGGTCAGGCCCAGGCTCGCGGCGCGCTCGGCCAGCACGGCGGCGGCGTTGTCGAGTGCGGTGGCACGGTCCGGTCCGCCGGCCGCGTCGGCGGCGGGGGTGAGCACGGCGGCCAGGAGGGCGGTCGTGGTGGCGGCGACGCAGGCGGCGGCGAGACGGGAACCTCGGACGTGCGGCCGTATCCGGCTCATCGGTCTCCTCGGGATCCTCGGTAGGGCGCCGTGGGGGGCGCGTGGGGATGGCACTGAGGTCGTCCTGAGATTTAAGGGGGCATGACATGTCATGTCCATAGCGCATGCGTGCGGGAGGGGTGAGAGTGCCGCGAGGGAGAAGAATCGTTTCCGTAATCACGCCGCGGTGATCGGAGCGAGGCCGCGGCCGGGGCTGACCCGGCACGGATCCGGGCGCCGCGGCGTGATCACGGGCGCCGTCGGGGCGGACCCGGACGCCGTCGAGGCGGACCCGGACGCCGCCGAGGCGGACCCCGATGCCGTCGAGGCGGACCCCGATGCCGTCGGGGCCGGGCCGGATCACCCGTTCACCCCCCTCCCCGCACTCTTCGGCCCCTTTTCCGCGGACCGCTCCGCGCACCGCGGTGACCTGCGGGAACAGCCGGGGATGCACCCTCGCGGCCGATCCCGCCGGCACCCGTTCACCGCATTCGCGGCGTCCTCTCGGCAAGCGGGTTCGCGTCGCTGCCACTTACCTCGAAGGAGCAGGGGCGCGACTGACGCAGCGGCACATGGGGATGTCGCGGGCCGCCTCCCCGACAGCTCGGAGGAGCACCGATGCGACGTACCGCCGCCCGACTGCTGTCCGGTGCCGCGCTCGCCGCGGCCACCGCGGCCGGGCTCGCCGCACCCGTCCAGGCCGCCGCCTCCGCGTCCGCCTCCGGGGGCGGCAGCCTGGACGTGTACCCCTCCACCGCCGTGCCGGGCGGTCAGGTCAGCGTGAACACGGCCGCCTGCGGCGATCCCGGGGCGGCCGTGGGCGACGCCGGCGCGGTCGGCGCCGGCCCCTTCACGCTCGCGCCGAGCAGCCACGACGGTCAGGCGATCGGCCAGTTCCAGGTGCCGCCGAGCGCGCAGCCGGGGACGTACGAGATCGTCGCACAGTGTGCCGCGGACGGGCGCAGGGTCGCCGGGGACCTGGTGGTCGTGCTGAGTTCCACGCGGGAGCAGATGTACCCGCGCGGAAGCGTGAAGACGGGGGTCGGCGGCGCTCTGGGCCCCGATCCCGTGCAGACCGCGGCCGGGGTGACGGCTCTCGCCGTCGCCGCCGCGGGCGGTACCTGGCTCCTGCATCGCCGGGCGAGAGGCGACGGGATCTGACGGACACCCTCCGCTGTCCGTCCGCCGGTACCGCATGTCCCCTCCCCCTCCGGGTCCGACGCCCCTCGCGGCCCGGAGGGGGGCACGGGGCTCCGTCGGGAGAGGGGTGCTCCACCCATGCGCAGGATCGTCGGAGACATCGTCATAGCCGCCGTCACGGCGGTCGCCCTCGGCTCGGGTGTGTGGCTGCTGCACGGCGCCGGGACGCACGCCCCGCCGCAGCCGTCGGCCGCCGAGGCCCGTCCGGGCGGCGCCGACCCGCGGGCCGCGCCCGCGCTGCCGCCGTCCCCGCCCGACCGTGTCCGCATCCCGTCGATCCGGGTGGACGCCCCGCTCACGGGCCTCGGTCTGACGCCGTCCGGCAGCCTCGACGTGCCGCCGGCCGAGAGGAAGAACCTCGCCGGCTGGTACGAGTCCGGCACCACCCCCGGCGAGACCGGCACCGCGATCGTCGCCGGGCACGTCGACAACGCGGACGGCCCGGCCGTCTTCTACGACCTCGGGGCCCTGCGCAGGGGCGCCACCATCGAGGTGGACCGGCGCGACGGCGGGGTCGCGGTCTTCACCGTCGACGCGGTCGAGGTGTACGACGCCCGCGCCTTCCCCGACCGGAAGGTCTACGGGGCGGCGGCGCGGCCCGAGCTGCGGGTGATCACCTGCGGGGGCGGATACTCGCGGGCGACCGGCTACCGGGGGAACGTGGTGGTGTTCGCGCATCTGACGGGGAGCCGCTGAGGGGGCACGGCGCCGCACGGCCCGCGCGGCCGGTCGCCGCGGAGCGACGTTCCCGGGCGTCGGAGCCGGCGCGTCACGGACGAAGGGCCGCCGGGACGCCGGTGTCGGCCTCCGGGGCCCGGCGCGGGAAGGGCGATCGCGGAGGTCCGCCTCACTCCGAGCGCTTCGCGCCCAGGGAGTTCAGGAGTGCCGCGCCCCGTTCGGCGTCGTCCACGCTCACGGCGAAGTCCCTTCCCCCGGCGCGGACGACGAGGCACGGTCCGCCCCGGAGCATCACGGTGGTTCCCAGCCCGCTCAGCCGGTAGCCCCAGCCGCCCACCTGCGCCGGCGAACGGTCCTCGGCGCGGGCCGACTCGATGTCCTCCACGGCCCAGTGCCGGCTCGGCCGTCCGAACGGTCCGAACGACACTCTCAGCCCCTTCTCACTGACCGTCACCTGCACGGAGGCGCAGCCCAGGACCAGGATCGAAGCGAGCGCGAAAGGCGCGATCAGCGGCCAGTGCGGAGCCGTCAGGCCCGCGAGGGCGGCCACGGCGGCGGCCAGGGCGACGACCCCGGTCAGTGCCGCGGTCGCGTGCAGCCACGGGTTGGAGGCCCGGGAGAACCACATCAACCGTTGACCGGCGGGCAGCTCCGTCCGGGGACCGTCCGCGGACCGGTTCCCCGCGGCAGGACCCCGCCGGCTCGCCGACCGGACGACCAGGCCCGCCGCGAAAGCCGCCACCAGGGTCGCCGCGAGGGTCGCCGCGACCCAGCCCGTCACCGGTCCGGCCTGCCGCCAGTCGGCCCGGTCCAGGTTCGCCCGTACGACCGACGCCTGCGCGCCGACCAGGAGGACACCCCCCGTCAGCAGGGTGACGCCCGCCCATCCCCGGGCCGCACCGCCCGGTCGGCCGTTCGCCCGCCGTGCCGCGATCCCCACTCCCGCGACCAGCGACGTCCACATCAGCGCCGGGAAGAACGCGGCCGCCCACAGGGGCAGGGAACCGTCGGGGGGCCCCGTGCCGCTCCAGTGTGTCGCCAGCCTCTCCGGCAGCCGCCCGCTCGCGGCCGGCGGCATGCCCGCCAGCAACGCCAGGACGCCGACAGCCCAGCCGGCGATGCCCCACACCGCGCCGCCTCCGCGCTCCACGCGCCCGCTCACCGCATCTCCCTGATCATCTCCATGAGGTCCGCCCTGCCGTAGCCCAGGCGCGCCGCGTCGGCCACCAGACGTCCCACGCGCTCCAGCAGTGCGGAGCGCTCGTCCGCTCCGGCGGCGACCGTCACGCCCCGGCCGCGCCGGAACTCCAGGACCCCCTGATCCCGGAGGGCCCGCAGCCCGCGCAGGACGGTGTTGACGTTCACGCCGAGCGCCCGGGAGATCTCGCGTGCCGGGGGGAGCCGGTCCCCCGGCCCGCACTCCCCTTCCGCGACGGCACGCCGGATCGCACCCGCCACCTGCTCGTGCAAGGGGCGGGTGTCGGCGACGTCCAGTCTCAGCAGCATGGTGCCAATGACGCTAGCACCATCCACTTCATCGGTGGTGGGAAACGGCGGGGAAGGACCGTGACGGCCGGCCGCGGCCCTCGGCCGGCGTCAGATCGTCGGGCGCTCGGCGTGGCCGGCCCGAGCACCGCCGCCCGAGCCGTTGCCGACGGGACCGACGGGACCGACGGGAAGAGACGTCGTCGAGCGCGGCGGTCCGCTCGGCCAGAGCGTGCGGCAGGCCGGGGCACGGGGGGAAACCCGGGACAGGAGAACGACGGAGCTCCCGTGCCGATGAGCCGGTGAGCCGATACGCCGAACGCCCCTCTCCGCGGCACGGGAGCCTCGTGCGCTCCCGTGCGTCGCGGACGCCGGCACCGTCCCCCGGTCAGCGGCCGCGTCGAAAGCGCCTCGTCACGCCACCCACTGCTCGTACGCCAGGTTCGCCACCAGCGCGAAGACCACCGTCAGCAGCACGATCCGGACGAAGCCGCTGCCCTTCTTCAGGGCGGTGTGGGCGCCGAGCATGCCGCCCACGAGGTTGAAGGCGGCCATCGGGAGCGCCAGCTGCCACAGGACCGCCCCCTGCCAGGCGAACGTGGCCAGGGCGCCGGCGTTGGTGCAGCAGTTGACGATCTTGGCGGTGGCGGAGGCGGTGACCAGGTCGAGGTGGAGGACCGCGGTCAGGGCCAGGACGAGGAAGGTGCCCGTGCCGGGGCCGACGAGCCCGTCGTAGAAGCCGATGCCGAGGCCCGCGAGGCCGATCGCGGCGAGGACGCGGCGCGGGCCGGCCGGGCCGGTGGCGGGGGCGGTGCCGAAGGCCGGGCGCAGGATCACGAAGGCGGCGACGCCGAGCAGCACCACCATGATCACCGGCTTGAGGACCTCCGTGCTCATCCCGGCCGCGAGGAAGGCGCCCGCGGAGGACCCGGCGAGCGCGGCGAGCCCGATCCGTACGGCCACCCCCACGTCGACCGGCGCCTTGCGGGCGTACGTCACCGCCGCGCCGGAGGTGCCGACGATCGCGACCGCCTTGTTGGTGCCGAGCGCGTGCGCGGCCGGGGTGCCGGCCGGCAGACCCAGCAGCAGGACCGGCAGCAGCAGGAGCCCGCCCCCGCCCACCACGGCGTCGATCCAGCCGGCCGCGAGCGCGGCGAGACAGAGGAAGGCGACCATGGTCAGCGATATGTCGGGCATGATCGCGACCCTAGGGACCGGATACATGGCCCGTCCATCGAACTGAGGCAGTTCTGAGCTTGAGCCCGGTCACACCCGCCCCCGCCGGGCGGCGGGGAAGCTCACGCCGGGCCCACGGCCCGCCCCGGGAACCCTCACATCAGGGCCCCGCCCCCGCTGAGGGCAGCGTTCCTCGCGGGAAACAACGGTGATGCGGCCGGGTAACCTCCGCACCGCACGCTCGGTGTCATGACCTCGAACGAGCGTGTGGTGGTGATCGGAGCCGGCCTGGCGGGCGTACGCCTGGCCCGCCGGCTCGGTGAGCTGGGCACGCCCGCCCTGCTGATCGGCGAGGAGGAGCACCGGCCCTACAACCGGGTCCTGCTCGCCGAGGTGCTGGCCGGCCGGTACGCCCCCGAGGTGATCGCGCTGCCCGCGCCCGCCGCACTGGTCCGGGCCCGGGTCACCGGAATCGACCGCGAGCGGCGCAGCCTGGCCTGCGCGGACGGCTCGGAGATCGCATACGACACGCTGGTGCTGGCCACCGGCTCCAACCCGGTGCTGCCGCCGCTGCGCGGGCTGTTCACCCCGGACCGGGAACTGCCCGAGGGCGTCCACGCCTTCCGCACCATGGACGACTGCCTGGGGCTGTCGAAGGCGGTCCGGCCGGGCGTGCGGGCCGTCGTCGTCGGCGGCGGGCTCCTCGGGGTCTCCGCCGCCCGCGCGCTCGCCGTCCGCGGCGCGCAGGTGGTCCTCGCCCAGCAGTCCGAGCGGCTCATGGAACGCCAGCTCGACCCCGAGGCCTCGCGGCTGGTGCTGCGGCACCTGCGGGACCTCGGCGTCGAGGTGCACACCGAGTGCCGGGTCCGCGACGTGGCCTGCGCCGGCGGCGCCGTCCGCTCGGTGGAGCTGGCCGACGGGTACGCCCTCGACGCCGACCTGGTGGTCCTGGCCTGCGGCGTCCGTCCGCGCACCGGTCTCGCGAAGGAGGCCGGACTCGCCGTCCGCAAGGGCGTCCTCGTCGACGACGAGCTGCGCACCTCCGACCCGCGCGTCCGCGCGATCGGGGACTGCGTCCAGCACGCGGGCGAGGTCTACGGGCTCGCCGCACCCGCGCTGGAACAGGCGGACGTGCTGGCCGAGTCGCTGGCCGGTGACGCCGGCGCCCGCTACACGGGAACCCGTTCCCTCACCCGCCTCACGCTCCACGGGCGCTCCGGCCCCGGGTACTCCGGCCACGACCTCACCGCCCCCGGCGTCACCGCCTTCGACCTCGCCGCGTTCGGCGAGACCGAGGCGCGCCCCGGCGACGACGTCGTCCGCCTCGCCGACGCCACCCGCGGCACCTACCGCAAGATCGTCGTCCGCGACGACCGCCTGGTCGGCGGCGTGCTCGTCGGCGAACTCGGCACCGTCGGCGCGCTCGCCCGCGCCTGGGAGGGAGCGGAGCCGCTCCCCGACGACGGCCCCCTGCTCCACCTGCTCACCAACGACGGAGGCTCCTGAATGACCGCCACCCCGGGGGCCACCCCCACGATCGTCCTCGTCGGCCACGGCATGGTCGGACAGCGCTTCCTGGAGGCGCTCGCCGACCGCGGGCTGACCGCCACGCACCGCGTGGTCGTGCTGTGCGAGGAGCCGCGCCCCGCCTACGACCGCGTCCAGCTCACCTCGTACTTCTCGGGAAGGACGCCCGAGGACCTCTCCCTGACCGACCCGGGGTTCATCGCGGACCACGGCATCGAGCTGCACGTCGGCGACCCGGCGGAGAGCGTCGACCGCGACGCCCGCACGGTGACCGCCCGCTCGGGCCTGGTCGTCGGCTACGACGTGCTGGTGCTGGCCACCGGCTCCTACCCGTTCGTGCCGCCGGTCCCGGGCAAGGACGCCGAGGGCTGCTTCGTCTACCGCACGATCGAGGACCTCCTCGCCATCGAGGAGTACGCGGCGTCGCGGGCCACGACGGGCGCGGTCGTCGGCGGCGGCCTGCTCGGCCTGGAGGCCGCGGGCGCGCTCAAGGGCCTCGGACTCACCTCCCACATCGTGGAGTTCGCGCCGCGCCTGATGCCGGTGCAGGTCGACGAGGGGGGCGGCGCGGCCCTGCTGCGCACCATCGAGGAGATGGGCCTGAGCGTCCACACGGGCGTCGGCACCCAGGAGATCCTGACGGACGCCTCCGGTGCCGTCACCGGCATGAAGCTGTCCGACGGCTCCGAACTGGCCACCGACCTGGTGGTGTTCAGCGCCGGTGTCCGTCCCCGCGACCAGCTGGCCCGCGCCTCGGGCCTCACGGTCGGCGAGCGCGGCGGCATCGCCGTCGACGAGCGGTGCCGCACGGTCGGCGACCCGCGCGTCTTCGCGATCGGCGAGTGCGCGCTGGCCGCCGACGGCCGGGTGTACGGCCTGGTCGCCCCCGGCTACGAGCAGGCCGAGACGGCGGCCGCGGCCATCGCCGCCGACGAGGGCGAGCGGAAGTCGTTCACCGGCGCCGACCTGTCCACCAAGCTGAAGCTGCTCGGCGTCGACGTGGCCTCCTTCGGCGACGCGCACGGCACCGCCGAGGACTGCCTGGACGTCGTGTACTCCGACTCCCGCTCCGGCCTGTACAAGAAGCTGGTCATCGGCCGCGACGGCACCCTGCTGGGCGGCATCCTGATCGGCGACGCGGACGCCTACGGCACCCTGCGCGCCCTCACCGGCTCCGTCCCGCCGGTCTCCCCCGAGTCGCTGGTCCTGCCCGCCGGGGCCGGCGGCGGCGCTCAGCTCGGCCCGTCCGCGCTCCCCGACGAGGCGGTGGTCTGCTCCTGCCACAACGTCACCAAGGGCACCATCCGCGCCGCGGTCACCGAGCACTCCTGCACCACCGTGCCCGAGGTCAAGAAGTGCACCAAGGCCGGTACCGGCTGCGGCAGTTGCGTCAAGGTCCTCGGTCAGCTCGTCACCGCCGAGCTGGAGGCGAGCGGCGTCGAGGTCGACAAGGGCCTGTGCGGCTGCTTCGCGCAGACCCGCGAGGAGCTGTACGAGATCGTCCTGGCCCTGCGCGTCACCACGTACCAGGACCTGCTCGACCGTTACGGCCGCGACGGCGCGCGCGGCGGCGACGGCTGCGACGTCTGCAAGCCCGCGATCGGCTCGATCATCGCCTCCCTCGCCCCCACCATCGGCGCGAGCGGCTACGTCCTGGACGGCGAGCAGGCGGCGCTGCAGGAGACCAACGACCACTTCCTCGCCAACCTCCAGAAGAACGGCTCCTACTCGGTGGTGCCGCGCATCCCCGGCGGCGAGGTCACCCCCGAGGGCCTGATCGTCATCGGCGAGATCGCCCGCGACTTCGGGCTCTACACGAAGATCACCGGCGGCCAGCGGATCGACATGTTCGGCGCCCGCGTGGAACAGCTCCCCCTGATCTGGACCCGCCTGGTCGACGCCGGCTTCGAGTCGGGCCACGCCTACGGCAAGTCCCTGCGCACCGTGAAGTCCTGCGTCGGACAGACCTGGTGCCGCTACGGCGTCCAGGACTCCGTCCGGATGGCGATCGACCTGGAGCTGCGCTACCGGGGCCTGCGCTCCCCGCACAAGCTGAAGTCCGCCGTCTCCGGCTGCGCCCGCGAGTGCGCCGAGGCCCAGTCCAAGGACTTCGGCGTCATCGCCACCTCCAACGGCTGGAACCTGTACGTCGGCGGCAACGGCGGCGCCACCCCGCGCCACGCCGACCTCCTCGCCCAGGACCTCACCGACACGGAACTGATCCGTCTGATCGACCGGTTCCTGATGTTCTACATCCGCACCGCCGACCGGCTGGAGCGCACCTCGACCTGGCTGGAGCGCGTCCCCGGCGGCCTGGACCACGTGCGGGACGTGGTCGTGGAGGACTCCCTCGGCATCTGCGAGGAGCTGGAGTCCCTGATGGCCGCGCACGTGGCCCACTACGCCGACGAGTGGGCGACCACCATCAACGACCCCGAGAAGCTGGCCCGGTTCGTGTCCTTCGTCAACGCGCCGGACACCCCCGACCCGGTCGTCGGCTTCGTCCCCGAACGCGACCAGATCAAGCCCGATCTGCCGCTGCTCTCCATCGGCCACCGTCCCCTGGAAGGGAGCGCCCAGCGATGACCCTGGCACTCGAGACGACCGACCTGAAGGTCCAGCTCCAGCTCGGCGAGGACTGGTTCACGGTCTGCGACCTGAGCCTGCTGGTCCCCGGCCGCGGCGTGGCGGCACTCCTGCCGGACGGCCGCCAGGCGGCCCTGTTCCGGGACCGGGCGGGAGAGCTGTACGCGGTGGACAACCGCGACCCCTTCAGCGGCGCGGCGGTCCTCTCCCGCGGCCTGACCGGTTCGGCGCAGGGACGGCCGTTCGTGGCCTCGCCCCTGCTCAAGCAGCGCTTCGACCTGCGCAGCGGGCAGTGCCTGGACGACGACGCGGTCCGCGTCGCCACGTACGAGGTGCGGGCCGCGGCCTGACGTCCGGCCGGGCGCGCGGGCGCCCGGTCAGCCGTCGAGGCCGTCGTACGACACCCCGGTCAGCCGTTCCGACTCCGTCCACAGGCGGCGGCCCGCCCGGTCGTCGAGGGTCCAGGGCGCCCGCCACGAGGGTGCGGGCGCCCCCCGCCACATGGCGAGGGACGGGCCGGTGAAGGAGTCGGGGCGCACGTCCGGCGCGGTCGCGGCGTACAGGACGGGCAGGGCGCCGACCTCGGCGGACTGGGCGAAGACGCGGTTGCCCGCGGACATGAGCCGCTCGGCGGTCCGGCGGCCCCGCGCGCGGGGCCCGGCCGTCTGGAGGCCGGTCGCCGCGTACCCGGGGTGCGCGGCCGCCGCGATCACCTCGGCGCCGGACGCCGCCAGCCGGCGCGCCAGCTCGTGCGTGAACAGCAGGTTGGCGGTCTTGGAACGGCCGTAGGCGACCCAACGCCGGTATGTGCGTTCGCTGTTGAGGTCGGCGGGATCGATGTTCCCGAGCAGGTGGGCCATGCTGGAGACGGTCACCACGCGGGCCCGGGGCGCGGCGAGCAGCGCGGGCAGGAGCAGTCCGGTGAGGGCGAAGTGGCCGAGGTGGTTCACGCCGAACTGCGTCTCGAACCCGTCGGCGGTCCTGCCGTACGGCATCGCCATCACGCCCGCGTTGTTGACCAGCAGGTCGAGCCGGGCGTACGGCCGGGCGAACTCCCGGACGGAGGCGAGGTCGCCGAGGTCCAGCCGTCCCAGCTCCACGTCCGCGCCCGGCACCTCGCCGGCCAGGCGGGCCACGGCCTCCCGTCCCCGGGTCTCGCTGCGGCAGGCGAGGACGACCCGGGCCCCCTTGCGGGCCAGCTCGCGCGCGGTGACGTAGCCCAGCCCGCCGTTGGCGCCGGTGACGACGGCGGTGCGGCCGCTCCGGTCGGGGATGTCGTGCGTGTTCCAGCCGGTCATGGCCGTGCTCCCTCCGCTGCTGTCCCCAGCCTAGGCATCTCCCCGTCACAGCGTGTCCACGACACGGTCACCCTGCGCTCGTAGTCTCCCTGACCGCACGACCTCCGCGGCCGGCCGGCCGCGGGGTGTCACGACACCCCTTGGGAGTGAGCGTGGAACGTCGTACCCTCCTGCGCGCGGCCGTCCTCGGCGGGTCCTCCGCGGTGCTCGGCGGAACCCTGTGGCGCGGCGCCGCGTACGCCGCGCCGGCGCAGCCCGGCACGAGCCCGTACGGGGTGCTCGGCGCGCCGGACGCCAACGGCATCAGGCTGCCGAGCGGCTTCACCAGCCGGGTGATCGCCCGCTCCGGGCAGACGGTGCCCGGCACGTCGTACACGTGGCACAACGCCCCCGACGGAGGCGCCTGCTACGCGGACGGCACGGGCTGGATCTACGTCTCCAACTCGGAGATCAACCCGTCCGGCGGGGCGAGCGCGGTGCGGTTCTCCTCGACGGGCACGGTGACCGGCGCGTACCGCGTCCTGTCCGGCACGCGGCAGAACTGCGCGGGCGGGAAGACCCCGTGGAACACCTGGCTGTCGTGCGAGGAGGTGTCGCTGGGATACGTCTACGAGACGGACCCGTGGGGCGTGAACGCGGCCGTGCGGCGGCCGGCGATGGGCCGCTTCAAGCACGAGGCGGCCGCCGCCGACCCGGTGCGCAAGGTGGTCTACCTGACCGAGGACGAGACGGACGGCCGTTTCTACCGCTTCGTGCCGACGACCTGGGGCAGCCTGGCCTCCGGCACGCTCCAGGTGATGGTCGCCGGCAGCGCCACGTCCGGCTCCTTCACCTGGGCGGACGTCCCCGACCCGGACGGCTCCCCCACCACCACCCGCACCCAGGTGTCCGGCGCGAAGTCCTTCAACGGCGGCGAGGGCTGCCACTACGCGGACGACACCGTCTGGTTCACCACGAAGGGCGACAACCGGGTCTGGCAGCTGAACCTCGCGGACAACACCTACGAGCTGGCCTACGACGACTCCCTGGTCTCCGGCACGGCCCCGCTCACCGGGGTCGACAACATCACCGGCTCCGCCTCCGGCGACCTGTTCGTCGCGGAGGACGGCGGCACCATGGAGATCTGCGTGATCACCCCGGCCGACGTGGTCGCCCCGTTCCTGCGCGTCGACGGCCAGTCGGGCTCGGAGATCACCGGCCCGGCCTTCTCCCCCGACGGCACCCGCCTGTACTTCTCCAGCCAGCGCGGCACCTCGGGCAGCTCGTCCGGCGGCATCACGTACGAGGTGAGGGGCCCGTTCCGGGCCTGACCCCGTCGGGGGCACCCGCCCCCACCGGCCGGGCGCCCTACGGTCGTCTCCCTGACACCACCGTCTCAGGGAGACGACATGAGCAACCCGTACATCACCGTTGTCGGTCGAGAAGCTTTGCCACACGTCTCAGGCGACGGTGTACTCCGCGTCCCCGAAGTCCGCGACCACACGCAGTCGGCCGCCGAGCGCCTCCACGTAGGCCCGCAGGGTCGCGACCTCCGTACGATCCAGCTCGCCGTGCTCGATCGCGGAGACCCGAGGTGCTGAAACGCCCATCGACGCGGCCACTTGGCGCTGCGTCAGCGCCTGTTCACGCCTGACCTCCGCAAGCTTGTGAGCGCGTACTTCGGCGGTCAGCCGGTCCATGGCCGCTTGCTTCTCGTGAGGCGACCGCACCGGTAGCCCCGAGGCCGCCCGCCGCTCGCGCGCCCTGCGCTTGGTCTCCTCCCAGCCCACGGTGCTCATTCGTACTCCCTGATCTCAAGATCGGCCACATGCGCGCGGTACCGCTGCTCGGCAAGCGGAATGTTGATGTCGTACCAGCGCTGTCAGTTTCCCGCCTTGTCGCCGGCCACGAGCAGTACCGCCCGGCGCACCGGATCGAAGGCGAAGAGGATACGGATCTCGCTGCCCCCGGACGAGCCCGGCCTCAGCTCCTTCAGGTGATGGTTCTCGGCGCCCTTGATCCGATCGACCAGCGGACGACCCAGCGTCGGGCCTGTGACCGCCGGCATGTCGATGGCGTCTTCCACCTGTTCAGCGCTGCTCCAGTCCTCTTCGGCCAGGGCCTCGAACCACTCCGCGACCTCTCCGACAAGAACCACTTCCCATGGAGCCACGCCCCCCATGTTAACGCAAGCGTTAATTCCACAGCTGATGCGCGAGAGGGCGGCACCCCCGCACAGGGTGCCGCCCTCTCTCGGTGCGCCGGAGCCGCCGCGATCGGTGCTGAGGGTCGGGGACCGCGGCGGCTCCGGGTGGGGAGGGAGGTGGGGGCGGACCGTCAGGGGACCGTCCCCCACCCCCGGCTCAGCGGTGGTCGCTGCCCTCCGACCGGGTCGCCGCCCGTCCCGCCTCGAGGCGGGCGACCGGGATGCGGAAGGGCGAGCAGGACACGTAGTCGAGGCCGACCTCGTGGAAGAAGTGCACGGACTCCGGGTCGCCGCCGTGCTCGCCGCAGACACCGAGCTTCAGGTCGGGGCGGGTCGCGCGGCCGGCCTCGGCGGCGGCCTTCACGAGGGAGCCGACGCCGTCCTTGTCGATGGTCTCGAAGGGGGAGACCCCGAAGATGCCCTTCTCCAGGTAGGCGGTGAAGAAGGATGCCTCGACGTCGTCGCGGCTGAAGCCCCACACGGTCTGGGTGAGGTCGTTCGTGCCGAAGGAGAAGAACTCCGCCGCCTCCGCGATCTGACCGGCGGTCAGCGCGGCGCGCGGCAGCTCGATCATCGTGCCGATCGACAGCTTCAGCGACACCCCCGTCGCCGCCTCGACCTCGGCGACGACCTGGTCGGCCTCCTCGCGGACGATCTCCAGCTCCTGGACGGTGCCGACGAGCGGGATCATGATCTCGGCACGCGGGTCGCCCTTGGCGTCCTTGCGCTCGGCCGCGGCCTCGGCGATGGCGCGGACCTGCATGGTGAACAGGCCGGGGATGACCAGGCCGAGGCGTACGCCGCGCAGGCCCAGCATCGGGTTCTGCTCGTGGAGGCGGTGGACCGCCTGGAGCAGGCGCAGCTCGTTCTCGTGCGGCTCCTGGCGGGACTCCGCGAGCGCCACGCGCACCGACAGCTCGGTGATGTCGGGCAGGAACTCGTGCAGCGGCGGGTCGAGGAGACGGATGGTGACCGGCAGGCCGTCCATCGCCGAGAACAGCTCCACGAAGTCCTTCTTCTGGAGCGGCAGGAGCGCCTTCAGCGACTCCTCGCGCTCGGTCTCCGTGTCCGCCAGGATCAGGCGCTCGACCAGCTCGCGGCGGTCGCCGAGGAACATGTGCTCGGTGCGGCACAGGCCGATGCCCTGGGCGCCGAAGCGGCGGGCGCGCAGCGCGTCCTCGGCGTTGTCGGCGTTGGCGCGGACCCGCAGGCGACGCTTGCGGTCGGCGAACGCCATGATCCGGTGGACGGCCTCGACCAGTTCGTCGGCGTCGTTGGCGCCCGCGTGCATGCGGCCCTCGAAGTACTCCACGACGGGGGACGGGACCACCGGGACCTCGCCCAGGTAGACCTTGCCGCTCGAACCGTCGATCGAGATCAGGTCGCCCTCCTCGACGACGTGCCCGCCGGGCACCGTCATCCGGCGGCGCTTGGTGTCGACCTCCAGCTCCTCCGCGCCGCAGACGCAGGTCTTGCCCATGCCGCGGGCGACGACCGCCGCGTGCGAGGTCTTGCCGCCGCGCGAGGTGAGGATGCCCTCCGCGGCGATCATGCCGTCGAGGTCGTCGGGGTTGGTCTCGCGGCGGACCAGGATGACCTTCTCGCCCGAGCGGGACCACTTGACGGCGGTGTAGGAGTCGAAGACCGCCTTGCCGACCGCGGCGCCCGGGGAGGCGGCGATGCCCCGGCCGACCTGCGCGGCCTTGGCCTGCTCGTCGAAGCGGGGGAACATCAGCTGGGCGAGCTGGGCGCCGTTGACCCGCTGGAGGGCCTCGGTCTCGTCGATGAGGCCCTGGTCGACGAGCTGGATGGCGATGCGGAAGGCCGCGCCGGCCGTGCGCTTGCCGACCCGGGTCTGGAGCATCCACAGCTGACCGCGCTCGATGGTGAACTCGATGTCGCAGAGGTCCTTGTAGTGGTTCTCCAGCGTCTCCATGATCTGCATCAGCTGGTCGTAGGACTTCTTGTCGATGGACTCCAGCTCGGCGAGCGGGACCGTGTTGCGGATGCCGGCGACGACGTCCTCGCCCTGGGCGTTCTGGAGGTAGTCGCCGTAGACGCCCTGGTGGCCGGAGGCGGGGTCGCGGGTGAAGGCGACACCGGTGCCGGAGTCGGGGCCGAGGTTGCCGAAGACCATGGAACAGACGTTGACCGCGGTGCCCAGGTCGTGCGGGATGCGCTCCTGGCGGCGGTAGAGCTTGGCGCGGTCGGTGTTCCAGGAGTCGAAGACCGCGTGGATGGCGAGGTCCATCTGCTCGCGCGGGTCCTGCGGGAAGTCCCGGCCGGCCTCGGTCTTGACGATCCTCTTGAAGCGGGTGACCAGCTTCTTGAGGTCGGCGGCCTCCAGCTCGGTGTCGACCGTGACCCGCTTGGCCTGCTTGGCGGCCTCCAGCGCCTCCTCGAAGAGGTCGCCGTCGACGCCGAGGACGGTCTTGCCGAACATCTGGATCAGGCGCCGGTAGGAGTCCCAGGCGAAGCGGTCGTCGCCGGCCTGCCTGGCCAGGCCCTGGACCGACTTGTCGGAGAGGCCGATGTTGAGGACGGTGTCCATCATGCCGGGCATCGAGAACTTGGCGCCGGAGCGGACGGAGACGAGCAGGGGGTCGTCGGCCTGGCCGAGCTTCTTGCCCATCCTCGCCTCGAGGGCGTCGAGGTGCGCACTCACCTCGTCACGCAGTGCCGCCGGCTCCTCGCCGCTGTCGAGGTAGACCTTGCAGGCCTCGGTGGTGATGGTGAACCCGGGCGGCACCGGCAGGCCGAGGTTGGTCATCTCGGCGAGGTTGGCACCCTTGCCCCCGAGGAGGTCCTTGAGGTTCTTGTTGCCCTCGGTGAAGTCGTAGACGAACTTCACGGCCTCAACGCTCGTGGCCGTTCCGGCTACCGGGAGATCTTTGTTTTCCGACACGGGTCTCGACTCCTCGAGGACGCGGTGGCTGCCCTGACGGCCAGGAACATACCCAGATCGAAGGCACCTGGGTACGTCCACTTGTGCGTCATGCGCCCGTAACCAGACGTCCGCCACCGGATCGAAAGTCACGGCATGGCCGACACGGAGCAGCCGATGTCTTCACCTCTTGAACGCATCACCTTCCGCATGCCCTTTTTGGCGCTCATGTGAGCACCCATCGCCACGCTTGATTTCGATCGATGAACGATCAAAGGGTGGCACTGAGTGCCACCCTTTGAGGAAGTGCAAACGAGCGCGCACCGCTCATATGAGCGCTACCCCTATCAAGGGTGGCGAGAATCACGCTTCCACAGGCCGTCGGATTTCACCATCCGGACGCTCTCCCGGACGCGACCCCGGCCTGCCCCGGAACGGAAACACGCTCGTCACGCGCCCGCGGCCCGGCGCCGGCCACACCCGCCGCCCGGCCCTCACCGCCCGGCATCCGGCGCCCTCACCGCCCGGCACCCGGCACCCGGCACCCTCGCCCACCCGGCGTCCGCCTCCGTTCACATGCCCAGCGCCAGCAGCCGCTCCTCCACCCGTGCGGGCGCGTACAGGTGCTCCACCACCAGCGCGCCGGCCCCCACCAGGCCCGCCCGCTCCCCCAGCCGCGAGGTCACCACCTCCAGCCGGGCCGTGGAGCGGGGCAGTGCCCGCTGGTACAGCAGCTCCCGCACGCCGGTGACGAAGGAGGTGCCGGCCAGGTCCCCGGCGATCATCAGCACGCCCGGGTTGAGCAGCGTCACGACGGTCGCCAGCACGTCGCCGACCTGGCGTCCGGCCTCGCGGGCCAGCGCGGCCGCGCCCGGGTGCCCGGCGGCGAGCAGGTCGCGCACGTCCGAGCCGGAGGCCGCGGGCACCCCGGTCTCGGCCAGCCTGCGGGCCACCGCGCCGCCGCTGGCGACGGCCGCGAGACAGCCGCGGGAGCCGCAGCGGCACAGCGCCTCGGAGCCCACCCGGATGTGCCCGATGTCGCCGGCGCCGCCGTCGACGCCCCGGAAGACCTCGCCGTCGACCACGACCCCGGCGCCGATCCCGGTGGACACCTTGACCAGCACGAACGCCGAGCAGTCGGGGTATCCGGTGCGCTGCTCGCCGTAGGCCATGAGGTTGGCGTCGTTGTCGACGAGGACGGGGACGGACGCGGCGCCCGTGTGCTCCGCGAGGGCGCGGGCGAGCCGGCCGCGGATGTCGTAGCCGTCCCAGCCGGGCATGATCGGCGGCTGGACCACCCGGCCGGTCTCGCTGTCGACCGGGCCGGGCACGGCGAGGCCGACGCCGCACACCTCGTGCGCGCCGCGGCCGGTCTTCTCCAGGAGGTGCGCGAACCAGCCGCCCAGCTCGCCGAGGACGGCGTCCGGGCCCTCCTCGACGGCCGGTGTGCCCGCGTGCTCGGCGAGGACCTCGCCGGTCAGGGACAGCACCGCCGCGCGCGCGTGCCGGGTGTCGAGGTCGGCGGCGAGGACGACGGCGTGCGCGTCGTCGAACTCGAGCGTGATGGAGGGGCGGCCGCCCAGCGGGGAGTCGACGGGGCCGCCCGCACCCTCGCGCAGCCAGCCCGCGCGGAAGAGCCGGTCCAGGCGTTGTCCGACCGTGGCCCGGGAGAGTCCGGTGACCTGCTGGAGGGCGCCGCGCGTGGTGGCCCGGCCGGTGCGTACCAGCGTGAGCAGATCTCCGGCGCCGGCCTGGCCTCCGCCCCTGCCCGTCCGTCCGGGCTGTCCGGTCATGCGCACCCCCTTGTGTTTCCTGACTCTGCATTACATATTGAGTTCTGCGTGTTAAATAGACGTAACTCTGCGGTAGCCGCTGCCGAACCGGTCGACCGTGGCACTGTCGTCTCGTTCTTCGGGGAGCCCCGAGTGGATCGCACCGCCCAGCTCGTCACCCGCCCCACGGAGTACCCCTCCGTATACGATCCGACCTCTCCGGCCGGATCGCCGCACCTCAGGGCCATGGAAGTGCTGGACCGCAACTGGACCGGAACCTCGACGGTGCCCTCGCGCGGCCTGTACCCGCACCAGTGGTCCTGGGACTCGGCGTTCGTCGCGATCGGGCTGCGGCACGTCTCCCCGCGCCGGGCGCAGACCGAGCTGGAGACGCTGCTGGACGCCCAGTGGGGCGACGGGCGCATCCCGCACATCGTCTTCAACCCCTCCGTACCGCTCGACGCGTACTTCCCGAGCCCCGACTTCTGGCGCTCCTCGATCGCGGGGCGCGCTGCGGGCGCCCCGCGCACCGTACAGACCTCCGGCATCGTGCAGCCACCGGTGCACGCGCTGGCGGCCTGGCTGGTGCACCGCGCCGACCCCGGACTGTCGCGGGCGCGCGGCTTCCTCGCCCGGGCCTACCCCCGGCTGGCCGCCTGGCACCGCTACCTGCTGCACCGGCGGGACCTGGGGGGCGGCGGCCTGGCGTCGATCGTGCACCCCTGGGAGCAGGGGATGGACAACGCCCCCTCCTGGGACGTGCCGCTCGCCCGCGTCGCCCCGGCCCCGGCCCGCTCCTTCCGGCGGGCCGACCTCGCCCACGGGGCGTCGCAGGACCGGCCGACGGACCTGGACTACGGGCGGTACGTGCGGCTGGCGGCGGACTACCGGGACGGGGGCTACCGGGACGGGCTGGGCGGGGGAAGGGGGAACGGGCTGGGCGGGGGAAGAGGGGCCGGGCCGGGCGGGGGAAGAGGGGCCGGCCGGGCCGCCTTCGCCGTCGAGGACCCCGCGTTCAACGCCCTGCTCATCGCCTCCGAGCACGCGCTGGCCCGGATCGCGCGGGAGCTGGGGGCCACCGGCACCGCCCGGCACGCGCGCGCGGAGCGGCTGACGGCGGCGCTCGTCGAGCGGCTGTGGGACCCCGCCGAGGGCCTGTTCCTCTGCCGGGACCTGCGCGGCGGCGGCCCGATCCGGGAGCGCGGGGTCACCGGGCTGGTCCCGCTGCTGCTGCCCGGCCTGCCCCACGAGATCGTCTCCGCCCTCGTGCGCACCCTGCGCGGCCCGCACTTCGGGGTGGGCGTCACCACCCGTCTCGCCCCCAGCTACGACCTGCTCGGCGAGGCCTTCGACCCGCACCGCTACTGGCGGGGGCCGGCCTGGTTCAACACGAGCTGGCTCGTCGAGCGGGGTCTGCGGCTGCACGGCGAGCGCGCGGACGCGGACGCGCTGCGCGAGGCCGTGCTGGACCTCGCCGACTCCTCGGACTTCGCCGAGTACGTCGACCCGTACACCGGCGAGGCCTGCGGGGCGACCGGCTTCAGCTGGACCGCCGCGCTCGCGCTCGACCTGCTGCACGACACGGAAGGCGTGCCCTGCGGCACGGACATCGTCAGGGACGACAGCTCCTTCGAGGGAGGGGACCGGGGATGACGGACCGGCATCATCTGCTCGTGCACGGCGGGACGTTCGCCGCCGTCGGCGACCGGGGGGACATCAGCGGCGTGCGCGGCGCCGGGTCACCCGACGGGTTGTTCGTCAGGGACGCGCGCCACCTCAGCCGCTGGCAGCTCACCGTGGACGGGGCGGTGCCCGAGGTGCTCGTGCCCGTCGCGGACGGGGACGCGGCGCGCTGCGTGCTGGTGCCGCGCGGTGGCCGCACGGAGCCGCCGCCGTGCACGCTCTTCCGCGAACAGGCGGTGGGCGACGGCTCGTTCGTCGAGTCGCTGCGGGTGGTCGGCAACCGTCCGGTGCCGCTGACGGTCCGGCTGGCGCTCACCGTCGACGCCGACTTCACCGACCAGTTCGAACTCCGCTCCGACCACCGCACCTACGCCAAGACCGGCGCGGTCCGCCACCGCCAGGTCCTCGACGACGGAGTGGAGTTCAGCTACCGGCGCGGCGAGTGGCGGTCCGTCACGACGGTGACCGCCGACCCCGCGCCGGACGGTGTGGAGGAGACCGGCACCGGCGCCCGGCGCCTGGTGTGGACCCTGGAACTGGAGCCGCACGGCTCCGCCGGACTGACGCTGCGGGTGATGGCCCGCCCGCACGGCGAGAAGCGGGCCCTGCGCGTCCCCAGCTTCCCGGCCGCGCTGACCGCGAAGCTGCTCGCGCGGGAGGGCGAGTTCATGGAGGGCGTGGCCTTCCCCACCGGCTGGCCCGAACTGGCGGCCGCCTGCGCGCGGGGCCTCGCCGACCTGGCCGCGCTCCAGGTCCCCGCGACCGGGCCGGACGGCGAGGAACTGCGCGTCCCGGCCGCCGGCGCCCCCTGGTTCCTGACCCTGCTGGGCCGCGACGCCCTGCTCACCTCGCTCTTCGCCCTGCCCTACCGGCCCGCCCCGGCCGCCGCCACGCTCCTGGCGCTGGCCGCGTCCCAGGCCACCGAGACCGGCCCGGAGTCGGTGGCCCAGCCCGGCAAGATCGTCCACGAGGTGCGGCACGGCGAACTCGCCCACTTCCACCAGGTCCCCTACGGCCGCTACTACGGCTCCGTGGACGCCACCCCCCTCTTCCTCGTCCTGCTGGGCACCTACGTCGAACGGACCGGCGACACGGCCCTCGCCCGCCGGCTGGAGCCGCACGCCCGCGCGGCCGTCGGCTGGATGCTCGACCACGGCGGCCTCACCTCGCGCGGCTACCTGGTCTACCGCGCCGACCGGGGCGGCCTCGCCAACCAGAACTGGAAGGACTCCCCCGGCGCCATCTGCTCGGCCGACGGCACCCGCCCCTCGGGCCCGGTCACGGCGGCCGGGGCCCAGGGCTACGCGTACGACGCGCTGCGCCGGACCGCGTCCGTGGCGCGCACGGCGTGGCGGGACGAGACCTACGCGGCCCTGCTCGAACAGGCCGCCGCCGATCTGCGCGACCGCTTCCAGCGGGACTTCTGGATGCGCGAGCACTCCTTCCCGGCGCTCGCGCTGGACGGCGAGGGCCGCCAGGTCGACGCGCTCGCCTCGGACGCCGGCCACCTGCTGTGGTCGGGGCTGCTGGACAAGGAGTACGGCGAACTGGTCGGCCGGCGGCTGCTGGAGCCGGACTTCTTCTCCGGCTGGGGCGTGCGCACGCTGGCGGCCGGGCAGCCGGCGTACCACCCGCTGTCGTACCACCGCGGTTCGGTGTGGCCGCACGACAACGCGCTGATCGCCCTGGGGCTGGCCCGCTACGGCCTGCACGACGAGGCCCGTGCCGTCGCGCACGGGCTGGTCGACGCGGCCACCGCGACCGGCCACCGGCTGCCCGAGGTGCTCGCGGGCTACGGTCGCGACACCCACGCGGAACCGGTGCCGTACCCGCACGCGTGCGTGCGGGAGTCCCGCTCGGCGGCCGCCCCGCTGGCCCTGCTCACGGCGGTGGGCGGAGCGTAGCGTCGCGCTTGACCGGGCGTTTGCCCGGTGTTTGCCGGCCGCTCGCCGGGAGCGGTGAACACCGGGCCCGGGCACGCCGTACGGAACGGTGGCGGATCCGGTCCCACCACCGGATCCGCCGATCCGCCCGGATTCGTACGGAAGGACCCCTCGGGTGCCTGTCTTCACACGGTCTCGTGACCTGCCCGCCTCCCGCGACGGCTCGCCCGGGGGTGCCGGCGACGCCGGGGCGGCCGTGGAGGCGGGGGCGCCGGAGAGCGGGGCCGTGCCGCGGCGCGGGATCGTCTCCCTCGTCGCCTCCCGCGTCGCGTACGGGTGGGCCTGGCGGGGCCGGCATCCGCGGGCGGCGCGCGCGCTGTGGTGGACGACGACCGTGCTGGCCCTGGTGCTCGTGCTCGGGGCGATGGTGCTGCCCAACCAGGTGCACCTCCTGCGGGCCGACCGGCTGCTGCGGCTGCCCGGCGAGGCGATCGTCTCGGCGGCCGTGCTGCTGTCGCTGCCGCGCCGCCCCCGTCTGGTGGCCGCGGTGGCGCTCGGGACCGGCCTCGCGGCGCTGACCGTGGTCGACGTCCTGGACATGGCGTACTCCGAGTACCTGGGCCGCGGCTTCAACCTGGTCCTGGACTGGGGTCTGCTGGACGACGCGCAGTCCTACGTCGCGGACTCGATGGGCGCCGCCACCGCCCTCGCCGCCACGATCGGGCTGCTCCTGCTGGTCGCCGCGCTGTTCGTGGTGATGGCGCTGGCGTCGGTGCGGCTGAGCGAGGTGCTGGCGCGCGACGTCCCCGCGGCGACCCGCGGCACGCTGGTCGCCGGCACGGTCTGGATCACCTGCTCCGTCCTGTCGGTCCAGTACGCCGGACAGCCCCTCGCCTTCCACCGTGCGGTGGACGCCGTCACCGTCAAGACCAAGGAGGTGCGGCAGACCCTCGCGGACGAGGCCGCGTTCGCGAAGGAGGCCCGCGCGGACGCCTTCGGCGACACCCCGCCCGACCAGCTCGTGCCCGACCTGCGCGGCAAGGACGTGATCTTCGCCTTCATCGAGAGCTACGGCCGCAGCGCGATCGAGGACCCGGTGATGTCCCCCGGCGTCGACCGGACGCTCACCGCGAGCACCGCCGCGCTGGCGAAGGCCGGCTACCGCGCGAAAAGCGGCTGGCTGACCTCGGCGACCTTCGGCGGCAGCAGCTGGCTCGGCCACTCCAGCACGCTGTCCGGGCTGTGGATCGACAACCAGCAGCGCTACCGCACGGTCATGAACAGCGACCGCCTCAGCCTGCCGAAGATCTTCCAGAAGACCGGGGCCTGGGACACGGTGGGGGTGATGCCCGGGATCCAGAAGGCGTGGCCCGAGCAGAAGCACTACGGCCTCGAGAAGGTCTACAACGCCTTCCAGATGGGCTACCAGGGGCCGAAGTTCAGCTGGTCGACGATGCCCGACCAGTACGCGCTGGAGGCGTTCCAGCGCCTGGAGCACGGCAGGGCACGCGACAAGCCGCTGATGTCGGAGATCATCCTGACCTCCAGCCACCAGCCGTGGGCCCCGCTGCCAAAGATGGTCGACTGGAACGAGGTGGGCGACGGCTCGGTCTTCGACGGCATCCAGAAGGCCGGCGAGAAGGCGTCCGACGTCATCGCCGACTCCACCAGGTCCCGCGAGGCGTACGGCAGGTCGATCGAGTACTCGGTGACGGCCCTGACCCAGTGGCTGGAGCGCTACGGCACCGAGGACACCGTCCTGGTCTTCCTCGGCGACCACCAGCCCATCGCCCGGGTCAGCGGCGACGACGCCAGCCGTGACGTGCCGGTCTCGGTCGTCGCCAAGGACCCGGCGGTCCTCGACAAGATCGCCGCCTGGAAGTGGACCGACGGCCTCAGGCCGGCCCACGACGCCCCGGTCTGGAGGATGGACCGCTTCCGGGACCGCTTCCTGACGGCGTACGGATCGACCCCGCATCCGTCGGAGGGCTGACCCGGACCCGGCGGGGCGCGGGAGGCGGGGGGCGGAACGCGGTGCCCCGCCCCGCCGTCGGGCGTCTCAGCCGCCGGAGGTGTCCAGTTCCGCTTCCTCGCCGACGCCCGCGCAGTCGTAGGGGTCCTTCAGCCAGCCGTCCGGGAGGACGACCCGGTTGTTGCCGGAGGTGCGCCCGCGGGGGCCGTCGGCGCCGGTGGGCCAGGGCTGGTCGAGGTCCAGTTCGTCGAGTCCGGCGCGGAGTTCCGCCAGGGAGGAGGTGATCGCCAGACGCCGCCGCATGTCGGAGCCGACGGCGAAGCCCTTGAGGTACCAGGCGACGTGCTTGCGGAAGTCGACGACGCCCTTGGACTCGTCGCCGATCCACTCGCCGAGGAGGGTGGCGTGCCGGACCATGACGTCGGCGACCTCGCGGAGGGAGGGCCGCGCGATGTCGTCCGTACGTCCCTCGAAGGCGGCGACCAGGTCCGCGAACAGCCACGGCCGGCCCAGGCAGCCGCGGCCCACGACCACCCCGTCGCACCCCGTCTCGCGCACCATCCGCAGCGCGTCCCCGGCCGACCAGATGTCGCCGTTGCCGAGGACGGGGATCTCCGGGACGTGCTCCTTCAGGCGGGCGATCGCCTCCCAGTCGGCGGTGCCGCCGTAGTGCTGGGCGGCGGTGCGGCCGTGCAGCGCGATGGCCGTGACGCCCTCCTCGACGGCGATGCGGCCGGCGTCGAGGTAGGTGATGTGGTCGTCGTCGATGCCCTTGCGCATCTTCATGGTGACGGGGAGGTCCCCGGCGCCGGCGACCGCCTCGCGCAGGATGGCGCGCAGCAGGTTGCGCTTGTAGGGGAGGGCGGAGCCGCCGCCCTTGCGGGTGACCTTCGGGACCGGGCAGCCGAAGTTCAGGTCGATGTGGTCGGCCAGGCCCTCGTCGGCGATCATGCGGACGGCCTTGCCGACGGTCGCCGGGTCCACGCCGTACAGCTGGATCGAGCGCGGCTTCTCGCTCGCGTCGAAGTGGATCAGCTGCATGGTCTTCTCGTTGCGCTCGACCAGCGCCCGGGTCGTGATCATCTCGCTCACGAACAGGCCCTTGCCCCCGCTGAACTCACGGCACAGGGTGCGGAAGGGCGCGTTGGTGATACCGGCCATGGGGGCGAGGACGACCGGCGGCCGGACGATGTGCGGGCCGATCCGCAGGGGGGAAACGGGCGTGGACATCCGCCCATTGTCACCCATCGACGGCCCTCATGTAACGGTCATTAGTTAGCCGCACTATCGAAGTCGGCGTACGATGACCTCATGCCCGAGCTGAGCCGGCGACGACGTCTCCTCGTCCTCGCGATCTGCTGCATGAGCCTGCTGATCGTGAGCCTCGACAACACGATCCTCAACGTCGCCCTTCCCGCGATGGAACGCGACCTGCACGCCGGCACCTCCGGTCTGCAGTGGACGATCGACGCCTACACCCTCGTCCTCGCCTCCCTGCTGATGCTCGCGGGGTCCACCGCCGACCGGATCGGCCGCAAGAAGGTCTTCCTCGCCGGTCTGGTCGTGTTCTCGCTCGGCTCCCTGCTCTGCTCGCTCGCCCCCGACCTCGAACTGCTGGTCGCGGCCCGCGCGGTGCAGGCCGTCGGCGGCTCGATGCTCAACCCGGTCGCCATGTCGATCATCACCAACACGTTCACGGACCCGCGCGAGCGGGCCCGCGCCATCGGCGTGTGGGGGGCGGTCGTCGGCATCTCCATGGCCGCCGGGCCCCTGATCGGCGGCCTGCTGGTGGAGTCCGTCGGCTGGCGCTCCGTCTTCTGGGTCAACCTGCCGGTCGGTCTCGCCGCCCTCCTGCTGACGCTGCGCCACGTCCCCGAGTCCCGCGCCCCGAAGGCCCGCCGCCCCGACCCGGTCGGCCAGCTCCTGGTCATCGCCTTGTTCGGCTCCCTGACGTACGCGATCATCGAGGCGCCCGAGGCCGGGCTCGGCACCAGCCTGCCCTTCGCCGCGGTCGCCCTCGCCGCCCTGGTCGGGCTCCTGCGCTACGAGCCCCGTCGCGACGAACCCCTCATCGACCTGCGGTTCTTCCGGTCGGCGCCGTTCAGCGGGGCGACCGTGATCGCGATCAGCGCCTTCGCCGGACTCGGCGGGTTCCTGTTCCTGTCCACGCTCTACCTCCAGAACGTCCGCGGCCTCGACGCCCTCCACGCCGGTCTGTGGATGCTGCCGATGGCCCTCCCCACCTTCCTGTGCGCCCCGCTGTCCGGGCGGCTCGTCGGCAGCCGGGGGCCACGGGTGCCCCTGCTGATCGCCGGCCTCGCGATGACCGCGAGCGGCGTGCTGTTCGCCGCGTTCGACGCGGAGACCTCCGACACCACGCTGTTCCTCGGGTACGTGCTGTTCGGCATCGGCTTCGGCTTCGTGAACGCGCCGATCACGAACACGGCGGTCTCGGGGATGCCCCGCGCCCAGGCCGGGGTCGCCGCCGCCGTCGCCTCCACCAGCCGGCAGCTCGGCCAGACGCTGGGCGTCGCGGTGGTCGGCGCGGTCCTGGCGACCGGCGTGAGCGCCTCGGCGTACCGCGACACCTTCGTCTCCGCCTCCGTCCCCGGCTGGTGGATCCTCACGGGCTGCGGACTCGTCGTCCTCGTCCTGGGGGCCGTCACCACCGGAGCGTGGGCACGGGGGACGGCGGAGCGGACCGCGCGGCGGCTGGCGGCCCCGGAGGTCCGGGAAACGACGGGCGTCAGCGCCTGAGCACGCTCCCGGCGGTCCCGGCGGACGGCGGCTCCGGGGCGGGGACACCCCGAGCCCGTGGACGGACCCGGCACCGTGCTCCTCGCCGCCGCCCCCTGCGCCGACACGACGGCAGCGCCCGGACCCCGGACAATGGGAAGTGCCGGCGTGCGGTCATCCCGGCGGCGCCCGCCGTCGGCCGTGCGGCTCTGCGCCGCCGCGGGAGGCGCGTCATGACCATCCGTATCGGCACCTTCAACGCGGAGAACCTCTTCCGCCGCCCCAGGGCCTTCGCCCTGGAGAGCGACGTCCAGCGCGACAAGGTCCTCGCCGACTTCGGCGACCTGGTGGCACTCCTGGAGAAGGACAGTTACTCGGACGACGACAAGGACCGGATCCTCGCGATCGTCCAGGAGCACCACGCCCTCGACTCCGCGCCGGACAGCCCCCGGCCGTTCTTCGTCAACGAGCTGAAGGGGACGGGCGGCAGGCTCTTCGACGAGGACCCCACCCTCACGATCGCGGCCGCGGGCCGCGGGGACTGGGCCGGGTGGGCCCAGCTCGTGCGCGACGACCTCGGCTGGCCGGCCGTCCAGAACACCGGCCGCGTGGTGGCCGAGGTGAACGCGGACATCCTGCTCATGGTGGAGGTCGAGGACCGCCTCGCCCTGGAACGCTTCAACGAGAACGTCCTCGGCGAGACCCTGGGGCACCAGCCGTACCCCTTCAACCTGCTGATCGACGGCAACGACCCCCGCGGCATCGACGTGGGCATCCTCAGCCGCCACCCGATCACCTCGGTGCGGTCGCACCTCTTCGACCCCGGGCAGGGCGGCCGACGGCTCTTCAGCCGGGACTGCCCCGAGTTCGAGATGGACCTGGACGGCACGCCCCTGTGGATCCTGGGCAACCACCTCAAGAGCAAGCGGGGCGGCGGCGGTGGACTCCGCGCCCGCCAGGCCCTGCGCGTCCGGGAGATCTACGAGGCCGCCCTCACGCGGTCGGACCACGTCGTCGTCGCCGGCGACCTCAACGACTTCATGGCCAGCGCCCCGGTCAGGACGCTGCTGGACGCCGGCCTGAAGGACGTGATGACGCATCCCGGCTACACGGGAGACCCCGGCACCCACGGACCGGGCACGCAGGACGAGGAGAAGATCGACTACCTCCTGCTCCCGCCGGGGCTGTTCGACCGCGTCGAGCACGTCGAGGTGGAACGGCGGGGCATCTGGGCCCCGAAGACCTTCAAGTCGTTCCAGACGGTCACGTCGAGGGCGACCCAGGCCTCCGACCACGCGGCGCTGTACGCGGACCTGGACCTCTGAGACACGGCGGCCCCGCACCCCGGGAAGGGGGTGCGGGGCCGGTGCCGGCGGGTCGGCGGTCGATCGGAGTCAGCGGGTCAGCAGCCGACCAGACGGCCGGCCAGGTAGCCCTCGATCTGGTCGAGGGAGACGCGCTCCTGCTTCATCGTGTCCCGCTCGCGGACGGTGACCGCGTTGTCGTCCAGCGTGTCGAAGTCGACGGTGACGCAGTACGGCGTACCGATCTCGTCCTGACGGCGGTAGCGGCGGCCGATCGCGCCGGCGTCGTCGAAGTCGATGTTCCAGTTCTGCCGCAGCGCCTGGGCCAGGCCCTTGGCCTTGGGCGACAGCTCCGGGTTGCGCGACAGCGGCAGCACGGCGACCTTCACCGGGGCGAGGCGGTGGTCGAGGCGCAGCACCGTGCGCTTCTCCAGCTTGCCCTTGGCGTTGGGCGCCTCGTCCTCGACGTAGGCGTCGAGCAGGAACGCCAGCATCGCGCGGCCGACACCGGCCGCGGGCTCGATGACGTACGGCGTCCAGCGCTCGCCGGCCTCCTGGTCGAAGTAGGAGAGGTCCTGGCCGGAGGCCTTGGCGTGGGCGCCGAGGTCGTAGTCGGTGCGGTTGGCGACGCCCTCCAGCTCACCCCACTCGTTGCCGCCGAACTGGAAGCGGTACTCGATGTCGGCGGTGCGCTTGGAGTAGTGGGAGAGCTTCTCCTTCGGGTGCTCGTACCACCGCATGTTCTCCTCGCGCAGGCCGAGACCGGTGTACCAGTTCCAGCGCTGCTCCATCCAGTACTCCTGCCACTGCTCGTCCTCGCCCGGCTTGACGAAGAACTCCATCTCCATCTGCTCGAACTCGCGCGTGCGGAAGATGAAGTTGCCGGGCGTGATCTCGTTGCGGAAGGACTTGCCCATCTGGGCGATTCCGAACGGCGGCTTGCGGCGGGAAGTGGTCTGCACCTGGGCGAAGTTGGTGAAGATGCCCTGGGCGGTCTCGGGGCGCAGGTAGGCGATGGAGCCGGTGTCCTGCGTGGGGCCGAGGTGGGTGGAGAGCAGGCCCGAGAACTGCTTGGGCTCGGTGAACTGGCCCTTGTTGCCGCAGTTCGGGCAGTTCACGTCCGCCAGGCCGTTCTCCGGCAGGCGCTTGTGCTTGGCCTCGTAGGCCTCCTCCAGGTGGTCCGCGCGGAACCGCTTGTGGCAGGAGGTGCACTCGGTGAGCGGGTCGGAGAAGGTGGCGACGTGGCCGGAGGCGACCCAGACCTCGGGGGCCAGGATGACGGACGAGTCGATGCCGACCACGTCCTCGCGCGACGTCACCATGTAGCGCCACCACTGGCGCTTCAGGTTCTCCTTGAGCTCGACACCCAGCGGTCCGTAGTCCCAGGCGGCACGCTGGCCGCCGTAGATCTCACTACAGGGGAATACGAAGCCACGGCGCTTGCTCAGGCTGACGATGGTGTCGATCTTGTCGGCGGCCACGGTGCTCTCTTCATAACGACGACGGGCGACGAAGCGAGATGCTTCCAGCGAATTGACCCAGGGTACCGGCGGGGCCTCCCCCTCGGCCAAATCGGTACCCCTCCAAGCCCCCGCGGACGGCGGCGGACCCGGCGGCGGGACTTCCCCCCGGGCGCCCGCGCCGGCCGCCGCCCACGACTTTGTTGACAACGGTTTCCATATTTGTTGAAAATGACTGTCATGAACGTACGACGACACCACATATCCGGGATGGCCCTCGCGGCCGTCACCGCCCTCGGCCTCGGCACCCTCTCCGCCTGCTCGTCCGACAGCGCGGCCGCCGGCGGCACCGAGAAGTTCGACGTCGTCGCGTCGTTCTACCCGATGGCCTTCCTCGCCGAGCGGATCGGCGGCGACCACGTGGAGGTCACCAGCCTGACCGAGCCCGGCCAGGAACCGCACGACCTGGAGATCAGCGCGCGGCAGCGCGCCCAGCTGGAGGAGTCCGACGCGGCCCTCTTCCTCAAGGGCCTGCAGCCCTCGGTCGACGAGGCCGTCACGCAGTCCGGGATCAGGACGAAGATCGACGCCGCGACCCTCACCACGCTGGAGGAGCACGGCGACGAGGTCGGCGGCCACGCCGACGAGCACGCCGGCGAACACACCGACGAGGACGGGCACGAGCACGAGGAGACCGGCGGCAAGGACCCCCACGTCTGGCTCGACCCGGTGAAGTACGCCGAGGTCGCCGAGGGCGTCGGCAAGGCCTTCGAGAAGGCCGACCCCGACCACGCGGCCGACTACAGGAAGAACACCGCCGCCCTGGTCGCCGACCTCGGCGCCCTGGACACCGAGTTCGAGAACGGCCTGGCCGCCGCCGGGTCCAAGGTCTTCATCACCACGCACGCCGCCTTCGGCTACCTCGCCGAGCGCTACGGCCTGACCGAGGAGGCCATCAGCGGCCTCGACCCCGAGTCGGAGCCCAGCGCCGCGCGCGTCAAGGAGCTTGAGAAGATGGCGAAGGCGGACGGCGTCACCACCGTGTTCTACGAGACGCTCGTCAGCGACAAGACCGCCAGGACCGTGGCGCAGGACGCGAACCTGAGGACGGACGTCCTCGACCCGGTCGAGGGCATCACCGACAAGTCCCGCGGGACCGACTACTTCGCGGTCCAGAGGGCGAACCTCAAGGCCCTGCAGAAGGCCCTGGGAACCGCATGAGCTTCACGGAGGGCGTGATGGACACCAAGAGCGAGCCCGTCATATCGCTGCGCGGTGTCCGCGCCGAACTGGGCTCGCGCCCGGTCCTGCGCGGCATCGACCTCACCGTGCACCGCGGTGAGGTCGTCGCCCTGCTCGGCGCCAACGGCTCCGGCAAGTCGACCGCGGTGCGCAGCGTCATCGGCCAGGTGCCGATCGGCGCCGGGCGCATCGAGCTGTTCGGCACCGACCGGCGGCGGTTCCGGGACTGGCCGCGCCTCGGCTACGTGCCCCAGCGCACCACGGCCGCGGGCGGCGTCCCGGCGACCGTCACCGAGGTCGTCTCCTCCGGGCGCCTGTCCCGGGCCCGCTTCGGCTTCCTGCGCAAGGCCGACCACGAGGCCGTACGCCGTGCGCTGGACCTCGTCGGCATGGCCGACCGTGCCGGGGACTCCGTCGACGCCCTCTCCGGCGGCCAGCACCAGCGGGTGCTGATCGCCCGCGCGCTCGCCGCCGAACCCGAACTGCTGATCATGGACGAGCCGATGGCGGGCGTCGACCTGGCCAGCCAGGAGGTCCTGGCCGCCACCCTGCGCGAGCAGGTCGCCCAGGGCACCACCGTCCTGCTCGTCCTGCACGAACTGGGCCCCCTGGAGCCCCTCATCGACCGGGCCGTCGTCCTGCGCGACGGCTGCGTCACGCACGACGGGCCGCCGCCCCGGGCGCTCGGCCAGCACGCGCTGCCCGGTCACGACCACGTACACCCGCACGCTCCGGCGGGCACCGAACCGATCCGCACGGGACTGCTGAGCTGATGGAACTCCTCGACTACGCCTTCATGCAGCGGGCGCTGCTCGCCGCCGTCCTGGTCGGCATCACCGCCCCCGCCGTCGGCATCTACCTCGTCCAGCGCCGCCAGGCCCTCATGGGCGACGGCATCGGCCACGTCGCGATGACCGGCGTCGGCCTCGGCTTCCTGCTGTCGTGGTCCCCGGTCTGGATGGCCACCGCCGTCTCCGTCCTCGGCGCGGTCCTCATGGAGCTGATCCGCTGGTACGGCAGGACCCGCGGCGACATCGCCCTCGCCATGCTCTTCTACGGCGGCATGGCCGGCGGCGTGATGTTCATCAACCTCGCGCCGACCGGCTCCAACGCCAACCTGACGTCGTACCTCTTCGGCTCGCTGTCGACGGTGTCGGAGTCGGACGTGACCGCGATCTGCGCCCTGGCGGCCTTCGTGGTCCTCGTCACCGTCGGGCTGCGCCGGCAGCTGTTCGCGGTCAGCCAGGACGAGGAGTTCGCGCGGGTCACCGGACTGCCGGTGCGCGCCCTGAACCTGCTGACGGCCGTCACCGCGGCGGTCACCGTCACCGTCGCCATGCGGGTCGTCGGCCTGCTGCTGGTGTCGGCGCTGATGGTGGTGCCGGTGGCGGCGGCCCAGCAGCTCAGCCGCAGTTTCGCGGCGACCTTCGCGATCGCCGTCGCGATCGGCGTCGGCGTGACGATCGGCGGCACGGTCACCTCGTACTACCAGGACGTCCCGCCCGGCGCGACGATCGTGCTGCTCACCATCGGCGCGTTCCTCGTGCTGACCGCCCTGGCCGCCCCGCTGGCCCGGCGCCGCGCCCGCGCGGCCGCCGCCGCGCGACCCGCCGGCGACCCGGCGGAGTGCGCGATTCCGGCCGGCCGCACGAGCGGCGACGGAGCCGGAGTCTGACCGGGCGCGGCCCGGGCTGGCACAATGGCCCGGCACAGCGTGACGCGAGGAGGCAACGGTGACGACCGCTGGATCGCCCGTGAAGGGCCGGGCCACCCGGCAGCGTGCCGCCGTGGCGGCGGCGCTCGACGAGGTCGAGGAGTTCCGCAGCGCTCAGGAACTCCACGACATGCTCAAGCACAAGGGCGACTCCGTCGGGCTGACCACGGTCTACCGCACCCTGCAGACCCTCGCCGACGCCGGCGAGGTCGACGTGCTGCGCACCTCCGACGGCGAGTCCGTCTACCGCCGCTGCTCCACCGGCGAGCACCACCACCACCTCGTCTGCCGCGCCTGCGGCAAGGCGGTCGAGGTCGAGGGGCCCGCGGTGGAGAAGTGGGCGGAGGCCATCGCCGCGGAACACGGGTTCGTGAACGTGGCCCACACGGTGGAGATCTTCGGCACCTGCGCGGAGTGCGCCGCGGGCTGAGCGGGCTCCTGGCGCCGGTGGGTCACGGGGTCGCCCGGGGGCTCTGCCCCCGGCCCCCCTTCTCCGGTCCGGACGGCCTCGTCCTCAGACGCCGGACGGGCCGTCCTCCTCCTGCCGGCCCTCCATCGCCAGGAGCTCCTCGTTCGGGATCGCGCCGCCGAAGCGGCGGTCCCGGGAGGCGAACTCCAGGCAGGCCCGCCACAGGTCGCGGCGGTCGAAGTCGGGCCACAGGACGTCCTGGAAGACCATCTCCGCGTAGGCGCTCTGCCACAGCAGGTAGTTGGACGTGCGCTGCTCGCCGCTCGGGCGCAGGAACAGGTCCACGTCCGGCATGTCCGGGTAGTACATGTACTTCTGCAGGGTCTTCTCGTTGACCTTCGACGGGTCGAGCCGGCCCGCCCGCACGTCCTCCGCGAGGGCCTGCGCCGCGTCGGCGATCTCCGCGCGTCCGCCGTAGTTCATGCAGAAGTACAGCGTGAGGCGGTCGTTGTCCTTCGTCTGCTCCTGCGCGATCTGGAGCTCCTTGGCGACCGACCTCCACAGCTTGGGCATCCGGCCCACCCAGCGCACCCGGATGCCCAGCTCGTCGAGCTGGTCGCGGGACTTGCGGATGAAGTCGCGGTTGAAGTTCATCAGGAAGCGGACCTCTTCGGGCGAGCGCTTCCAGTTCTCGGTGGAGAAGGCGTACAGGGAGATGTTGCGCACGCCGATCTCGACGCCGCCCTGGAGGACGTCCAGCACCCGCTCGGCACCCACCTTGTGGCCCTCGGTGCGCGGCAGGCCCCGCTCCTTGGCCCAGCGGCCGTTGCCGTCCATGACGATCGCCACGTGCTCGGGGACCAGCTCGCCGGGGAGCTTCGGCGCGCGGGCGCCGGACGGGTGCGGCTCCGGCGCCTTGTACTCCCGACGCTGCCGCCCCAGGAACCCGCGTACGGCCATGTGCTTCTCGTCTCCTCTTGCGTTTCGGCTTGCTTCTACTTCTCGACGTACCGCAGGGAGCGCAGACCGCGCTCCAGGTGCCAGTGCAGGTAGGCGGACACCAGCCCGTTGCCCTCCCTGACGTACCGGGCCTCGCAGGCGTCCGCGGTCTCCCAGTCTCCCGTGAGCAGCGCCGCCAGCAGTGCGAGGGCCTGCGGCGAGGGTACGACGCTGCCGGGCACCCGGCAGTCGACGCAGACGGAGCCGCCGGAGGCGACGGAGAAGAACCGGTTGGGGCCGGGCATGCCGCACTTCGCGCAGTCGCCGAAGCTGGGCGCGTAGCCGTTGACGGCGAGGGAACGCAGCAGGAAGGCGTCCAGGACCAGGTGGGGGGCGTGCTCGCCGCGGGCGAGGGTGCGCAGGGCGCCGACGAGCAGCAGGTACTGCTGCACGGCCGGTTCGCCCTCGTGGTCGGTGAACCGCTCGGCGGTCTCCAGCATGGCCGTGCCGGCGGTGTAGCGGGCGTAGTCGGTGACGATGCCGCCGCCGTACGGGGCGATGGTCTCGCTCTGCGTGCAGAGCGGGAGCCCGCGCCCGATCAGTTCACCGCCCCGCGCGAAGAACTGCACGTCCACGTGCGAGAACGGCTCCAGCCGGGCCCCGAACTTGGACTTGGTCCGCCGCACCCCGCGGGCGACGGCCCGCACCCGGCCGTGGCCGCGCGTGAGCAGCGTGATGATGCGGTCGGCCTCGCCGAGTTTCTGGGTGCGCAGCACGACGCCGTCGTCCCTGAACAGACTCACCGCGCACCTCCCCGGAACGGAGTCATGCCCCCATTCTCGCCCACGCGGCGGGAGCGGTGCGCCGCCGGCGGGAAGGCGGCCCGTGCAACCGTGCGGCGGGAGGGGGCGTCCGTGACGGAAGGGGCCCCCGCGACCGCAGGGGTTTCCCGACCGGTCACCGACGGACGGAGAGAACGATCTCAGGCTCGACGAACCGCCGTACTCTGCTCACCACCGCGGGTGCCGTCACCGCGGCCTCCCTGCTGGGCGCCGGCCCGGCGCGGGCCGCCGACGGCACCGGCGGCGCCACCGCCCGGCTGCGCGCCCTGGAGGAGGCGCACGGCGCCCGCCTCGGCGTCTTCGCGCACAACGTGCGCACCGGGCGCACCGTGCGCCACCGCGCCGGCGAACGCTTCCCGGTCTGCTCCCTCTTCAAGGTCCTCGCGGTCGCCGCCGTGCTGCGCGACCTGGACCACGACGGCGAGGTCCTGGCCCGCCGCATCCACTACACCGGCGACGACGTGGTGGAGAACTCGCCCGTCACCGAACTGCACGTGCCCGACGGCATGACCGTGGCCGAGCTGTGCGACGCGGCGATCCGGCGCAGCGACAACACGGCCGCCAACCTGCTGATGCGCGAGCTGGGCGGCCCGGACGGCCCGGCCGCCGTCACCCGCTTCGCCCGGTCGATCGGGGACCGGGTCACCCGGCTCGACCGGTGGGAGCCGGACCTGAACTCGGCCGAGCCGTGGCGGGTGACGGACACCACGACCCCGTACGCGATCGGCCGCTCCTACGCCCGGCTGGTGCTGGGCGACGCGCTGGCGACCGGAGACCGGCGACGGCTGACGGACTGGATGCTCGCCAACCGCACCAGCGACAACCGCTTCCGGGCGGGCCTGCCGCCCACCTGGACGCTCGCGGACAAGACCGGCGGCGGCTGGTACGGCGCCAACAACGACGCCGGGATCGCCTGGACGCCCGACGGCGCGCCCGTCGTGCTGGTCGTGCAGGTCACGATGCCGGACCGGAAGGCTGCCTACGACCACGGCCTGATCGTCGAGACGGCGGAGCTGCTGGCGGCGACCCTCGGCTGAGGCACCGCCGACGCCCCGGAGGCGGGCCCGGACGGCACGTCAGTCGCCGTCCGGGTCGGCCCCCGGGGTCAGCACCGGCACGGTGTCGGGCGTGCCGTTCGGGGAGAGCTCCGCGGAGGCGTCCCACAGCTGGTCGAAGCGCCGGATCAGCGGCTGGACCTCGTCGGCGCGGGCGTTCACCGTGGTCGAGGAGTTCACGCTGAGCTGGTCGGCGTGGATCTCGTACGACAGCGCCCCGTCGAAGACGATCCAGTCGATCATCTTGCCGCGCCGCAGATGGGCCGGGAGCTGGTCCAGGACCACCACCCGGACCTGGATGCCGATCTGGCGCTGTTCCTCGCAGATGGGGGCCAGCGCGGAGCGCTCCTGGGGTTCCTTGACGATGAACAGCCGCCGCACGGTGACGCCCCGTTCGGTGATCGCCTCGCGCTGGGCGGTGAGGTAGCGGCTCGCGGGTTCGCTGGACCAGAAGCCGTCGTCGACGACGCTGGTGCTGATGGCGTCGATGCCGCGCCTGGTGCACTTGGTCAGCGTCATCAGCCAGTCGTGGTTCTCGCCCGGCGTCTCGGCGGTGAGGTTGGTGAGGTCCTCCATCTGCGCGGCGAGGCGGTTGATCTCCTCGTGCGCGAACTCGTGCAGGATGTCGGGTCCCATGGAGACGACCTTGGTGGCGTGTTCGGCGAGCCGGGGCACCCCGTCGCCGCGCAGTTTCTCCACCTCGTTGAAGAGTTTGGTGGCCTCGCCTATGTCGGCGAAGCGCTTCTCCACGACGTCCTTCAGTTCGCTGAGCTGGTTCACGAAGGACGCCATGAACTGCACGATCAGGACCGTGCCGCCGCACAGCACGGACAGGACGAGCTGCCAGGGACCCTCCTCCTTCGGCAGCATGACGTTGGTGAGGACGTAGACCACCCCGCCCACCACCACGGTGACCAGGAGTTTCAGCGTGAGCTGACGTGCGCTGTCGTTGTCGGGCCGCTGCCGGCCGCTTCGGACGTACGCGTTCGTCGGTGCGCTCATCTCTCTTTCTCCCCCCGTTGGGATCATGCGTCGGGTCGTGCGTCGGGTCGTGCCGGGGATCGTGCTCGGACGGTCGCCGTGTCCTCGGCGGTGGTGCCGCGCGGTGCCGCCGTCAGGACGGGGTCAGCGCGTCGCTCCGGGTGAGGAGACGCACGGCGAGCTGGTCCCGGATGCGCTGGGCCAGGCTCGTCCACTGTCTGCTGAACCCCGGTGTCTCCTCCAGCGCCTGCCACAGGGCGTTCAGGCCGCGGTCGACGCGGGCCTGCGGCATCCACAGGTGCAGCAGGTGGTCGACGAGCGGGCGGAGCACCTTCAGCGCGGCCCGGTCGTCGTCGGAGCCGAGCCGCAGGCCGTCGAGCTTGTCGGCGACCGTGGTGAGCAGCCAGTCGTGCAGGGCGAGGTCCTCGCAGAGCGCGGCCGCCGCGGCGGGCGGGGTCCCGCGGGGCAGCCGCAGTTCGACGACCCGCCGGCCGTCGTCGGCGACGGTGAAGCGCGGGGCGGCCGCCTCGCCGTCGGCGGCCGGCAGGGCGGCCCAGCGCAGGCTGGTGTCGGTGGTGTTGAGCGGGGTGTCGTGGTCGAGGAGCCGGTGCTGCCGGGAGATCCGGGCGAGGAGGCTCTCGGCGATCGAGCCGACGTCCAGTTCGTCCTGCCGGTGGCCGGTCAGGAAGCCCTCGGCCACGGTCGGCGCGGAGAGCTTGCCGACGGGGACGAGGACGCCGGGGCGCACCAGGTAGTAGCCCCAGGGCTGCCGCCGGTCGGGGCCGTCGGCGGGGACGGAGAAGTGGGCGGCGGCCTGCAGGACCCGGCCCTCGACGAGGGCGGCGCGGGCGGTCACCGTGCCGACGGCGCGGACCCTGGCACCGCCCGCGGTGGGCAGCCGGCAGTCGACGCCGGTGAGGACGTCCGGGGAGACGGCGTGCCGGTTGGGGCGCCGGGAGAGCCGGACGCGTTCGTCGGCGCGCAGCCGCAGCAGTTCTCCGGCGGCCCGCTCGTCGACGGCCTCGCGGGTGGGCAGCAGGCAGGTGCGGACCTCGCCGCAGGCGAGGACCGGCTCCGTGGACTCCTGCGGGCCGCTCATGTCACAGCCCCGGCGGGAAGACGTAGGAGGTGCGGTCCACGACGCCCGTGGGGACGGGCCGGCCCTCGGCTGCGGACCGCTCGGCGACCTGCCGTAACGCCTCGGACTCGACGTGGACCTGGTCGAGGACGACGCGGACGGCGTGCTCGACGGGCAGGAAGCGGGCCGGGAGGATGCTGCAGGTGGCGTACGCGGTGAAGGGCGCGGCCAGGGGGTTGAGGCGCACCACCGGCGGCAGGGCGTCCCAGTCGGCGGGGAACTCCTTGTCGCCCCAGGGCTCGGGGGTCAGCACGGCCCGGCCGTCGTGGCGCAGCAGGCCGAGCCGGACGAGTTGCCAGACGGAGGCGAGGAAGGCGCAGGACCAGAGGCGTTCGTCCTCGGGTCCGCTCCACAGTTCGACGTCGACGAAGACGGAGTGGCCGCGGGCGCCGGTCTCGCCGGGCGGCTCCCACACCGTGCCGGTGGCGTCCAGGGCGGCGGAGGTGCGGTGCGAGGGGGTGCGCCGGCCGTTGGTGAGCCAGCCGGAGCGGCTGACGGGCGGGCGGAAGCCGTTGCTGCCGGGCGGCGGGGACTCCACCAGCCGGTGCAGGACGGACTCGGCGAGTCCGGCGCGGTCGCGGTGACCGGGTTCGGCGACGGCGCAGCCGGACTCGCGGGCCAGGTAGTCGATGCTCAGCCCGGCCTCCGCGGCGGCCGCCAGCAGGGGCGGTACGAGTTCGGCGGGGGTGGACAGCCGGCTGAAGTAGTCGTCGACGAGGAAGCAGGTGCTGATCCGCGGCCGGGTGCCGGCCGGCAGGGGGCCGACGCAGGCGCGGGCGGCGTCCACCCAGGGCCGTACGGCGGCGAAGTGGCGGCGCAGCCGGGCGGGGCCCTCGGCGAAGTCCTCCATGTACAGGTGGCCGAGTTCCAGGGAGAGGTGGGAGAACGGCACGGACGCGGTGCGCGGCTGTGCGCTGGTCTCCCGGAAGACGGTTTCCGGCCCGGTCACAGTTGCCCCCAGTGCTTGTCCTCGGTCAGGCGCTGGGCGAGTTCGCCCATCTTCTGCCAGGTCTCCACGTTGGCGATCCGCCGGTCGTGCACGTCCTCGTCGGTGATGAGCCGCTCCTGCCACTGCAGGACGGGTTCCAGCGGAATGGACGACAGGACGCGGGTCTTGCCGATGCCGAGGCCGGCCGCGGTCTCCTCCAGCAGGGTGTCGCACTGCCGCATCCACGCGTACTGCGCGGGTGAGACCTGGGACCACATCGGCGAGTCGAGATCGGGTACGGCGGCGCGGACGAAGCGGATCGAGGCGGAAAGCGCGTCGGTGTCGTGGCCCATCGCGACGCCGGCCTTCACAATGCCCTGTTTCCCGTACACGAGTTCGGCGGCGGCCATGACGTGCTGGCGGGTCCAGCGGTGATAGACGAGCCAGCGCGTTTTCAGGCGGCCGAGTCCGCCGCGGGGTGAGGTGGCGGCGAGAGCGAGGTCCATCGCATAACTGCGTCCGGCGCTCAAGTCCACGATGATGACGTCGAATTCGCGTTTCAGTCGCAGGACGAGATCGACGCAGCGGTGCAGGTTCTCCTCGTCGGTGACGAATTCTCCGCCGGTGCGGTCGCCGGGCAGCAGGACGAGCCGTCCCGAGCCGCCGGGCCGGCTGCGCAGCACGGGGTGCTCGGTGCGCGACCAGACGTCGACGCGCAGGGGTTCACCGGTCTTGCCCTTGAGGTAGGAGTGCAGGCCGCGCTCCTCGGCCTCGGAGAGGACGTCGGGCAGGTCGAAGACGGCGGCCGCGGTGGGCGAGCCGAAGTCGAAGTCCAGGTAGCAGACGTCGTCCCCGTCCAGCGCGCGGTGGTAGGCGAGGTTGGCGCTGGTCACGGACCGGCCGGTGCCCCCCTTGTCGGAGGCGGCGAACACGAGCACGCTCACACCCCCTGGTGGCCGAAGCCGCCGCGGGCCCGGGAGAGGGTGTCCAGCCGGCCGAGGACGCCGAGGGCCAGCGCGTAGGCCGTGCCGGGCTGTTCGTCGACGAGCAGGCGGGCGCGGCGCAGGTCGGCCTCGATGCCCTTGATCTCCTCGCCCTGGGGGCTCTTGGGGGCGGGCGCGGGCTGCTGCATCTGCTCCTTGCCGAAGAGGTGCGCCGACTCGCTGATCAACGCCCTGGCCAGCAGGGAGAGTTCGGCACTGCGGATGGGCGGCTGGTCGTAGAGGCCGTGCGCGGCGACCATGCACTCGGTGACCCGCTCGGTCATGCTCCAGGACACCGGGCCCTGGCGTTCGGGGGACTCGGGGTAGACGGCGTGCACGTTGTCCCAGAGTCCGACGCCCCGTCCCTCGCCGATGCGGCGCTGCCAGAGGTGGTCGAGGATGTCCTCGGCGAGCCGCAGCAGGCGGTCCTGGGAGGCGATGTTGCGGGACAGCGAGCAGAGCTGGATGGTCCGTTTGAGCAGCTGGGCGGAGAAATCGGTCATCGTCCACTTCATGGGCGGGCCGACGGCCCCGCTGCCCAGCAGGGGCAGGGTGACACCGGGGTTGTGCAGGCCGACCGCGGCGTCGTCGCGGGTCATGCCGCTGGTGATCCGGCCGCGTTCGGCGAGGCGTTCCATGACGGCGACGGTGCGGGTGAGGTCGTCGTCGGTGGCGCGGCGGCGCACCAGGTCGTGGACGAGGATGGAGGCGACGGAGAGGGAGAAGTACTCCGACTCCAGTTGCTGGAGCGTGGTGCGCCAGGGGATCTGCTCCAGCGGCCAGGCGCCGTCGCCGAAGCGGGCGACGGCCGACCAGTACTGCTGGGTGATCTCCCAGCGCAGTCGCAGCGCGTCGGCGAGCTTCTGCTGTTCGGCGGTGAGCAGGCCGAGGACGAGGGTGCGCTCGGAGAACAGGTCGGGGATGCCGTCGAGGGCGACCACGGTGAAGTACAGGTAGGGCGTGGGGTGGGCGACGCCGGCGGGCTGTTTGCCGATGGCCTCGGCGGTCGCCGGCTCCACGTCGACGTCGGGCGCGCCCTTCACCAGGCTCCACGCCCAGCCGCACTCGAAGAGGCGGTTCTCGTTGCGCAGCGCGTCGGTGACGTCGGTGTCGAGACCGAGGGTGACGCTCTCGCTGATGACGGCGCGCAGGGCCTTGAAGCGGTCCTGGAAGCGCTGGAGGACCTGCCGTTCGGAGAGCCGGCCCTGGCCGAGGAGCCGGGTGAGGGACTGCCCCTGGTCGGAGGCGACGTCGACGACGTTGACGGTGAAGGAGCGCAGCAGGCTGACCATGGCGGCGGTGAGCCGGGCGCTGGTGGCGTCCCGGAGCCGGTCGATCTGCCGCAGCGTGCTCGTCCGCTGGGTCTTGCCCCGGTAGACCTTGAGGAAGCCGAGGGTGGCGAGGCAGAGGGTGACGGACATGGAGTAGCTGTCGACCACCCCCAGGTCCCGCTGTTCCTTGGTGAGTTCCTGCTGCGGGTTCTCGGCGGCGAAGTAGTGGCCGCCGGAGAAGGTGGGGTTCTCCTCGCCGCGGTGCTTCTCCATGAAGTCGGCGAGGACCTTGACCAGGTTCTCGGGGATCTCGCTGGAGTCGCCCGCGGTCCTCAGCGACCGTTCCACGTCCCGCTGGGTGGTGTCGGGGTCGTCGAGGCGGAAGGCGGTGATCTCGGTGGCCGGGTACAGCAGGCAGAGCAGCCGCTCGGCGTCGGCGACGCTGCTCAGTCCGCCCGACTCCCCCCACTCCCACGCACCGTCGTCGAAGGAGTGGCGGGCGACCGCCTGCCACACCTCGAGCAGGTTCTGTCTCGGCTTGATCTGCATGCCCATTCCCCTCGCACAGGCCCGTCACCGCACGGTCCACCCGTCCACCCCGTCGTGGAACCGCGGGACGTCACTTTTTCCTTCGCCGGCCGCAGGCCAGAATCATTCCGGTGTATCCGTGGCGCACCAATTGCTTCGGGTTGTCGAGGCAGGAGATCTTCATGCCCGCTTCGGCGTACGGGGTGAGAACGGTGCGCACTTCCACCTCGTCGATATCGCGGGCCGGGAACTCCTGCGCGCCCACGCGATATCCCTCGGAATGCTCCATGAAAGCGGCGGCGAAAGGCGCGCCGGGTTTCAGGGCCTTCATGAAACAGCCCACGCCCCGCCGGAATTCCTCGAGCGAGGTGGTGATGGATTCCGCGACGAAGAACATGGTGCCGATGTCCCAGGCGGGTTTTTCGGCACAGAGGTCGAAGAGACTGCCCGGCCTGGGGGCGCGGACGGCTTCCCGGAACCGCTTCCTGGGGTCGGCGCCGAGACCCGCGTAGGCCGCGCCCTCGCCGTGCGCGCCGGTCGTGAGGACCTCCCAGAACTGGTCCCAGTTGGCGTCGTAGCCGGAGAGCTGGCCGCGGAGGTGGTCGAGGTTCCGCTCGGACCGCTCCAGGAGCGTGATCCGGCCACACCAGGGGAGCATCGCCAGGGCCGGATAGAGATTGGGCCCCGCGCCCACGTCGATACCGGCGCCGCCGCGACCGCCGTGCTTCTCGAAGTGATCATTGAAGTGATCTCGGACCCGGATGAGGATCGCCCTGTCCACGGGCTGGATCTCCAGGTAATTGCGCTTGATGTACTCGTCGGGATCGAAGTCGTCCCAGGGCACATCGGCATTCAGCTTTTCGGTGGCGGTGGGCGATCCCGAGGTCATTGGTTCAGCCTAGCAGGACGACGCACTCTTGAAGGAGTGCGTGCATCAGGCAATGATGGACGGTCGGGTATGCATATCGGACAAGAGCGAGCACGCGTGCCATTCATTTCGTCGATCCTTCACAAGGGGACTGAATGACTCCTCTTCCCCAGGTTCCCGGGGTCCCCCGGGTGCCCCGAGACCGTTCCCGGCCGGCCGCCGGTCCGGCCGTGGGCCAGGCGCCCCAGGAGGGGCGGTCACGGATCAGAGCGGCCACGGAGGAGGACCTCCCCCGTGTCGTCCGGCTCGACGAGGAGGCCTTCCCGACCGCGCCGTACCCCTACTTCGTGCTGCGTCAGCTGCTGGCGTCGTTCCCGGACTTCGTGTTCGTCGTGGACCTGGGCGAGGACCTCGGCGGATACGTGCTGTCGACGCCGCCGGACGCGGCGCGCAGCTGGATCCTCAGCCTCGGCATCTCCCCACCGCTGCAACGCCAGGGACTGGGACGGCAGTTGATGACCCGGATCCTCGGCCACCTCCGCGGCCGGGGCGTGCGCCTCGTCACGCTCTCGGTGGAGCCGCGCAACGACACGGCGATCGCGCTGTACCGGTCCCTGGGGTTCGCCCCGGACCCCGACGGGCCCCGGCCGGACTACTTCGGCCCCGGTGAGGACCGCCTCCTCATGACGCTCGTCCTGTGAACGCCGTGAGCCCGGCGAACCGCCGCACGTAGCGTCGCTGCCAGGGCGTCTCCACGGCACGCCGGTCGTAGTGCCGGCGCACGAACTCCACCGCCCCGGCGGCCGGCACGCCGTCCAGCACCGCCAGGCAGGCGAGCGCCGTCCCCGTACGGCCGCGCCCGCCGCCGCAGGCGACCTCCAGCCTCTCCCCGGCCGCCCGCCGCCACGCCTCGATGAGCGCCGCGCGGGCGTCGGCGCGGTCGGCGGGCAGCCGGAAGTCGGGCCAGTGGATCCGGCGCGCCTCCCACGGCACCGCCGGCGGCTCGCCGCCGAGCAGGTAGAGGCCGTACGTGGGGACCGGCGCCGCCGGGTCGAGGGGCCGGCGCAGTCCGCGGCCGCGCACCAGCCGCCCGGAGGGCAGCCGGAGCACGCCGGGCAGTTCCGTCGGCCAGGGCTCCTGTCGCGTCTGCACGATCCCATTCGAACCCGGTCCCGCCGGCCGGGCAACCGATTCGGGGCGAACGGTGGTCCAGAGGGCGAGGAGGGTGCTTGATGCAGGCCGAACACGAGGCCCAGTTCCAGGAGTTCGTCAGAGCGCGCTGGTCGCGGCTGGTGCGGACCGCGTATCTGCTCACGGGCGACGTGCACCACGCGGAGGACCTGACGCAGACCGCTCTGGCGAAGGCCTACCGGTCGTGGCGGCGGATAGCCCGCAGCGACAACCCGGAGGCCTACGTCCGGCGGATGCTGGTCAGCTGCAACAGCGACCGGTTCCGCAAGCGGCGGGTGGCCGAGGCGCTGACCGCGACGCCGCCCGAGCGGGCGGGGCGCGACGAGGCCGTCAAACGGGTGGAGGAGCGCGGCTCCCTGCTCGACGGGCTGGCCCGGCTGCCCGCCAGGCAGCGGGCGGTGGTGGTCCTGCGGTACTGGGAGGACCTGTCCGAGGCGGAGGTGGCCGAGGCGCTCGGCTGCTCGCCGGGCACGGTCAAGAGCCAGGCCTCCAAGGGGCTGGCGAAGTTGCGGACGCATCCGGGTCTGGTGCACGAGGACCGCGCGGTGACGGGGCGGGGAGGCGGAAAGTGAACGACGGGACGGCCGACGAACGGGATTTCGACGAACGGGACTTCGAGGAGCGGGTGCGGGAACTGCTCGCGCAGGACGCCCGCACGGTCCGGCCTTCGCCCGCGCCCTGGCCGGAGATCCGGCGGCGCGGTGCGGTGGAGCGGCGCCGGCGTGCCGTGGTGGCGGGGGCGGCGTTGATGACGCTGGCCGCCGTGCCGACGGGGGTGTACGCCGTGGCCGGGGGGAACGGGGGGCGGGGCGCCGACACGGCGGCACCGGGGCCGACGGCCGGCGCCCCGCACACCCTCACCGCGTCACCGGCCCCGCGGCCGAGCGCGTCGCCGGCCGGTACGGGCCGGCTGCTGGACGGGGTGACGTCCGGGCAGGCCGCGGACGGCCTGCGCGATTGCCTCGCGTACGACGACGCGATGCCGTCGGGCGGGCTGGAGAAGGACTACCTCGGTGCGGCCGGGGACTACCGGATCCTGCTGGCGATGCGCAGCACCGGCGACACCAACACGCCCGGCGACGGTTTCTTCGTCGTCGCGGTCAAGGAGAAGACCGATGTCCGGTTGATCTGCACGGTCAAGAACGGGGAGGTGACCGGCATCAACGTCGGCTCGCCCGACTCCGGCCCCACCGGCCCGGTCGTCCCCGACATCAACGGCGGCAAGCTGTACCAGCAGTCGTTCCTGGACAAGGGCCGCTGGAAACTCCCCTTCCGCTGGGGGGTCGTCGGCACGGTCGAGCCCTCGGTGGCCGAGGTGACCGTCTCCTACGGCGGCGGCGACGTCACGGCGACCCTGGACGGGGGCTGGTTCGTCGCGGCCGGCGTCCTCGACCGGCAGGTGACGCGGGCCCCGCACATCAAGGGCTACGACGGCGCCGGCACGCTGGTCTACGACTCCGACCGGGACGGCTCGTACGACAGGAAACTCCCGTAGGGGGCGGGCGCCGGCCCCTGACGGGACCGGCGCCCGCCGTCCCCGGCGTCACCGTTCCCGACGCGTACGCCACGGTGACGAGCCGCGCCCGGTCGGCCCAGCGGGTGGCCGCGGGGGCCGCGTCGTTCCCGCGGGAGCGTCAGGAGGGTGTGCGGGCCGCGGCCAGGAGGCGGGTGACGTCGTCCGCGCGGAGGGTGAGGGCCGTGCCGACGGTGGCGAGGACCTCGCGTTCGGCGGGGGTGTAGGGGCCGTCGGCGAGGGCGATGCGGGCGCCCTGGAGGAGGAGGGACTCGCGGCCGGCGGGGGCGAGGTGCGGGGCGAGCGGGTCGAGGGCCTCGTGCAGCTCTATGGCCAGGCCGGGGGCGCAGGGTTCGCCGTGGACGCGGCCGGTGTCGGCGGCGAGGGCGTCGACGAGGGCGGCGAGCTGCTCGCGGGTGCAGTCCGGGAAGCCGGCCGCGCGCACCGCGACCGCCGCCGTCTCCAGGGACGTACGGGCGCAGGGGCCGCTCGCCGAGAGGACCGCGAGGGCGACGGTGTGGACGGCGTCGCGGAGCATCGCGGAGAAGCGGGTGGTGGTGGGGTGGTCGAGGGCGTCGGTGCCGAAGTGGCCGCGGCAGGCGGCGCATTCCACGACGGGGCCGGTCTCGCCGCGCGGCAGCACGGGTACGCCCAGCAGGGTGAAGCGGCGCCGGCCGGTGAGCCGCTGGTAGTTGCGGTCGCCGCCGCAGCCGGGGCAGAAGAACTCGCCGTCGCCGACGGGGGTCCAGGCGGTGCGGTGGCCCAGCACGCGGGCAAGCCCGGTGGCACGGCCGTCTCGTCCCCGTTCTGGCAGCACGTCGCACCTCCGTAACCGCGCGGCAACATCGCCGCGCGCTTTCGTGATGTTAGCCACATCGCCGAGGCGGAGTCAGCACCCCGGACGAGACCTTTCCGTGACCTCCACGGACGGGTGGCCGATATACGACGGAGCCCCGCCCGCCGTCTCCGGCGGGCGGGGCCGTGGAACTCCCCGTCCGGATGGTCAGCGCGTCGCGCGGTTGACGGCCGAGACGACCGCCTTCAGGGAGGCGCGCGTGGTGTTGGCGTCGATGCCGATGCCCCACAGCACCTTGTCGCCGATGGCGCACTCGATGTACGAGGCGGCCTGCGCGGAGGCGCCCTCGCTCATCGTGTGCTCCTGGTAGTCCAGCAGGCGTACGTCGACGCCGATGGATTCCAGGGCGTCGAAGAAGGCCGAGATCGGACCGTTGCCCGAGCCGGACAGGACCGTCTCCTCGCCGTCGACGACCGCCTCGACGGTGAGGGTGTCCACGCCGTCGGTGTCGGTGGTCGACTGGCCGGTGCGCACCTGGATGCGGCCCCAGGGGTTCTCGGGGTTGGGCAGGTACTCGTCCTGGAAGGTGGCCCAGATGTCGCCGCCGGTGACCTCGCCGCCCTCGGCGTCCGTCTTGGCCTGGATGATCTTCGAGAACTCGATCTGCATCCGGCGCGGCAGGTCCAGCTTGTGGTCGTTCTTCAGGACGTAGGCGATACCGCCCTTGCCGGACTGCGAGTTGACGCGGATGACCGCCTCGTAGGAACGGCCGACGTCCTTCGGGTCGATCGGCAGGTACGGGACCGCCCACTCGATGTCGTCGACGGTGACGCCCTTCGCGGCCGCGTCGGCCTCCATGGCGTCGAAGCCCTTCTTGATGGCGTCCTGGTGGGAGCCGGAGAAGGACGTGTAGACCAGGTCGCCCACGTACGGGTGGCGCGGGTGGACCTCCATCTGGTTGCAGTACTCCCACGTACGACGGATCTCGTCGATGTCGGAGAAGTCGATCTGCGGGTCGACGCCCTGCGAGAACAGGTTCATGCCCAGGGTGACCAGGTCGACGTTGCCGGTGCGCTCGCCCTGGCCGAACAGGCAGCCCTCGACGCGGTCGGCGCCGGCCATCAGCGCCAGCTCGGCGGCGGCGACGGCGGTGCCGCGGTCGTTGTGCGGGTGGACCGAGACGCAGACGTACTCGCGGCGGGAGAGATTGCGGCTCATCCACTCGAAGCGGTCGGCGTGGGTGGAGGGCGTCGAACGCTCGACCGTCGCCGGCAGGTTCAGGATGATCTCGCGGCCCGGGCCGGGCTGGTAGACGTCCATCACCGCCTCGCAGACCTCCAGCGCGAAGTCCAGCTCGGTGTCGGTGAAGATCTCCGGGCTGTACTGGTAGCCGAACTCCGTCTCCGGCCCCAGCAGCTTCTCGGCGTACTCCATCACCAGGCGGGTGCCGTCGACGGCGATCTGCTTGATGTCGTCCTTGGAGCCGCGGAAGACCACCCGTCGGAAGACCGGCGCGGTCGCGTTGTACAGGTGGACGGTGGCCCGCCGGGCGCCCTTCAGGGACTCCACGGTCCGCTCGATCAGGTCCTCGCGGGCCTGGGTCAGTACGGAGATCGTGACGTCGTCCGGGATCGCGCCCTCTTCCTCGATGATCGAGCGCACGAAGTCGAAGTCGGTCTGGCCGGAGGCGGGGAAGCCGACCTCGATCTCCTTGTAGCCCATGGCGACCAGCTGGTCGAACATCCGGCGCTTGCGCTCGGGCGACATCGGGTCGATCAGGGCCTGGTTGCCGTCGCGCAGGTCCGTGGAGAGCCAGCGGGGGGCGACGGTGATCCGGTTGTCCGGCCAGGTGCGGTCGGGGATGTCGACCTGGTCGTACTGCCCGTACTTGTGGATCGGCATGGTGCTGGGCTGCTGGCGGTTCGCCATCTCTGCGGGGCTCCTCAGGATGTCCGGAAGGACGGCCGACGACGCAACACGAAGCTCCGCGGGGAGGGGGTCGGCCTCGACTACAGGCCCTCGCCGCGGCAGCTAAGGAGAAGCAGCCCGAAACGCATAGTGCTCCGCACTTTAGCCGAGCCCCACGGGGCGCGCGGGACCGTTCCAGTATGCGGGACCGGTCGGATCAACCGGACAAAAAGTGCCGTATACCACTCGCGTCCATGGAGAGAGGTCCTTTGTCACCGTATTTCACCAATCATGGTTGCGAGTGGTGACAGTGCGGTCACACGGTGCGAAGGTGCCGGACATGACGACCCACGGGGGCTTCGAGCCCGTCTTCTGCACCGTCGTACCGCCCCACGTCCTGGACCGCCTGGCGCGCAGCGACGACCCCGCACTCTCCGGACCGGCGCGGCGCACCCTGCTGCGCGACGACGAACTGCGCTCGCGGCGCCGTGTGACCAGCGAGTTCCGCCTCGCGGCCGCCCCGGCCGTCAGGGCGCCCTCGGACCGGCCGCTGCGCACCGTGTACGACGCCGGGCACGGCACCGAGCTGCCCGGCACCAAGGTCCGCGGCGAGGGCGACGAGCCGGGCGGGGACGCCACGGTGAACCGCGCCCACGCCGGTCTCGGCGCCACCTTCGAGCACTTCCTCACGGCGTACGGCCGCCACTCGATCGACGGCGACGGCCTGCCCCTGGACGCCACCGTCCACTACGACGAGGACTACAACAACGCCTTCTGGAACGGCGAGCAGATGGTGTTCGGCGACGGCGACGGCGAGCTCTTCGTCGACTTCACCAACTCCCTCGACGTGATCGGCCACGAACTCGCCCACGGCGTCACCCAGTACACCGCGAACCTGACCTACTACGGCCAGCCGGGCGCCCTCAACGAGTCGATGTCCGACGTCTTCGGCGTGCTCGTCAAGCAGTACTCGCTGGGCCAGACCGCCGCCGAGGCCGACTGGCTGATCGGCGCCGAGCTGCTCGCCCCGGACGTGACCGGCCGGGCCCTGCGCTCCATGAAGGCGCCCGGCACCGCGTACGACGACGACGTGCTCGGCAAGGACCCGCAGCCCGCGACCATGGACGACTACGTGCGCACCGGCCGGGACAACGGCGGCGTCCACATCAACTCGGGCATCCCCAACCACGCGTTCTACCTGGCCGCCACCGCCCTCGGCGGCTTCGCCTGGGAGAAGGCCGGCCGGATCTGGTACGACGTGCTGACCGGCGGCGAGCTGACGGAGCGGGCGTTCTTCACCGACTTCGCGAAGCTCACCGTGAAGGCCGCGCGCGAGCGCTTCGGCGACGGCGGCGAGGAGTTCCGGGCCGTGGAGAAGGCGTGGGAGCGGGTGGGGGTGCGGATCTCGTAGATCCGTACTAGACACGGTCCATGCGGATTCACGTACGACGCACGGGCGGCTTCGCGGGCATCGAGCGCGCCGCCGGGGTCGACACCTTGGGGCGGCCCGACGCCCGCACCTGGGAAGTCCTGGCCGAGCGGGTGCTGGCGGACGGCCGGCGGTCCCGCCCGGCCGGGGTCCCGGACGGGTTCGGTTACGAGATCACGGTGGACGGCGCGACGGTGTACGCGGCCGACCCCCGGCTCACCCCGCAGGAGCGCGAGCTGGTCTCGCGCGTACTGAAGGAGGGCGCGTAACGGCCTTTTCCCACAAGGGCGTTGACTTCCCTCACCGGGGGTACGGATGATCTCGCCCATGGCGACTGACGCGCGCGGAACGGCACACCCGGTACCCCGGTTCCCGGCCGGCTTCCTGTGGGGTGTCTCGACCTCCGCCCACCAGATCGAGGGCGCGGCGGACACGCGCGAGGAGTCGGTCTGGGACGTCTTCACGGCCGGGCCCGGGCGGGTCGCGGACGGCTCCACGGCCGCGGTGGCCTGCGACCACTACCACCGCCACGCCGAGGACGTGGCGCTCCTGTCCGGCCTGGGCGTGGACGCGTACCGCTTCTCGGTCTCCTGGCCGCGGGTGAACTCCCCCGGCGGCCTCGACTTCTACGACCGGCTGGTGGACGACCTGCTGGCGGCCGGCGTGCGCCCGGTGCCCACGCTCTTCCACTGGGACCTGCCGGCCCGGCTGGACTGGCTGGAGCGGGACACCGCGCACCGCTTCGCCGCGTACGTGTCCGTGGTCGCGGACCGTCTCGGCGACCGCGTCCAGCGGTGGATCACCCTCAACGAGCCCGCCGAACACACCCTGCTGGGCCATGCCCTGGGCACCCACGCCCCCGGCCGGCGGCTGATGTTCGACGCGCTGCCGGTCGCCCACCACCAGCTCCTCGCCCACGGTCTGGCCGTCCGGGCGCTGCGGGCGGCGGGCGCCCGGGACGTCGGCATCGCCAACTCCCACGGCCCCACCTGGCCCGCCTCCGCCGAGCCCGCCGACCTGGAGGCCGCCGCCTTCTACGACGTCCTGCTGAACCGGCTCTTCGCGGACCCGCTCCTGCTGGGCGCGTACCCGGAGGGGCTGGGCGAACTGATGCCCGGTGACGTGGCGGCCGACCTGGAGGTCATCGCCGAGCCCCTCGACTTCTACGGCGTCAACTACTACGCCCCCACCCGCGTCGGCGCCCCGCAGGACACCGGGAGCGAATTCGGCGGCGTCCGCATCCCGGCCGGACTGCCCTTCACCGTGCGGCAGATCGAGGGCGTCCCGGTCACCGACTTCGGCTGGCCCGTGGTTCCCGAAGGCCTGACCGAACTCCTGACCGGCTTCGCCGGACGCTACGGCGACCGTCTCCCGCCGGTCGTCATCACCGAGAACGGGTGCAGCTACCCCGGCGTCGACGACCAGGACCGCATCGCCTACCTCGACGGGCACCTGCGCGCCCTGCACCGGGCGATGGAGGCGGGCGTGGACGTGCGCGGCTACTTCGTGTGGTCGCTGCTGGACAACTTCGAGTGGGCGCAGGGCTACGAACGCCGCTTCGGCCTGGTCCACGTGGACTTCTCCGACTCCGGCGCGCTCAAGCGCACCCCCAAGGCCTCCTACGCCTGGCTGCGGGACGTCCTGCGGGCCCAGCGGGACGGAGGCCGGGACGGGGGCGGCGGGGGCCTGCCCGTCGGCGGCTCCTAGGGCGTGTTGCGAAAGTCCCGTCTGCCCTTCGGGCAGACGGCGCTACTTTCGCAACACCCCCTAGAACCCCAGCTTCCGCAGCTGCTTGGGGTCCCGCTGCCAGTCCTTGGCGACCTTCACGTGCAGGTCCAGGAAGACGGCCGTCCCCAGGAGCGCCTCGATCTGCTTGCGGGACTTGATGCCGACGTCCTTCAGGCGCTTGCCCTTCGGGCCGATGATGATGCCCTTCTGGCTGGGGCGCTCGATGTAGATGTTGGCGTGGACGTCGAGGAGTGGCTTGTCCGCGGGTCGGTCCTCGCGCGGGAGCATCTCCTCCACGACCACCGCGATGGAGTGCGGCAGTTCGTCGCGGACGCCCTCCAGGGCCGCCTCGCGGATCAGCTCGGCGACCATCACCTGCTCGGGCTCGTCCGTCAGGTCGCCCTCGGGGTACAGCGGCGGGCTCTCGGGCATCATCGGGATCAGCAGGTCGGCGAGCAGTTCGACCTGCTGGTCCCCGACGGCGGAGACGGGCACGATCTCGGCCCACTCGATGCCCAGCTCCTTGCCGAGCTGGTCGATGGCGATCAGCTGCTCGGCGAGCGCCTTGGAGTCGACGAGGTCGGTCTTCGTCACGACCGCGACCTTCGGCGTCCGCTTGATCCCGGCCAGCTCCTTGGCGATGAAGCGGTCGCCGGGGCCCAGCTTCTCGTTGGCCGGCAGGCAGAAGCCGATGACGTCGACCTCCGCCCAGGTGGTGCGCACGACGTCGTTGAGCCGCTCGCCCAGCAGGGTGCGCGGCTTGTGGAGGCCGGGGGTGTCCACGAGGATCAGCTGCGCGTCCGGCCGGTGCACGATGCCCCGCACCGTGTGCCGGGTGGTCTGCGGACGGTTGGAGGTGATCGCCACCTTCTTCCCGACCAGAGCGTTCGTGAGGGTGGACTTGCCCGCGTTGGGGCGACCGACGAAACAGGCGAAACCGGCCCGGTGGGCGGCCTCGGCCGGCTGCTCGGATGACTGGGTACGAACGCTCATGCCGCCCATTCTCCCTGATCCACGAAGCCCTGCCGCACAACCGCCCGAGAGCACCCCCGGACGTGAGCGTCCGGAAACCCGTACGCAACGAAACGTCCCGGAAACACCCCCGTGCACGCGCGGAAACGCGTGCCCGTGACCCTCTGACGAGCCCCCGCACCGTTGGAGACGACCGTGACCCTCGCCGCCGCTCGGATCGACACCGGCGACACCGCCTGGCTGCTCGCCGCCACCGCACTGGTCCTGCTGATGACACCGGGCCTCGCCCTGTTCTACGGCGGCATGGTCCGCACGAAGAGCGTCCTCAACATGCTGATGATGAGCTTCGTGTCGATCGCGCTGGTCACCGTCGTGTGGCTGACCGCCGGATACTCCCTCGCCTTCGGACCCGACGCCGGCGGCGGACTCGTCGGCACCCTGGAGCACGCCGGGATGGCCGGCCTCGGCCCGGACAGCGTGCGGGGCACCGTGCCGACCCTGCTGTTCGCCACCTTCCAGCTCACGTTCGCCGTCGTCACGGCGGCCCTGATCAGCGGCGCGGTCGCGGACCGCGCGAAATTCGGGGCCTGGCTGGTCTTCGTGCCCCTCTGGACGCTCCTGGTGTACGTTCCGGTCGCGCACTGGGCGTGGGGGCCGGACGGCTGGATCCTGAACGCTCTCGGGGCGCTCGACTTCGCCGGCGGGCTCCCCGTGGAGATCACCTCGGGCGCCTCCGGCCTGGCGCTGTGCCTGGTCCTCGGCCCGCGCCTCGGCTTCGGGAAGGACGCCATGCGTCCGCACAACCTCCCCATGGTCGTGCTGGGCGCGGGCCTGCTCTGGTTCGGCTGGTTCGGCTTCAACGCGGGCTCGGCCCTCGGCGCGAACGGCCTCGCGGCCGCCGTCTTCCTCAACACCCTGGCCGCCGGCTGCACCGGCCTGCTGGGCTGGCTCTTCGTCGAGCAGAAGCGCGACGGACACCCCACGACCCTGGGCGCGGCCTCCGGCGCCGTCGCGGGGCTGGTCGCCGTCACCCCGGCCTGCGGCTCGGTCTCCCTGCTCGGCGCCCTGGCCGTCGGCCTCGCCGCCGGCGTGGTCTGCTCCTACGCCGTGAGCTGGAAGTTCCGGTTCGGCTACGACGACTCCCTCGACGTGGTCGGCGTCCACCTGGTCGGCGGGATCATCGGCACCCTGCTCATCGGCGTCTTCGCCGTCGAGTCGATGACCGGCGGCCCGCGGGGCCTGCTCGACGGCGGCGGCCTCGCCCAGCTCGGCAGGCAGTCCGTGGCCGTCCTCGCCGTCGGCGCGTACGCCTTCCTCATGACGTACGGCATCGCCCGGCTGCTCCACCGCACGCTCGGCCTGCGGGCCGACGAGGAGCACGAGCACACCGGGCTGGACCTCGCGGTGCACGCCGAGACCGCATACGATCACGGCGTCCTCGGCCACGGCGCCCCGGTCGGCGCGTCCCCCGTCCCCTCCGTCCGGAAGGTCAAGCCCCAGGCATGAAGCTCATCACCGCGATCGTGAAGCCGTACCGCCTCGACGAGGTCAAGACCGCGCTCCAGGAACTGGGCGTGCACGGTCTGACCGTCACCGAGGCCAGCGGCTACGGCCGCCAGCACGGCCACACCGAGGTGTACCGCGGGGCCGAGTACCGGGTCGATCTCGTCCCGAAGGTCCGGATCGAGGTCGTCGTCGAGGACGCGGACTCCGAGACCGTCCTCGACGCGATCGTCGGGGCCGCCCGGACGGGGAAGATCGGCGACGGGAAGGTGTGGGCCGTGCCGGTCGAGACGGTCGTCCGGGTCCGCACCGGCGAGCGCGGACCCGACGCGCTCTGACCGGCGGCCCGACGGGGAACGTCGGCCGCGGCCACCGGCCGGGGCCGCGTGGGGAGGGGCGTGCCCGCCGACTCCCGGGCGTCCCCGCCCCGCGCGGCCGGCGTCGCGCCGGTCCGGTCGGGGTGCGTACGCCGAGGTCCGGTCCGGTCGGGGTGCGTACGCCGAGGTCCGGTGAGTCGGTCGCGCCGTCCGGGCGGCGGCCCGCACCCGCCGCGGACGTCCGTCTCAGCCGGCGGAGGCGCTGAGCCGCACCGTCCCGTCGGGCGCGGCCACCAGCAGCGGCGTCCCCGGCCCGCCGAGGTCCGCGACCGCGGCCAGGTCCGCCTCTGCGGCGCCCTCCGCGGACGTCACCACCGCCGCCGCCTCCAGCGACCGCGCCCCCGACGCCACGGCCATCGCGACCGCCGTCCGCACCGCGCTCAGCTTCAGCGACGGCAGGTCCACCGTCCCGGCGACGTAGGTGCGTCCCGTCTCGTCCCGTACGGCGGCCCCCTCGGCCACGCCGTTGCGGGCCCGCGCCGAACGGGCCAGGGTGACGATCTTGCGGTCCTCGGGACCAAGCGCGTTGATGTCGGTCATCCCCCGAGCATACGAAGGGGCCGGCCCGGCGGACGCGCAGGGGCGGGGGGTCTCAGGGCCGGTCGAGGCGGAGCCGCTCGGCGCGCGGCAGGCCGGCCACCACCAGGTCGTAGGAGTCCTCGACCAGCTCCCGGACCAGCCGGTCCGGGAGGCCGCCGTCCGCGGTCACCGTGTTCCAGTGCCGTTTGTTCATGTGGTGGCCCGGGACGACCAGGCCGGGGTGCTCCCCGCGCAGCCGGACCGCGTCCTGCGGGTCGCACTTGAGGTTCACCGTCAGGGGCTCCGCGTCCAGGGCCGTCAGCGCGAAGAGTCTGCCCGCGACCTTGAAGACCGAGATCTCCGGGCGGAAGGGGAAGTCCTCCACCGCCGCCTCGAACGACAGGCACAGGGCGCGCAGTTCCCGCGGGGTCACTCCGCCGCCCCGTCCTTCGGGGGTTCCACCGGCTCCACCAGCACCGTGACGATCTTGTTCCGGCGACCGGCCGCGGCCTCCGCCGTCAGCCGCAGGACACGGCCGTCGGGCAGGTCGACGGTCGAGGAGGCACCGGCGATCGGCACCCTGCCCAGCGCCTTCGCGAGCAGTCCGCCGACGGTCTCCACGTCCTCGTCGTCGTACTCCTCCAGGCCGTACAGCTCGCCGAGGTCGGTGATGTCCAGGCGTGCGGTGACCCGGTGGCGGCCGTCGCCCAGTTCCTCCACGGGCGGGAGTTCCCGGTCGTACTCGTCGGTGATCTCCCCGACGATCTCCTCGAGGATGTCCTCGATGGTGACGATGCCCGCGGTGCCGCCGTACTCGTCGATGACCACGGCGACGTGGTTGCGCTCCTGCTGCATCTCGCGCAGCAGGTCGCCGGCGTTCTTGGTGTCGGGGACGAACGCGGCGGGCCGCATCGCCGTCGACACCAGGTCGCTCTCCGACTCCCGGCTGATGTGCGTCCTGCGGACCAGGTCCTTGAGGTACACGATCCCGACGATGTCGTCCTCGCTCTCCCCGGTGACGGGTATCCGCGAGAAGCCGGAGCGCAGCGCCAGGGTGAGGGCCTGCCGGATCGTCTTGTACCGCTCGATGACGACCAGGTCGGTCCTGGGCACCATGACCTCGCGCACGAGCGTGTCGCCCAGTTCGAAGACCGAGTGCACCATCCGGCGCTCGTCGTCCTCGATCAGCGACTCCTTCTCCGCGAGGTCGACCAGCGCGCGCAGCTCCGCCTCGGAGGCGAACGGGCCGCGCCTGAAGCCCTTGCCGGGCGTGAGCGCGTTGCCGATGAGGATCAGCAGCGACGGGATCGGGCCCATGATCCGCGCCAGCGGCAGCAGCACGTACGCCGCCGCCGTCGCCGTGTTCAGCGGGTGCTGGCGACCGATGGTGCGCGGGGAGACGCCCACCGCGACGTACGACACCAGGACCATCACGCCGATCGCGGCGAGCAGCGCGGGCGTCGTGCCGTCGATCGTCCGCAGACAGGCGTGGGTGACCAGCGCGGCCGCCGCCATCTCGCAGACCACGCGGACCAGCAGCGCCACGTTGAGATAGCGGGTCGGGTCGGCCGCGACCTGCGCGAGTTTCGCGCTGCCGCGCCGCCCGGAGCGGACGGCCTCCTCGGCGCGGAAACTGGAGACGCGCGCGAGGCCGGCCTCCGCGCAGGCGGCGAGCCACGCCACGACGACCAGGGCGATCGCACCGAGGACGAGGGGAAGGCTCATGACACGGTCGGGGCCGGGGACGGGCCGGTGTGGCCCTTCTCCGCGCGCCAGCCGTCCACGATGGCCGCCTGCAGGCCGAACATCTCGGCCTTCTCGTCGGGCTCCTCGTGGTCGTAGCCCAGCAGGTGCAGCACGCCATGGACGGTGAGCAGCTGGAGCTCCTCGTCCATGGAGTGCCGCGTCGGCGCTTCCTCCCCCTGCTTCTTCGCGACCTCGGGGCACAGCACGATGTCGCCGAGCAGTCCCTGCGGGGGCTCGTCGTCGTCCTTCGACGGCGGACGCAGCTCGTCCATCGGGAAGGACATGACGTCCGTCGGCCCCGGCAGGTCCATCCACTGGATGTGCAGCTGCTCCATGGCGTCGGCGTCCACGACGATCACCGACAGCTCGGAGAGCGGGTGGATGCGCATCCGCGCGAGGGCGTAGCGGGCGATGTCGAGGATCGCCTGCTCGTCGACCTCGGTTCCGGACTCGTTGTTGACGTCGATCGACATGGTGGTGCTCGGTCTACTTCCCCTTGTGCCCGGACTTGCCCCGGCCGCCCTTGTGCGTGCCGTTCTCCGTGCCGTGCGTGTCGTCGTACTTCTCGTACGCGTCGACGATACGGCCCACCAGCTTGTGCCGTACGACGTCCTGGGACGACAGCCGGGAGAAGTGGACGTCCTCCACGCCCTCCAGGATGTCCTGGACCTGGCGCAGCCCGGACCTGGTGCCGCTCGGCAGGTCGACCTGCGTCACGTCGCCGGTGATCACGATCTTCGAGTCGAAGCCGAGCCGGGTGAGGAACATCTTCATCTGCTCGGGGCTCGTGTTCTGGGCCTCGTCCAGGATGATGAAAGCATCATTGAGAGTGCGTCCGCGCATGTACGCCAGCGGCGCCACCTCGATCGTCCCCGCGGCCATCAGCTTCGGGATCGAGTCCGGGTCGAGCATGTCGTGCAGCGCGTCGTACAGCGGGCGCAGGTAGGGGTCGATCTTCTCGTAGAGGGTGCCGGGGAGGAAGCCGAGGCGTTCGCCGGCCTCGACCGCGGGGCGGGTCAGGATGATCCGGTTGACCTGCTTGGACTGCAGTGCCTGGACCGCCTTGGCCATCGCCAGGTAGGTCTTGCCGGTACCGGCCGGGCCGATGCCGAAGACGATCGTGTGCTTGTCGATCGCGTCGACGTACCGCTTCTGGTTGAGGGTCTTGGGTCTGATCGTGCGGCCGCGTGAGGACAGGATGTTCTGCGTCAGAACCTCGGCCGGGGTCTCCTGGCCGTCGTTCGTCCCGTTCTCACTCGCCCGCAGCATGGCGATCGAGCGTTCCACTGCGTCCTCCGTCATCGGCTGCCCGGTGCGGAGCACCAGCATCATCTCGTCGAACAGGCGCTGGACCATGGCGACTTCCCGCGGATCGCCGACCGCGCTGATCTCATTGCCCCGGACATGGATGTCGGCCGCCGGGAAGGCCGTCTCGATCACGCGCAGGAGGGAGTCTCCGGACCCCAGCACGGTCACCATGGGGTGCTGGGCGGGAACGGTGAACTGTGCTCTCGCCTCGTCCTGCGCGGACGTGTGAGCTGTCGGTGTCTGAGTCATAGGCCGGCCCGAAGGCCTCTACGTCCTCCCGGATACGACTCGCCTGCCACGAGGGCGGCCTGGCGGTTTCCAGGGTACGCCAGGGGGATGGCAACGCCGCAGGGCTTTTCGAACAAGGGCCCGCCCGCGGGCGGGCGGTGTCCCGGCTCAGGCCGAGCGGCCGAACCCGATGGTGGGGACCGCCCTGCGGCGGGGCCACAAGGTGGCCTGCCGGGTGGGCAGCAGGTCCTCCAGGAACGCGTACCGCCGCAGTGCCTCCGGGTTCTGGGTCCGCACCGACTGCACGCGGCGCCACCAGGCGGCGACCTCGGACCAGCCGGGCGCGGACAGCGAGCCGCCGAACTCCTGGACCGACAGGGCGGCGGTCAGGCCGGCGAAGGCCAGGCGGTCCGCGAGCGGCCACTCGGCCAGCGTGCCCGTGACGAAACCGGCCACGAAGACGTCCCCCGCGCCGGTGGGGTCGAGGGCCTCGACGGCGATCGCGGGGACCTCCGCGGTCTCGCCCGTGCGGCCGTCCACCGCGTAGGCGCCCTCGGCGCCGAGGGTGACGACCGCGAGCGGCACGTGCGCGGTGAGGGCGTGGGCCGCGGCGCGCGGGCAGGTGGCGCCCGTGTAGCGCATGGCCTCCTGCGCGTTGGGCAGGAAGGCCTCGCAGTGCTCCAGGTCGGCCAGGCCGGCCAGGTCCCAGGCGCCCGTGTCGTCCCAGCCGACGTCCGCGAAGACGCGGGTGCCGCGGCCCGCCGCCTGCGCGATCCAGGGCTCGCGCCGGCCGGGGGTGAGGGAGGCCACGGCGGCCCTGGCGTGCGGCGCGGAGGCGGGGGCGGCCTCCTGCGGGGGCGGTTCGTGGCCGTGGGAGACCATCGTGCGTTCGCCCTCGTACGCCATCGAGACGGTGACCGGGGAGTGCCAGCCGGGGACCGTGCGGGACGTGGTCAGGTCGATGCCCTCGCCCTGTTCCAGGGTGTCCCAGCAGTACTCGCCGTAGTGGTCGTCGCCGAAGGCGGCGGCGAGGGCGGTCCGCAGGCCCAGGCGGGACAGGGCGGTGGCCATGTTGGCGACGCCGCCGGGGCTGGAGCCCATGCCGCGGGCCCAGGACTCGGTGCCGCGGACGGGGGCGGAGTCCAGGCCGGTGAAGATGATGTCGAGGAAGACGGTGCCGGTGAGGTAGACGTCCCAGGGCGGGTCCGTGGGGGCGCGCCGGGCGGCCAGGGGGTCCACCTGGGCCTGGCGTGGGTGTCGGTGGTGTCCCTCTCCGGTGGACGCGGTCACGGTGCGCTCCCTGACGTGGTGCCGATCCGGCCAGTGTGCACCACGTCGGGGACGAGGCGTCGGCGTCAGGGGCGGGTGTCGGGGCGGGATGGCGGGGCGGGGTGCCGCCGGTCCGGCCGGCGGGCCGTCACCAGCGGGGGACGGCGGGTGTCGTCCAGTCCGGGGTCGCCACGCGCATGGCCGCCTCGTCGTCCCGGTCGCGGTACGCGCCCCGGTCGTCGAGCCAGCGCCGGTGGAGGCGGTGGAGACGGTCGCGGTCCAGTTCGACGCCCAGGCCCGGGGTGTCGGGGACGGTGATCCTGCCCCCGGTGAAGGCGAGGCGGTCGGTGAGGACGTCCTCGGACTGCCAGGGGTAGTGGGAGTCGCAGGCGTGGTGGAGACCGGGGACGGTGGCGGCGACGTGGGTCATGGCGGCGAGGCTGATGCCGAGGTGGGTGTTGGAGTGCATGGACACGTCGACGCCGAAGGTGCGGCAGATCGCGGCCAGGTGCTGGGTGTTGCGCAGGCCGCCCCAGTAGTGGTGGTCGGAGAGGACGACCTGGACGGCGTCGCGGGCGAAGGCCTCCTCGATCTCGGCGAACGTCGTCACGCACATGTTGGTGGCGAGCGGTACGCCGGTCGCGGCCGCCACCTCGGCCATGGCGGGGGTGCCGAGCGCGGGGTCCTCCAGGTACTCGAGGACGTCCTCGAGTTCCCGGGCCACGCGCAGTGAGGTCGCGACGCTCCAGGCGCCGTTGGGGTCCAGCCGGAGGGGGTGGCCGGGGAAGGCCTCGGCGAGGGCGCGGACGGCGGCGATCTCCTCGTCGGGCGGGAAGACGCCGCCCTTGAGCTTGAAGGAGGTGAAGCCGTACCGCTCCTTGAACGCGCGGGCCTGTTCGACGATGCCCGCCGGGTCGAGCGCCGCGCCCCAGTCGTCCTTCTCGTGGGGCACCGGCTCCGGGTGGTCGGCCCACTTGTAGAAGAGGTAGGCGCTGTACTCGACGGTGTCGCGCACCTTGCCGCCCAGCAGGCGGTGCACCGGCAGGCCGAGCGCCTTGCCCAGGGCGTCCAGGCAGGCGACCTCGAAGGCGGAGACCACGGACAGGCGCAGTTTGTCGGCGGTCTGGACGCCCCGCAGGCCGCCGACGTCCACCTGGTCGAGGATGCGGGAGCGGTCCACCTCCATCTCGTCCCCGAGGGTGAACAGCGCGTTCAGGTCGCTGACCTGACGGCCGACGAGCTTCTTCGCGTAGGGGCGGGCCAGGTCGAGGTACTTGGTGTCGCCGTAGGTCTCGCCCAGGCCCGTGACGCCGTCCGCCGTGACGATCTCCACGATGAGGCGCGGGGTGTACGGCTGGTGCACGCCCTGGGTGTTGAGGAGGGGCGGGTCGGCGATCAGGATCGGCGTCAGCCGTACGTCCGTGACGGTGAGGTCCACCCGGCCATCTCCCTATGTGAAAGTCGTCCATGTATGAGGATGGAGGCTAGATACACGGACCGCTGACGTCAACGCAGCCCCGCCGCGCGGGGCCGGCCGGGAGCGGTGGGGACGCACGCGCTTACCCGGCCGCCCATCGACCAAACCGATGGTGACCCAGATCACCCCCGTCCCGCTTCTGCTCGCAACTACGTGCTTGATACAAATTGGCCGCGCGTTCCTGTCCCCGGACGGTCGTCGCTCCTCCCTCTTCCCGAGCCGCTCCTCGCCGAGCCGCTCCTTCGCCTGCCCTGGAACGCCCGTGTTCGCGCCCCGCACCACGCCCTGGCCCCTCGTCGCCCTCTTCACGGCCGGGTACCTCGCTCCCTACCTGCTGCCGACCGTCGTGGGACGCCTGGGTTCGGGGCTCGCCCTGACGGCCACCCAGGCCGGGGCCGTGGGCAGCGCGCTGCTGCTGAGCTCGGCCTCGGCCGGGTTCGCGCTGGCCTCGCGCGTCGAGCGGATCGGGGCCCGCACGCTGGCCCGCGTCGGCCTGGTGCTCGCCGTCGTCGGGTACGGCGGGGCCGCCCTCGCCGGGAACGTGCCGGTGGTCGTCGCGGGCGCGGTGCTGGGCGGATTCGGGTCCGGTACGGCCACGACGGTCGCCGCCACCCGGATCGCCGCCGAGCCCGACCCGCACCGCGCCTCCACGCTCGGCCTGCTCGGGGTGTCCGCGCTCGCGGGGGTCGTCTACCTGACGGTGCCGCACCTGGGGCCCGGACACGGGCAGCCGCTGGCCGCGATCGCCCTCACCGCCGTCGCCGTGTGGCCGCTGACCGGGCGGCTCCCCGGGCGTGCGGTCCCCGCTCCGGTCCGGCCCGGGGGCGGTTCCGCGCGGCTGCCGCAGCTGCGGTCCGGACTGGTGCTGGCCGCCGCCGTGCCGTGCTGGTCGCTGGTGCAGAACTCCCTGTGGGGGGTGAGCGGGCGCATCGGCCTGACGCAGGCGGGGCTGAACGAGACCGGCGTCGGGGTCGTCTTCGCCGTGGCGCTCGGCGCCGGGCTGCTGGGGGTGCTGGGCGCGGGGGCGCTGGGCGCGCGGCTGGGCCGGGCGCTGCCCATCGGCGGCGGGACCGTGCTGATCGCCGGGTGCGTCGTGGTCAGCGCGTCGGCGACCGGCCCGGGGAGCTTCGCGGCGGGCGAGATCGCCTGGAACGTCTTCTACCCGGTCGTGCTGTCGTACCTGATCGGGCTGGCCGCCTCGCTCGACCCGCGCGGGCGCTGGGCGGTGCTGGTCGGCTCGGCGTCCTCCCTGGGGACGGCGGCGGGGCCGCTGACCGGGAGCCTGCTGTCGGCGTGGGCCGGTTTCCCGGTGATGGGGCTGGTGCTGGGCGCCGGACTGCTGGTGGTGGCGGTGCCGATGACCGCCGTCGCGCTGCACGCGGGCGGACGCCCGCTGCTGCCGGGCGCGGTCCGGCGGCGCGGCGGAACCCCGGCGGCCGTCCTCGCCGCGTCCACCGGCGCGCCCGTCGGGGCGGTGCCGCCGGTGGGCGCGGCGGCACAGGCGGTGGTGGAGATCGCGGTGGAGGTCCCGGCGGGCGTGTCCGCCCAGGGCTCCTACGACACCGCCGGGCCCCGGCGGGCGGGCGCCGCGCCGGGGGCCGGGCGGTAGGTGTCCTGATCATGCGTCCCGATGACGCCGGTGACCGGTGCGCCCGTGACCGGTGCGCTCGGAACCGGTGGGCTCGGAACCGGTGGGCTCAGGACCGGTGCGCTCAGAACCGGTGGGCGTCGACCTCGGCCAGGTAGCGCGACCGCAGTTCCTCGTCGTCCTCCAGGAAGGCGGCGAGGAAGGAGTTGCGGGCCAGTTCGCGCAGCCGCTCCTCGCCCAGGCCCAGTTCCGCGCGCACGGCGTCGAAGTTGTCGCCGGCGTAGCCGCCGAAGTAGGCCGGGTCGTCGGAGTTGACCGTGCAGAGCAGCCCGGCGTCGAGCATGGCGGGCAGCGGGTGGTCGGCGAGGACGTCGACCGTGCGCAGCCGGACGTTGGACAGCGGGCACAGCGTCAGCGGGATCCGCTCCCGCACCAGCCGCTCCACCAGCGCCGGGTCCTCCGTGCAGCGCAGGCCGTGGTCGACGCGCTCGACCCCGAGGACGTCGAGGGCCTCGGTGATGTACTCCGGCGGCCCCTCCTCACCGGCGTGCGCCACCCGCCGCAGGCCGAGGGCGGCGGCGGCCTCGTAGACCTCGCGGAACTTCGCGGGCGGGTGCCCGACCTCCGCCGAGTCCAGCCCGACGCCGGTGATCCGGTCGAGGTACGGCTTCGCGGCGTCCAGGGTCTCCAGCGCCGACTCCGCGGACTCGTCGCGCAGGAAGCACATGATCAGCCGGGTGGAGACGCCGTGCCGCGCCACGCTGTCGCCGAGCGCCCGCCACAGCCCCTCGACGACCGTGCCCATCGCGACGCCCCGGGCGAGGTGGGCCTGCGGGTCGAAGAAGATCTCCGCGTGCCGCACGCCCTGCGCGGCGGCGCGCGCGAGGTAGGCGTCCGCCAGGTCCTCGAAGTCCCGCTCGGTGCGCAGGACCGCCATCAGCCCGTAGTACAGGTCCAGGAAGGACTGGAGGTCCTCGAACCGGTAGGCCTCGCGGAGCGCCTCGGTGTCGGCGTGGGGCAGCGCGACCCCGTTGCGGGCGGCCAGTTCGAAGGCCAGCTCCGGCTCCAGGGTGCCTTCGATGTGCAGGTGCAGTTCAGCTTTGGGGAGGGGCATCAAAGCATCGTACGGGTGTTTTACCGGCGTTTCGGAACCGGCACCCGCAGCAGGTCGTACGCCACCGTCAACTCCCCCTCGAACCCGGCGGCCCGTGCCTGCCGCTCGAACTCGGCGGGTTCGCCGTAGCGCTGGCTGAAGTGGGTGAGCACGAGGTGGCGGACGCCTGCGTCGCGCGCGACCCGTCCGGCCTGGCCGGCGGTGAGGTGGCCGTGGTCGTCGGCGAGCCGTTCGTCCTCGTCGAGGAAGGTCGACTCGATGACCAGCAGGTCGCAGCCCTCGGCCAGCTCCCCCACGCCGTCGCACAGGCGGGTGTCCATGACGAACGCGAAGCGCTGCCCGCGCCGCACCTCGCTGACCTCCTCCAGCGACACCCCGCCGACCGAGCCCTCGCGCTGGAGGCGGCCGACGTCGGGGCCCCGCACGCCGCGCGCCGCGAGCAGGTCGGGCAGCATCCTGCGGCCGTCGGGCTCGGTCAGCCGGTAGCCGTAGGACTCGACCGGGTGGGAGAGCCTGCGGGCCTGGAGCGTGTACGACGCGGTGACGGCGAGGGGCCCGTCGCCGTCGACCGGGACCTCGGTGACGCCGACGGTCTCGCGGTAGGCGGTGGCGTACCGGAGCCGGTCGAAGAAGCGCTGCCCGGACCGCGGGAAGTGGGCGGTCACCGGGTGCGGGACCCGGTCCAGGTTGACGCGCTGGATCACCCCGGCGACGCCCAGGCAGTGGTCGCCGTGGAAGTGCGTGACGCAGATCCGGTGCAGGTCGTGGGCGGCGACCCCGGCCCGCAGCATCTGGCGCTGGGTGCCCTCGCCGGGATCGAAGAGGATGCCCTCGCCGTCCCAGCGCAGGAAGTAGCCGTTGTGGTTGCGGTGCCGGGTCGGGACCTGGCTGGCGGTGCCCAGGACCACCAGTTCACGTACGGACACGGGTCAGCCGGGGGGCCACTGCAGGCCGCGGCCGCCGAGGACGTGCGCGTGGGCGTGCCAGACGGTCTGGCCGGCGCCGGCACCGGTGTTGAAGACGATGCGGTAGCTCTCCAGCTTCTCGTTGTCGGCGACCGCCCGCGTCTCGCGCAGGACGTCCGCGGCGAGCTCGGGCGCCTCGGCGGCGAGGGCGGCGGCGTCCACGTGGTGTGCCTTGGGGATCACCAGGACGTGGGTGGGCGCCTGGGGGTTTATGTCCCGGAAGGCGATGGTCGTCCCGGTCTCCCGCACGATCGTCGCCGGGATCGTCCCCGCCACGATCTTGCAGAACAGGCAGTCGTCCTGCGGCTCGCCTGGCATACGGGTGGCTCCTCACGCCGGTTCGATCAGTACGGAGGCATGGTAGCGAGCGCCGGCCCGGTCCGGCCCGTCCGGCGTTCGAGGACGAGGCGGTCCGGGCCGGAGCGGAGGGCCGGCGCGGCCGCCCGGGGACGGCCGCGCCGACACCGGCGGGGCTACGGCCGCGGCAGCGTCGGGGCCGTCCTGGCCGGCGTCTCCTCCAGCGCGAGCAGCGCCAGCCGCACCGCCTCCTCCAGCTGCACGTCCCGGCCCGCCGCGTGGTCCTGGGGGCGCGTCACCACCTCCACGTCCGGGTCGACGCCGTGGTTCTCCACCCCCCAGCCGGGGCCCTCCAGCCAGATCGCGTACCTGGGCTGGGTGACCAGCGTCCCGTCGACCAGCCGGTACCGGCTGTCGATGCCGATCGTCCCGCCCCAGGTGCGGGTCCCGACCACCGGCCCGATGCCCAGCGCCTTGACCGCCGCGTTGACGATGTCCCCGTCGGAGCCGGAGAACTCGTCGGCGACCGCGACGACGGGCCCGCGCGGCGCGTCCTCCGGATAGCTGTACGGCCGCATCCCGCGCGGCACGTCCCAGCCGACGATCCGCCGCGCCAGTTTCTCCACGACGAGCTGGGAGGTGTGCCCGCCCCGGTTCTCGCGGACGTCCACGACGAGGCCCTCGCGGGCCACCTCCACCCGCAGGTCGCGGTGGATCTGGGCCCAGCCGGGGGCCTGCATGTCGGGCACGTGGAGGTAGCCGAGCCGGCCGCCGGACGTCTCGTGCACGTACGCCCGCCGTTCCGCGACCCAGGCGTGGTAGCGCAGCGGCTCCTCGTCGTCGACGGGGACGACGACGGCGTGCCGGGGCTCGCCCCCGCCGGCCGGCGACACGGTCAGCTCGACGGCCTTGCCCGCCGTGCCGACGAGGAGCGGTCCGGGTCCGGTGACCGGGTCCACGGGGTGGCCGGCGACGGCGAGGATGGCGTCGCCCGCGCGCACCGCGACGCCGGGTGCGGCGAGCGGGGAGCGGGCGTCGGGGTCGGAGGTCTCCGACGGCAGGATCCGGTCGATGCGCCAAGCACCGTCGTCGTGGCGGGAGATGTCGGCGCCGAGCAGCCCCTGGCGGGCGCCGCCGCCGTGGCCGCCGGGGACGACGTAGGCGTGCGAGGTGCCGAGTTCGCCGTGCACCTCCCACAGGACGTCGACGAGGTCGTCGCGGGTGGCGACCTTGTCGAGGAGCGGGCGGTAGCGGTCCAGGACGCCGTCCCAGTCGATCCCGCCGAGGTCGGGCCGCCAGAAGTTGTCCCGCATGAGGCGTCCGGTCTCGTCGTACATCTGGCGCCACTCGGCGGCCGGGTCGACGCTCTGGCGGACCCGGCCGAGGTCGACGGTGAGGTTGGTGTCGCTGTCCTCGTCGCCGGAGGCGCGCCGGTCACCGGGGACCACCCTGAGCTTGCCCTCGGACCGCAGCAGCAGCCGTTTGCCGTCGCCGCTGACCTCGAAGGCGTCGGCGTCGGGGGCGAGGTGTTCGAGGCGCTGCCGGACGAGGTCGTAGCGCTCCAGCTCGGTGCTCGGGCCCGGGTCGTCGGGGGTGGCGCGGGAGGCGCCGAGGACACCGCGCACGGGATGGCGCAGCCACAGCACGCCGTCCCTCGCGGCGCGCAGCCCCGAGTAGCGGCCGGCCTCGACGGGGAAGGGCACGATCCGGTCGGCGAGCCCCTCCAGGTCGATCCGGGTGACCGGGGTGCCCTCGCTGTCGGGGGTCTCGTCCTTGTCGGGGGCCTCGAAGGGGCGGCCGTGCCGCTGCGGGCCGAACGGCGAGGGGGTGGTCGCGGCCAGCGGGATGAGGTACGGGCGGGCTCCCTCGACGAAGGAGAGGTCGAAGGCGTGCTCGTCGTAGACCGGGTCGAAGGCGCGTGTCGACAGGAACGCGAGGTGCTTGCCGTCGAGGGTGAAGGCGGGCGCGTAGTCGTGGAAGCGCAGCGGGGTCGCCTCGGTGACCGACAGGTCCGCGGTGTTGGCCAGCTTGATCCGGCTGAGCGGGCGCGGGCCGGGGTGCGACCAGGCCAGCCAGGCCGAGTCGGGTGAGAAGACGAGGCCGCCGACGTCGCCGTCCTCGCTGCGGTCGACCTCGCGGACCTCGCCGGTCTCCCGCTCCACGAACAGCAGCCGTCCGTCGTGCGCGGCGACGGCGGCCCGGCTGCCGTCGGGCGCCATGGCCAGTTCCACCACCCGGCCGAGGCGTCCGGCGGCCAGCCGGCGCGGAGTGGCGCCCGGTGCCGGGCCGGTGGCGGGGGCGAACTCCAGGGCGTCCTCGCCCTCGGCGTCGGTCACCCACACCACCCATTCCTCGCCCTCCGTGCGGAAGGTGCGCGGCAGCCGGGCCCGCACACCGGGTTCGGCGGCCAGGGCGCGGGCGGGGCCGTGCCGGTGGGTGACCCAGTGGACGGCGCCGCGCACCTCGACGGCGCTGCCGCGCGCGGTGTGGTCGGGGGTCGCGGAGCCCAGCCAGCGGGCGGCGGACACCGGGTGCGGCCGCCGGTCGGTGCGCTGCCCGCCGAGCCGGATGTCGAGGCGGCGCGGCTCGGCGCCGTCGAGATCGTCCAGGATCCACAGTTCACCGGCGGAGCAGTACGCGACGCGGCTGCCGTCCCCTGCCGCGTGCCGGGCGTAGAACGTGTCGAGGGGCGTGTGGCGCCGCAGGTCGGAGCCGTCGGCGAGGGAGGAGTACAGCGCGCCGATGCCCTCGTGGTCGGAGAGGAAGGCGATGCGCTCGCCCGCCCACACCGGGTGTTCGATGTTGCCGTCGAGGTCCTCGTGCAGCCGCGTGAACTCGCCGTCGCCGTCCCGGTCGATCCACAGCTTGCCGGCCGTGCCGCCCCGGTAGCGCTTCCAGTGGGCGGCCTCGCGTCCCATGGTCGCGGACACCAGCACGGTGTGCGGGCCGAGGGCGACCCCGCCGACGGGCCCGTACGGCAGGGTGGTGGCCGGTCCGCCGTCGAGCGGGACCGCGCGGGCCCAGCTGCGGCGCCCGCTCGCCTGGTCGTGGGTGCTCAGCACGAGCACCCGGCCGTCGGGGGTCCAGCCGCGCACCCTGGTCTGGGGGCTGCCCCAGTGGGTGAGCCGGGTGGAGGGGCCGCCGTCGACCGGGGCGACGTACACCTCGGGGGCGCCGTCGCGGGTGGAGGTCCAGGCGACGGTGGTGCCGTCGGGCGAGATGCGGGGCAGGGTGACCGGCATGTTGTCGGCGCTGACCCGCCAGGCGCGCCCGCCGTCGAGGGGCGCGAGCCACACGTCGTCCTCGGCGGTGAAGGCCACCGACTCGCCCTGCGGGTGCGGGAACCGGAAGTACGCGGCAGGCGTCACGGGCTGTGTCACCCGATCACTCTAGGCAAGGCGGGGGTGGACCGACAGGGGTTCCGGCCGGTTGCCCGCGCGGGTCACTTGGTGCCGGTGGACCCGCAGCGGGGGTCGTCCTCGCACCGGACGGTCCGGGTGACGGTCACGGTGACCGTGGGACGCGCGGGTTCGGCGGGCCGCGCGGAGTGGGGCGGGGCGAGCGGCGAGGGGGTGGCGGACCCGCAGTCGCCGAGTCCGCCCACCCGGAACAGCTGCTTGTCGCCGACGTCCGCACGGAGGTCGCCGCGCACGCAGGAGCCGTCGACGGCGCGCGTGACGCGGCCGGTGACGGTGATGTCCCGCCCGTCGCCGGTCTCCCCCTCGCAATCGACCGAGGCGACGGTCTCCCGGCCCCCGGAGGCGCCGCCGTCGCCGTTCTCGGCGGTGCAGGTCAGCCACCGCACGTCGACGTCCCGGCGCTCGATCTCGGCCGTCGCCGCCTCGTCGGTGGTGTACGCCACGGCCGCCGAGCCGATCCCGCCGGGCTCGCACGCCACCGCGCCGGCCACGGCCAGGACCGCCAGCCCCGCCACCGCCGCCGCACGCGTCCCGCGCGTCCGGCCCCGCATCCCCGTCCTCCATGCCCCCATGGAGGGCAGCCTGCCACCGTCGGCGGGGCGGCGGTAGAGCACTTACCGCCATGCGCCGCACCGCCGCCGCCGTCTACGGTGACCGCATGCGCAACCGCCGCCGCCCGAGGAAACTGATCGTCGACGACACGACCGCCTACCTGTGGACGGTCCGGCACCGGCACCGGGACGGCCGGGGCTGCCGGGACGTCCTCACCCTGATCCGGGACGGCGCGCGCACCAGGATCGTCTTCCGTGAGGGCGAGGGCCGTTACGTCGGCGGCGGCGCGTACACGCACGCGGGCGGCGTCGGCGACCGCGCCCACCACCTCGACCTGCACATGCCCGGCACGGTGCGCGCGCTCGTCGACGAGGCCGTCCGCCGCCGGCTGCTGCCGCACGAGGGCGGACGGGAGCGGGAGGTGGACGGCTGGATCCTGTTCGACGCCCTCAGCCGCGCGACGACCGTGCCCGATACCCCGCCGGACTGACCTGGTTCTCGGAGGCGGACGGGCGAGGCCCGGCGGCCGGGCCGGTCAGGACCAGCGGCCGGTCCGGCCCAGGATCAGGGCGGCGGCGGCCGTCCCGGCGGTCGAGGTCCGCAGCACGCTGCGCCCCAGCCGGTACGCCCTGGCGCCGGCCTCCTCGAAGAGCGCCAGCTCCTCGGGGGAGACGCCCCCCTCGGGTCCGACGACGAGCACGATCCGCCCGTCCGCGGGAAGCGGCGCGGTCGCCAGCGGCTCGCTGCCGTAGTCGCGGTCCTCGTGGAGCACGGCCGCGAAGTCGGCCCCGGCCAGCAGGGCCGCCACCTGCTTGGTGGTCGCGGCGTCGGCGACCTCGGGGAAGCGGACCCGGCGGGACTGCTTGCCCGCCTCGCGGGCGGTCGCCCGCCACTTGGCGAGCGCCTTCAGCCCGCGGTCGCCCTTCCACTGGGTGATGCAGCGGGACGCGGCCCACGGCACGATCGCGTCGACGCCGGTCTCGGTCATCGTCTCGACGGCCAGTTCACCCCGGTCGCCCTTGGGCAGCGCCTGGACGACGGTGATCCGCGGCGTCTCGGCGGGCTCCCGCGTCACCTGGGCCAGCCGGACGACGAGCCGGTCCTTGCCCTCGGCGGCGACGACCTCGCCGCGCGCCCAGCTGCCGGTGCCGTCGGTGAGGACGACCTCCTCACCGGCCCGCAGCCGCTTCACGGAGACGGCGTGCCGTCCCTCGGGCCCGTCCAGCACGAACTCGGCCGGGCCGCCCGGCAGTTCCTCGACGACGAACACGGGGGCGGTCATCGGGCACCGCCCGCCTCGGCCGCGCCGCCCGACGACACCGTCCCGGCCGCGTCGACTTCGGCCGCCAGCACCTCCACCAGCCGTCCGGCGGGCAGGGCCCGGGCCAGCCGGTGTCCCTGGCCGGCCCACAGCGCCATGCCCTGCGCGTCGCCCGCCTTCGCGGCGGCCTTGCGCAGCGGCGAGGTGAGGTGGTGGACGTCGGGGTAGGCGGCGGGCGCGTAGGGGCCGTGCTCGCGCAGGAAGCGGTTGACCAGGCCGCGGGCCGGACGCCCGGAGAAGGCGCGGGTCAGTTCCGTGCGCACGAAGAGCGGGTCGGTGAGCGCCTCCTTGTGCACGGCGGCCGCGCCGGACTCGGGCGTCGCGAGGAAGGCGGTGCCGAGCTGGGCGGCGCTCGCCCCGGCGGCGAGGACGGCGGCGATCTGGCTGCCCCGCATGAGACCGCCCGCGGCGATCAGCGGCAGGCCGACGGCCTCCCGGACCTGGGCGAGCAGCGACAGCAGGCCGATGCCGGAACCGTCGTTCTCCGGGATGTCACGGTGGGTGCCCTGGTGACCGCCGGCCTCCACGCCCTGCACGATCACCGCGTCCGCGCCGGCCCGCTCGACCGCGACGGCCTCCTCGACGGTGGTCGCGGTGACCAGGGTGACCGTACCGGCCCGGCGCAGCGCGGCCAGCGCGTCCGGGGCGGGGACGCCGAAGTGGAACGAGGCCGCCGGCACCGGGTTGTCCAGCAGCACCGCCAGCTTGGCGTCGTAGCCGTCGTCGCGGCCGCTGTCCGGATCGCCCAGCTCGGTCCGGTACCAGGCGGCCTCACCGGCCAGCTGATGCGCGTAGACCTCGACGGCGCCGGTCTCGGCATGGTCGGGCTGCGGCATGAAGAGGTTCACGCCGAAGGGCCGGGAGGTCAGGCTCCGCAGTTGCTTGATCTCCTGGTACATGCCGTCGGCGGTCTTGTACCCGGCGGCCAGGAAGCCCAGCCCGCCCGCCTCGGACACGGCGGCGGCGAGCCGCGGGAGGGAGACGCCGCCCGCCATGGGGGCCTGCACGATCGGGAGAGGGAGGAGATCGGTCAGTGCGGAGGACATGACGGCATCGTGTCACGTCGTCCGCACGAGTTCGAAACCAGCCCGTCCGGCGTCCGCGGACGAGACCGCCCGGGCGGGAAGACCCGGGCGGGAAGCGCGGAACCGGGGGCACCGCCCACAGGAGCGGGCCCGCGGGGACGGGCGGCGGGGCGGGCGGCGGAGCCGGGGAGCCCCACCGCCCGCCCGTCGGCGTCACCGTCCGTTGAACGCGTCCTTCAGCCGGGAGAACAGGCCCTGCTGACCGGGCTGGAACTGGCCCAGGGGCCGCTCCTCCCCGCGCAGCTTCGCCAGCTCCCGCAGCAGCCGCTCCTGTTCGGGGTCCAGCTTGTTGGGCGTCTGGACCTCGACGTGCACGATGAGGTCACCGCGTCCGCCGCCCCGCAGGTGCGTGACACCGCGCCCGTGCAGCGGGATCGACTGCCCCGACTGCGTGCCGGGCCGGATGTCGACCTCCTCGAGCCCGTCGAGCGTCTCCAGCGGCACCTTGGTGCCGAGGGCCGCCGCGGTCATCGGCAGGGTCACCGTGCAGTGCAGGTCGTCGCCGCGCCGCTGGAACTGCGCGTGCGGCAGCTCGTGGATCTCGACGTACAGGTCACCGGCGGGACCGCCGCCGGGCCCGACCTCGCCCTCGCCCGCGAGCTGGATGCGGGTGCCGTTGTCGACGCCGGCCGGGATCTTCACGGTCAGCGTGCGACGCGAGCGCACCCGGCCGTCGCCCGCGCACTCCGGGCACGGCGTCGGCACGACGGTGCCGAAGCCCTGGCACTGCGGGCAGGGCCGCGAGGTCATGACCTGGCCGAGGAAGGACCGCGTCACCTGCGACACCTCACCGCGGCCGCGGCACATGTCACAGGTCTGCGCGGTGGTCCCCGGTGCCGCGCCCTCGCCGCTGCAGGTGCCGCAGACGACCGCCGTGTCGACCTGGATGTCCTTGGTCGTGCCGAAGGCCGCCTCGTCGAGGTCGATCTCCAGCCGGATCATCGCGTCCTGGCCCCGGCGGGTGCGCGAGCGCGGTCCGCGCTGCGACGCCGTGCCGAAGAAGGCGTCCATGATGTCGGAGAAGTTGCCGAAGCCACCGGCCCCGAAGCCGCCCGCGCCGCCGCCCGCCTGGGACAGGGGGTCGCCGCCGAGGTCGTAGACCTGCTTCTTCTGCGGGTCCGACAGCACCTCGTAGGCGGCGTTGATCTCCTTGAACCGCTCCTGGGTCTTCGGATCGGGGTTGACGTCCGGGTGCAGCTCGCGTGCGAGCCGCCGGAAGGCCTTCTTGATCTCTTCCTGCGACGCGTCGCGGCGCACGCCGAGAACGGCGTAGTAGTCCGTGGCCACCTACGACTCCGCCAGGATCTGTCCGACGTACCGTGCCACTGCGCGTACCGCTCCCATCGTTCCCGGGTAATCCATGCGGGTCGGTCCGACCACGCCGAGCTTGGCGACTGCCTCGCCGCCCGAACCGTAGCCGACCGACACCACCGAAGTGGAGTTGAGTCCCTCGTAGGCGTTCTCGTGACCGATGCGTACGGTCATGCCCGAATCCCCCGCCTCGCCAAGGAGCTTGAGGAGGACGACCTGCTCCTCCAAGGCTTCCAGGACGGGGCGGATCGTGAGGGGAAAGTCATGTCCGAAGCGGGTGAGATTGGCGGTGCCGCCGATCATCAGCCGCTCCTCGTTCTCCTCGACGAGCGTCTCCAGCAGTGTGGAGAGCACCGTCGTGACCGTGCCGCGGTCCTCGACCCCGAAGGCGTCGGCCAGGTCCTCGACCAGCCGCGGCACGTCGCTGAAGCGGCGGCCCGCGACCCGGCTGTTCAGCCGTGCCCGCAGGTCCGCCAGCGAGGTCTCGCCGAAGGGCGCCGGGCAGTCCACCATCCGCTGCTCGACCCGCCCGGTGTCCGTGATCAGCACCAGCATCAGCCGGGCCGGCGCCAGCGACAGCAGCTCGACGTGCCGCACCGTGGAGCGCGTCAGCGACGGGTACTGCACGACGGCGACCTGCCGGGTGAGCTGCGCGAGCAGCCGTACCGTCCGGGCCACGACGTCGTCGAGGTCGACGGCGCCGTCGAGGAAGTTCTGGATGGCCCGCCGCTCGGGGGCCGTCATGGGCTTGACGCCGGCGAGCTTGTCGACGAACAGCCGGTAGCCCTTGTCGGTGGGGATGCGCCCGGCGCTGGTGTGCGGCTGCGCGATGTACCCCTCGTCCTCCAGGGCGGCCATGTCGTTGCGGACCGTGGCCGGGGAGACGCCGAGGTTGTGCCGCTCGGTGAGCGCCTTGGAACCCACCGGTTCCTCGGTGCCGACGTAGTCCTGGACGATGGCGCGCAGCACTTGGAGCCTGCGTTCACTCAGCATCCGCGCTCACCTCCAGAAGTCGTCCCCGGTCCCCCCGGGTGCCCCGCCTGGCACTCTTCACATTCGAGTGCCAGCGTCCCCCGGCCCAGTGTACGGCTGTGGGGTACACCCTGGGCAAGGTCGGTCGCCCTGCCGGGCCGCCAGGGCTAGCGTCGCGGTATGACGGTGACTTGGGAAGAGCTGGGATGGGAGCGGGTCGCCACCGGGGTCGGCCGGTGCCGGCTGCCCGGCTGGGACTGCACGGTGGGGCTGGTCGTCGGGGAGGGGCGGGCCCTGTTGGTGGACGCGGGGTCGAGTCTCGCCGAGGGCACCCGGCTGCGGGCGGGCGCCGAGGAACTCGCCGGTCACCGTGTGACGGATCTCGCGCTCACGCACCCCCATTTCGACCACGTCCTCGGGGCGGCGGCCTTCGCGGGCGCGGAGGTCTACGCGGCGGTGGGGGCGGACACGGTGGCGGCGGAGGAACTGCGTGCGGACGCCGTGCGGTGCGGCCTGGACGAGACCGCGGCCACCGAGGCCGCGGACACCCTGGTGCGGCCCCGCCACCCGGTCTGCGGCGAGCGGACGCTCGATCTGGGCGGGGGACGGCAGGCCCTGCTGGCGAACGTCGGTCCGGGCCACACCGCGCACGACCTCGCCGTCCTCGTCCCGGCGGGCCCCGGCTCCCCCGAGGTCGTCTTCTGCGGCGACCTGGTCGAGGAGTCCGGCGAACCGCAGGCCGGGCCCGACGCCGTACCGTCGCGCTGGCCCGCCGCCCTGGACCGGCTGCTGGCCCTCGGCGGCGAGGACGCGCTGTACGTGCCCGGTCACGGCGCGGTGGTGGACGCGGCGTTCGTCCGGGCCCAACGGGACGCGCTGGCCGCGCGTTTCGGCGTGTCGCCGTGACCGCTCCGGAGCTTCTCCTATCGTCGTTCGAATGCGCCCACCCGTCTCCCGCCACCGCCCTTCCAGCGAGGGCCCTTCGGGCCCGCACCGCCGTGTGTACGCCGCCGACCTGACCCCGCCGTGGAAGAAGCAGCGACCCGCCCCCGAGGTCCCCGCGGATCCCGGCCTGGTGGTGGAGGAGGCCGGTACCGGTTTCTGCGGCGCGGTGATCGGCTGCGAGGCGGGCACGGTCACCCTGGAGGACCGCTTCGGCAAGCACCGGGTCTTCCCGCTGGAGCCGCGCGGTTTCCTCCTGGAGGGACGGGTCGTGACGCTGGTCCGCCCGGCGTCGGCGGCTCCGGCGCGGCCCGCCCGGACCGCCTCCGGTTCGGTCGCCGTGCCCGGCGCCCGCGCCCGGGTGGCCCGCGCCGGCCGCATCTACGTGGAGGGCCGGCACGACGCCGAGCTGGTGGAGAAGGTGTGGGGCGACGACCTGCGCGTCGAAGGCGTGGTCGTGGAGTACCTGGAGGGCGTGGACGACCTGCCGTCGATCGTCGCCGACTTCGCCCCCGGCCCCGACGCCCGCCTGGGCGTGCTGGTGGACCACCTCGTCCCCGGCACCAAGGAGTGGCGCATCGCACAGTCCGTGACCGGCGAGCACGCGCTGGTGGTGGGCCACCCGTACATCGACATCTGGGAGGCGGTGAAGCCGTCGGCGGTGGGCATCGCGGCCTGGCCCCGCGTCCCGCGCGGGCAGGACTGGAAGACGGGGGTGTGCCGGGCCCTGGGATGGCCGTCGGAGAACACCGGCGCGGTGTGGCAGGCCGTCCTGAAGCGGGTGGGCTCCTACAAGGACCTGGAGCCGGAGCTGCTGGGAGCGGTCGAACGTCTCATCGACCACGTGACCGTGCCCTGAGACCGGCCGGGTCGTCGGACGCGGCGGGACCCGGTGGGTCGTTCCCCGCGCCCGCGGAGATGGCCCGACAGGCCGCCCCGCGCCCGCGGAGACGACCCGACAGGCCGTTCTCCGCGCCCGCGGAGACGATCCGTCGATCGGCTCGTCCACCCGGCCGGGCGGTTCGTGCTCCCGCCTCCGCGGGGTCTCCCCCTCGGTCCACCCGGTCCCCTCAGTCCACCAGGTCCCGCACCACCGCGTCCGCCAGCAGCCGGCCCCGCAGGGTGAGGACGGCGCGCCCCGCCTCGTAGGGGCCGCCGTCCAGCAGTCCCCGTGCCAGCGCCCGCCGCGACGCCGCCAGCCCGGCCTCCTTCAGCAGGTCCAGCGGAACCCCTTCCCGCAGCCGCAGCTCCAGCAGGATCCGCTCGACCCGGCGGTCCTCCGGCGACAGGACCTCGCGTCCGGCGCCCGGTGAACGGCCGCCCGCCAGGGCCGCCGCGTACGCCCCCGGGTGCTTCACGTTCCACCAGCGCACGCCGCCGACGTGGCTGTGGGCTCCCGGCCCCGCGCCCCACCAGTCGGCGCCCCGCCAGTACAGCTCGTTGTGCAGGCAGCGGCCCGCTCCGGAGGTGGCCCAGTTGGACACCTCGTACCAGTCGAAGCCCGCCGCGGACAGCGTCTCCTCCGCGATCAGGTACCGGTCCGCGTGGACGTCGTCGTCGGTCGTCGGGACCTCGCCGCGGCGGATCCGGCGGGCGAGCTGCGTGCCCTCCTCGACGATCAGGGCGTAGGCGCTGACGTGGTCGGGTCCGGCGCCGAGGGCGGCGTCCAGGGAGGCCCGCCAGTCGTCGTCCGACTCGCCGGGGGTGCCGTAGATCAGGTCGAGGTTGACGTGCTCGAAGCCGACGCCGCGGGCCTCCGCCACGCAGGCCTCGGGGCGGCCGGGCGTGTGGGTGCGGTCGAGGACCTTCAGCACGTGCTGCCGGGCGCTCTGCATGCCGAAGGAGATCCGGTTGAAGCCGCCCTGGCGGAGCGTGGCGAGGTACGCCGGGTCGACCGACTCCGGGTTGGCCTCGGTGGTGACCTCCGCGTCCGCGGCCAGACCGAACTCCTCGCGGATCGCCGCGAGCATCCGGACCAGGTCGCCGGCCGCGAGCAGGGTGGGGGTACCGCCGCCGACGAAGACCGTGCGGACCTCGCGCGGGTCGTCGCCGAGGACCTTGCGGGCCAGCCGGATCTCGTCGATCAGGGTGTCGGCGTAGTTCTCGCGGGAGGCGAGGACACCGCCGGTGCCGCGCAGCTCGGTGGCGGTGTAGGTGTTGAAGTCGCAGTAGCCGCAGCGGCTCGCGCAGTAGGGCACGTGCAGGTAGAACCCGAGGGGGCGGCCGGCGGCCCCGGCGAGCGCGGAGGCGGGCAGCGCGCCGTCGGTGGGGACGGGCTCGCCGTCGGGAAGTGCGGAAGGCATGTCCTCCATTGTCCCGTACGCCGCCCGTAGGTCCCTCGGGTCCGCCGTGCGGCCCCTTCCGGGGGCCGTGCCGCGCGGCGCCCGCGCTACTCGGCCTGGAGCACGAGCAGGGCGAGGTCGTCCTCCGGGGGCCGGCCGCCGAACTCGTGGACCAGACGGCGGATCCGCTCGGCGATCAGCTCCGCGTCCAGCCCCGCGCAGCCGGCGAGGGCGAGGGCGAGGCCGTCGCCGTCGTCGAACTGGCGGGAGCCGGAGCGGCGCTCGGTGACGCCGTCGGTGACGCAGAGCAGGGTGTCGCCGGGCCACAGGTCCAGGGTCTCGCTGACGTACGTGGCGTCCTCGACGACGCCGAGGAGGGTCTGCGGCTGCGCGACCGTGGTCACGCCGCCGTCCGGTCCGAGGAGCAGGGGCAGGGGGTGGCCGGCCGAGGCGAGGGTGCAGCGGACTCCGCCGTCGAAGGGCACGAGCTCGCCGTAGAGGAGCGAGAGGAAGCGGGTCTGCGGCCCGTCGCCGGGGTCCGCCGGGCTGACGAAGGCGCGGGCGGCCGCGTCGGCGGCCTCGGTGGCGTCGTCGAGGAGGAGCTGGTTGAGGCGGTCGAGGACGTCGGCCACGCCGTACCCCTCGCGGGCCAGCAGCCTGAGCCAGGGCCGGGCCAGTCCGATGACCACGGCCGCCTCCGGGCCCTTGCCCTGGACGTCGCCGACCGCGAAGCACCAGCGGCCGTCGCCCGCCGGGAACAGGTCGTAGAAGTCGCCGCTCGGCCCGCCCTGCTCGCGCGGCTCGTGGACGAGGGCGCTGCGCAGGCCGGGGATCTCGGCGACCGCGCCGGGCAGCAGACCGCGCTGGAGGACGGCGCTGATGGTGGCCTGGCGGGCGTACTGGCGGGCGGCGCCGATGGCGAGGGCCACGCGTCGGCCGAGGTCCTCGACGAGCCCGGTGACCTCGTCGGGGAAGCGCGGCAGAGCGGCCCGTCCGATGACGAGGGTGCCGAGCGGGCGGCCGCCTGCGACCAGGCGGTAGGCGAGGGCGGTGCCCCGCGGTCCGAGCGCGCCGCCGGGCCAGGGGTGGACCGCGGGTCCGGAGTCGGGGCTGTCGGGCGGGCGCGGCGGGTCCTTCTCCAGGGCCCGGCGCAGTTCCTCGACGTGGTTCTCGTCGACGTGCCAGACGCGGGTCAGCCGTGCCTGCGGTCCGTCGTCCCAGCCGGCGCGCGGGCCGAGTTCGTCCTCCAGCCGGACCGCGCACCAGTCCGCGAGGCGCGGCACGATCAGCTGGCCGGTGAGCGCGGCGACGAGTTCCTCGTCGAGCTGCCCGGCGAGCAGGTCGGAGGCCTCGGCGAGGAAGGACAGGGCGCCGCGGCCGAGCCACTGGCGGTCGTGTCCGCCGGGCCGGGGGCCGGGGGCGAGGGCCTCGGCGAAGGCGAGGGAGGCGGCGGGTGCGGGGGCGGTGGGGGCCCAGGGTTCGTCGGGGTTCCCGTCGTCGTCCTCCGGACGGGCCGGGAGCCGGGCCCACACGGTCTTCGTCCCCCGGCGGTACGTCACGCCCCACGCGTCGGCCAGCGTGGCCACCAGGCGCAGACCGCGGCCGTGCTCGGGGGTGTCGTACGGCGTGTCGGGGCCGTCGTCGCGGGGCGTGCGCGAGGGGTGGTGGTCGGTGACCTCCACGACGACGGCGCAGGTGTCGGGTCGCTCCGGCTCCGCCTCCAGCCGGCACAGCACGTCGACGTCGGTACCGGCGTGCACGACGGCGTTGGTGACCAGCTCGCTGACGACGAGGGTCGCCTCCTCGCCGAGCCGGCCCGCCAGTTCCCCGGCACCGGGCAGGCCGAGGCCGGTCCACTCGGCGAACGCGGCGCGGACGACGTCACGGGCGGCGCCGGGCGCGAGGGGGCCGCCGGTGAGGGTCGCGCGCGTGTGCGGATGCCCGCCCGCGTGCGCCGGCGCACCACTGGCACGGGACACGGTCTCCCGTTGCGTGGGAATGGCCCCCATTGGACGGCTCCCGGGCGATCGGACGAATCGGGCCTCGGTCCGTGGGCGAGACGTCCCCGGCCGATGCCGACAGGGTGACAGAACGACCGCACTCCTACGCGCTGAGTTACCGAAGTGGGGCGTGATGAGGGGGAACCGGGTTTCGGATGTGTCCGGAAGCAGTCGCTTCGGGGGCGGGATGCGAGCGCTCCGCTTGTTCGTACCGGGGCGGGGGGCGGCGTGTCCGCGGCCGCCCCCGCCCCGAGGTCCCTGCCGGCGGCTACGCCTCGCGCGCCCCGGCGTACATCTCGTCGATCAGGTGCTTGTACTCGCGCTCGACGACCGGCCGCTTCAGCTTCAGGCTCGGCGTGATCTCGCCGTGCTCCACGTCGAGGTCACGCGGCAGCAGCCGGAACTTCTTGATCGTCTGCCACTTCTGCAGCCCCTGGTTGAGGTGCTTCACGTAGCCGTCGACGAGCGCCACCGTCTCCGGCGCCGCCACGATCTCGGCGTACGACTTCCCGCCGAGGCCGTTCTCCTCGGCCCAGCCGCGCAGGGACACCTCGTCCAGGGCGATCAGGGCCGTGCAGAAGTTCCGGTCGGCGCCGTGCACGAGGATGTTGGAGACGTACGGGCAGACCGCCTTGAACTGTCCCTCGACCTCGGCGGGCGCGATGTACTTGCCGCCGGACGTCTTGATGAGGTCCTTCTTGCGGTCGGTGATCCGCAGGTACCCGTCGGCGGACAGCTCGCCGATGTCGCCGGTGTGGAACCAGCCGTCGGCCTCCAGGACCTCCGCGGTCTTCTCGGGCAGGCCGTGGTAGCCCTCCATGACGCCGGGACCGCGCAGCAGGATCTCGCCGTCGTCGGCGATGCGCACCTCGGTGCCGGGCAGTGGCTTGCCGACCGTGCCGGTGCGGTAGGCCTCGCCGGGGTTCACGAAGGAGGCCGCGGAGGACTCCGTCAGGCCGTACCCCTCGAGGATGTGGATGCCGGCACCGGAGAAGAAGTAGCCGATGTCCGGCGCGAGGGCCGCGCTGCCCGAGATGCACGCGCGCAGGTTGCCGCCGAACGCCTCCCGGATCTTCGCGTAGACGAGCGCGTCGGCGACCTTGTGCTTGGCGCCGAGCGCGAAGGGCACGGAGGCCGTGCCGGTGCGCCGGAAGTTGTCCTGGGCGGCCTTGGCGTACTCGCGGGCGACCTCGGCGGCCCACTGGAAGATCTTGTACTTGGCGCCGCCGCCGGCACGGGCCTTCGCGGCGACCCCGTTGTAGACCTTCTCGAAGATGCGGGGGACGGCCGCCATGTACGTCGGCCGCACGACCGGCAGGTTCTCGATGATCTTGTCGACGCGGCCGTCCACGGCGGTGACGTGCCCGGCCTCGATCTGGCCGGAGGTCAGCACCTTGCCGAACACGTGGGCGAGCGGCAGCCACAGGTACTGCACGTCGTCGGGGCCGATCAGGCCGGTCGCGGCGATCGCCTTCGCCATGTACGCCCAGTTGTCGTGCGGGAGACGCACGCCCTTGGGGCGGCCGGTGGTGCCCGAGGTGTAGATGACGGTGGCGAGCTGCTCCCTGGTGATCGCGCCGACCCGCTCCTTGATCAGCTGCGGCTCCCGCTCCAGGCGGGCGGCACCGCGCTTCTCCAGGTCGTCGAGGGTGAGGATCCAGTCGGCGGTCTCCACCCCGGCCGGGTCGATCACCACCACGTGGGTCAGCCCGGGCAGCTCCTGGCGCTTCTCCACCGCCTTGGCGACCTGGGCCGCGTCCTCCGCGATCAGCACCCGGCTGCCGGAGTCGGAGAGGATGAACGCCGACTCCTCGACGTTGGTCTGCGGGTAGACGGTGGTCGTCGCCGCGCCCGCGCACATGATGCCGAGGTCGGCGAGGATCCACTCGACGCGGGTGGAGGAGGCGAGCGCCACGCGCTGCTCGGGCTGCACGCCCAGCTCGATCAGGCCGGCCGCGACGGCGTGGACCCGCTCGGCGGCCTGCGCCCAGCTCAGCGACTTCCAGTCGTCCGGGCCCTCGCCCGACGGCGCCGGCACGGGGTAGCGGTAGGCCTCCGCGTCCGGCGTGGCGGCCACCCGCTCCAGGAAGAGGCCCGCGACGGACGGCGGACGGTTCTCGATCAGTGTCTGTGTGTCGCTCACGACATCCTCCGGGGCCCGCGACGGTGCGGCTGGCTCGGTGCGGCTGTTGACGATGCGGCCGGCTCGGTGCGGCTGTTGTTTAACTCACGAGTAACTATCGAGCAGGGATCAGAGTAGAGGGCGACTGGCCTGCACGTAAGGGGCCACGGACTGTCACTTTTTACACAACGACAACCCGGTGACGGGGCGGGGCCCGCCGCGCTACAGCGCGACGGGCCCCGGAACCGGCGTGTCGGCGGGTTACTTCTTGCCCTTGCCCGAACCCGCGTTCTCGTCGCTGCTGAGCACGGCGATGAAGGCGTCCTGCGGAACCTCCACGGAACCCACCATCTTCATCCGCTTCTTGCCTTCCTTCTGCTTCTCCAGCAGCTTGCGCTTGCGGGAGATGTCGCCGCCGTAGCACTTGGCGAGGACGTCCTTGCGGATGGCGCGGATGGTCTCGCGGGCGATGACCCGCGAGCCGACGGCGGCCTGGATGGGCACCTCGAAGGCCTGCCGCGGGATCAGCTCGCGCAGCTTGGCCACGAGCCGCACGCCGTAGGCGTACGCGGCGTCCTTGTGGGTGATCGCCGAGAAGGCGTCGACCTTGTCCCCGTGCAGCAGGATGTCGACCTTGACCAGGCTGGAGGTCTGCTCGCCGGTGGGCTCGTAGTCCAGCGACGCGTAGCCGCGCGTCTTCGACTTCAGCTGGTCGAAGAAGTCGAAGACGATCTCCGCGAGGGGCAGCGTGTAGCGGATCTCGACCCGGTCCTCGGAGAGGTAGTCCATGCCGAGCAGGGTGCCGCGCCGGGTCTGACACAGCTCCATGATCGAGCCGATGAACTCGGTCGGCGCCAGGATGGTGGCGCGCACGACCGGCTCGTACACCTCGTTGATCTTGCCCTCGGGGAACTCGCTCGGGTTGGTGACGGTGTGCTCGGTGCCGTCCTCCATGACCACGCGGTACACCACGTTCGGCGCGGTGGCGATGAGGTCGAGGCCGAACTCGCGCTCCAGCCGCTCCCGGATCACGTCGAGGTGCAGCAGGCCCAGGAAGCCCACGCGGAAACCGAAGCCGAGGGCGGCGGAGGTCTCCGGCTCGTAGACCAGCGCGGCGTCGTTGAGCTGGAGCTTGTCCAGGGCGTCGCGCAGCTCCGGGTAGTCGGAGCCGTCCAGCGGGTACAGGCCCGAGAAGACCATCGGCTTGGGGTCCTTGTAGCCGCCGAGCGCCTCGGTCGCGCCCTTGTGCTGGCTGGTGATGGTGTCACCGACCTTGGACTGGCGGACGTCCTTCACGCCGGTGATCAGGTAGCCCACCTCGCCGACGCCGAGGCCGTCGGCCGCCAGCATCTCGGGCGAGTTGGTGCCGATCTCCAGCAGTTCGTGCGTGGCGTTCGTGGACATCATCCGGATCCGCTCACGCTTGTTGAGCTGCCCGTCGATGACACGGACGTACGTGACCACACCCCGGTAGGAGTCGTACACCGAGTCGAAGATCATCGCGCGGGCGGGCGCGTCCTTGACCCCGACCGGCGCCGGGACCTCCCGCACGACCTTGTCGAGCAGCGCGTCGACGCCGACACCGGTCTTGGCGGAGACCCGCAGCACGTCGTCCGGGTCGCACCCCACGAGGTTCGCCAGCTCCTCGGCGAACTTCTCCGGCTGCGCGGCCGGCAGGTCGATCTTGTTGAGCACGGGGATGATCGCGAGGTCGTTCTCCATCGCCAGGTAGAGGTTGGCGAGGGTCTGGGCCTCGATGCCCTGGGCGGCGTCCACGAGGAGGATGGTGCCCTCGCACGCGGCGAGCGACCGCGAGACCTCGTAGGTGAAGTCGACGTGCCCCGGGGTGTCGATCATGTTGAGGATGTGCGTGTTTCCGGGGTCCTGGGTCGGAGCCCACGGCAGACGCACCGCCTGGGACTTGATCGTGATTCCGCGCTCACGCTCGATGTCCATGCGGTCGAGGTACTGAGCACGCATCTGCCGCTGCTCGACCACACCGGTCAGCTGGAGCATCCGGTCGGCGAGGGTGGACTTGCCGTGGTCGATGTGCGCGATGATGCAGAAGTTGCGGATCAGTGCCGGGTCGGTACGGCTCGGCTCGGGCACATTGTTAGGGGTCGCGGGCACGCAGGGTCCTGTCTCTTGAGGCGCCTTATGCCTCGGGTCGGATCGATACGTAGGTTCCATGGTCCCACGCGCGGCGACCGGGGACCGGTTTGGGCCGTTCCCGGGCCCGCTGGTAGTCTGGGTGGCTGTGTCTCATGCCCTCTCAGCGCGAGGCACACTCAAGAAATCACCTGGTGCGGGACCCGAGCGGCCCCGTGCCTGAACCTGCAAAGGCTCTTTCGTGGCGAACATCAAGTCCCAGATCAAGCGGATCAAGACCAACGAGAAGGCTCGGCTGCGCAACAAGGCCGTCAAGTCCTCCCTGAAGACCGCGATCCGCAAGGCCCGCGAGGCCGCTGCCGCGGGTGACGTCGAGAAGGCCACCGAGCTGCAGCGCGCTGCCGCGCGTCAGCTCGACAAGGCCGTCTCCAAGGGCGTCATCCACAAGAACCAGGCCGCCAACAAGAAGTCGGCGCTCGCTTCGAAGGTCGCGACCCTCAAGGGCTGAACTCTCTTCTTGATCTGATCGCCGGGGAGACCCAGAGCGGGCCCTCTCTCATCCGCTCCCGACCGGCACCCACGGATCCACGCGCGGCCTGCGTTCGCCACGCGGGCGTGGATCCAGCATCGCGAACCGGAGGCCCCGGCGCCCCGCCCTTCCCCAGGGCGGGCGCCGGGGCCTCCGGCATTCCCGGGCGGAGTGCCCTCACGAAGCCCATGAACCTCACGGAGTTCACGGAGCTCACGGGATTCACGAAGCTCGCGGGATTCACGAACCTCACGACCAGAAGTCGTCGCTCTTGTCGATGTCCTCGAGGCACTCGTCGAGATCCGTGATCTTGTCGCCGACGATCCGGAAGACGATGCATCCGGTGTCGTCGAGGTGCCTGCCCTGCCGCTCGGCGGTGACACGGCACATCCCGACCGCGTGTCCGCGGCCGTCGACACAGATGCCGAGCATCTCCAGGCGCATCGTGCCGCTCGTCTCCTCACCGAGCCGCCGGTACATGTCGATGATCGCGTCCTGGCCCTTGAAGTCGCCCGAGAGCGGGTGGGTGCCGGGTACGTGGTGCGTGGCGTCCTTCGCCATCAGTTCCCGCAAGGTGTCCATGTCGCCTCGGGAGAAGGCCTCGAAGCCCTTGCGGACGAGCGCTGCGTGCGGGTGTTCAGCCATGGTCGATCGCCGCCTTTCCGACGTCCTGGGCGATGCGTCGGCTGCTGCTTCGATTCTCCTCCGTCCACCGGTGGCAGCGACTGGATCAGGGGGCCTACGGACTGGAGGGGTGGGGGTGGAGGCCTGGGCCGGGGGGGGTCCGGGGGAGGTTGGAGGCCTGGCGGTCCAGGGGGAGGGCGGAGGCCGGGGGTTGGAGGCCGGGGGGTCCGGGGGGGGTGAGGCCGGAGGCCGGGGTCGGAGGCCTGGGGGTCCAGGGGGAGGTCGGAGGCCCGGAGTCGGAGGGGTGAGGTCCGAAGTGTGAGGTCGGAGGCTGTAAATGCGGCCTTGGGATCCGGCATCCGGCATCCGGTTCCAGCGTCCGGCTCCGGCCCTCGGCTCCGGCTCCGGCCCTCGGCTCCTGTCCCTACGCTCGGCCCCCGGAACGGGCCGCCCGCGCCACCGCCACCACGGCCTTCTCCAGCGCGTATTCCGGGTCGTCGCCTCCGCCCTTCACTCCCGCGTCGGCCTCCGCGACCGCGCGCAGGGCCAGGGAGACTCCGTCGGGCGTCCAGCCCCGCATCTGCTGGCGGACCCGGTCGATCTTCCAGGGCGGCATGCCCAGCTCCCGCGCGAGATCCGCGGGTCTGCCGCCGCGTGCGGAGGACAGCTTGCCGATGGCCCGCACGCCCTGCGCGAGGGCACTGGTGATCAGCACGGGTGCGACACCGGTGGCCAGCGACCAGCGCAGCGCCTCCAACGCCTCAGCCGCCCTGCCCTCGACGGCCCGGTCGGCGACGGTGAAGCTCGACGCCTCGGCACGGCCCGTGTAGTACCGCCCGACGATCGCCTCGTCGATGGTCCCCTCGATGTCGGCGGCGAGCTGCGACACCGCCGCCGCCAGCTCCCGCAGATCGCTGCCGATGGAGTCGACGAGCGCCTGGCAGGCCTCCGGGGTGGCCGACCGACCGATGGCCCGGAACTCCTGCCGGACGAAGGCCAGCCGGTCCGCCGCCTTGGTCATCTTCGGGCAGGCCACCTCCCGCGCCCCCGCCTTGCGCGCGGCGTCCAGCAGCCCCTTGCCCTTGACCCCGCCCGCGTGCAGCAGCACGAGCGTGATCTCCTCGGCCGGCGACGCGAGGTACCCCTTCACGTCCTTGACCGTGTCGGCGGACAGGTCCTGCGCGTTGCGTACGACCACGACCTTCCGCTCCGCGAAGAGCGACGGGCTGGTCAACTCGGCGAGCGTGCCTGGCTGGAGCTGGTCCGACGTCAGGTCACGCACGTCCGTGTCGGCGTCGGCGGCCCGGGCGGCGGCCACCACCTCCTGCACGGCGCGGTCGAGCAGCAGGTCCTCCTGGCCCACGGCGAGCGTCACCGGGGCGAGAGGGTCGTCATTCGCAGTCTTCCTGGCCATTGGGTCAAGGATGGCACGGGGCGGTGACAGCGAGGACCGGCCGGGGACCGGGGGCGAGCCCCGGAGACGGAGGCCGGCCGGGAGCGCGGCCCCGGCACCGAAGACCGAGGACCGAGGACCGAGGACCGAGGGTGAGCATCAGACAGCAGGGATCCCGGGCAGACAGCTGACAGCTGACAGCGGGAACCGGAAGCAGGCGCCCGGCAGCAGGGACCCCGGACAGGCACCCGACAGCGGGGACCGGGAGCAGGCGCCCGGCATCGGCTCCGGCGTCGCCCCTACGGCTCCTCCCGCCACCCGTCCCACTCGGCCGCGAAGGCGTGCAGTTCCTCCGCGTCGAGCCGTCCCTCCTCGTCCCGCAGCACCACCAGCCACTGCGCGTCCTCCGCGTCGTCCTCACCGGCCAACGCGTCCCGGACGACCTGCGGTTCCTCACTCACCCCGAACCGCTCCCCGAGCATTTCCACGACCTCCTCGGCGGCGTCGCGGTCGGGCAGCACCAGCACATGTCTCACATCGCTCACCCACCCATTTTCCGGCACGTCCACGGGGGCCGGAGAGCAGGTCGGCCGTGGCCGGACGCCCCGCACGTCACACCCGGTCCCACCACCCGGCCCCACCACGCCGCACAGGCTCTCCGGCCGTGCAGGCCGGACGTGCGAGCCGGACGTGCAGGCCGGACGGTCTCCTCAGACCGCGTCACCGCCCCACGCCACCGGAACCCGTTCCAACACGATCCCGAACCGCTCCCGGTACACGTCCAGCACCTCCTCGTCCCCCGCCAACTCCTCCTCCCGGCTCTGTCCCTGGGGGCCCGTCACCTTCAGCCGGCGGCCGCTGAGCGTGATCCGCCCGCCGTCCTTCGTGACCCGCGAGCAGACCGGCGACCGTGTGAAGTGCGACGTGGGCGAGGTGCTGTGCCACCACGCCCCGGCCGCGAAGTCGCCCAGCACCCGGGGCCGCACCTCCAGCCGGTACACCCGCCTGTCGCCCTGCACGACGTCCAGGTCGGCCGCCCCCGGCACACCACCGCCCTCACGCGCCGGCCGGCCCGCACCGCCCCTCACGCCGGCCGCGTCCGCACGAGCCTCCGTGATCCGGAACAGGCCGCCGGGGTCCTCCTGCTGCCCCCGGTGCTCGAAGCGGAGCGGGTAGTGGCTGTGCGCCCCGAACCCGACGTCGGCCAGCCACTCCCCCGCGTCCACCGTGCGCACCACCAACGCGAGGTGGTCGTACGGGATCCCGAGTCGCCCCTCATCGCCGTAGACCCGGCCGGCGAGCAGCGTCACGTCGAAGCCCAGCGCCCTGAGCAGCGCGCCGAACGCACCGTTCAGCTCGTAACAGAACCCTCCCCTCCCCGACGTGGCGACCTTCTCGGCCAGCCGTCTCTCCTCCAGCACGATCTCCTCTCCCAGGTGCACCGACAGGTTCTCGAAGGGCACGGTCCGCAGGTGCCGCAGGTGCAGCTCCCGCAGGACGTCGGCGGTGGGCCACGCCGGGTACTCGACGCCGAGCCGACGCAGATACGCCTCGACCAGACGCGCGTCGAGCGGGGACGTGGCGATGGCGGTCTGTACGGAATCCATGCCCTCAGTCTGGCGCCACCCGCAGTCGGTCGCCCGTACCCACGACGGCCAACGCCCCGTCCCTGTCGGTCCGCAGCACCACCGCGCCCGTGGCCCGCAGGGCCGCGACGGTGGCGGGTGCCGGATGGCCGTACGGGTTGTCCGCCCCCACGGAGACCAACGCCAGCCGGGGCGCCGCCGCGCGCACGAGATCCGGATCCTGGTAGGCCGAGCCGTGGTGGGCGACCTTCAGCACGTCCACCCCTTTCCACCGGGCCGCCGCGGGCGACCGTGCCAGCGCCTGCTGGCCGGGAGGCTCGAGGTCGCCGAGCAGCAGCATCCGCGTCCCGGCCGAACGGACGAGCAGCGTCACGCTCGCGTCGTTGGGCCCCTCCGGTTCCGGCACCTGCCGGGCCGGCGGCCACAGCACCTCCCAGTCGAGGGAACCGAGCCGCCGCCGCTCCCCCGCCACCGCCCGCACCAGGGGAACCCCGCGGGCCCCGGCCTCCCTCCGTACGAATGCCACCTGGTCCGCCGGCTCCGCGAACCCCGTCGTCTCGATCGCCCCCACCGCCCGGCCCCGCAGCACACCGGCCAGTCCCGCCACGTGATCGGCGTGGAAGTGGGTCAGCACGACGAGCGGGATCCGGGTGACGCCCAGCCGGTCGAGGCACCGGTCGACCAGCACCGGGTCCGGGCCGGCGTCCACCACCACGCCGGTTCCCCCGCCCGCCGCCAGCACCGTCGCGTCGCCCTGACCCACGTCGCACATCACCAGCCGCCATCCCGGCGGTGGCCAGCCCGTGAGCACCCGGGTCAGCGGGGACGGCCGCACCACCGCGAGCAGGAGCAGCGCCGCGCAGACCGCGCACAGCCACGGCCTCCGCAGCAGCCGCCTCCCCAGCGGCAGTGCCACCGCGGTGGCGAGGGCGAGCAGCAGTGCCCCGCCCCAGCCGCCGGGCCAGTCCACTCCCGCGCCGGGCAGCGCCGCCCCGGTCCGCGCGACACCCGCGATCCATTCGGCCGGCCAACTCGCGCACCAGGCCGACGCCTTCGCCACCGGTATCGCCCACGGCGCCGTCGCCAGGGTGATGAATCCCAGCACCGTGGCCGGTGCCACCGCGAACTCCACGAGGAGGTTGCACGGCACCGCCACCAGGCTGACCCGGGCCGACAGCACCGCCACCACCGGCGCGCACAGGGCCTGTGCGGCTCCCGCCGCCGCCAGCGCCTCCGCGAGCCTGGGCGGAACCCCGCGGCGCCGCAGGGCGGTGCTCCAGCGCGGCGCCAGCGTCAGCAGGGCTCCCGTGGCCAGCACGGACAGCAGGAAGCCGTAACTCCGGGCCAGCCAGGGGTCGTACAGGACCAGGAGCAGGACCGCCGTCGCCAGTGCCGGGATCAGGGACCGGCGACGCCCGGTCGCCAGGGCGAGCAGGACGACGGCGCCGCAGGCCGCCGCCCGCAGCACACTCGGGTCGGGCCGGCACACGACGACGAAGCCGAGCGTGAGCGCCCCGCCGAGCAGCGCGGTCGTCCGCAGCGGGATGCCCAGGCGGGGCGCCAGGCCGCGGCGCTCGACGTGCTGGGCCAGGCCGGGCGGCCCCAGGAGGAGGGCGAGCATGATCGTGAGGTTGCTCCCGGACACGGCCAGGGTGTGGGCGAGGTCCGTCTCCTTGAAGGCCTCGTCCAGCTCGGGCGTGATCCGCGAGGTGTCCCCGACCACCAGCCCCGGCAGCAGCGCCCGCGCGTCCCCCGGCAACTCGTCGGTAGCTTCCCGCAGCCCCGCGCGCAGCCGGCCCGCGGCGCGTTGCGGTGCCGACGGCTTGCGCACGACCACCGGAACCGCGTGCGCCCCACGGTCCCGCACCCGCAGCACGGCAGCGATCCGGTCCCCGCCCGTCAGGGCGGGAGCCAGTCGCCCGGTCACCCGCACCCGGGTGGACGGCAGCAGCCCGAGCCATGCCTCTCGCGTGCTCCGGCCGGCACCCGCCGGTCGTCCGCCGTCCGGTCCCGCACGGTCCCGGACGTCGACGACCACGAGCACCGGTGCCCTGGTCGCCACCCCAGGCACTCCCGCCGCCCCACCCGCCCCACCCGCCCCGCCCGCCGAGACTGCCGCGACCGACCGCACCTGCCCGTCGACCAGCACGGAGTCCGGGGCCGCGTGGTCCCCCCTCACCCGCGGCCGGGTCAGCCGCGGGTCCGAGGTCAGCTCCACCTCCGCGGTGACGGTGGCGTAGTCCCGCGCCAGTGCCGGTACCGGTCCGCGGCGCAGATCGGCCCCGTGCAAACCGGCGGACGCCCCGGCCGCGGCAGCGCAGAGCAGCACCGCGGCCCCGCTCATCCGCGACCACGCGTACCGGGCGCCCACAGGCCACCCCGGCGACCGGCCCGGCGACCGGCTCCTCGGCCCTTCCGGCGGCCGCAGCCTCGTGCCGGTGGGCGACTGCGACCTCGTGCCGGTGGGCGAACGCTCTCCCGGGCCGTCCGACGACGCGCCGCCCACGGCCGACGGTGGCGCGACCCGAGGGCCGCTCCCCCACCCGCTCAGCAGGACCCCCGCCACGACCAGGCAGAGGAGTACGACACCACCCACCAGCCGGGGCGGCGCGTCCAGCGTCCAGGCCGCCGTGGCCCAGGCCGCGAGCGCGGGCGGCACGAGCCGCAGATCCGCCGGCCCTTCCTGTCGTGGATGCGAGGCTCCCAGCCGGCTCCCGGAAGCGGCGTGCACCGCTCGACGCGCGCGTGATGGGGCGTCCGCTCCGGCCACCGCACCCGCATCCGCACCTGTTGCGGTCCCCGCCCCTGCCGAGACCACCGGTCCGTCCACCGCCGGGTCCGCCCGCAGGGCCCCGTCGTCCACCGCCTCCGTCTCCCTCATGGCCGCACCAGATTTCGCAGGTCGGAGAAGCGGCGCTCGCCGATGCCGTTGACCTCGCGCAGCTCGTCCACCGATCGGAAGCCGCCGTGCTGCGTCCGGTAGTCGACGATGTGCTGCGCCAGCACGGGCCCCACTCCCGGCAGTGTGTCGAGCTGGTCCACGGTGGCCGTGTTGAGGGAGACGAGAGCCGACGGTCCCGCTCCGGCCGTGCCACCTCCGGGTCCTGCTCCAGCCGCCGGACCTCCGGTCCCCGGTGGTCCGCCGACGACGACCTGTTCCCCGTCCACGAGGAAGCGCGCCCTGTTCAGACCGTCCGTGTTCGTGCCCGGCCGCACCCCGCCGGCCGCGGCCAGTGCGTCGACCACGCGCGAGCCGGCCGGAAGGCGGTGGATGCCGGGGTCGCGGACCTTGCCAGTGACGTCGACCACGATCTGCGCTCCCGCCGTGCCTGCTCCCGCCGGGTCCGCCCCACCGGACGCCGCGGCCGAAGCGGAGGGTTCGCCCGGCCCGGCCCGCTCGTCCTCTCCGTAGGGGGCGGCCGCCCGCACCACCTCCGGGGCCCGCACGGACTGCGCGCGGCCGGTCCAGAAGTGCTGGACCGCGAACGCGGCGACGGCGACCACCACGACGGCCAGCGCGAGCACGCTCCTGCGTTCCAGTCCGCACCGCGCCTGTGCCCACACCGGCAGCCGCTCCCGCAACGCCGGGCCGGCCCGCGCCCGCCAGCCCCCCGGCCCACGGCTCACCACCGCACGGCCGTCGTCCTCGGATCCGGCGGTGGCCTCCCCCGCCCCCCCGGTCCCGCTCTCCGGAGCGCCGCCCTCCGGCGGCTCCGCCCCCGACTCCCGGCGCTCACCGTCCCGTTCACCGAACAGCAGCTCCGCTCGTCGGCGCAGCTCCTCGGCCGGTGCGGAGCGGTTCCCCAACTGGCTGCGCGCCGGTGACGGCCGGTGCCGGACGCGTCCGTCGGAGCCGGGTCCGCGCCCGGGTCCGCTGGTCGCGGTGGTCGTCCGTGTGCGTGATCGAAGTGCCATGCCACGAGAATGGAACACCTCGCGGAACCGCGATGATCTTGATTGATTTCCGGGGAGAACCGCCCGATTGTGGATAACTCCGCCACCCGTGGGAGTGAGACGCCGCCCCTTGGCCGAGCCCGGCCGGCAAGCCGGACCAGCGGCCGGACGGACCGACGCGCCGACCCGCGTCACTGCGCCGAACAAGTCGATGGGCCGACCCGCGTCACCGAGCCGAAGCCCCGGCCCGCCTCACCGTGCCGCGACCACGACCCCCAGCAAGCCGGGCCCGGTGTGCGCCCCGATCACCGCACCGACCTCGCTCACGTGCAGCTCCCCGAGTCCGGGCACCCGCGCCCGCAGCCGGTCCGCCAGGGCTGACGCCCGGTCGGGGGCCGCGAGATGGTGGACGGCGACGTCCACACGGGCGCCGCCCGCGCGGTCGGCGGCCAGTTCCTCGAGGCGGGCGATCGCCCTCGATGCCGTCCGCACCTTCTCCAGCGGCTCGATGCGCCCCCCGTCCAGCTGGAGCAGCGGCTTCACCGCGAGCGCGGAGCCGAAGAGGGCCTGGGCGGCGCCGATGCGGCCGCCGCGGCGCAGATAGTCGAGGGTGTCGACGTAGAAGAAGGCGGAGGTGCCGGAAGCGCGTTTCTCCGCGGCCGCGACCGCCTCGTCCACCGTGCCGCCCGCTTCCGCCGTCTCGGACGCCGAGAGCGCGCAGAACCCGAGTGCCATCGCGATCATGCCGGTGTCCACCACCCGCACCGGGACCGGGGCCTCGCGCGCCGCGAGGACCGCCGCGTCGTGAGTGCCCGACAGTTCGGCGGACAGGTGGAGGGAGACGATGCCGGTGGCGCCGGCCTCGGCGACCCTGCGGTAGGTCTCCGCGAAGACCTGGGGGCTGGGGCGCGAGGTGGTGACGGAGCGTCGCTTCTGCAGGGCCAGGGCCAGGGATCGGGTCGAGATCTCGGTGCCCTCTTCGAGTGCCCGGTCGCCGAGGACGACGGTCAGGGGCACCGCGGTGATGCCGTGGCGCTCCATCGTCCGCTGCGGCAGGTAGGCCGTTGAATCCGTGACGATAGCGACATGGCGGGACATGAGCTGGAGGTTACCTGCCGTATCCGCGGGACGGGAGTCCGGGACCTCGCGGCCGGGAGGCAGTTGACCGGATCGGGTACCGGGCCGGGCGGCTCAGGTGGTGCTCTCGGGCCGGGGCTTCTTCTGCCAGGGGTGGACGGGGCGCGGCCCCGGCGGGGTGATGGCGGGCCGTGCGGGAGTCTCCGCCGGGCGCGGGGCGGTCGTCTCCGACCAGGTCTGGTCCCCGGCCGCGCCGCCGGTCCCGGGGGCTTCGGGCCAGGGCGAGGGCGCCCGCACCGGGTCGTCCGCGGTGGTCCAGTGGCGCAGGGCGCCGGCCTCGACGTCGATCTGTGCGTGGAGGGTGTCGAGGTCGTCGTCGGCGAAGCGGTGGGCCCGGTCACGGGCGGCCCAGCGCAGGGAGTCGGCCGACGACGTGATCCGCCCGGTGCGCTCGCGCAGCGACGGCAGCCGCTCGGCGAGGGCGGCCCGGTCGGGTTCGGACTCCAGTCGCTTGAGTTCGTCGTCCAGTTCGCGCCCGTGCCCGCTGAGGCGCGCGAAGAGGGCGAGGGACTCCTTGAGGGACTCGTCCTCGGCGACGCCGGTCTGGAGCGCCTCCTGGGTGGCCCGCATCGAGGTGCGCAGCGTGAGGCGGAGCTGGGCGATCTCGCCGGCCGGGCCGGGCTGGGCGAAGGACTTGGCCCGCAGGGTGTGGTCCTCGACGGTGCGGCGGGCCTGGGTGAGGGTGCGGTCGACGCCGCGCTTGGCGGCACCGACGACCTTCACCGTCGCATAGGCCCCCACCGCCAGGAAGAGCACGAAAAGCAGGGCAAAGATCGCGATCACTGCTTCCACGAGCTCCTCCTCCGGTCCGACACGGCGCGCCACGCGCCGCTCTTCAACGGTAAACGCAACGGGCAGGCGCGGAGTTCCGCCGGAACCCCGAACCTGCCCGTAGGGGACCACCCCGAAGCGGGTGCCGGCCGGAGCCGCGCGCACCGGCGCCCCTCAGCCGTCGGCCGGAGCCGCGCGCACGGGGCACCCCGCGCACCGGCCCCGGCCGCACGCCCTCCGCGACGCTCGAACGCCGGCCCGGCCGTACCCGCCCGTGTTCGTCAGGCCGGCACGATGTTGACCAGCTTCGGCGCCCGCACGATCACCTTGCGGATCCCGGCGCCGCCCAGCGCGCCGACGACGTTCTCGTCGGCCAGCGCCACCTTCTCCAGCTCCTCGTCGGAGATGGCCGGCGACACCTCCAGGCGCGCCTTGACCTTGCCCTTGATCTGCACCACGCAGGTCACGGTCTCGTCCACGACGTACGCCGGGTCGGCCACCGGGAAGTCCCGGTGGACGACGGAGTCGGTGTGGCCCAGTTTGCGCCACAGCTCCTCGGCGATGTGCGGGGCCAGCGGCGCCACCAGCAGCACCAGGGCCTCGGCGACACCGCGCGACAGCGGGCCGCCGGCCTTGGTCAGGTGGTTGTTCAGCTCGGTGACCTTGGCGATGGCGGTGTTGAAGCGCATGCCCTCCAGGTCCTGGCGCACCCCGTCGACGGCCTTGTGCAGGGCGCGCAGGGTGTCCTCGTCCGGCTCGGTGTCGACGACGGTGACCTCACCGGTCGCCTCGTCGACGACGTTGCGCCACAGTCGCTGGAGCAGCCGGAACTGGCCCACCACCGCGCGCGTGTCCCACGGCCGCGAGACGTCCAGCGGGCCCATCGCCATCTCGTACAGGCGCAGGGTGTCGGCACCGTACTCGGCGCAGATCTCGTCCGGGGTGACCGCGTTCTTCAGGGACTTGCCCATCTTGCCCAGCAGCCGGGAGACCTTCTCGCCCTGGTGGTGGTACGCCCCGTCGCGCTCCTCCACCTCGACGGCCGGTACGGCGATGCCGCGGCTGTCACGGTAGACGTAGGCCTGGATCATGCCCTGGTTGAACAGCTTGTGGAACGGCTCCGCGGACGAGACGTGGCCCAGGTCGAACAGGACCTTGGACCAGAAGCGGGCGTACAGCAGGTGCAGCACGGCGTGCTCGGCACCGCCGACGTACAGGTCGACCCCGCCGTGCGGCTGTCCCGCACGCGGGCCCATCCAGTACTGCTCGATCTCGGGGTCGACCAGCTTCTCGGAGTTGTGCGGATCCAGGTAGCGCAGCTCGTACCAGCAGGAACCGGCCCAGTTGGGCATGGTGTTGGTCTCGCGGCGGTACTTGCGCGGGCCGCGGCCGTCCCCCAGGTCCAGGGTGACGTCGACCCAGTCCTCGTTGCGCGACAGCGGCGTCTCGGGCTGCGTGTCGGCGTCGTCCGGGTCGAAGGTGCGCGGCGAGTAGTCCTCGACCTCGGGCAGCTCCAGCGGCAGCATCGACTCGGGCAGCGCGTGGGCGACGCCGTCCTCGTCGTAGACGATCGGGAAGGGCTCGCCCCAGTAACGCTGACGGCTGAACAGCCAGTCGCGCAGCCGGAAGTTGACCGTGCCCGCGCCGAGGCCGGACCGCTCCAGCCACTCGGTGACGCGCTCCTTGGCCTCGGCGACGCCCAGGCCGTCCAGGGAGACCCGCTCGTTCGACGAGTTGACGATCCTCGCGTCGTGGGAGGCGAAGGCGTCCTCCCACGTCGAGGTGTCGGTGCCGCGGCCGTCGGTGGGCTCGACGACGCAGCGGATCGGCAGCTCGAAGGCGCGCGCGAACTCGAAGTCGCGCTGGTCGCCGGCCGGGACGGCCATGATCGCGCCGGTGCCGTAGCCCATCAGGACGTAGTCGGCGATGAAGACGGGGACGCGCTCGCCGTTGACCGGGTTCGTCGCGTACGCGCCGATGAAGACGCCGGTCTTGTCCTTGGCCTCGGCCTGGCGCTCCACGTCGGACTTGGAGGCGGCCTGCGCGCGGTACGCGGCGACGGCGTCGGCCGGGGTCGCGTGGCCCCCGGTCCACACGTCGTGCGTGCCCTCGGGCCAGGCGTCCGGGGTGAACTTCTCGACCAGCGGGTGTTCGGGGGCGAGCACCATGTAGGTCGCGCCGAACAGGGTGTCGGGACGCGTGGTGAAGACGGTGATGCGCTCGCCGTCGATCGGGAAGTCGACGCGGGCACCCTCGGAGCGGCCGATCCAGTTGCGCTGCTGGAGCTTGATGGCCTCGGGCCAGTCCAGCGCGTCCAGGTCGTCGAGCAGCCGGTCGGCGTAGGCGGTGATGCGCATGTTCCACTGGCGCAGCTTGGCCTTGAAGACCGGGTAGTTGCCGCGCTCGGAGCGGCCGTCGGCGGTGACTTCCTCGTTGGCCAGCACGGTGCCCAGGCCGGGGCACCAGTTGACGGGCGCGTCGGAGGCATAGGCCAGGCGGTACTCGCTCAGGACGTCCGCGCGCTCCACCTCGCTCAGCTCGCCCCAGGAGCGGTCGCCGGGCAGGCTCCGCTCACCGGACTCGAACCGGGCGACCAGTTCGGCGATCGGGCGGGCCTTCTTCGCCTCGTCGTCGTACCAGGAGTTGAAGATCTGCAGGAAGATCCACTGGGTCCACTTGTAGTAGTCCGGGTCGATCGTGGCGAACGACCGGCGCCTGTCGTGGCCCAGGCCCAGCCTGCGCAGCTGGGACTTCATGTTGCCGATGGCGGCCTCGGTGGTGATCCGGGGGTGCTCGCCGGTCTGCACGGCGTGCTGCTCGGCGGGCAGGCCGAAGGCGTCGAAGCCGAGGGTGTGCAGGACGTTGTGGCCGGTCATCCGCTGGTAGCGGGCGAAGACGTCGGTCGCGATGTAGCCCAGGGGGTGGCCGACGTGCAGGCCCGCACCCGAGGGGTACGGGAACATGTCCATGATGAACTTCTTCGGCCGGGCGACGACCGCAGGGTCGCCCGCCAGGTCGCCCTTCGGGTTCGGTGCCGCGTACGTGCCGTCGGCGTCCCAGACGTCCTGCCAGCGTGCCTCGATGTCGGCCGCCATGGCGGCCGTGTACCGGTGCGGCGCGGCCACCTCGACGGGGGCGGCGGGGTTCGTCTCGCTCATGTCCTCAAAGCTCCATCGATCGTCTCTGCCAGCGGCTGCCACTCGGGAAACGAAAAATCCCCTCGCACAGGAGGGGACGCCGCGCCGATTCCGAACCGTCCGGTTCTCCGGTGTTCGGGACTGATCAGCGCGGCTCGCTAAGCAGAAGGCGTACGGCACGCATGACCTCAGGGTACCGCAGGGCTTGAGCAAGCCGCGACGCGCTTGCGTATGCCTGGTCGACACGTACGCACCACGCCACAACTGAACCAAGGTCAGGGATTACTTCGCGTAACAGCCACTAAGGGACACCGGCCACGGTCGCATTGTCCTTTGATAACAACGCAATAACTCAAACCTCGTACCCATCGGTATGGCGCCCACTTAGAGTTCGGCATCGGGACCGCTTTCCCGAACTGCTCGGAGTTGCCCCCATGAACCCTCTTCGTAGTAACAGCTCGCTCCCCCAGCCCGGCCGGTCGGCCTACGGGGTGGCGTCCGCCGTCGTCCTGCTCCTCATACCCGTGGTCGTGCTGGTCGGAGGCGACCAGTTCCGCGCGTTCCTGAACTTCGGCGCGGGCGTGCTGTCCCTCGTCTCGCTCAGCTGCTCGGTGATCTGGGGTCTGGTCGCCCAGGACCGGATCTTCCTCAACACGCGCCAGCGGCTCATCGGCCAGGCCGTGCACCGGACGACGGCGGTCGCCTCGATCGCGTTCCTGCTGCTGCACATCACCACGAAGATCGCGCTGGACCACACCCAGCTCATCGCCGCGGTCATCCCGTTCTCGCTCGGCGTCACCGGAATCGCCGGCCTGATCGGCCTCGGCTCGCTGGCCGGACTGCTGATGATCTTCGTGGGCATCACCGGCGCGCTGCGCAGCCGGTTCGCCTCGCCCGCCCCGGTGGCCGCCCGCTGGCGGGCCATGCACATGCTGGCCTACCCGGCCTGGTGCGCCGCGCTGATCCACGGACTCTACGCGGGTCGCGCGGCCAAACCGATCTTCACCATCCTCTACAGCCTGTGCCTGCTGGGCGTCATGGCCGCCCTCGCCCTGCGCTCCGCACCGCGCCCCTTCAAGCGCCAGGTCGCCGACCGCATCGCCACGGTCCTGGGCACCGACGAGCCGGCCGGCCGCGACGCCCTGGACGCGAGCCGGGCCCGGATGGCCGAGTCCCAGTCGCTGCCGGGCTACGGGAGCCGCCCCGGCCGGGGGGCGGACACGGCGGACTCCGGGCGCGGCACGCCCCCGTCGTCGCCCCTGTTCGACACCCCCGCGCCCGAGCCGGCGAACGGCTTCGCGGCCGCCTACCGCGCCGTCTCGACGCCCCCGCGCGCGGAGCAGTCGTTCGCGTCCGGCCAGACCGCGCGCATGGACCTCCCGTTCGACCTGCAGGCCACCGAGGCCGTCCCGCGCGTGGACGGCGGCGGCAGCACCTCCGGCAGCTGGCCGATCCCCTCCCCGCCACCGGTCGGCGAGGCCCCGCAGTCGGTCTACGACCCGCTCCAGGACACGGGATTCACCATCCCGGTCTATGGCAATCCGGGCACCGGCGGGTACGGCGGGAGTGATGTGTACGACACCGGTGAGACAAACACCCGGTATGACGCGTACAACCCGAACGACACGTACAACAGCGGTCCCGCCGATGAACCATCCCCCGGGGCGTCCTTCGACGCGCCGGGTTCGGGCGAACCTTGGAACATGCCTTCCGGAGGCTATAGGTGAACGAGGCCCTGCCCGACGTCCCGGAAGTCCGCGTGGTCGGCCTTCCGCAGCTCACGTCGGGCTTCGACCTTGTCGAGAGACTCGATCTGCCCATGCACCTGAAGGTGCACGGGCCACTCGAACCCATGGGCGGGGAGAAACTCGCGCAGCTCTCGGAACGCATCAACCTCAAGGGCCGCGGCGGCGCGGGCTTCCCCTTCCACAAGAAACTGCGTTCCGTCGCCGACGCGGCGATCAAACGGGGTGTCCGGCCGGTCGTCGTCGTCAACGGCAGCGAGGACGAGCCGGCCTGCCGCAAGGACACGGTCCTGATCAACCGTGCCCCGCACCTCATCCTGGACGGCGCGCTGCTGGTCGCGGAGGCGCTGGGTGCCCGCACGCTCGTGGTGGCGGTCACCCGCGAGTCGACCCAGCGCTCCATGGAGGCCGCACTGGCCGAGCGCGGCCTCAGCAACGGCCGCCGCTCGGCACTGAAGGCGTTCGTCCAGCGCAACCCGATCCGCATGGTCACCGGCGCCGCCGCGTCCGTGATCCGCTCCATCGACGGTGGTCCGGCGATCCCGCCCGGCCGCAAGGTCAGCGCCTCGCAGAACGGCGTCGGCGGCGCCCCGACCCTGCTGTCCAACGCCGAGACGTTCGCCCAGCTGGCCATCGGCGCCCGCATCGGCCCCGAGCGCTACGGCAACACCGGCCTGTACGACGAGCCGGGCACCGTCATGCTGACGGTCTCCGGCGCGGTCGCCCGCCCGATGGTGATCGAGGTCCCCACGGGCGTCCCGCTGCGCTACGTCCTCCAGCTGGCCGGCGCCCCGCCGGTCCCGCAGGGCGTGCTGACCGGCGGCTACCACGGCAAGTGGATCGACGCGGCGACGGTCAACGAGGCGGTCGTCTCGCGCAACTCCCTGGACGCGGTGGGCGGCGCGCTCGGCGCCGGCGCGATCCTGCCGATCAGCCAGGAGACCTGCCCCCTGGGCGAGTCCCTGCGCGTGGCCCAGTGGCTGGCCGAGGAGAGCGCGGGGCAGTGCGGTCCCTGCTACCTCGGCCTGCCGGCCGCCGCCCGCGGCCTGGAGGACATCATCAACGGCGGCGGCCCGGCCGCCCTGGAAGCGCTCAAGCAGGTCGCCAAGAACGTCAAGCGGCGCGGCGCCTGCTCGCACCCGGACGGCTCCGCGATGTTCCTGGAGTCGACCATCAAGGCGTTCACGGACGACCTCGCGGCCCACGTCCTGGGCAACGGCTGCGGACGGCCCGTGGAGGGCGTCCTGCCGCTCTTCGAGGGCGGCATGGCCCCCGCGGGCATCTCGGCCGGCGGAGCGCCCGAGGACGCCGGGGACAGCCGTCAGAAGATCTTCGTCGACTGGACCCTGTGCCGTGGCCACGGCCTGTGCGCGGACATCCTCCCGGAGGTCTTCCAGCTCGGTGCCGACGGCTTTCCGACGGTCGCGCAGGCCAAGGTGCCGCGTTACGCGGAGGCGAAGGCGCTGCGCGCGGTGCGTCGCTGCCCGGCGCTCGCCCTGCGCATCGAGGAGGACACGCGCGCGAAGGAGCCCTCCCGCAACCTTCCGGTCCTCTCCCAGGGCCGCGGCCGCCGCGCCCTGGGCCGCTGACCGCCGCCGGCCGCCGCCGCGCTCCCGTCGCCGCGGCGGCACCGGGAGGGGCCGCACCGCGCGGAGCGCGGCCCCTCGGCCCGTTTTCCGCCGTACGCGCGCGGGGGGCACGAGCGGGGGAACACGAAAAGATCCCGCCGGGTCTTCCGACCCGGCGGGATCCACTGTGGAGCTAAGGAGAATTGAACTCCTGACCTCCTGCATGCCATGCAGGCGCTCTACCAACTGAGCTATAGCCCCTCGCACTGCCCTCCGGGCTTCCCTTGCGGGTTTCCCTGGCGGCGACGCCAACATTACACGGTCCGGGGGGTGCACCACCAAATCGTTTCCGTTCTGCCCGGTTTCGAACGGAATGCCGCTTCAGGCGGTGACGAACGAATAGAACCGCTTGAGGGTGCAGTGCTCTTCGAGGAGCCGGCCGTAGATCGGCTCGCCCTCCAGCTCCCGGTAGGTCTCGATCGGGTCGCCCTTGATGATCAGCGCCCGCGCGCACTCCTCGCACCAGTACTGGTAGTCGGGGTTGACCGGCTCCATGTCGCGGACGATCGGGGTGCCACTGCCGCACCAGTCGCACTTTCGCCTGTGGGCACCCATCGATCAGCTCCAGCTGTGGCCGCAGGCCGTGCACACGTAGGAGATCCCGCCGTTGTCGCCGAGGACCTGGGCCACGAACGCGGAACCGCAGGAAGGGCAGCCGAGCCGGGTGGCCGTGTTCCGTGCCACCGCCGCTCCGGAGAGGTGGCCGCCCTCTCCGAGGATGCTCGCAGGCATCGCAACTCCCTCCCGTCGGGCCGCGCCCCCTTCCGGCCGTTTGATTCTGCCACGGCCGGGCCGATACGGTCAGCGACGCCTGAGTACCGGTCCGGACGCGGCACCCAGCGCGGCCGTCGCGGCGAGCGCGGACATGCATGTGAGCAGCGCTTGTGAAGAGGTATACGCCGCCGGGCCCCCGAGTGACTCAAGCCGGCCGAGGAAGAGTGTGCCGAAGGCCGCGACCCCCGTCAGCTGCCCGAGCTGCGTGACCGTGGCCAGCAGCCCGCTGGCGTCCGCCGCGTCCTCGGGGCGCACGGCGGCCAGGGCCCGGGTGAGCGTGGGACTGAACGCCAGCGCGAGCCCCGCCCCCACTCCGGCGTACGCCGGATACAGCCACACGCCCCCGTGGCCGCCGCCCCTGAAGACCAGGCCCACCGCCGCCATCGAGACGGCGGTGAGCGCGAACCCGGTCGGGGCGAGCGCCCGTTGCCAGGCCACGGGCCACCTGCGCCAGGTCAGACCGACCGCGCCGAAGACCACCGCGGTCGGCGCGAACGTCAGACCGGCGCGCAGCGCGCTGTATCCCAGGCCCGCCTGGACGTGCAGGGTGAGGACGAACAGGAAGCCGCCGTTGACCGCCATGACGGCCGCGATCCGCAGCACGGCGAGCCCCATGCCGGGCAGGCGCAGCACGCGGGGCGCGATCAGCGGGGCACCGCCGCGCCGGGCGAGCCGGGACTCGTGGCCGCGGAACACGACGAACAGCAGCGCGCCGACGGCCGGCGAGAGCAGGGTCCACGACGGCCAGTCCTCCTCCTGGCCGAGCACGAGCGGCACGGTGACCAGGGAGACGGCCGCGCCGAGCAGCACCAGGCCGGGCACGTCCAGGCCGCGGGCCCGCTCCGACGGTGCCCCGGTGTCACGCGGCAGGACCCGCCCGCCGACGGCCAGCAGGAAGATCCCCACCGGCACGTTCACCAGGAACACCGGCCGCCAGCCGGTGCCCAGCAGGTCGGCACCGACCAGCACACCGCCGACGACCTGGCCGGCCGCCGCGCCGACGGCGAGGACCGCCGCGTACGCGCCGAGCGCGCGGACCCGGGCCTCGCCGCCGAAGGTGCGCTGGATCAGGCTCAGCACCTGAGGGATCATCACCGCCGACCCGGCGCCCTGCACCAGCCGGAACGCGATCAGCTCGGTGCTGCCCCGCGCCAGCCCGCAGGCCAGCGAGGCGGCGGTGAACAGGGCCAGCCCGGCGAGGTGGACCCGCCCGTGACCGAACCGGTCGCCGAGCCGCGCACCGGTGATCAGCAGCACGGAGTAGGTGATGGCGTAGCCCGCCACGACCAGCTGGAGTTCGGCTCCCGAGGCGTTCAGGTCGGAACCGATCGCGGGGGCCGCGACGTTCACGATGAAGACGTCCAGCAGCGCCATGAACTGGGCGGCGAGCACGACCGCGAGCAGGCGCCGGGCCCGGTTGTCGGTGCCAGGGTCTTTACTGGTGACAGGAGTTGGAGCGGGCACGGAAGCCGGGCCCGTCCTGGGTGAGGTCGTCATGCCGCCGAGCCTGACGCGATGTCGGTACGGGTGCCGAGAGCCCGCTGATGCTGGTACCGACAGCACCTGGCAGAGGAGGAACGGGGGACCGACGATGGCGGACGTGACGACGCGGACGAGGACGGCCGCGGACTCGGGGAGCGGGTCGGCGCAGCGGCGCCGGCCGGAGCTCGCGGCCTTCCTGCGCAGCAGGCGGGCCCGGGTCACACCGGCCGACGTCGGCATGCCGCCCGGCCCGCGGCGCCGCACTCCGGGGCTGCGGCGGGAGGAGGTGGCCCAGCTCTCGGGTGTGGGCGTCACCTGGTACACCTGGCTGGAGCAGGGCCGGCCGATCAACGCGTCGGCCCAGGTGCTGGACGCGGTGGCGCGCACCCTGCGGCTGGACCCGCCGGAGCGGGAGCACCTCTACCACCTGGCGGAGGTGCCGTGCGCGCCCGCGCCGGAATCGCTCGCGCGGAGCGTGGGCCCGGAGGTCCGGGGCATCATCGACGCCCTCGCGCCCCGGCCCGCGGTGGTCTACAACTCGCGCTACGACATCCTGGCCGCCAACGCGGTGTACGAGAGCCTGTTCCTGACCCCGGCACGGGCGTCGGCCGGGACGCCGGCCAACGCGCTGCGGATGCTGTTCACGGTGCCCGAGGAGGACTGCCCGCTGCTGTTCCGGGAGACGGAGCTGCCGGTGATGGTGGCGATCCTGCGGGCGGCGTACGGCCTGCACGCCGGAGAGCCCGTCTGGGAGGACTTCATCGGCGCGCTGTCGGCGGCGAGCCCGTTGTTCACGCGACTGTGGGAGTCCGGTGACGTGGCGGAACCGGGGCGCCGCGTGAAGGTCTTCCGGCACCCGGCGGTGGGCGAGCTGCGCATGACGTCCATGTCGCTGTCGATCGACGGGATGCCGGAGTGCCGCATCGTGGTCTACACGCCGGAGGACGAGGAGACGGCGCGGCGGGCGGAGACACTGCGCGCGCAAACGGAAGATCCCGCCCCCTGAGGGACGGGATCTTCCCGAAACCGATCTTTGACCACTCGACAGAGTGCCGATCAGTGGAGCTAAGGAGAATTGAACTCCTGACCTCCTGCATGCCATGCAGGCGCTCTACCAACTGAGCTATAGCCCCTTGCGTTCTTCCCGCTCGGCGGGGCGAACAAGAAGAACTTTAGCCTGCGACCTGCCGGAAAGTGAAATCCGGGGCCGGGCCGCCCCGGGACGCTCAGTCGTCGTCGCCGAGGACCGGCTCCGGCAGGGTGCCGGCGTTGTGCTCGAGGAGCCGCCAGCCTCGGGCGCCTTCACCGAGGACGGACCAGCAGCAGTTGGAGAGGCCGCCGAGGCTCTCCCAGTCGTGCGCCTCCAGGCCGAGCAGACGGCCGATGGTGGTGCGGATCGTGCCGCCGTGGCTGACGACGACGAGCGTGCCGTCCTCGGGCAGCTTCTCGGCGTGCCGCAGCACGACGGGGGCGGAGCGGTCGGCGACCTCCGTCTCCAGTTCGCCGCCGCCGCGGCGGACGGGCTCACCGCGCTTCCACGCGGTGTACTCGTCGCCGTACCGGGAGACGATCTCCTCGTGCGTCAGCCCCTGCCAGACGCCCGCGTACGTCTCGCGCAGGGCCTCGTCGTGGGCCACCTCGAGGCCGGTGAGCGCGGCCAGCTCGGCGGCCGTGTCCGCGGCCCGCTGGAGGTCCGAGGCGATGATCGCGTCGGGCTTGAGGGAGGCCAGCAGCCTGGCGGCCCGGCGGGCCTGGGCCACGCCGGTCCCGGTCAGCGGGACGTCCGTGGTGCCCTGGAAGCGGCGTTCCACGTTCCACAGGGTCTGGCCGTGCCGCCAGAGGATGACCCGCCGGCCGCGGCCCGGCGTGCGGCCGGCCGCGGCCCCGGCACCGGGCGGGGTCGTCACCAGTCACCCCCGGGCTCGGCGTCGTCCTGGGCGGCCTGCAGCTCGGCGTGCTCCTTGGCCTTGCCCCGGGTCGCCAGGGCGTCGGCGGGCAGGTCCAGCTCGGGGCAGTCCTTCCACAGCCGCTCCAGGGCGTAGAAGACGCGCTCCTCGCTGTGCTGGACGTGGACGACGATGTCGACGTAGTCGAGCAGGACCCAGCGGGCCTCGCGGTCGCCCTCGCGGCGGACCGGCTTGGCGCCGAGTTCCTTCTGCAGGCGCTCCTCGATCTCGTCGACGATCGACTTGACCTGGCGGTCGTTGGGGGCGGAGGCCAGCAGGAAGGCGTCCGTGATCGACAGCACGTCGCTGACGTCGTAGGCGATGATGTCGTGCGCGAGCTTGTCGGCGGCCGCCTGGGCGGCGGTCCGGATGAGCTCGATGGAGCGGTCTGTGGCGGTCACTGCGTGGCTTTCCGTCGGCGGTCGTCTGACCCCTCAAGGGTCTCACGGCCACCGACGGCGCCCCACGTGAATACGCCGGGACCGGTTTGGCCGGAGGCCCGCCGCCGTGACGGGCTCCCGGCTTCCCGCCCCGGCTAGGACGACGAGGGCTCGTAGTCCTTGCCGAGGACCACCCGGACGTCCGCGTTCGCGGGGACCGTGCCCTTCGCGACGACGGTGCCGGGCAGGCCCAGGGTCTTGGCGACCTCGGTGGCGTTCTCCTTGTCGGCGGCGTCCGCGTAGAGCACCTCGGACGTGGACGCGGTGCCGCCCGGGGCCGTGCCGCCGTCCAGGAAGGTGAAGCCGCCGTTGAGCAGCACCACGCGCGCGTCCTCGACGGTGGCGTTGGTCCCGCCGGCGTTCTGCACGGAGACGCTGACCGCCGCGTCCTCGTCGGGGCTCTTCGCGGTGCCGCCGAGGACGTTCTCGACCACGCCGGCACCGGCCTCGGCGCTGAGCGTGCCGTCGGCCTCCACGGGCAGCAGGGTGGTCTTGTAGGCGCCGCTCTTGGCGAGGTCGGCGAGGTGGGCGAGGAAGGCGCCGAGGTCCTTGTCGGTGAGCGAGGGGTCGAGGATCTGCGCCAGGGTCTGCACGGTGACGGTGGCGCCCTCCGGGTCGGAGGACACCTTGCGCAGTACGGCCTGCATGACCTGGCCGAACCGCTCCAACTGGGCGTTCTGGGCCTCGCCCTCGGCGCGGTAGGTGGCGTAGGCGACGGCCGTCCTGCCGCTGAGGGTCTGGTTCTCGCCCTTGCCGACGAGCGGGGCCTGGCCCTTCTTCTTGGCGGCCGGGTCCGGTACGGCGGTGTCGGTGTCCACCTCGATGTTGCCGACGAGGTCGACGAGGTTCTGCAGATAGGGGGTGTCCAGCCGCCAGGTGCCCTGGATCCGGGTGCCGAGGACGGTGTCCAGCGACTCGCGCGTCCCCGCGGAGCCGTCACCGTCGACGGACTTCGCGAGGGTCGTCGTGGTGCCGTCGTCGGTGGTGACGACGAGGGAGTTGGGCAGCAGGACCGTGGTGCCCTGCCCGGTGGTGGTGTTGTCGACCAGCAGGACCGTGGAGGTGCCGCCCTGGGTGGTGTCGTGCAGGTGGACCACGATCACGTCGCGCTTCTGGGCGGCGGGGGCGGCCGTGGTGCCGGCCCCGGAGTCGTCGGACGACGACAGTCCCGGCAGTTTCCCTGCGTACCAGAGGTAGCCCACTCCGCCGACCGCGGTCAGCACGAGGACGACGACCAGGGCGACCAGGCGGCTGCGGGCGCGGCGCTTGGCCTCCTCGCGGCGCTCGGTGCGGTTCTCGGTGAAGTTCAGCCAGTCGATGACGTCCTCGGAATCCCCGTCGGGATCTTCGACGAACGCGAACTGTTCGGTGTGGTAATCCCGTTGGGGGCGCGCGGAGGTGTCCGGTTCCTCCTGGGCCTCCGCCGGTCCGGCCTGCTGCGGGATGTGGGCGGTCTGCCCGGCGACCCGCGGCTGCTGCCCGGCAGTGGCCGTCTGCCCGTAAGGGTCGTACGGGGCCGCGGTCCCGCCGGCCTGCTGCGCGCGCGTGCCGGTGCCGTAGGGGTCCTGGACGGGAGCCTGCCGGCCGGTGTCGTACGGGTCGTGGGCGGGGGTGACCGGCTGCCGACCGGTGTCGTACGGGTCGTGGGCGGGCGTGACGGGCTGCCGGCCCGTGTCGTACGGGTCGTGGGGCGGCTGCTGTCCCTCGCCCTGGGCGTACGGGTCGTAGCCGTAGCCCTGCTGCTGCCCGTACGGGTCGTAGGCCTGCTGCTGCGGGACCTGCCGGTACACCGGCCGGCCGTACTCGTCGTAGCCGACGAGTTCGTAGGGGGTCTCCCCGTAGCCCGCGTCGTTCTGGTCGTTCACCGGTGCCCCTCTCGGCTCACTCGCCGCGGTACAGCTCGCGCTTGTCGATGTAGCGCACGACTCCGTCCGGCACCAGATACCAGACGGGGTCGCCCTTGGCGACTCTCGCGCGGCAGTCCGTGGAGGAGATGGCCAGTGCGGGGACCTCGACGAGGGAGACTCCGCCCTCGGGGAGGCCGGGGTCCGCCAGGTTGTGGCCGGGCCGGGTGACGCCGATGAAGTGGGCGAGGGAGAACAGTTCCTCGCTGTCCCGCCAGGTCAGGATCTGGCCCAGGGCGTCCGCGCCCGTGATGAAGAAGAGGTCCGTGTCGGGATTGAGGGACCGCAGGTCCCGCAGGGTGTCCACGGTGTAGGTCGGGCCGCCGCGGTCGATGTCGATGCGGCTGACCGAGAACTGCGGGTTCTCGGCGGTGGCGATGACCGTCATCAGATAGCGGTCCTCGGCCAGGGAGACCCTGCGGTGACTCTTCTGCCACGGCTCACCGGTCGGGACGAACACGACCTCGTCCAGGTGGAACTGCGCGGCGACCTCACTGGCCGCCACGAGGTGCCCGTGGTGGATCGGGTCGAAGGTCCCGCCCATGACGCCGAGGCGGCGCTTGCCCGGCTTCGACGGCCTGTTCGACGGACCGGTAGGCATGTCCTGCTCTCCCATGCGTGCAGACCCTACCGGCCCGTCCCGAGGACACGGTCCGACCGCTGTCCGAAGTGCCCCGCTATGAACACGCCGGCCTCAGCGGTCGCGGTTGAAGAGGGTGGTGACCCACAGCAGGAGCACCAGGATCAGGAAGGCGGCACCACCGGTGACCAGGGGGCTCAGGCTCTCGTGGTTGCCACCGTGCTCCTCGCCCTCGGCGGCGAGAGTGACCAACTGGGCGGCTGCGCTGTGGAAGCTCATCTTCGGCAGGACCTATCCGATGGAGGGCGGGATAAAGATGTCGGCCCATCGTAAGCGGGCGCCCCGGCGCGCCACACGCCGACTCCGCCGTTGCGGAGGCCGGTCGTCCCACGGGCACCGACGGCGGCGGCTCCGCTGGCAGTTGCCGGGGCGGTCGGGGAGGAGGCGGACGCGGGGCGGGGAGTGCGGGGGAACCTTCCCGACGGCTCAGTCGTCTTTCCGCTTGTAGCCCCGCAACAGGAACCAGGCCGTCAGCGCACAACCCACCATCATCACGATCAGTACGACCCGGAGCAGATACCCCGAACCCTGCTGCTGCGCGGCGCCTGTGGCCTGCGCGATCCAGGCGGCGGCGGGGGTGTGCTCCATGGCGCGGGACTCCTTCGGTGTGGTGCCCGTCCACCGTAACTCCGCCCGGGACGGTCCCCGCTCCGGGAGCGCAAAGGGCTGCACAAAGGTCCGCAAAGGACCACACGTACAAGGGCCATACACACGCACTTGGGGGATGGATGTCCGACGACGGCCACGAGCACAACGGTCACGAGAACGTGCCGAGCAGGCAGCGCAGGCGCTTCCCCGGGATCTCCTCGCGTGCGTACGAGCACCCGGCCGACCGCTCCGCGCTGGTGGCGCTGCGCAAGCTGAGCGGTTTCGACACGGTCTTCAAGGCGCTCAGCGGGCTGCTGCCCGAGCGGAGTCTGCGTCTGCTGTTCCTGTCCGACTCGGTCCGCGTCTCGGACCAGCAGTTCAGCCACCTGAACGACATGCTGCGGGACGCGTGCTACATCCTGGACCTGGAGAAGGTCCCGGCGATGTACGTCACCCAGGACCCGCAGCCCAACGCCATGTGCATCGGCCTGGACGAGCCGATCATCGTGGTGACCACCGGCCTCGTCGAGCTGCTCGACGAGGAGGAGATGCGGGCCGTCGTCGGTCACGAGGTGGGCCACGCCCTCTCCGGGCACTCCGTGTACCGCACGATCCTGCTGTTCCTGACGACCCTCGCCCTCAAGGTCGCCTGGATCCCGCTGGGCAACCTCGCGATCATGGCGATCGTGACCGCGCTGCGCGAGTGGTTCCGCAAGTCGGAGCTGTCCGCGGACCGGGCCGGCCTTCTGGTCGGCCAGGACCTGAAGGCCTCGATGCGCGGCCTGATGAAGATCGCGGGCGGCAACCACCTGCACGAGATGAACGTGGACGCGTTCCTCAAGCAGGCCGAGGAGTACGAGGCCGGCGGTGACCTGCGCGACTCCGTGCTGAAGATCCTCAACGTGCTGCCCCGCTCCCACCCCTTCACCACCGTGCGCGCGGCCGAGCTGAAGAAGTGGGCCGAGTCCCGCGACCACCAGCGGATCCTGGACGGTCACTACCCGCGTCGCACCGAGGACAAGGAGACCTCGGTCACCGACTCCTTCCGCGAGTCGGCCTCGCACTACGCCGATCACGTGAAGAGCTCGAAGGACCCGCTGATGAAGCTGGTCACCGACCTCGCGGGCGGGGCGGGCAACCTGGGCGGCCGGGTGCGCCGCGGTTTCGACGGCTTCACCGGCAGCGCACCTTCGCAGGAGCGTCCGACGGACGCGCCCCCGCGCGACGAGGCCTGACGGGACCCGGCCGGCGGGGCACACCCGCGCCACCGTCCGGGCCCCGCCGGCCCGGCTCCCATCGGCTCAGCCCCCGCCGGCCCGGCCCCCGCCGGTCGGACCTCTGCCGGCCCTCGCCCCCGTTGGCGCGCCCCGCTCCCCGGGCCCGTCCTTCCCGCTCTCGCCCCTCCGCCCCCCAGTCCCTCCGGCCTTGGTCTCTCCCCGACCCCAGTCCCTCCGGCCCCGCCGCTCACACGCTCGGCTGTGCGCTCGCCGCCAGCGATCCGCAGAGCGCCGTGGCCCCGCCCGTCGCGTAGGGGTCGGTGCCGGCCGGGCCGCCCGTCCCGGCGGTCTGGCCGGCGAGCAGGGGCCGCAGATGGTTCGTGGAGTCCTCGCCGCAGGACAGCGGGCCGGCCTGCACGTAGGAGACGATCAGCTGGGTCTGGCGCAGCCGCAGGTCGTCGCGGTCGAAGCGGAACTGGAGCTCGCGGCGGACGGTGAACAGCGAGACCGGGGTCTCGGCCTCGGCTCCGGCCGGGCGCAGGGCGTAGACGAAGGTGTGGTCGGCGGTGACCTCGAGGGTGGCGGCGTCGGCCTCGGCGGCCTGGAGGGTGCCCTGGACGCGGATCCCTCGGTCGGCGAGTTCGGCGCGGGCGGGGTCGAAGCGCACGAGCCATCCGGTGGGCGCGTGCCGTCCGTCGGCGGCCGGGTGGGTGAAGCTCTCGTCGAACTGGCCGAGCTGATCGGGGGTAAGCAGCATGCGTACGGGTCTGACCTGCTGCCCGGTGAGCACCTCCGGGTAGAGCGAGGAGCGCACGATGTAGTCCTTGGCGGTGGTCAGGGCGGTGACGACCTGGCTGTCGGAGAAGTGCGCGGTGCGCCGGGAGGGCGGCAGCGGGATGCCCTCGGCACCGAGGCGGTACCCGGCGGCGGGGCTGTGCGCGAACAGGCGGGCGGGATCGGGGGTGCCGGGCACGACGCCCTGCGGGGCGAGCGGGATGACGGTCATCCGCAGCGGCTCGGCGGCCCGGCGGGCGGCCGGGTTCTGGTAGGGGTGCCGGACGCCCATGTAGATCGCGGTGCCGAAGGCGAGGGCGATCAGCAGGACCAGGGCGAAGGCCTGCCGGGACAGACCGGTCCGCCGCGCGGGCGGGCGACGGCGTACGGCGGGGGCGTGGTCGGCGATGCGCTCCTCGGCGGAGTACTCCTGCAGGCGGGCAGCGCGGACGAACGACTCGTCGAAGACGACGGATCGGTACTCGTCCTCGCCGCCACCGGGGGTTCCCTCGGGTGCCCCCTCCGGTGGCTCTCCGGGCCCGCCCATACCTTCAGAGTAGGTCGCCGGAAGCCCGGGTAAACGCCCCGCTGCGCCACAAGTTCTGACAGGTTCTCACCCGGTCGGCGGCACTCGCTCAGGGTGTGTGCGGGACGGCCGCGACGGGCGGCCGCACCTGGTCGGCGGAGGCGGACGGGACCGGCCCGGTACCGGTCTCGAGGCCGGTCGACGTGGGTGACGGAGCGTGGTCGCGGTCGCCGGAGGAGGCGGCTCCCCGGTAGACCGCGGCGAAGGCCAGCGCGACCATGCCCACGCCCATGATCACGGCGAGGATCCAGGCGACGGGCCGGTGCCAGCGGACCTGCTTGCCGTACGGCCCGAAACCGCCGTGCCGGCGGCCCCAGGTGTCCGGGTCGTCGGGGTCCCCCGCGTCGTCCGGATCGTCGTGGTCCGGATCAGGGCCGAAGGCGCCAAGCCCGTACAGGTCGTCGTAGTCGTAGTGGTCGCCGCGGGCGCGTCGGGCTTCCGCCTCCGAGGCCTCGGCTCTCGCCTGTGCGGCGGCCAGGAGGCGCTCGACGGCGGTCGGCTCGTGCACCGGCGCCGCCCGCACGAAGGCCTCGTCGAAGACCACGGAGGCGAACTCTTCGTCCGACACCCCGCGGTCGTGGTCGTCGTCGGGCTTCCAGCCGTCCGGGAACGGCGTGCCCCCCACGTCCTCCGGCACGGATCCAGAGTAGACCTGGGGGGTCAATTTGGGCAGACGGTACGGAAATTCATCCGTCTGCTGAGACGCCTCTCACGCCCCTGACGGACGCCGTCGCGCCCCCGTCAGCGCCGTACGTGGCCGTCGCCGGTGACGATGTACTTGGTGCTGGTCAGCTCCGGCAGGCCCATGGGGCCGCGGGCGTGCAGCTTCTGGGTGGAGATGCCGATCTCCGCGCCGAAGCCGAACTGGCCGCCGTCGGTGAAGCGGGTGGAGGCGTTCACGGCGACCGTCGTGGAGTCGACCAACTGGGTGAACCGGCGGGCGGCCTGCTGGGAGGTGGTCACGATGGCCTCGGTGTGGCCGGAGGTCCACAGCCGGATGTGCTCGACGGCCTTGTCGAGCGAGTCGACGACGGCGGCGGCGATGTCGTGGGAGAGGTACTCGGTCTCCCAGTCCTCCGGGGTGGCCTCGACGACGGTCGCCCGGGAGTCCTTGGCGTAGGCCAGGACGCGTTCGTCGGCGTGGACGGTGACCCCGGCGTCCGCGAGGGCGTCGAGGGCGCGGGGCAGGAACTCGGGGGCGATGTCCTGGTGGACCAGGAGGGTCTCGGCGGCGTTGCAGACGCTGACCCGGTGGGCCTTGGAGTTGATGAGGATGTCGACCGCCATGTCGAGGTCGGCCTGGGCGTCGACGTAGACGTGGCAGTTCCCGGTGCCGGTCTCGATCACCGGAACGGTCGACTCCGATACGACCGTCCGGATCAGCGAGGCGCCGCCGCGCGGGATCAGCACGTCGACGAGGCCGCGGGCGCGCATCAGCTCGCGCACGCTCTCCCGGCCCTCCCCCGGCACGAGCTGGACGGCGTCGGCGGGCAGCCCGGCGCCGCCGACGGCGTCGCGGATCACCCGCACCAGAGCGCTGTTCGACGCGTAGGCGGAGCCGGAGCCGCGCAGCAGGACCGCGTTGCCGGACTTCAGGCACAGGGCGGCGGCGTCGACGGTGACGTTCGGGCGGGCCTCGTAGATGATGCCGACCACGCCGAGCGGGACGCGGACCTGGCGCAGGTCGATGCCGTTCGGAAGGGTGGAGCCGCGCACCACCTCGCCGACGGGGTCGGGCAGGGCGACGACGTCGCGCACGTCGGAGGCGATGGCCCGCACCCGCTCCGGGGTGAGGGTGAGCCGGTCGACGATCGCCTCGCCGGTGCCGGCCTCGCGGGCCTTGGCGACGTCCCTGGCGTTGGCCTCGACGATCTCGCTCGTACGGACCTCCAGCGCGTCCGCGATGGCGAGCAGCGCGTCGTCCTTGGCGGCCCGCGGCAGCGGCGCGAGGTCGGCGGCGGCCGCCTTGGCGCGGTAGGCGGCCTGGGTCACCGGGGAGAGGGCGTCGTACGGCGAGAGCGTGGTCATGGGAAAAGGGTAGTGCGCGGCGCGGGCCCGTTCACGGCTCGTTCCACACCCCGAGACACCGTTCCGGGCACCGGTCGAGCCGCCTCCCCGGGCTCCCGCCCTGAGCCGGGCGGGGACGGGCGGAACCGGGCGGGGACGGCCCAGGTCACCCGGGGCCTGGCCGGGCCGGGCGAAGCCACCCGGGGCCGGGCCGGGTCAGTAGGGGTGGACCCCGACGGGGGTCGCCGGGGCCGGGCCGTAGCCCTCGGCGATGCGCTGGTGGTAGGTCCGGCGGTCGATGACCTCCAGGCCGACGATCTCCCACGGCGGGAGGCCGGCCGTCTGCCGGTGCTCGCCCCACAGGCGCAGGGCGACGGCGGCCGCGTCGTGCAGGTCGCGGGCCTCCTCCCAGTAGCGGATCTCCGCGTGGTCGACGGCGTAGCGGCTGGTCAGGAGGAAGGGGTGGTCGTGGGCGAGCTGCTCCAGGGCGCGCCGCACCTCCGTGAGGTCGGCCTCCTCGCCGGAGACGCTGAGGGTGACGTGCCACAGCCGGGGCAGGTCCGCGGGGCGGGTCCGCCCCGGGGCTCCGTCCTCCTGCCGCCCCCGGTAGTTCTCCCCGGCCGCCACGCTCGTCAGGGCGCGTTCCTCGCCCACCGGGCGCGAGGCCGCCGGACTCGCCCCGCCGACGCTCCCACGGGCCGCTGCCACCCCAGGGCGTACTCGTCTCACGACGGCCTCCTTCACGCAGCGCTCGTGCGGAACATGCCCCATGTCCCCGAGACAAAGTTGAGCAGGCCGCACGGCTCCGTGGGGCCGTTTCACGGAACGTCCCCCACCGGTACGGACCGTTCGAGCGCCGCCGGAGGCCGCCGTTCGACCGCCGGGGCGGCGGCCTCAGGGGTGCAGGATCACCAGGTCGTCCCGGTGGACGACCTCCCGCTCGTACTCGGCGCCGAGCTCGCGCGCCAGTTCGCGGGTGGAGCGGCCGAGCAGCTGGGGGATCTCCTTGGCGTCGAAGTTGACGAGGCCGCGGGCCACGGCGTGCCCGGAGCCGTCGCGCAGCTCGACCGGGTCGCCCGCGCTGAAGTCGCCCTCGACGGCGGCGATCCCGGCCGGCAGCAGCGAGGTGCGGCGTTCGACGACCGCCCGCACGGCTCCGTCGTCCAGGGTCAGCGAGCCCTGCGGGGTGGACGCGTGCTGGAGCCACAGCAGCCGGCCGGCGGAGCGCTTGCCGGTGGCGTGGAAGTAGGTGCCGGTGTCACCGCCCGAGAGGGCGTCGGCCGCGTGGACGGCGCTGGTGAGGACGACGGGGATGCCCGCGGCGGCCGCGATCCGGGCGGCCTCGACCTTGGTGACCATGCCGCCGGTCCCGACGCCCGCCTTGCCGGCGCTGCCGATCTCGACGCCGTCCAGGTCGGCGGGTTCGCGCACCTCGGCGATCCGCGAGGTGCCGGGTTTGCTGGGGTTGCCGTCGTACACGCCGTCGATGTCGGAGAGGAGCACGAGGAGGTCGGCGTGGACGAGGTGGGCGACGAGGGCGGCGAGCCGGTCGTTGTCACCGAAGCGGATCTCGTCGGTGGCGACGGTGTCGTTCTCGTTGACGACCGGGAAGGCACCCATCGCGAGCAGCTCGTCGAGGGTGCGGGAGGCGTTGCGGTGGTGGGCGCGGCGGCTCATGTCGTCGGAGGTGAGCAGGACCTGGCCGACGCGGACGCCGTAGCGGGCGAAGGAGGCGGTGTAGCGGGCCACGAGGAGGCCCTGGCCGACGCTGGCCGCGGCCTGCTGCCGGGCGAGGTCCTTCGGCCGGCGGCGCAGGCCCAGCGGTGCCAGTCCGGCGGCGATCGCGCCGGAGGAGACCAGCACGATCTCGCGCTCTCCCGCACCCGCCCGTCTCCCGCCACCGCCCTCGGCCGAGGTCCTGCGGGCCACTCCCTCTTTCCGGATCTTGGCGAGGACGTCGACGAGGGCGTCCACCCGGTCGGCGTCCAGGCCGCCGGAGGCGGTGGTCAGCGACGAGGAGCCCACCTTGACCACGATCCTGCGGGCCTCGCGCACGGCCTGCCTTGCCCCTGCCACCTTGTTCTTCGTCCCCTCGCGTAGTCCACGGCTGCCCCGTCACGCAATCTACGCGAACGGGGGCGGAGGGCGCGCCGGGGTTTCACGTGCCGGGACGGTCACGCCGCGCTCACGGCCGTTCACTCGGCGCTCGCGGACGTTCACCGTTCGCGGAGGGCAAAGAGCCTGTGCGGGTTCCACAGGAAGTTTGAAGAGATCCAAAATTTCCTTCGAAGTTCGCGTGACCTAAAGTTCGGCCTGTGAAGCGCATACTCCTGAGGTCGGGGAAGAGCCCCTTCGACGTACTTCCCGTCGAGGAGGCCCTGCACCGCGATGTGATCGCCACCAACTCCGGCAACCTGATCTTCAGCGATGCCGCCCACAAGATCCTCACCACTCCGGACACCGAGGTGGTCTCGAACGGCATGCGGACCGAGGTGGCCGCGGCGGGGCGGATCAACGAGGAGTACGACGCCTTCGTCGTGCCCCTCGCCAACGCCTTCAGGCCGTCGTTCGAACCGGCGCTCCAGCGGCTGACCCGGCTCATCGGGAAGCTGCGCATCCCGGTCGTGGTGCTGGGCGTCGGCGCGCAGGCCGGCCTCGACCAGGACCCCGCGCGGCTGAAGGCCATGGAGCCCACCGTGCGGGCGTTCTGCTCGGCGGTGCTGGAGCGCAGCGCGTCGATCGGCGTGCGGGGCGAGTTCACCGAGAAGTACCTGACCGGCATGGGCTTCCGGGACGTGGAGGTCATCGGCTGCCCGTCGATGTTCCTGCACGGCGACCGGCTGACCGTGGAGAAGCGGGCCGCGTCGCTCACCCCGGAGTCGCGCATAGCCGTCAACGGCTCGCACACCGCGGTGCGCAGCGGGGGTCTGCACAGGATCATCACGCGGACCCACGCGCACTACCCGAACCTGCGGTACATAGGCCAGAACCTCACCGACGCCAAGCAGCTCCACTGGCGTGACGTGGACTCCCCGGCCGGCCGCGTGACGCAGATGCCGACCCACCCCGACCACCCGATGTACCGGGAGGACAAGGTCCGGGTGTACGTCGACCCGGTCACCTGGATGGACGACCTCCGCGAGTTCGACTACTCGTTCGGCTCGCGGATCCACGGCAACATCGCGGCGCTGCTGGCGGGCACGCCCGCGACGGTGCTGGCCTTCGACTCGCGCACGCTGGAGCTGTGCCGCTACTTCGAGATCCCGCACCGGATCCTCAACGAGGTGCCCGCGGACCTCGACCCGGCCGTCCTGTACGAGGAGGCGGACTTCGGTCCGCTGACCGGCAACCACCGGGAGCGCTTCGAGCGGTTCACCGGCTTCCTCGACAAGAACGGCCTGGAGAACACCTTCACGCACGGCGACGGCGGTGCGGCCTTCGACAAGAAGCTGCGGTCGCTGTCCTTCCCGGCCGGGGTGCGGCCCTGGAACGACACGGACCTCGCCTCGCTGACGAGCCGGTTCGGATGGCTGCAGCAGCGGGTCGACCGACTGGACGCGCAGAACACCGAGTTGAAGCGGGAGCTGGCGAAGAGCCGGGCGGCGGCACGGGGCGCGGCCAAGGCCGCGCTGGTCACCCCGTCGATCTACCGGCGTGCCCGGCGGGTGGTCGGGGGGCCGCTGCGGCGGGCGCTGAAGCCGTCGAAGTAGCCCCCGGCACCTTGGGGGCCGTGGCGGCCCCGGCGGGGTTCCCGCCCCCGCACGGCCGCCGTGGCCGTCCTCGTCACGCCGCCGCCGTCACCCGGGTCCTCAGCCGGCGCAGGACGCGCCGCACCTTGCGGGTCGCCCGGCGCAGGAAGGACTCGGCCGGGCCCTGGCGCCAGCCCGGGAAATCCCTGGCCTCCCGGGGCTCGGCGAGGTAGACCCGGTCCGGGACGCCGGCCGCCCGGTCCCGGAAGTGCGGGTAGGCGAGGTAGAGCCGCGTGCCGCGCTTCTCCAGGACGGGGTCGGGCTCGCGCTTGGCCTTGATGAACTCGATGACCTCCGCGAGGAGGTCGGGGCGCCTCTCGGCGACCAGGTGCAGGCGCAGCCGCTCGTGGACACGGAGGCGGTGGGAGACGCCCTCGTTCCAGTACGCGTCCATCAGCGGCCCGGCCAGTTCGAGTTTGGTGCGCCGGATCTCCTCGTCGTTCCTGAGGAAGACCGGGCCGAACTGCGGCAGGAGGGTCACCAGGAACGGGCGGACCATGAGCACGTCCCGCTTGGGGCCGGGCGGCAGCATCCGGGCGATCAGCTCCATCAGGGCGCGCGCGGAGTCGAAGCGCAGGGTGTAGCTGCCGCTCTTGGTCACGTGCTTGCCGTCGCTGCGGCCCACCAGGTAGTAACAGGTGTGGTCGGCGACCACGGAGACGCCGTCGGCCCGCAGGTAGGCCTCCATGGTGAACACCGCGTCCTCGCCGGTCCACAGGGACTCGTCGAAGCGGATGCCGTGCCGCTCCAGCAGCGCGCGCCGGAACAGCTTCTGCGCGCTGAGCGTGAACTTGATGTTGGACGAGAAGACGTCGGTCCGTTCCAAGGTCTTTCCCCACATGGAGCGGGGTGCCTTGCGGTTGACGCCCTCGACGCGGCCGAGGACCACGTCCGTGCCGTTGCGGTCGGCCATGGCGACCATGCGCTCCAGGGCCTCGGGCCCGAGCCGGTCGTCGGCGTCGAGGAAGAAGACGTAACGGCCGGTGGCCTTGGCCAGGCCGACGTTGCGCGGGCCGCTGGGGCCGCCGGAGTTCGCCTGGCGGATCACGGTGACCGCCATGGGCACGCGGGCGGCGAACTCCTCCAGGTAGTCGCCGCTGCCGTCCGTGGAGCCGTCGTCGACCGCGATCACCTCGACGCGCGCCGGGTCCAGGGACTGCGCCTCCACCGATGCCAGGCATTCGACCAGGTACGGCATCGCCTCGTACGCCCCGATGATCACGCTGACATCGGGCTCCACCACGGTCACTTCTCCCCCTCGTCATGCACGGTTCTCCCCCTGGCCAACGATCCGGCAACCCGGTAGACGGGGGATTACGGAACGGGGTTGCGCGCGTTACCGGCGCCCTGGATGTGTGCCGCGTCACAGCCTACGGAAACGGACGGGCCCCCGGAGATTCCCTCTCCGGGGGCCCGTCCGACGGCGTACGGCCGATGGCGTACCGGTGTCTCAGGCCGCGGTCACGCCACCCTCCGCCAGCTCCGCCTCTCCGGCCTCCGCGACGACGTGGGACTCCTGGCCGGCGTTGCGGACCTCGGCCTTCAGCGCGAGGTCGGCGACGGCTGCGTCGAACCGCTCGATGGAGGTCGGCTCGTCAGGGCCGAGCAGGTACTCCTTCAGTTCCTTGCGGTCCTCGGCCAGCGTGTCGGCGGCCGGGTCGCGGACGGCGTCCAGCAGCTGCTGCACCCCGGCGGCGTCGTTGGTGAGGATCACGGCCGCGCGCACCGCGGTGTTCTGCCGCCGGAACTCCTCCGCGCCCAGCTCCGCCGAGTCGGTGACGGCGTACGGCTTGCCGCTGGCGATGAAGTCGGAGACGACGCTGGAGATGTCCGAGACCATCGCCTCGGAGGCGTTGAAGCAGTCGTACAGCCGTGGCTCGCCGCCCGTGACGACGCGGTGCTCGTACGACGGGAAGGAGCGCCAGTAGGCGTCGTTCCACTCGGCGCGCAGCCGGGCGGCCTCCTGGTGCTTGCGCAGGTCGACGAGGCCGTCGCGGCTCGTCACCGCCTCGTCGGCCTTCGCGTCGAAGGCGAGGGAGAGCCTGTCGAGGCGGGCCTTGAGGCGGGTCAGCTCGGCCCGGGCCTCCGCCTGGGCGGCCGGGTCCGCGGTGAACCGGGGGTCGGCGGCGCGCTCGGCGGCGGCCTTCTCCACCAGGGCGGTGATCCTGTGGTGCGCGGCGCGGGCCTTGGCGCTGCGGGTGCCGGTGAAGGGGTGCGGCTTGTACAGGACCCGGACCGGGGGTTCGGCCGCGACCAGCTTCCTCACGATGTTCTCGCCGGCCAGCAGGATCGAGGTGTTGCCCGGGTCGTCGTCCCAGCCCTCCCAGGTGGGCGCGTACAGCACGGTCGGGATCCGGTCCGCCGGCGCGCCCTGCCAGGGCTCGATGGGCGCGAGCTGCGGGCGGCCCACCTCGACGATGTCCTCGTCGCGGATGCCGACGTCGGCGATGGCGTAGCGGTCGCGGCCCGCACGGCCCGCGGTCCACACCTCGTCGTACACCTTGCTGAAGGGATTGACGCTGGCGAGCTTGTCGCTGTCGCCGTGGCCGATGAAGACGTGCTTCATGGTGGGCACGCGCAGCAGGTGGATGTTCTTGCCGACGTTCGCCGCGTACAACGCGACCCGCACCATGGAGAGGTCCATGTTCATCAGGTGCACCCCCCCGGGCACGCAGACGACCGGGACCGTGGTGGGCGCCATCTTCTCCAGGATGACGCGCTCCCGCAGGATGATCAGCGGGCGGGACTCCAGCTGCTCCATCGTCTCCAGCCACATGTTGAGCTGGTAGGCGGAGTCGGCGGAGCCGGAGAAGTACAGCACCGTCTCCGGGCGGTACTCGCGCAGCCAGGCGCTGACGGCCTTGAGCACCTTGTCGGCCTTCGGCGGGATCCGCTCGGCGCGCAGGTACGGCATCAGCGCGAGGACGTACAGGGCGCCCAGGCCGAGGGTGACGCCGACCCCGGCGAAGCCCGCGGCCTCGCTGTCGGTGACGGCGTACGCGAGCAGGCCCGCGACGGCCGCGAGGTCGAGGTGGAGCATCTTCACGTCGGCCCGGCGCAGCAGCGGGCGCGGCGGGGCGTCGGGGACGGGCAGGCGGGAGACCAGGTCGACGTTGCGGGTCGCGACCGGCATCTGACGTCGGTTGCCGATCAGGGTGACCAGGGCGCCGTGCGGGGCCTGGAGGCCGAAGAAGACGGTGAAGCAGGCGATCGCCGCGTAGAAGACCGGCTCCTCCGACAGCTCGAGCCGGGCCAGGAGCAGGATCAGGAGCAGTTCCCTGACCAGGAACCGGGTCGACAGGCCGGCCCTGACCTTGCCCAGGAGGCTGACGAGGTAGCTGCCCTTGCGGTGGAGGTGGAGGTCGGCGAGGTAGGTCACGGCCGCCGCGGCGGCGAAGGCGGGGACGTTCGGGACGAGCGCGGCCAGCATGAGGCAGGGGAAGCCCAGCGTCATGAGGGCCGCCGCGGCCAGCTCGGCCACGCTGCCCACCCGGGCGACGCGAATGGCGGTCGTTATCACGGAGAAACCTGCTCTGGGAGGGGGCCGGTCAGTGAATCCGAAAAGTCCGGAAAATACGTTGTGAAGGTTTCCGGAGTTTTACGGATTCAGGCCTCTGTGAATATCCCGTAAACAGGGAGTCACAGAGGCCTGAATTTCAAGGCTGATTGCGGTTGATTATGCCACGCCGTCCTGTCGGTCGAGCACGCCCGCCAGGGCCTGCTCGAAGCCGGAGGCGCGGGAGGCGTCGGCGGTGGGGTCCTGCTGGCGGACGTCGATCACGTGTCCGGTCAGCTCGGAGAGCAGCACGTCGAGGGAGGTGCGGGCCACGGCCTCCGAGGACAGCAGGCTGCCCGCCGGCTCCTGGCCGAAGGCCTTGGTCCGCATGGGGGTCGCCGTGCGCTCCGGGTTGACACAGTTGACGCGGACACCCTCGGCCGCCCACTCGTCGGACAGGGCCTGGGTGAGATTCACCATGGCGGCCTTCGTCGAGGAGTAGAGGCTGTACTCGGCACGGCCGCGGGTGTAGCTGCTGGAGGTGTAGAGCAGCAGCTGGCCCTTGGTCTCGGAGAGGTACTTGTAGGCGGAGCGGGCGATCTGGACCGGGGCCAGGTAGTTGACCTTCAGCGCTTCCTCGATGGTCGCGTTGTCGGTCTCGGCGAGCTTGCCGATGCGCAGCACGCCCGCGGTGTTGACGACGTAGTCGATGCGGCCGGTCTCGGCGTAGGCCTTGGACAGCGCGTCGTCGACCTCCTCCGGGTTCTCCACGTGGGTGTTGGTGGTGGAGCGGCCGAGGGCGTAGACGTGGGCGCCGTAGGACCGGGCGAGTTCGGCGATGTCCTTGCCGATGCCGTACGAGCCGCCGAAGACGACGAGGGTCCGGCCGGTGAGCAGGTCGCGGTAGGCCTCCTCGCCCATCTGCTCGGGCGCGGCGGTGGAGCCGAGCTGGAACAGCTTGTCGGCGATGAAGACGTCGACGGGCTGCGTCACCTTCATGTTGTACTCGTCGCCCGCCACGACGTGGATCGGCACGTCCGGCAGGTAGCGCAGGACGACGGTGCAGTCGTCGGTGGCCTGGAAGTGGGGGTCGCCCGCCGCGACCTCGTAGGCCCGCCGGATGGTGGAGAGCTTGAAGGCCTGCGGGGTCTGGCCGCGGCGCAGCCGGGAGCGGTCCGGGATCTCGGTGATGAACTCCCCGTCCTCGCCGTGGGTGCGGGTGACGATGATGGTGTCGGCGGACGGGATGGCCACGTCGACGGCCTGGTAGCGCTCCAGCGCGGTGACGCAGTCGTCGATGACGCGCTGCGAGAGCAGGGGGCGCACGGCGTCGTGGAAGAGGACGTTGAGGTCCTCGCCCTCGGCCAGGCCCTCGCCGAGGGCGGAGATGGCCCGCTCGGTGGTCTCGTTGCGGGTGGAGCCGCCCTCGATGATGCGGGAGACCTTCGTGAGCCCGGCCTTGGCGACGATCTTCTCGACGTCCGGCACGTAGCCCGGCGCCATCAGCACGATGATGTCGTCGACGGAGTCGGCGTGCTCGAAGGTGGTCAGGGTGTGCTCGATGACGGCCTTGCCGGCGATCTTCAGCAACTGCTTCGGGATCGACAGACCCACCCGCTGGCCGGTGCCACCGGCCAGGATCACTGCGGTGGTACGGGGCTTGGCTATGCGCTGCGACACGGGTGACCTACCTTGGGGCGACAGGGAACGGGGAAATGCTCCCACTTGCGGTAACCGCGATGCAAGGCGAGTGTCGTTCAACGCATATGTGCGCGCCACCCGCCATTCACCTTGCGGCGCGGATGAAGCCGGTGCGGATGAACCGTACGGTGCGGATGATTGGCCCGGCGCGGGTGAGTCCTCCTGACACCGTCTCATTAAATCCTGTGAGTAACCGCACAGACGGTAACGGATTGCCGAGAGTGACGGGATTGCGGCTCACCGGTGTCGCAGCCGTTTCGAACGGTGACGACCGGGCGCTTTCACAAGTTCCTTCGAGGGCGTCCGGCGCATTGGCCCCGCGGAACGCCGTCCGGAGGCCACGGGCCGCCGCCGCGAGCGCCCCGTGCGGCGTCTGCGCCTGCCGCCTCCGGCATGACGACGGGCTCGCCCGGACCTGCGTGGGGATCCTCACGCCCCGGGTCGTGGGGCTGCATGTGTCCTTCATGCGCGGGAGCGCGCCGTTGCGGACCGGACTCGAATAGAGCTCCCGGGGAAGACCCTGCTCACGGAATTCCTCATGGGATTCCGGAGCGTCTCGGTTTCGCCGGGAGTGAGGGAACGGATCGTCGTGCCGGGTACGGCTCGCGGCAGCCGTTCGGGCGATCGGCGCCGCCCGCACGGAATGCCTGCCGGCTGCCGAGAACTCCACGCCGTACGCCGGCAGCGCGTCCCGGGCGGAGAACAGGGCGCCCCGGGATCGAAGCGGTGCCGGGCATCTCGACAGGGGAGGAACCCGAAAAAAGACCCGCCACGGCGCATGCCGTGACGGGTCTCCGTGCCGGTGGGGCCGGTCGCTCAGAAGGGCTTGAAGCCCTCGAACTCCTCGTCCGCCTCGTCGTGTTCGGCCTGGCGGTCGCGGCGGCGCTGGGCGGCCGGGCGCGGGGCCTCGAAGCGGTGGTCCTCGCCGCGGCGGCCGAGCATCTCGGCGCCGGCCGTCACGGTCGGCTCCCAGTCGAAGACGACCGCGTTGTCCTCGGGGCCGATGGCGACGCCGTCGCCGGAGCGGGCGCCCGCCTTCATCAGCTCGGCCTCGACACCGAGCCGGTTGAGGCGGTCGGCGAGGTAGCCGACGGCCTCGTCGTTGCTGAAGTCGGTCTGGCGCACCCAGCGTTCGGGCTTCTCGCCGCGGACGCGGAACACCAGCTCCCCCTCGACCTCCTCGCGCGTGACGGTGAAGCCGGCGTCGTCCACGGCCTTGGGCCGGATGACGATCCGGGTGGCCTCCTCCTTCGGCTTCGCGGCGCGCGCCTTGCCGACGATGTCGGCCAGCGCGAACGACAGCTCCTTGAGGCCCAGGTGCGCCACCGCCGACACCTCGAAGACGCGGTACCCGCGCGCCTCCAGGTCCGGCCGCACCATCTCCGCCAGGTCCTTGCCGTCCGGTACGTCGATCTTGTTCAGGACGACGACGCGCGGGCGGTTGCCGAGCCCGCCGTACTGGCGCAGCTCCTCCTCGATGATGTCGAGGTCGGAGACCGGGTCGCGCTCGGACTCCAGGGTCGCCGTGTCCAGGACGTGCACGAGCACGCTGCACCGCTCGACGTGGCGCAGGAACTCCAGGCCGAGGCCCTTGCCCTGGCTGGCACCGGGGATGAGACCGGGGACGTCGGCGATGGTGTAGACGGTCGATCCGGCGGTGACGACACCGAGGTTCGGCACCAGGGTGGTGAACGGGTAGTCGGCGATCTTCGGCTTGGCGGCGCTGAGCACCGAGATCAGGGACGACTTGCCGGCGCTCGGGTAGCCGACCAGCGCCACGTCGGCGACGGTCTTCAGCTCCAGCACGATGTCCTGCAGGTCGCCGGGCTCGCCGAGCAGCGCGAAGCCGGGGGCCTTGCGGCGGGCCGAGGACAGCGCCGCGTTGCCGAGACCGCCGCGGCCGCCCTGGGCGGCGACGTAGGAGGTGCCGTGGCCGACGAGGTCGGCGAGGACGTTGCCGGCCTTGTCCAGGACGACGGTGCCGTCCGGCACGGGCAGGACCAGGTCCTGGCCGTCCTTGCCGGAGCGGTTGCCGCCCTCGCCGGGCTTGCCGTTGGTGGCCTTGCGGTGCGGGGAGTGGTGGTACTCGAGCAGGGTGGTCACCGACTGGTCCACGGTGAGGATGACATCCCCGCCGCGGCCGCCGTTGCCGCCGTCCGGGCCGCCGAGCGGCTTGAACTTCTCACGGTGGACGGAGGCACAGCCGTGACCTCCGTTACCCGCGGCGACGTGCAGCTCGACGCGGTCCACGAAGGTGGTCATGGTGGGTGCCTCCAGTGATGTACGTGATGTACGGGTGTTACCTGTGCTAACACGCGAAAGGCGGACCCGCCTTCCCGGAAGGGAAGTGAGGTCCGCCTCGCGAAGCGTTCCCGGAAAGCCTGAGGTCAGGCGACCGGAACGATGTTCACGACCTTGCGGCCGCGGAAGGTACCGAACTCCACCGCACCGGGCTGGAGCGCGAACAGCGTGTCGTCGCCGCCGCGGCCGACGCCGGAGCCGGGGTGGAAGTGGGTGCCGCGCTGGCGGACCAGGATCTCACCCGCGTTGACGACCTGACCGCCGAAGCGCTTCACGCCGAGCCGCTGGGCATTGGAGTCGCGACCGTTCCGGGTGGACGATGCGCCCTTCTTGTGTGCCATGTCTCCTCAGTCCCTTACTTCGCAGCCGCGGGGATCTCAGTGACCTTGATCGCCGTGTACTGCTGGCGGTGGCCCTGACGACGGCGGTAACCGGTCTTGTTCTTGTAGCGAAGGATGTCGATCTTGACGCCCTTGTGGTGGTCCACGACCTCGGCCTGGACCTTGATGCCGGCCAGCACCCACGGGTCGCTGGTCACAGCGTCGCCGTCGACAACGAGCAGGGTCGAGAGCTCGACCGTGTCGCCAACCTTGGCGGTGGAAATCTTGTCAACCTCAACGATGTCGCCGACAGCAACCTTGTGCTGGCGACCACCGCTGCGCACGATGGCGTACACGCGGGTCTCTCTTTCGCTCGGAGAACGGCACCCCCGCAGGCCAGCCGCCCGGGCGGGAAACACGGGCGACCTCTCCCGGCCACCGGAGACCGGCGTCCGGAAGGAAGAGGTTTACGGGGATGTGGCGTGCCGATCGACACGCCGACGGTCAAGATTACGGGGCCCGGCTTGAGGGGTCAAACCGGGCCCCGTGACCATCCCGCTCGGTGAGGTGCGGATCAGATCGGCGGGCGTCGGAACCGAGCCGCTTCCTCCCGATGCCTGGCGGCGGCGTCCCTCGCCTGCACCCGGTCCGTCTCATGGATCAGGTGTCCCGCGAGGGACTGCAAGGCGACCGCCATCCTCTCGTGCCAGTCGACGAACTCTGCCACCTCAGCGGACTTGAGCGGCTTTTGAGAACGTACCGCGCGAAAGTCACGCAGAGCGCTTCGAAGCTCGTCCGGGATGCTCATCGCTATCCCTTGCCTCCGATCAGCGGGAGGAAGCGAGTACAGGCGGGGCAAGGGCCCAGCAACTCGCCGTGTTCATCCAGGGGAAAGGCATTGCCTCTCGCGCCTCCCCCGATTTTCACCGACTGAAACGTTGCGCCTTCCAGTGCCTGGAAGTTCTCCAGTTGAACGGCGCAGCCGACCTCACCACAGCCACCGTGGTGCCCTGACTGGGCCACCGCTCTGGCGGTCTTCTCCGGCATGCCGCCGGTTCGCGAGTCTTGCGCGTAGGAGTAGACCGTGTGCTTCCCGTCCGCCGACGTCGCCTTGGTGGCAACGTTCGGACGAATCGACGAGTCGATGCTCAGCGCCTCGTCGGCGAAGTCCAGGAGGTCGTCATCGGCCTCCCCGCAGTTGTGGACGAGAAGTGACGTGCTGCCCGCCCTCACGTAATAGGTGTGGACGTCCTCGACCGTCAGGTCGTGCGTGCGCCGGCGCTGGTCGAAGGCGCGGATCGCCGTGAGCTCGACCGCCCCGCCGTTCGCCGTGTGCAGGCGCATGCCCGGCTTCAGGTCGCCGGCCTCGATCCACGCCTGCTCGGAGTCCGACCAGAAGGGGTGGGTCGTGGTGGAGACCAGGGTCTCGGGATCGCCCGAGGCCCCCTTGATCGTCAGGTCGACGAAGTGCTTGTCGTCCTCGGTGACGATCGTGCCGACGACCTCACGGACCGTCGTGCCCCCGGCGGCGGGGTCGGTGACGATGATCTTGTCGCCGAGCCTCACCTTCTCGATCGGCTTGACCTTGCCGCCCGCGAGCAGCACCTTCGTGCCCGGCAGGAAGCTGTGCTTGCCCTTGACCGGGCAGGAGCCGCCCTCCTCGTTCTTCTTCCGTTTCTTGAGGGCCTCGGCCGCCTTCTTCTTGGCGGCCTTGAGCTTGTCCCCGGCCTTGGCGAGCCCGGCCTGGGCCTTGCCCACCGCCTTGTTGGCCTTCCACAGGTCCTTGGCGCCGCCGATCAGATCCCCGACCAGGCCGGTGACCCGCTTGGCGAGTTTGAGGCCCTTGGCCCAGTTCCACGGCGCGCCGTACTTGGCGAGGATCTTGCCCGCGAGGCCGCCCGCGAAGCTGCCGGCGATGTTGAGCAGGGTCTCGCCGCATGCTCCGACGTCACCGCTGGAGATGCAGTCCAGGGCCGCGTCGACACCGAGGATGTCGCGTGCGATCTTGACCAGCGCCTTGCCCGCGGACTTGATGCGCTGCTTGGCCGCGGACTGCTGTCCCTGGGCCTGCGTGACGTTCCAGGACGCCTTGTCGTAGTCCGACTGCGCCTTTTCCTCGTTGGTCTTCGGGAAGTACGGCTGGCCGCCGCGGCACTCGATCAGACCCTCCCGGCACTCCGGGATGATCATGCCGCTGGGGTCGGCGTGCGTGACCGGGGAGTTGTTGGCGTACGCGTAGCCGTTGATCTGCTGCGGCTGGGTGTAGTCGATGATCGGGTCGACCGAGATGAACTTGCCGATCACCGCGTCGTACTCACGTGCGCCCAGGTGGGTCAGGCCGGTGGAGGCGTCGATCGTGCCTCCGACGTAGCCCTTCTCCCCGGGCCAGACGCCGGTCTTCTCGCCGCGGTCGACACCGAAGGGGTCGAAGCGGCGCTGGCTGATCGCGCCGGTCGCGGCGTCGATCGCCACCTCGCCCGTGCCGTGGTGGTCGGAGGCGACGAAGGACACCTTGGCCGCCGTGCGTACGGCGACCGTCTGGCCGGCGTACTCGTAGTAGCGGGTGGCTTCCTTCTTGGTGCCGTCCGCCGACAGCTTCAGCTCGGTGCCGGGCAGGTAGACCGTCGTCCCCGACGGGTCCTTGCGCACCAGGCGGTTGCCGGAGCCGTCGTAGAGGTAGCTGGTCTTCGAGCTGTTCGCCTCGGTGGCCTCGCCCAGCTTGCCCTGGTCGGTCCAGAGCAGGGACTGCGCGTTGCCGCCGATGGTGCGCTTGGTGGTGTTGCCCGCGTCGTCGTACTCGTACGTCGACTGCCGGTCACCGGTCGGGGTCTTCTCTGTGATCTTGGTGACCTGGTGCGGCCCGTCGCCCAGCGTGCCGGCGGTGCCGTACTCGTAGCTGCGGGTGATGTTCTTCGCGGCGTCGAGCCCGGTGTCGTGGACGGTCTCCGAGACGCGGTTGCCGACGGCGTCGGTCTCGTACGACTTCCAGTACGGGGCCGGCCCACCGAGGGCGCTCGTACCGGCGGCGGAGTCACAGGCCGTCGGGCCGGAGCCGTCCACCGGAGTGGTGGAACCACGGGTGCCCATGCCGGCCGCGGTCGTCGCGGTGGCCGTCGGCGTCCAGGCGTCCTTCAGCCGTTGGCGGTCGTCGTAGGCGAAGCACTGCGTGTCCGGCGAGGCGGAGTTCGCGGTGTCCGCGATGGACAGGACGTTGCCGGCCTGGTCGTAGGAGTACCGGGAGTCCTTGGCCGGCGCGGTCGCGCCGTAGACGTCGACGATCGAGCGGGTGAGCCGGTCGGTGCCCTTCTCGTAGTTGAAGGTCTGCCAGACCTTCTTTCCGCTGCCGGTGTTCAGCTCCAGCTGTTGGAGGAGGCTGTTGCCGGAGTAGACGGTGTTGGTGACGTACGAGGTGGTGCCCGTCATGGTCGTCGGACGCTGCAGGCTGTCGTACGTGTAGGTCAGCGCCTCGGCCGGCAGGTCACCGATGGCCGGCATGCCGGTGCTCTGAAGGGTTCCGTCACGGTTGTAGGTGGACGTGTAGACGTAAGTGCCGGCCAGGTCGCCCTGTGAGGCGGGGACCTGGTAGGCGGTCTTCAGCGGGCGGTAGAACTCGTCCATCGACTGGATCGCCGTGGCGAAGTACTCCGTGGCCGAGGTGTAGTTCAGGAAGCCGTACGCCTGGCCCAGCCAGCCCGCCTTGTCGTACCGGGTCTCCGTGAGCTTGGTGCCCGTGTTGGCGTCGCCCTGCCAGGTGGTCAGGACGCGGCCGAGACCGTCGTAGACCGTGGACGTCTTCTTGTTCCGGCCGTCGTACGTGGCGACCGGACGGTCCAGCTCGTCGTACTCCACGCGCGAGGTGCCCGCGTCCGGGTCGACCGACTTGGTTTTGCGGCCCAGCTGGTCGTACTCGTACCGCCACACGTTGCCCTTGGCGTCGGTGACGGTCTCCAGCTGGCCCAGGGCGGTGTACGTGTACTTCGTCGAGTCGTACGGCACACCGGCGGCCGGTGAGGCGCCGCGGTAGTGGCGGATCTCGGAGACGTTGCCCTGGCCGTCGGTGATCGTCGTGGTGGGCACGCCGCCGACCGGCGGGTCGACGCTGGTCAGCTCACCGTTGTAGGTGGTCGTGGTGCGCCACTGCTCGCCCCCTCCGACAGCGAGGATCTGCGCCGTCGGGCGGCCCAGACCGTCGTACTCCATCAGGCTCTGCTGGCCGACCTGGCCGTTGGCGACGAGCAGCAGCTCGTCGGCGGCGGCACCGGCCGCGTTGTAGGTGGCGTTGGTCTTCCTGACGTTGCCCGTGCCGTCGTACCAGGTGTCGGCGACCATGCGGGTGCCGTCCGGGCCCTCGGTCTGGATCTGGCGGGGCCTGAGGAAGGCGTCGTAGAGCTGGTACTCGGCGCCGTAGCTGCCGTCGTTCTCGATCTTCTCGGTCTTGATCGAGGTGACCTTGTCCTTGCGGACGTCGTAGGAGTACTTGATGCTCGGGGTCTGCGTCGACACCCGGTCCGCCAGCCAGACGGAGGTCAGCCGGCCCAGCGCGTCGTACGCGAGGTCCGTCCGCTTGCCGTTCGGGTCGGTCTGGCCCTTGGACATGCCCCAGGCGGGGCTGTAGTCGGTGATGGTGACGTGACCGGCGGCGTTGGTGACGGTGGTCTTCGTCAGCAGGCCGTTGGTCTCGGCGTAGACGGTCTTCGTCTGTTCCGTCGTGCCCTGCTGCTCGGCGTCCTTCTGCGTCAGCGGGCGGCCGAAGGCGTCGTAGGTCGTGGTGCCGGTGACCTGGTACGTCGCCGTGGTGCCGTTGTGCGACGTCATCCGCTCGGTCTTGGTGGCGTCACCCTTGGTGGGTGCCGCGCCGAACGCGAGGTTGTCGTACGAGGTGCGCTCGTCGGCCAGGACCTGCGTCTTGCGGTCGGGCGTGGTCGCGCACCTCACGGACACCGACTCGCTGCGCGCGGGCAGCGACAGGATGTTCTTCGCCGTGTTGTCCGCGTACGTGGTGCGGGTGCAGGTGTCGTCCTTGGCCGTGGAGACGTCGCCCTGGTCGTCGACCGCCAGCACCCGGCCGGTGCCGTTGGACGTGTCGTACGTCGTGGTGGACTTCGTCTCCAGCCAGGTGCCGTCGGACTGGAGGTTGAAGCCGCGGCCGGTCTGGGAGCGCACGATCACCGCACGGGTGGTGCCCCAGCTCTGGGTCTGGGTGGCCGTGTAGTGCTTCCAGGGGGTCTGGACCGACTTGGAGATCAGCTTGGCGCCGTCGTACGTGGCGACCTCCAGCTGGTGGCCCGTGAACTCCTCGTCGTCGGTGTACGACGCTCCCGTGGAGTCCTTCACCGTCACCGAGCGGGCGTTGCCGGAGGCGTCCTTGTCGCCGTCCATGCCCTGCATGAACGTGTAGTCGACGCGGGTCTTCTGCACGTCGGCGGTGCCGGAGGTGACCTTGACCTTGCCGTAGCCCTGCCAGCCGCCCCAGGTGAGGTACTTGGCGTCGGTGATGCCGTCCGGCTTCGCCTTCCGCCAGGCCGCGTCGCCCTGGTAGTCGTAGCGGGTGACCATGCCGTCGCTGCCGCCGGTGCGGTCGGTCTCGACGACCGCGGAGACGACGTACTTGTGGAACCAGTCGGTGATCGGCTCCAGGTAACCCGGCGGGGCCCACTTCACGGGGTAGCAGCGCTTGGTGGACTCGCCCGGCTTGGGCAGCGTGGCCTTGGTGCAGTCGGCGGGAGCGTAGTTCACGTCGAGCTGGGCGCCGGTCTCGCTGAGGACCATCGAGAGCCGGAAGCGGTGGAACGGCGCGATGTTGTCGCCGATCGCGTCGACGCGGTTGGCGAGCTGCTCGCCGAACAGGTCGACGGAGGGCAGCTTGATCGCCGTGCCGGCGCGACCCTCGTGCTCGATCTTCGACAGCCACAGCGTCTTGGAGTCGTCACCGTTGTCGGTGAACAGGTGCGTCAGCGTCCAGGCGTCCACGTCGTCGTAGCCCGTGGCGTCCTTGCGCATCTGGGTGACGACCGAGGTCAGCCGCTTGGTGGTGAAGAAGGTCTGGAAGGGCGAGGTGCACTTCGTGCTCGCCTTGCACTCCTGGTCGACCGGGACGTCGGGCCACTTGGCGGCGTTCGCCTTGGTCCGCTTGCTCTCCGCGCAGTCGAAGTCGGCGGTGGGCAGACAGCGTTCGGCGGTGTTGAAGACGATCCGCGCCGGGGCCTTGGCCGCGTAGACCTTGCCGTCCTGCTGACCGTAGTCGATGCGCTTGAGCCAGCCGCCGCGGTGGTACGCGGTGCCGTTGACGTCCGTCTTGCCGTTGAGCGCGTAGTAGTTGGTCTCGCGGTCGTAGAAGTAGGACATCACGTTGCCGTGGGTGTCCTTGACGTAGTCCAGGCTCCAGCGCCAGGCCTGCTGGCAGTGCGCGCTGGTGAAGGTGGCGTTGTAGCAGGGCTCGCCGGAGTCGTCGCCGAAGACCGGCGCGGTCCAGGTGGAGTTGGTCTCCTCGTTGCCCGTGGCCCAGCCCGGCAGGCGGTTCTGGCCGAAGTAGTACTCGGTGCCGTCCGAGGTGGTGATGCGCCAGTACTCGCCGTCGTTGTCGCCGTTGGTGGCACCGGTCAGCTTCTCGACCTTGCTGCCGTCGTCGGACGACATGTGCCACTTGCCGGTGGTGTCGTCCTTGACCAGCTCGCCGGCGGAGCCGTTGAGCATGACCGTGGCGTTCTCGAACGCCCAGCACTGCTCGGCGGAGCTGTCGTGGCCGTCGTCGGCGCACGGCTTGTAGCGGCGCTCGATGTAGCCGGGGTCGTAGGAGAAGCCCTCGCCGATCCACGAGCCCTGGTTGTTGGTGGCCGAGGTACGGCCGTCCGCCGACTGGGAGGAGTAGCCGAGGCCGACGGTCGGCGTCAGGCCGCCCGGGGTGGGCACCGACCGGAAGGGATAGTTCCAGCTGAACGCGCCGGAGGAGGTGGAGACGCTCCAGCTCGATGACGGCGCGAGGGCCGTGGCCTTGTAGGTGCCCTGGGCGCCGGACGGGCCGGCCGCGACGGCGACGAGGGAGGTCGCGGTCCCCGCCATCGTGGACACGCCCTCGGCCGGGGCGGGAGCGGCGGTCACGTCGGCGGAGACGGTGCCCGCCTCCACGTCGTTGACCGTGGGCAGCGCCTTGGGCTGCTCCGGGCACTCCTTGCTGCCGGGCACGGCGACCGTGGCGCAGGAAGGAAGCTGCACGAGCTGGAGGCGGGAGCCGTAGGAGCCGCCGAAGCCCTCGGCGAACTCCGAGTAGTCGACGGTCAGGCGGACCTTGGCCGCCTTGTCCGCGCCGTCGGCACGCTCGACGCCCAGCAGGACACCGGCGCCCAGCTGTCCGGCCCGCTTCGGGTCGAGGACGTCGACACGGACCTTGTCGGCCGCCGTCGCCGCCGTCTTGGCCTGCGCCTGCGTCTTCGTCCTGCCGACCTTGACCGGCAGCCCGCCGGCCTCGGTCGCGGCGGCCGCGCCGACGGCCATCTCGGCGCCGCCCTGCTTCGGCCACACCGCCTTGTCGAGACCCTTGACCGCGGCCTTGCGCGCCGGGTCGGAGGGACGTTTTTTCGCCTTGGCGTCGGATCCCTCGGCGGGATCCCCGTCGTCCTGGACGCCGGGGCGGCTGGTGCGGCCCCGGTCGCCGTCGTCGAGCACCACTGCCTGGACCGACGTGGCGGACAGCGCGAGGGAGAGCCCCATCACTGTCGCGACCAGCGCCTGTCTGGGCATGCGGCGGCTCAGTGAGCGGCCACGGAAGAACATCTGCCAACTTCCTGATCGGAGGAACGGGAGAAGGAAAAGGGAGAGGAAAGGGTGTGCAGGACAGGTGTGCCGGGCCTTGGGGGGCCCGGCACACCTCAGTCGTGACGGTTCGTCACATGTCGGTCACGGCCGTCAGCGCGGCCATCTGCTGCACCGCGACCGGGTCGGCCGCGCCGCTGTAGACCCGCACCTCGTCGATCGCGCCGGCGAAGTACTCGCTCGCCCCGCGCAGCGAACGGCCCACCTGGAGACCGCCGGTGGCGGACCACAGGGTGTTGTCCGTGCCGTAGGCGCCGGCGACGAGCTGGCCCTCGACGTACAGGCGGATCGCGTTGGCGAAGGCGTCGTAGACGACCGCCAGGTGCTGGCCGGAGCCACCGGTGTCGGGGAGTTCCTGGTCGTCGGTGAAGGTGACGACCGCGGGGGCGGCCACGTCGGTCTTCGCCACGGCCAGCTCCCACTGCCCGGTGGTCGCCTGGTAGCGGACCTGGACGCGGTTGGCGTTGGCGCCCGGCAGCGACAGCACCGTCTGCGACTTCTCCGGGTCCAGCGAGGTGAGCTGGGCGCGGGCGGTCACGGTGAAGCTGCTGGTGCCGGTGACCGGGGCGGTGGCGGTGGACGCGTAGTCGCCGTCGCCGTCCAGGACGAGGTTGCCGTCGCCGACCAGGGCGGCGGTGTCGAACAGCGGGTCGGCCGGGCGGTAGACGGAGGCGTTGCCCGCGAGGGTGAGCGCCTGGCCGCCGCCGGTCTCGGCCACCGAGCCGTCGACGGCCTGGTCCAGCTGCCAGTAGCCCTTGCGCACCGGCATGATCGTCATCAGTTCGGCGACCTGGGCGGCCGGCAGGACGCGGTCGAAGACGCGGATCTCGGCTAGGTCACCGGTGAAGTGGTCGCGGTAGCCGCTCTTGGCCGTCGACCGGCCGATCTGCAGCGGGCCGTACGACTTCCAGGTGGAGCGCCGGACGGCCGAGCCCTTCAGGTCCTTGTTGACGTAGAGCTGGAGCTGCGGGCCGCCGCTCTTCTGCGCGTCGTACACGCCGGTCAGCAGGACCCACTGGTCCTTGACGACGGTGATGCCGGTGGAGACGGCCTTCCACTCGCCGAGCGAGTCCACGTCGTTGACCGGGACGGAGAACTTCCAGGTCTTCGCGGCGGCGTCGTAGCCGAGGGTGAAGCCGGGCTCGCCGGTGCCGTCCTGGCTGACGACCGTCATGTCCTTGTCCAGGGCGGTGGGCCGCACCCAGGCGCTGACGCTGAAGCTCTTGGCGGTGTCCAGCACGGTCTCGCCGGCGTCGAGGTAGGACTCGGCGCCGCCGTCGAAGCGGGCCGCCTTGTCGACCTTGCCGCCGGGGCCGTCCGCGCCGAAGGCGACGGCGGTGCCGGAGGTCGCCGAGAACTGGCCGCTCTCGTCGTGCGCCTCGGTGTCACCGGCCTGGTCGGCGAGGTTCCACTGGGCGACGACCGGCTTGCCCTCGCTCACCAGGAAGTCGTACGGCGTGCTGCTGGCGTGCGCCGCCTTGTCGATGGCGACCACCTCCAGCACCTGGCGTCCGGACCGGGTGGGCATCCACTGGAGGGAGACCGCGCCGCCCGGCGAGGCCGGGGTGAGGGTGGTCATCGCCGCGCCGTTGAAGGAGTACTGGTACTTGACGACGTCGTTGTCCGGGATGGAGTCGTTCGGGTTCGGCGAGAAGGTGAAGGTGCCGTAGGTGCCCACGCCGTCGTGGTAGACGGTGTCGGACGGGTACTGCTTGGACAGCACGAGCGGCTTGCCCGGCCAGGTCTTGTCGTAGGTGAACTCGCAGCGCTGCGCGGGGTCGCCGTCCGAACTCCACGGGCCATAGCCGTCACCGTCGTGCGCCCGGGCGCTCCAGTAGACGGGGGTGTTCTGCGGGATCGTCGACTTGACGGTGTGCACGAACTTGGTGCTGGTCGTCGGGGAGAGCCAGTCGGGGGTGGTGTACGTGTAGGAGCCGGGGGTGGTCCCGCCCCACTCCACCTTGAACTGGACCTTCACCTTGTCGGTCTGGCCGTTGCCGTGGTCGGGGTCGCTCGCGATGGCCTGGAGCTTCGGCGGCACGTCGGTGGTGGGACGGCTCGCGCCCCACTTGCACACCCCGCCCGGGTCCGAGGACATGTCCGAGGTCTTGATCTGCCGGGGCAGGTTGTTGTACTTGATCGACAGGTAGGCGTTGCCGCAGATCCGCTTCCACTCCGCGAAGCGGGACTCGTCGGCCGCGCGCAGGCCCAGCGTCATCGCGTTCCAGCCGCCCGCGGCGGCCGTCTTGACCTCGGTGGTCAGCTCGCCGGTCGCACCGCTCTCGAAGTGCAGGTTGGCCTGGCTGGAGCAGGAGGTCGGGGAGATCGCCTTGTCGACGGTCTGGAGGTGGTCGTCCCAGTCGTCCGAGGTGTTGGACCAGCTGCTCGACGAGCTGAGGCTGTAGTTGGCGCCGCCGATCCGGTAGAGCTGGATGGGCTCGGCGGTCGGGGAGGCGCTGTAGATGTGCTCGACGCGGGCGGAGAAGGTCGCGCCCAGGATCTGCTTCCCCTTGTAGAAGGACAGCGGCATCGTGAACATGACGCGCCGGGTGCCGACCCCGTTGCAGGAGACCGGGTTGTAGTCGGTGGGGCACTTGCCGACGCCCGCGCTGCCCGAGTACTTCCAGTCCTGCTCACCGGGCATCCCGGACATGACGCCGGTCCAGGAGGTGCGCGAGGTGGTGCGCTGGATCGGGTCGATGACCACGGGGAAGACGGTGTCCGCGCCCTTGAGGAGCTTCTGGTCGGGGACCAGGCTCAGCTTGTCCTTGCCGACCTCGACGCCCAGCGGGGCCACGCGGCCGCCGCCGCCGGGGCCTTCGAGGGCGGGCTCGGGGGCCGCCTGCGGTCCGGGGGCGGCGGAGGGAGTCGCAGGAGCGGTGGAGGCTGCCGAAGCGGTCGCCTCGGCTCCCGCCGCCGCCGACTTCAGCGCCCTGGCGACCGCCTTGGGTCCCTGCTTCCTGGCAGCCGTCTCCTTGACCGCCGCCGAGTCCCACATGGCCGGCTTCCCGGCCTGGAAGACGGTGCCGCCGACAACGGCGTCCTTCGCGAGGACGGCGCCCTCCGCGTCCTCGGTGACCTTGAGGCCGTCGGTGGTCATGCCGAGGTCGAGCCGGGCCAGCCGGGCGTCGGCCGCGGCCTCGGGCGTCTTGACGACGATCAGGTGGCCGAAGCCGTCCGGCTCCGCCCGCACCGTCAGGTCGACGCCGGGCAGCACCTCGGCGTAGGTGGCGGTGTCGCCGTCGACGCTGGGCGCGGGCAGCTTGCCGTACGGCCAGGTCAGGGCGAACTCGCGGCCGGCGCGCCGCATCGTGACGAAGGGCTCGCCCGGCTGTCCGGCGGAGAAGGCCAGGTCGACGGTGGCGGCCTTCGGCCCCCAGGTGCCGTCGGCGCGCCGGACGAGCGTCGGGTCGACGGAGACCCACTTGCCGCCCTGGACGGTGCGGACGGGCTCGGTGTACTCGCGGGCGGTGAAGGTGCCGTCGGGCTCGGCGAAGATCTCCCTGCGCTCGGTGCGCATCCCGACGACCTCGGCCCGCTTGCCGCTGTCCTTCGCGGAGGCCATCGCCTGCTGCTCGGTGACCAGCGGCTGGTCGGCCGCGACGGGGGCGGGGCCCCGGTCCGGTCCGCCGCCGTCGGGGAGCGCCCCGGCGCCGGCCACCACGGCGCCGGCGACGGCCGCCGCGACGGCGGCGCGCAGCACGGGGCCGCGCCGTATCGGTCTGGGTCCTGCTGCGGACACGCGTCCACTCTCCCGTCGGTTCATGTCTGTCTGGGAAGTCGAGGGGCCACGGGCACGGGTCCGGCACACCGGGCCCGCGATCCGCGGGCCGTCACCGGAGCGTCGCCGTGCGAGGAGGGGATGCCGCCCTCGCCGGGCCCCGGTGTGTGCGTCGGCCCGTTCGCACGGGAGGCCGTGCGCGGCCGTCGGGGTGGGGTGGGGGTGGTGGCGCGACGGCCGGCCGGTTCCGGAACGGCCGCCGCGCGGACGTCGTCAGCGGACGGTCGCCCCGAACGCCACGCCGGTCGCGGGCAGGCCGCCCTCACCGGGCTTGATCGTCACCGTCGGCGCGCCGCCGGAGGCCACGTTCCACGGGAAGCCGTGGACCGCGCGGGCCTCGACGGGGCCGTAGGGCATGCCGACGTAGAGCAGCGAGGGGGTGGCGGCCAGCGAGAGGCCGGCGAGCTGGCGCGGGGCGGGGACGCCCGGAACGCCGTAGCCGGGGTCGATCCACTGGTCGGAGGCGCCGGCCGCGCCGACCAGCGGGACGATCTGGACGCCGCCCTTCTCCATGTGCTCCTCGGACGACTCCTCCCCCGGCACGCCGATGGCGAGGCGGGTGGTGGTGGCCGTGGAGATGGCGTTCGGCGAGGTGTTGACGGCGGCGAGCCGCTTGCCGAAGAAGTCGCCGGCCTCGGCGTCCTGGTCCACGTCGGCGGTGTTCTGGTCGATCCAGGCGGTCTGGGTGAACGTGCCGTTGGCGGCGAGCTTGAACACCTGGACGGCGCCCGCGTCCACGGTGGTCGACAGGTCCTCGCCCGGAACGCCGACCACGAGCAGCGACTCGGTGGTGGAGGTGGCGCCGGAGGCCCGGTAGGGGACCATGGCGAGCGCGTCGCCGAACTGGTCGCCGGCCTCCTCGGCGCCGCTGATCACGTCCTGGTCCTGGGCGAGTCCGCCGAGCGGCTTGGGGTAGCCGGAGGTGAGCGTGTGGTTGAAGTAGGCCACGCCGCCGGCGAACGGCGTGGTGCCGATCGCCTCGCCGGGGGTGCCGACCGCGAAGTGGGTGGGGGTCGCGGCGAGGGAGGACCCGAAACGGTCGTCCTGCTCCGCCACGCCGGCCACGGCGCCGCCGTTCTCGGTGTCCTGGTGGGTGAGGGTGACCGTCTGCGCGGTGCCGCCGACGTAGTAGAAGCCGCCGGCGTCCTCGATGGTGCCGATGGACTCGCCCGGGGAGCCGATCAGCAGGTACGGCTGGCCTGCCGAGGTCTTCCCGGCGGCGACCGCGTAACCGACCCAGTCGTCGGCCTCGGCACCGCCGCCGAGCGGCTTGTCGGTGCCCTGGTAGAACTCCTTGACGGGCTTGGTGCCGCCGTTGAGCCCGTTGGTGGAGCCGTAGATCACGTGCACGGAACCGGAGTCGGCCGCCGTGCCGATGTCCTCGTACGGGATGCCGACGGCGAGGTCGCTGCAGCCGTCGAGGTCGGCGTCGTAGACGGCCAGCGCGTAGCCGTACCGGTCACCGGCCTCGGGCACGCCGGGAATGCTCTCCAGCGTCTGATCCAGCGTCAGCGTGCCCTTGCCGCCGCCGTAGACGATGTGCACCGCGCCCGCCTTCGGCACGCCGGCGTCGGTCGCCTCCGGGTCGGCGATCGCCGTGTCCCGGATGCCGTCGCCGTTGAAGTCCGAGTCGACCCCGGACGGGCACGCGACCGCGGCGGCGGCCGGCGTGCCGCCGGCGCCGAGACCCCAGGCCAGCAGTGCTCCCGTCACCACCGCGGCAGCGCTGTGCCGCCATGTCCTGCCTGCGTGTAACACAGCCCTGCCCCCGCAGATAAAGAGGAACTAAAAAACGTCACCGGATCATCGCCACGGGTGACGTCCCCGTGCAAGAGATCACTTGAGCACCAGGACATGACAAGAATCACAGGAAACACACACCGGCTTCACCGCTTCCGGCCCGCGCGGGGACCGCTGCGGACCGTCCCTGCGGGGGACGGGCCGCTCCCCGTATGCTCGCCCGGAAGTCAGACACCGGAAGGCATCGAAGTGAACTACAGGGTCCAGCCCAGCGCTCAGGTCGACGACACCGCCGAGATCGGCGCCGGCAGCAGCGTCTGGGACCTGGCACAGGTCCGCGAGGGCGCCCGCCTCGGCGAGGGCTGCGTGATCGGCCGCGGCGCCTACGTGGGCACGGGCGTGCGCATGGGCGACAACTGCAAGCTCCAGAACTACGCGCTCGTCTACGAACCGGCCGAGCTGGGCGACGGCGTCTTCATCGGCCCCGCCGTGGTCCTCACCAACGACCACAACCCCCGTTCCGTGGACCCCGAGGGCAAGCAGAAGCGCGGCGGCGACTGGGAGGCCGTCGGCGTGAAGATCGCCGACGGCGCCTCCATCGGCGCCCGGTCGGTGTGCGTCGCCCCGATCGAGATCGGCCGCTGGGCCATGGTCGCGGCCGGTGCCGTCGTCACCAAGGACGTCCCCGACTTCGCCCTGGTCGTCGGCGTCCCCGCCCGCCGCATCGGCTGGGTCGGCCACGAGGGCGTCCGGCTGGTCCCGCGCGAGGACCGGCCCGGCGTGTGGGAGTGCCCGAAGTCGGGCCGCCTGTACCGGGAGACGGCCGAGGGGACGCTCACCGAGTCGGAGTGAGCCGGACAGCACCAGGAGGGTGGGAACCGGCCCGGGGCACCCCGGGCCGCTCGGTCCTCCAGCCCGTGACGGCGCCCGGACCACGCGAGGGGGCGCCCAGGACACACAACGAGGACGACACATGTCTCAGACCGACGTCAAGGTCCCGGCACCGCAGGACGCGGCCGGCACCGGGGACGCGCCCGAGCCCGCGCCACCCGCGCCCGCACGGGCCCCGCGGCTCTACGCGCTGGACGCGCTGCGCGTCATAGCGGCGCTCTCCGTGCTGCTCTTCCACTTCACCGGCGTGGACGCGGCCACCGAGGCCAACTGGGGCATCAACCCGAAGGCGCTGTTCCCGTCGATCTTCCCGTACACCTCCTACGGCTCGTACGGCGTCCAGCTGTTCTTCATCATCAGCGGCTTCGTGATCTGCCTGTCCGCCTGGGGCCGCACCCCGGGACAGTTCGTCCAGGCCCGCTTCCTGCGCCTCTTCCCCGCCTACTGGTTCTCGGTCGTCGTCGCCGTCCTCGTCTGGCGCGGACTGCCCGACGGCGAACGCAAGGCGCCGAGCTTCAGCGAGTCGCTGACCAACCTCACCATGGTCCAGGCGCCGCTCTCGGCCCGGCACCTGGTCGGCGCCTACTGGACGCTGTGGGTGGAACTCACCTTCTACCTGATCTTCCTGGTGGTGCTCTGGAAGGGGGTGGACTACGTCCGGGTCTCCGTCTTCTGCTGGCTGTGGCTGCTCGCGAGCGTCCTGGTGCAGAAGGAGCAGATCCCCCTGGTCGGCATCTTCGCCCAGCCGCTGAACACCGCGCTGTTCGTCTCCGGCATCGCGATGTACCTGATGTACCGGTTCGGGCCCGACCTCAAGCTGTGGGGCCTGCTCGCCGCGGGCTGGCTGGTGATGCAGGGCGACCTCGTCCAGCACGCCGACCACGTGCGCGACGAGCAGGGCATGGACCGCTCGCCGTACGTCGCCCTCGCCCTGGTCACCGTCTTCTACCTGATCGTCCTCGCCGTCGCGCTGCACAAGTTCGACCGGCTCGAGTGGAAGTGGCTGACCACGGCCGGCGCCCTGGTGTACCCGCTCTACCTGCTCCACGAGGAGCTGGGCTGGGCCATGATCCGCAAGCTGTACGGCGGCGGCCACCTGGGCGCGTGGGCCACCCTGGCCACCACCACGGCCGTACTGGTCGTGCTGGCCTGGCTCGTCCACCGGTTCGTGGAGAAACCCTCCCAGCGGTGGCTGCGCAACCGTCTGGCCAAGGAGTCCGGCCGGCACACGGCGGCGGCCCGCGGCTGATCCGACGACGAAGGGCCTGACGCCACCCGCTGGTGGCGTCAGGCCCTTCGTCGTCGAGGGGGCCGGACGGACAGGTCCGTCCGGACGGGTCAGCCGCCGATGACGACCCGCCGGACGCCCTTCCAGGCCTCCGGGTCGGTCGTGCGGCGGCCGTCGACCAGGACCGTGACGTCCGGCAGGTCGGCCGGGGTCAGGGAGCGGTACTCGGCGTGGTCGGCCTGCAGGATCGCGGCCGTGACCTTCTCGCCCGCGTGCGGGGGGAGACCGTGCGCCGCCAGCTCCTCGGCCGTGTACATCGGGTCCGAGACGAACGGGACCGCGCCGCGCGCCTTCAGCGCCTCCACGGTCGGGAAGACGCCCGAGAACGCGGTCTCCTTGACGCCACCGCGGTAGGCGGCGCCCAGCACGAGCACGTTCACCCCGGTCAGGTCGCCGTGGGCGGCGGCCAGCAGGTCCACGGCGTACTCCGGCATCGCCGCGTTCGCCTCGCGCGCGGAACGCACGACGGTCGCCGCCGGGTCGTTCCACAGGTACATCCGCGGGTAGATCGGGATGCAGTGGCCGCCGACGGCGATGCCGGGCTGGTGGATGTGGCTGTAGGGCTGCGAGTTGCAGGCCTCGATGACCTTCTTGACGTCGATGCCGTTGCTGTCGGCGAAGCGCGCGAACTGGTTCGCCAGGCCGATGTTGACGTCCCGGTAGGTGGTCTCGGCGAGCTTGGCGAGCTCGGAGGCCTCCACGGTGCCCAGGTCCCACACGCCGTTGGCCCGCGGCAGGTCGGCGCGCTCGTCGAAGTCGAGGACCTGCTCGTAGAACTCCACACCGCGGGCCGTCGACGCCTCGTCTATGCCGCCGACCAGCTTCGGGTAGCGGCGCAGGTCCGCGAAGACCCGGCCGGTCAGGACCCGCTCCGGGGAGAACACCAGGTGGAAGTCCTCCCCCGGGGTCAGGCCGGAGCCCTCCGCCAGCATCGGCGCCCAGCGGGTGCGCGTGGTGCCGACCGGCAGCGTGGTCTCGTACGAGACGAGCGTTCCCGGCTTCATGCCCTGGGCGATGGCCTTGGTCGCCGAGTCCATCCAGCCGAAGTCCGGCACGCCCTCGGCGTCGACGAACAGCGGCACGACCACGACGACGGCGTCGCTCTCGGCGACCGCGGACGCGGTGTCCGTCGTCGCGCTCAGCAGCCCGGCGTCGACGGCCTGCTTCAGCTTGACGTCGAGGTCGTGCTCACCCGGGAAGGGCTCGACGCCGGCGTTGACCAGCTCGACGACCTTCTCGTTGACGTCCGCGCCGATGACCCGGTGCCCCTTGGACGCGAACTGCACGGCCAGCGGAAGCCCGATCTTGCCGAGCGCTACTACACAGATGTTCATGGACGGTGGCTACTTCCTTCTGGAACCCGTTCGGCTTCAGGAACCGTTCGACTTCGACTTCGACTTCTTGGAACCGTTCGACTTCGAGCCGACGGAGCGGGACTTCACCTTCCGCGCCAGACGCCCGAGCGCCCGCCGCACCAAAGTCCTCTTCGGGGGGTACAGCTGGGCCGTGTCGATGACCACACGCCCCTTGTCGTTCACGATGGCGGACGCCCGGTACGGATCGGCGTCCCGGCCCCATCGCCGGGCGAGGGGCATCGGCAGCCCCGCACCGCGCACCGGGATCTCGTACGTCCGGCCGGCGAGGTCCAGGTACACCCGGACGCCCCTCCTGGCGGTGACGTACTCCAGCGGCACCCGGGCGTGCAGCACGGTGGCCGCGCCGTCCGGGGCCGTCTCCACCCGCATCTCGCCGACCGGCGCCGGCAGCGCGTGATCCGCCTTGAGACGGCGCGCGCCCGGTTTGTCGGCCGACTTGGGCATGGCGCCCCTGGCGAGCCGCAGCACCGCTCCCGCGCCGTCCGCCTGCCCGACCACGGGTACCCGCACGGACGCCGTGTAGGCGAGCTGGTCGCCCTGCTGCTCCCAGTCGGAGGCGAGCAGCTCGGTGCCCTGGGCCAGGCGGCCCGGGACCGACTCGTCGATCAGCTCGTAGACACGGTCGGGGAGCCCGAGGAGCGGGTCGCGGAAGCCGGGGTAGCGGGCGTAGGCACGGCCGTCCTCGACGACGAACGGCGGTGCCCCGTGCTCCTGCTCGGCGCTGATCGCCTCGGACAGCGCGTCGACCGCCCCCGCGTGGGCCAGGGCGATGCGCACCCGGCGCTTGACGTCCATGGCGTCGCGGATGCCGTCGGTGAAGTAGGTGTCGGCGAGCCGCGCGATGCCCGCGCAGAGCCGGCGCTGCAGCTCGCGGTCGAGGGCCGGGAAGTCGTCCTGGACGAGCTTGGCCAGCTCCCAGGTGAAGTGCCGGCGCAGGACGGCGTCACGCTTCGGCCCGGCCTCGATGAGCCCGGCGGTGAAGTCCACGATCTCCGCGGCGGCCCGCAGCCGCGCCAGGTGGTCGGCGCGGTAGGTGATGTTGCTGGCGTCGCCGCGCTTGACCGCGAAGTAGCAGATGTAGTCGGCGACCACCGAGATCTTCCGGGCGCGCACGCACGCCTCGATGGTGAACGGCTGGTCGCTGCCCACGGGCAGGTGCTCCGGGAAGCGCAGCTTGTGCTTCTCGACGAGCTCCCGGCGGAACAGCTTGGTGTTGGCGAGGGTGAACGGCAGCGCGGAGTCGTACAGGCTGACGTCCGGGTCGTTCTCCTTGTACAGCGCCTGATGGACGTACCGGCCGTTGGTGCCGACCATCTTGCCGACCACGACGTCCGAGCCGTTGCGGTCGGCGCACTTCACCATGCGCTCCAGGGCTTCCTCGCCGAGGTAGTCGTCGGAGCCTATGAAGTACACGTAACGGCCCGTGGCCACCTCCAGCGCCCTGTTGCTGGGCGCCGCCGGGCCTCCGGAGTTCGGCTGGTGGATCACCTTGACGGTGTCCGGGTACAGCGCCGCGAACCGGTCGAGTTCGCGGCCGCTGTCGTCGGTGGAGCCGTCGTCGACGGCGACGACCTCCAGCCGGTCACGGCCGATGCTCTGCCCGACGAGGGAGTTCAGGCACTCCGTCAGGTAGGGCATCGTGTTGTAGACGGCGACGACGACGGTGACGTCGGGAACGGCCCCGCTCATGAACCCGCCTTCGAGGATCTGGCGACCAGCCGGGTGTAGAGCCCGTCCAGCACCTCGGCCTGCGCCTCCCACGTCCAGGTGTCGAGCAGCCCGGGCTTGTCGTAGGCGGCCGTGTACTTCCGGGGGTCGGCCAGTACGGCCTTGATGGCGCGGGCGAGATCGTCGACGTCCTCGGCCCGGCAGACCTCGCCCTGCCCGGTGGACCGGGTCACCTCGGACATGGTCCTCACGTCGCTGACCACCAGCGGCAGCCGCGCGTGCGAGTACTCGAAGAACTTCGTGATCAGGGCGATCTCGTGGTTGGGCCAGTGGTGGATCGGGATGCAGCCGACGTTCGCCGCGGCCAGGAAACGGACCACCTGCCAGTGCTTGACGTACGGCACGGCGTGCAGCCGGTCGCCCACCCCGAGTTCCTGCGCGCGGCGCAGCAGGCCCTGTATGTAGCCGGCGGCCGGCGCCGGGACGACGAACGCCATGTGGACGCCGTCCAGCTTCGGCAGGGCCTCCACCATGTCACCGAGGCCGCGCTGCGGGCCGGGCGAGCCGCTGTAGACCACCAGCGGGACGTCCGGTCCGATGCCGCACAGGGCGCGCAGGTCCGGCTCCGGCTCGGCGTCGTCGAGCAGCGGGTCCCGCTCGACGGGCCGGTCGGGGGCGTTGAGGACCACGGTCGGCTGTTCCCGGAGGCCGTGGCGCTCCACCAGCAGGTCGGCCAGGCCCTCGGAGACGGTGACCACGGCGTCGGCGAACGGGGCGTACTCGCTCTCGTGCGCGGTGTTGCCCGGGATCCAGTGCGCGTTGTCCTCCCAGGGGCGCACCCCGGGCAGGAACTCGTGGGCGTCCCACACCAGCTTGACCGACCGGCCGGCGGCACGGGCCCGCACCGCGGCGCGGGCGCCGACCCCGAGCATCCGGAAGTCGTTGGCGTGGATGAGATCGGGCTTGAGGGCGTCGATCTCCTTGCCGTAGGTCAGTTCGTAGTCCCACAGCACGGGTTCCAGACGACGCCAGGCGCGCTTGCCCTTGGCCGCCTTCCACAGGGCCGTGAAGGCGCGGTCCAGGGGCCCGCGCAGGGCACGGCCCGCGGTCTGTGCCCGGCTGCTCTGGCGGGCCCGGAACTCGATCCACTTCTGCATGAACCTGGAGACCGGTCCGGCCACCACGAGGCGCAGCTTCTCGACCCGGCGGAACAGCGGGCCGCCCACGGCCTGCGGCGCCACCTTCAGGGCGGCCCGGCGGGCGGCGAGGTCCGCGCGCCACGCCTTGGCCCACTGCCGGCGGTAGGCCGCCATCGGCCCCGGCGGGTAGGCGAGCGGACGGCGCAGCGGCGAGCGGTGCCGCTCGGCGTGCCGCTTGGCCAGCGGCGTCTTCAGCGGCAGCAGCCGCACCTCGGCGTCGCCGAGCTTCCAGGTACGCCCGTTGCCGGAGCGGACGAGGCCGAGGAGCACCACGTCCCAGCCGGCGGCCGCCGCGGACTCCGCGGCCTTCTGCACGCGCGAGTCGCCGTCGACCTTGTTGTCGACCAGCATGACGACCCGGCCCTTGGTCGGGCGGGGCGCGTCGGTGCGCTGCGCTTCCATGAACAGCCTTTCTGAACCGGTCACTTCAGGAAATCGCTCAGGACCTGGGCGGTCCATGTGCCGTCGTGGTAGGTGCGGGCGAACTCGAGGGACTCCCGGCCGATGCGGGCCGTGCCCTCGGGGTCGCCGACGAGCCCCTCCAGGACCTCGCGGAGGGTTTCGGGGGTGGCGCCGACGATGGGCAGGGCGCCGTCCGTGGCGAGTTTCACGCTGTCGCTGATGTAGGCGACGACGGGCTTGCCGGCCGCCATGGCCTCCACGGCGAAGGTGCCGTAGCTGCCGGTGGTGAACTGGTCGAGCACCAGGTCGCAGCTCTGCACCAGCTCGCGCATCTCGGCCCACGGGATGCCCTCGGCGAGCCGGAACTCGATGACGCCCCGGTCGTGCAGCTCGGTGAGGACCGGCATGATCCGGTCGGTTCCCTTGGTCCACCGCTTCGACGGGGCGTGCAGCACCAGCGGCCGCTTGCGCTCCATGACCGGGCGGTCGGTGGCCCACTTGTCGACGTCCACGACCAGCGGCAGCCACTTCGCCGTCGGGAGGTCCTCCAAAAGGTCGGGCGTGGTGACGTAGAGCGGCAGTCCGGCCTCGGTCGCGATCCGCTTGTTCACCTCGGCCTTGGCCTGGAGCTTCTTCGCGATGCCGTCGGGGGCGTCGTGGAACAGCGAGAAGGGGTGGCGCGCCATGTGGTGGGCGGGGTTGCGGATCTCGCTGCCGTGGGCGAGCAGCGCCACCTTGATCCTGGCCTGCTTCAGGGCGTCCAGGTCACCGGCGATGCTGGTGCCGTTGAGGTGTCCGAACACCGGCATGAAGGCGTCGACCAGCAGGTGGGTGAAGCGGCCGATGACCCGCTCCATCTGCTGGACCTGCACGTCGAGGTCGCGCAGCCGGTCCGCGTCCACGTACACGTCGGCCGGGTAGTCGAAGGACTCCGGCCGCTTGTTCATGACGACCTCGGCCGACACGTCCGGGTTGAGGCGCGTGACGGCCTGCGCGAACGCGGCGCCCTGGCCCGCGTAGTTGGCGGGGCCCAGACCGAGGCGGACCCGGGTGTCGCGGAGCTTGCGCCACAGCGGCTTGCCGTCGGCGCCGGTGTTGTCCGCCGTCCGCACCGCCTCCGGGGTCTCCTGGACCGTCCAGGACACCTCGGGCCGGGGGCCCGGCGGGGTCTTCTTCGACAGGTCCCGGTACAGCTGCAGCAGCTTGCCGCTCTGCGCCTCCCAGGACAGGTCGGTGAGGACGTCCTCGGTGATCGCGTCGGCGAGCTTGCCGCGGTTCTGCATGGCCCGTGCGGCGGCTTCGGCGAACGTCCCGGGGTCGTCCCACGTCCACACCTCGCCCAGGCCGTGCTGCTCCACGTACGCCTTGATGACCTTGACGTCGCTGGTGACCAGCGGCAGTCCGGCCTGCAGGTACTCGGAGACCTTCGTCGGCAGCGACACCTCGCAGTTGGGGACGCGCCGGAAGGGGGTGAGGCCGAGGTCGGCGGAGGAGAGGTAGTCGGCGACCTCGTGCTGCGGCACGTACGGCACCAGGTGGATGCGGTCGCGCACGCCCAGCGCCTCGGCCTGCGCGAGGAGTTGTTCCAGAAGGGGCGTCATCCGGCCGTGCACCAGGGCGAGGTGGAAGTCGGGCAGCCGGGGCAGACCGTCGATGACGGCGTCCACGCCGCGCTCCGGACCGATCCAGCCGGAGTAGACCATCAGCGGGACCTCGGGGCCCAGGCCGCAGGCCGCGCGCACCGACGAGGCGGCCGTGCCGGCCCCGATCACCTCGCGGACCGGCGCGTTGCCGACCACCAGCGGCGCCTTCGCCAGCCCGTGGTCGTTCTTCAGCAGCTCCGCCATCTGGCTGGAGACGGTGACGACGGCGTCGGCCCGGCCGATGAACTCGGCCTCCACCGCGGGCAGCGCGTACGCCTGGCGGGGGTTCGGCCACTCCACGCCTTTGATGTACTCGTGCGCGTCGTACAGCCAGGCGCACCTGCGGCCCCGGGCACGCAACCGGGCGGCGCTGAGGGCGGCCGTCGCGATCATCGTCACGTCGTTGGCGTGGATGACGTCCGGCTCGAGTTCCTCGATCACCGGGCCGAAGGCGAGGTCGAGGTCGACCACCTGCGGCCAGTCGACCCGCCAGTCCCGGGCCAGGTCGTCCTTGGACTTCTGCCGCTGCTCCCACTTGAACGCCTGCACCCGCAGCCGGTGGACCGACCGGCGCGCCCGGAGCACCGCCTTGATCGACGTACGGCGCGGAGCGCTCGCCCAGTTGCTCTCGGCCGACTTCTGCCGGACCCAGGCCCGGTACTCCGCGGTGTAACGGTTGAGAGCCGCCTGGTCCGGAAGATGGAACTGGGTGGCAGCGGCCCGCAGGGAGCGCTCCCTGCGCACCTTCACACCGCGCAGGTAGTCCGAAGTCACCGGTACCCGGACGACGTCGATCGGCCCCATCTTCGACCGCTGGACACGCTTGGTGTCGCTCCGGCCGATCAGCGTCACGTCCCAGCCGTCTCGGGCCGCGGCAACGGCTGTCTTCTGGACACGGGAGTCACCCGTGATGCCGTTGGCGACGATCACTGCGATCCTCGGCCTGCGGGCAGGGGATTCCATTACGTACTTCCTCCGGGGGTACAGGAGCGCGGCCCCCCCTGTTCCAGGGGGGGCCGGCGGGTGGCAGTGGCGCGCACCGGAAGCTACCGGGCGGCCACGTGCTCGACCGGGTCGATAAGGACGGTACCGCCGTTGGTCGCCGAAGCGAGAACCGCCGCCGCGACCTCCACGGTACGCATGCCCTGCCGCAGGGTGCAGATGTCGGCGGGCTCGCCGAGCACCGCGTCCCGGAACAGCTCGTGCTCCACCTGGAGCGGCTCGCGCTTGGGGATGGCGTAGCGGATCATGTCGCCCTCGGAGACACCGCGGAAGGCCTGGAGGGCCTCCCACTCGGTGGTCACCGCCGCGTTGGAGTGGAAGGTCAGGTCGGCGGTGAGGGTGTCGGCGATGAAGCAGCCGCGCTCACCGGTGACCGAGGTGAACCGCTCCTTGAGCGGGCTCAGCCAGTTGACCAGGTGGTTGACCATGGTGCCGTCGTCCAGGCGGCCGACCGCGGAGACCATGTCCTCGTGCTCACGGCCGCTCTTGGAGACGGTGTGCGCGGCGATGGACACGTACTGGCGGCCCGTCACCCAGCCGGTGAGGTCGATGTCGTGCGTGGCCAGGTCCTTGACCACGCCGACGTCGGCGATGCGGTGCGGGAACGGGCCCTGGCGCCGGGTGACGACCTGGTAGACGTCGCCCAGTTCGCCGGCCTCCAGGCGGGCGCGCAGCGAGCGCAGTGCCGGGTTGCACCGCTCGATGTGGCCCACGCCGGCCACCAGGCCGCGCGACTCGAAGGCCTCGACGAGCCGGCGGGCGCCCTCGACGGTGTCGGCGACCGGCTTCTCGATCAGCGCGCAGACGCCGGCCCCGGCGAGCGCCAGACCGACCTCCTCGTGCAGGTGGGTGGGGCAGGCCACGACCGCGTAGTCCACGCCGAGCGCGATCAGCTCCTCGACCGTGTTCAGGACCGGCGCACCCTGCGCGGCACCGAACTTGTCGCCCATCGGGTCGACGACGCCGACGAAGTCGACGCCGTCCAGGCCCGCCAGGACACGGGCGTGGTGACGCCCCATCGAGCCGAGGCCGACGAGTCCGGCCCGCAGACGCTTGGTCACAGCTGCTCTCCCAGCGCGTTCACGGCGGTCACGATGCGCTCCAGGTCCTGCGCCGACAGCGCGGGGTGGACGGGCAGCGAGACGACCTCGGCGGCCGCGCGCTCCGTCTCCGGCAGGTCCCAGGAGCGGCCCGCCTTCTGGTCCGGCTCCCAGTACGGCTTGAGCCGGTGGATCGGGGTCGGGTAGTACACCGCGTTGCCGATGCCGGCCTCGGTCAGCTGGGCCATGGCGGCCTCACGGTCACCCTGGATGCGCACCGTGTACTGGTGGTACACGTGGCGGGCGCCCTCGGCGACCTTCGGGGTCACCACGTTGGGCGCGGTGATGTGCTCGGTGAGGTAGGCGGCGTTGGCGATGCGCTGCTCGGTCCAGCCGCCGAGCTTGGCGCGCTGCACGCGGCCGATCGCCGCGGACACGTCCGTCATCCGCACGTTGGCGCCGACGATCTCGTTGGCGTACCGCTTCTCCATGCCCTGGTTGCGCAGCAGGCGCAGGGTCCGCGCGGTCTCCGCGTCACCCGTGGAGATGATGCCGCCCTCGAGGCTGTGCATGTTCTTCGTCGGGTAGAAGCTGAAGGTGCCCGCGGCACCGAACGCGCCGACCGGCGTGCCGTGCAGCGCGGCCGCGTGGGCCTGGCAGGCGTCCTCGACGACGGCGAGCCCGTGCGCCTGCGCGATCGCCGTGATGCGGTCCATCGCGGCGGGGTGGCCGTAGAGGTGGACGGGCATGACGGCGGCGGTGCGCGGGGTGATCGCGGCCTCGAAGGCGGCCGGGTCCAGGCAGAAGGTGTCGGCCTCGATGTCGGCGAAGACCACGTCCGCGCCGACCAGACGCACCGCGTTGGCGGAGGCGGCGAACGAGAACGAGGGGACGACGACCTCGTCGCCCGGACCGATGCCGAGGGCCAGCAGCGCCAGGTGCAGCGCCGAGGTGCCGGAGTTGACGGCGACGCAGTGGCGCCCGTCGACCAGCTCCGAGAACTCCTCCTCGAAGGCGGCCACCTCGGGCCCCTGGACGACCAGGCCGCTGCGCAGCACGCGGACCGCGGCCTCGATCTCCTCCTCGCCGATCACAGGCTTGGCGGCCGGTATGAACTCATGGGCGTCGGTCATCGACATCCCCTCCTCTACGGCGACCTCAAGGGCGCGTCGTGCTTCGTCGGGAAGGGGCCGCGTCGAGATCAGCACGGCCGCATCCCTGGGTGTTCACCGCTGCCGGTGGGCGGGCGAACGGCTTGTACACAGGACCCCGCCCCCGGAGGGTTCCTTGCGGGAATACAGCCGTATCCGAGCCGGAGGGCCGGAAGTGCTGGTCGGCTGCGGTCACGGCGGGCATGGCTGTCGCCACCGAGACCACGGTTCACGTTACCAGCACGGAGACGGCGATTTTCCCCAGGGTTACCACAGAGAAACCAGTTCTTGAGGTCCGCTTCATCACAGGTGAGAGACAGGCTAACCCGCACGCGAACGCCGGGCGAAGCGGCACAACCGGAGCGGCGGGGGGGGGGGGGGGGGGGGGGGGGGGGGGGGGCGGGCGCGGCGCCCCGGCCCCCGCGCGGCGCGGCCCGCGCGGGGGGGGGGGGGGGGGGGGGGGGGCGGGGGGGGGGGCGCGGGG